>JAOAEJ010000013.1 GCA_026416815.1 Clostridia bacterium | reverse complement strand
GGACGCGACCGTCCAAGTATCATCGGCACTGAGAAGCTTAACTGCCGTGTTCGGTATGGGAACGGGTGTGACCTTCTCGTAATAGCCAACAGAAAATTCAGTTAGAATTTGATAATTGACAGAAGACAGTTGTTTTACTGTCTATCTCAAATATCTCTACCAACATATTAACTTTTTATTATTTATTAAGCATAAACATCGCTTAACAGATTTGTATTTTGGCATACTACGTTGGTTATGTCAACACACTTTTTTTAGTAATCATGCTCAACTCCTATCAAAGCCCTTTTCTTGTAGTTTTTTAATGCTGTTTTACCCTAGCCGCAATCCACACTATATAAATCCGAATTAGCTAAAGCCTTGATTGACTATTACCTCCTTGATATAATTGCTTTTGGCCCATTAGTTAGTAAAAGATATTACACAGAAAAGGAAGGTCTCATTAGTTTATTATGTTAAACCATTATATAAATCTGATTGATTTTTGACGTTTCTTAATTGTCAATTAATAGATATGCTGTAGATAATAATCAGTCACTCTTCTTCGTGATTAACTTATGTATGTTGGTATTTATAAATATACACTCCCCAGCAGGTTTATTAACAAACCTGCTGGGGAGTGTTACATAGGTTACTTATAAATTCTTTTAATATACTCTATAAAACGTCCACACATTTGAGTCTCCTGCACCATTCCAACCCACAACATTGTTATCCGCAGCATTATGAAGTTCTAAGCTAGTCCTTACATTTCTAAGCCTAAAGACAGTACTGTACTGCAGTTCTTCAAACTTCCACAAGTTTGAATTTCCTGCATTATTCCACCCACCAACTCTATTGTCAGCAGCCATATGCAGTTCTAGATTCGTTCTACGGTTTATTATTTTATAAACGGGAGCTCCATATTCATAACTGAATCCACCATAGACAATATACCACTGGTTTGAGTCACCGCTATCATACCAAACACAGGCTCTATTGTCAGCAGCCATATGTAATTCTAATTTGGTTCTTTCATTTACGATTTTGTAATAATACCGGGTACTACTGTCGGATGTTTTTATTGCAAGGGCTGCATTTACTTTCATAGGCATGATTGCACAAAAAACAAGTACAAACATCATTATAAAGGATATGGTCGTCCTCATTATAAACTTTTGTTTTAACATTTTAATTCTCCTTATGATTTGTTTTTTACCATGTACTTTTATACACGATTTCGCTAGTATGAAGTAATAAGTATTTTTTTATTGCAAAGCCGGCTTGCTTACTTGTGGCTATTATAAACTTTTGCTATAAAGTTGTGGGTGCATAACCCATGCATTATCAGTGCATAAATAGTGAAAAAAGCATGCAAAAAAAATCTACTACATTTTTGCCTCCTCGCCCCCTAAAATCATAGGTAATCTGCTGAGCATAATGTAATAGATTTTTTATTTATAGTATTTAGCTATCTCAAAAGCAAATATCAGGTACAAGTTAGCAGCTTTTTCTCCGCTGCAGACCTTTCTTCCATTACCGCCTTGTAAGTTGGTGGGTACTCTTTCTCAGTAAACACCTCTAAGGCTTTGTCATAAAGCTCAATTGCTTTTTTGATATACTCCTTTTCATTCGTCATATCAAACATAGCTGCATATATATTCCCCAGTTCATATTGAACTTGAGCATAGTACATCGGATAGCCCTGTTTAGTGAATACTTTCATAGCTTCCTCGTAGGCTTTATTGGTTTTATAAAAGTTTTCCTCCCTGTCCCTTACTTTCATAAGCTTGCCGTAAGCTACTCCCATACAGCCTTGGCTTATTGCATAATCTAAAGGATACTTTTCAAGTGTCCTTATACTTATAGCCTCTTCTAAAGCTTTTATAGCATTATTAAGATTTTTTTCCCTATCTCTTACTTCCGACAACTTGGTGTATACAGCACCTAAGTTATTTTGAGCCATTGCATATCCTAGGGGATATTTTTCCTTAGTCCTTACTTTTAAAGCTTCTTCATGAGCCTTAATAGCTTTTTCAAGGTTTTCTCCTGCGTCTTTTACTTGGGACAAGCTGCTATAGGCGTTTGCCAGATTGTTTTGAACTCTTGCATATTCTACTGGGTTTGTTTCTATTGTGTGAACTCTCAACACCTCTTGGTAAGCCTTAATAGCTCCCATAATGTTTTCTTCTTTATTCTCCAGCCTCGCTAAACTATAATATATAATACCAAGATTATTCTGCTGCCGTGCATAATCTAAAGGGTACCTTTCTATCGTATAAACCTTCATAACCTCTTTAAAAGCATTGATGGCTATAGCAAGGTTTTTCCCCGTATCTTTTATTTCCGACAATCTCCAATATGCCACGCCAAAATTGGATTGAGCCGTCGCATAGTTCAGAGGATATTTTTCCGGTGTGTAAATTTTTAGAGCTTCTTTATATGCCTCTATAGACTTTATAAGATTTCCCTCTCCCCCTTTTAGTTCCGATAGCGCTCTATAAGCAATTCCCAATTTGGTTTGGGTTGAGGCATAACCTAACGGGTAGTCTTTAACGGTCCTAACTTTTAGTGCTTCCTCTATAGACTTAATGGCTCTGATAAGGTTTTCTTCCTTATCTCTTACTTCAGACAAGCTGCTGTAAATAGTGCCCAGAGCATCTTGAATGTCTGCATAATCTTTAGGATATTTTTCGATCGTAAAAACTTTTAAAGCCTCCGCAAACGATTTAACAGCTTTTGAAATATTTTCTTCCTTATCGCTTGCTTTAGCTAAATTGTAATAATAGCTTCCCAAGCTGTGTTGTACCCTAGCATACTCTAATGGGTATTTTTCTATTGTATAGATATTCAAGGCCTCCTGATAAGCTTCAAAGGCCTGCTTAAGTTCTTTATCGTTATTTTTTCTTATTTGAGACAAATCATTATAAGCAACTCCGACGAGATTTTGTACCTGTGCGTATTCACCAGGGTATTCAGAAAGTGTAAAAACTTTGAGACACTCCTGACAAGCCTGAATAGCCACTGCGAGATTTTTCTCCTTGTCCCTTATTTCCGAGAGTTCCAGGTAAGCTGTTACCAGGTTACTTTGAACCCTAGCGTAATCAGTTGGATAGCTTTCAATGGTATAAATCTTCAAAGCATCTTCATAAGACATTATGGCTTTAGTAATATTTCGTTCCTTGTTTATTACTTCTGCCAATTCGCTAAATGCGATTCCTATTCTATTTTTTGCCTCGGCATATTCCATAGGATTTTTCTGGATAGAGATATTCTCGATAGCTTCTTCATATTTGCTTATTGCATTTACATAATCCTTACTGTCCAGCAATTTGTCCGCAGCACTAATCAGCTTATTAACCTTACTTGCATCGTATCTCCTGGTAATATTTGCAATAATACCGTTGCCTGCCAATACGGTAGTATCATTGCCGTTTATATTAATATCCCATATAGACACTTTATCATCTTCCTTGTACCAATTGACCGACATTCCAAGTCCCCATTCGATAAGCTCTGAAGGTGCAAAAAGTCTTCCCTTAGTAATCACTGCAGGAGCGTCTAACATTACCTTCTTATTGTCTACTTCCAACTCTCTGCTGCCTGCTTTTAACACTATTGTCTTGCCATCGCTGCTTCCGGTTACCGTCCTTGTCTTTCCATCCCACTTTACATCAAACCCCATAAGCTTTAGTGTGTACCAAACAGGTACGTATAATCTGCCATCTATCACCTGCGGCTGTACATCAAAATTAACAGGCGTACCGTTTATCTCTACCCGTATCCCTTTTGAATCCGCTTGGACAAAAGTAATTTGGAGCGTTATTCCAAGCATTACTACTAAAACTAAAAAAGTTTTTATGATTGTTTTGTACATATTAACCCCCTATTTATCTGCAATTTTTTCTCTATTTAAGTACTAATCCTCTGATAGAACAATGTTTTCGCCCGCTACTACTTTACTTCCGTCACCGTCAATTGTGATAATATAATTATTCCCAGTACTTCCTTCCTTTTGCGCATTCTCTGTCCCTGATGCCTTCTGTTCCGGCGACAATTTTTGTATATCATTTGTTTTGCTGCTATTCTCAGAACTTTTTTGTTCTTCACTCAAATTGCTTTTATCGCTATTTAACACCTGAGTGCTAGTGCCTGTATTGGATTGGACTCCTTTTATATCCTGCACTTTCTCGGAAGTGCTTTTTCTTACTGGACTGGGCTTAACATCGGATGAAGTCTGGGAAGGCGGTGAAGGTGTATTTTCAACCTTAACTTTTTCTTTATCTACTGTCGTAGGTATATTACCCTCAGAATCACTCACTTTACTTGCTTCTTTAGTAGAACTTGAGGCTCTGTTCTCAGCAACATCTATTCCATCCTCTATTGAATAAGTAACATCGGCCCCTGTACGCTGAATAACTACATTGGCTTTGCGGCTTACTCCACTTATATTCATTATGTTTTGTACACCTAGTGTTGATATCGTTACTAAAACGATTCCAACAAGAACATACCCAAAAACCGGGATACTTTTTTTAAGTAAACCCCAAAGCCCATTAATTCTATTTTTCACATCATCTTGACCCATTTCTTCTATATAAAAAGGACATTTACAGTCAATGCCGTATGCAAGTTGTTCGATTGGGTTAGTATCATTCCGCCGGAAGTCTACCCATAATACGCAGCTAAGGAAGCGTGGAATCCTCGGAGTTTTTCTACATCCCGGCAAAATTACGGGTATGACAGGGCGTTTACGCTCCAGCATCTGCTGTAAAAATGTATTTATCTCTCCGTCCTGCAAAATACTCGTACTGCTTTTTCCTATAAAGACCACAGTAGCTTCTATATCATTTATCTGTTCCTCCAGCTCCTCACGCCACGGCACTCCAGGACGTATACTCCATATGTCCACCCAGGATAGAATACCAAACTCCTTTAACTGTGCCCCTATTTTCTTTACAACAGGCCTGTCCTCCATATTGTAAAGAAATACCACATCGTTTTTCTTACTGCTTATATAGTCTGTTTGTTGAAATGTTTCAGCGATAGGTTTAGTATCAATTTCATCATGAAATTCTCTTTCTTGCTCCAGTGGTGATTTGTTATCCTTATCTTTCGGTAGGAGGGAAACACTTAATGCTTCCAGTAGGAAGTCACTGAAGGCGTTTTTATTTAATATTACAGCCGCAAGCTCTTCATCCAATGGCAGGCTCATTATCAAATCCTCAATCTGCTTTCGCATTTTTACCTGCTGTACCTCGGTTGACTCACTGACAGCAAACTCTATAACCTTTTGCAAATCAGTGTAGGTAGGTGTTACCTTCCCACTCTTCCACCTGGAAATTGTTGATACATTTTTTAGAAGGTACATATCTGCAAGTATATTTGCACCTGTATTAGTGGTTTTAAATATAATGTCCAGTAAAGCTTTAATGTTAAGTACTTTTTCTCTTGTATCGTACATTTACATACACCTCAATTATCTGCATTTATCTGCTACAATCATGATTTATTTACAATTATAACCATAACAATTAATTTTTGCACGCTTTTTTCATTGTTTATGCACCAAAAATTCACAGATTATGCACGCACATCTTCATGGCGAGGGTTTATAATACTCACAGATGAGCAAGCCGGCTTGTAAATAAATACATATTAATTTTAAAATTTTTTTGGGAGGAATATTTTATGTACAGAAAACTATTATCTTTATTAATGATTTTATCATTAACACTCACGTTTAGTGTAAATTGTTTTGCTACTAGCTACATTACAGAATCTGAGTTCAACAACAACTTTTCTGTAGCAGACTCGATTAGAATGGATTCCTATGTAACTGGAAGAGCTACTGCTGGTGACATTGATTATTTTGTATTCAATAATGGCGCTCCTGATGATATATCATTCCTTTTATGCAATGGTTACGGAGCTAATTTTGACCTTCGCTTATACAATGGCTCTAAACAATTAATTTACTCTGCAAGTTCGACTAGTAGAGGTAATGTAAACGAACAGTTTTCAAAGTTTCTGCTACCCGGTACATATTATGTATCAGTTGTATGGATGGGAGGTACAACATCTATAGATCCTGCACCAGGTGTACCCTATTCCTTAGAGGTATACTAATTAAAAGTACTTAATCAAAAAACACATTTTTGTATAAACCACTTAGGGCGGTAGCATAATTCTTTGTTTTGCTACCGTCCCTTTTTTGTTCAGGCACTTTCCCCAGTGTCTCTTTACCCCTTTCATACTGACCAACGCTGTTAGTGTGTCCCTTAAACTTCTTTTTATCATCCTTGCACACAAATTGCATTACATGCCTTCCTGTTGTGACAGCATTTATAATTCAATCCTTCCGATAGACATCCACTGTTTTTACTCTGGTCTGCTTCATGCCGTGCTTACCGGCAAACTCTTTCATTATCCTCCGCAGCTTTATTGAATGGGTCCAATATCCTAACACTGCCTTTATAGCCTCCTGTATACTGCACTATAGTAGTTAGTGTGGGAGCAGCGTCCTTCTCCATCTAGTCTTTATGTCTAGGATATACTCTATCGAGATACTCAACTACGAATTTACTTTTACTCCAATCTTTATCCCTCATACCATACATATACATACACCCCAATTGCCTACATTTATTTACTAAATTGACGTTTGTTTTACAATTATAACCACAGTCGTTGACTTTTGTATGCTTTTTCATCGCTTATGCACTAAAAATGCACAACTTATGCACCCATATCATCATGGCAAGGGTTTATAATACCCACAGATGAGCAAACCGGCTTGTAAATAAATACATATTAAAATTTAAACAATTAAAGGGAGATTAAAAAACATGAAGAAAAATATGAAGAGACTACTTATTTCGCTTTGTCTGAGTCTAGCCGTTATACTTCAGGCTAGTGGTGCAACTTTTGCATTATCAATCTATAACGCAGTGGAGCAGAACGATTCGCTTGACACGGCCAATTATGTTCCGTACGACTTTTACTCCTTCCCATACCCATACGTTTATTCCCCCATCCAAATTAAAGGGATATGTGATCAGCCTGGTGATTACTTCAGACTTAATCTTAGAGCACGAGGGACATACACGTTCCAATTAGAAGATGGATCTAATGCCGATTATTTAGACATCTACATTTTTAATGAGAATAAATCTGTTATCGCTTACGCAATGGGTTCCGCGAGATTTACTAGTGTAAGTAAATATTTGGTGCCTGGAACTTACTATATAAAAGTTCATTACAAAAAAGCCTATACAAACAATCAAGGTTACAATGTTATAGTCTCATAGCAACATCTAAAATACCACAATTTATATTATAGCTTAATATATAGCAAGTGACTCGTATCATGCAATACGAGTCACTTGCTATATTGTTATGCATTAAAAAGCGTCTCAATAGAAAAGCTCCTATTCTCACCTCCACTCTATTCAGCCATCAAAAACTGTATTACATGCTGACTTGCAGTGACGGCACGTATAATCCCTCCGGTAGGCATCCACTGTCCGGTCATACAAAAACTCTTTAATCCGGTCTGCTTCATGCCGTGCTTACCGGCAAACTTTTTTACTCCTTTTTTACATGTACTTTATTTTACATGCCTTCCCAATATCATTAGTGAACTTTGCCTTTTAATTAGCCATAAACTGAGTCAATATATTTCTTTTGGCATACTTCAAATGCTATAATATACATCAAATGAAGCAAAAACCACACTAATTAACGGAGGTACATTATGGCATTTATTCGCCAGCATCGCACAAAGCTTTCTCAACTGTTTGCAACACTATTTATCATTTTCACTCTATTTTCTGTACACATACCATTTGCTCATGCTGAGGGAAAAACTACACTCACAGTACATTACCACAGAAGCAGCAATGATTATGATGGGTGGAACCTATGGCTATGGAATATTGGTGAATCAGGCAGTGAATACAAATTTACCGAAAAGGATTCCTTCGGACAAAAAGCTACTGTTGAGCTTCCCTTTGAAACTAAAAGATTGGGGCTTATTTTAAGGAAAGGTAACTGGGAATCAAAAGATGGCGAAGAAGATAAATTTATAGATATTTCAAATGGCAAGGCAGAAATATGGCTTATAGGCGGAGACAATAATATATACAATAAAAATCAAGTTATATCCCTTCAGATAGGCAATGCCTACATGAATATCGATGGAACTGAAAAAGAAATAGACCCGGGCAGGGGTACCGCTCCACAAATAATAAACGGAAGAACACTTGTACCCATTACATCTATTGTTAATGCCCTGGGTGGTTCACTTTCTTGGAATGGTACCGAAAAGAAGATTAGCATTACGCTTGAATCCAACCAAATTGAATTACAGATTGGAAATAAGGCTGCATATGTTAATAAAACTTTAAAGAAACTTGACGTAGCTCCACAGGTAGTCAATTCCAGAACTATGCTTCCACTTGCTTTTGTAGCGGAAAATTTGGGATGTATAATCAATTGGAACAGCCAAACAAAACAAATTATACTCAACAAACCATACTATACCGAAGGGGAGCATATTGTCCGCGATATAACTTTTAAATATTATTCATCTTATGCAAAGGAAGTATATTTATCAGGGACCTTCAACGGATGGGCGCCTTTTGGTAAAAAGATGATTAAGGACGGCAACTGGTTTAGTGCAACTCTCCCTATTAAGGACTATGCCGAATACCTATTTTATGTAGATGGTCAGTGGTACAGAGACCCTTACTGCCCAATCACCGCAGGAGCTATGCAGGGTTCGGTTATAGACTTGAGAACCTCTGATGTCTCTACCAATATAAGTACAAACATTAAAGTATTCACAAGTGAGCACTTTGACTACTTTACTTCAAACGGTATAGATAAAACAGCAGAGCTGGAAGCTATATACAAAACATTGTCAGATAGCTTACTAAGTTTTTTTGACGCAAAGATAAACAAACCTAAGATACATTACTATGCTATGAAATACAACAGTGACGAGTTTCCTTATGCGATATATGAAACGAGTGAAATCTACGACCTTTTGGATTGCTCGTCATCACACGAAGTAATCCATGATCTTGTATATATCAAAAATAGTGCATTTACCGAAGGTATGGCTCAGTGCTTCCAGAAGGAAGGTAACTCTACATATAAAGAACAAAATGTAAGCTTAGCATCTAAATATATTCTTACAAAAAACGGTAATATAGATCTTCTAAGTACTATACAAAAATATACAGCTTCCAGGCCCGATTCCGATACCTATAGGGAAATGGGTTCCTACAATTACTATAACATTTTTATACTCAATAAGCCTTCGGAATTTGCAAAATTCCTTAAATCCTTAGAGTTTACCGATAGTATCGACGATATAAAAAGCAAATACCGTAAAGCTATGGGAAAAGAACTCGAAAACACCATAAATGACTAGAAACACTGGCTTACAACAATTGATTACACTTCAGATATTTATGTGAAATGGTAGCATTAAAAGCAAAGTTCTTATATATTCATAATACCTTAAAAAAATGAAGCCCTCAGTCGGCTTCATTTTTTTACTACTTCTTTATATACCCAATGCCTCTTTACCCTCTACATACTGACCAACGCAATCGGTGTGCGCCTTAAACTTCCTTCCGTCATCCTTACACACAAACTGCATTACATGCCTTCCGGTAGTCACAGCACGTATAACCCCTCCTGTAGACATCCACTGACCGGTCATGTAGAAATTCTTTAAGCCTGGCAGCTTCATTCCGTGCTTACCGGCAAACTCCTCTATAGTGTCTGCTGCCTTATTAAACGGATCCCATGCCATAACGCTGCCTTTGTAGCTTCCGGTATAGCGCACTATGGTTGTAGGCGTAGAAACATCTATCTGCTCCACCTGGTCTTTAAGCCCAGGGTATATTCTGTCAAGATACTCAATTACAAACTGACCCAGCTTTTTCTTTTCTTCTTTATATGCCTTTTTATTTTTATGCAGCTTTGCCCAATGATTATAGTCGGAGAAGGCGCACGCTAGAATTACCGACTTACCCTCTGGGGCACATTCGGGATAATGCATGTTTCTAAACTGCACCAGCATACTTTTATCCATAGAACCGGGTATTCTAGCCGCTTCAGCATCGCTTAAAAGATATGTAGTGCTGTGGGGCTCACCTTTAAAGTCTCTTTTGACGCCCAGAAAAACCGACATCCAGCTTGGATAAGTCATATCAGGCTCATCTATTAAATTATTATATACTTTATTAAGGGTGTCATTTACATACTTTCCACCCAGCATATCAAAAATGGTAGTACGCCCATCGCAGGCAGATATTACTATATCTGCTCGGTGTTCAGTCCCGTCAGCCAGCTTTACGCCTACAGCACGGTCATTCTCAACAAGAATCTTTGTCACCTTTGCCCTATACTGTATTTCACCGCCCAATTCCTTGAAGCGTTTCTCTATTGACTGGGCTACACCTATAGACCCTCCTTCAGGACAGCCCGCATTTTTATCGGTAGCACATGCAACATTGAAGTAATAAGGCAATAGCGGGAATGTCGGGTGTCTATCAAAGAATATATAATTAAATGCTTCACGCAGCAATGGGTGTTTAAATCTTTTTGAGAAGTCATCCATTAGGGTTTCATGGGATGTTTTTATAAGTTTGCCGTGCTTCCAGAAGCTTAAAAACATCTTTAATCTTTCAGGAATACTCATCATATTGACCGGCTTTAAGAAAGGATAGGCATCGATACACTTTCTGAATTCTTTGAGGCTCCTGCAAAACGCCTCTATAGGCTCCTTATCCTCCGGGGAAATTCCTTTCAAATGGGATTCAAGTCTATCGGGGTTGACATAGAAACTTACCGTCTGTCCATCAAGCCCTTTGACATTATTAAAGATATCAAAATCAACTATTTTCTTCCCCTGCAAAGCACCCAATTCATTCCATATCTGGTTCATTTCGTTTCCAGGAGCTGTCCCCAGCATCCACATAATACACCAGTCAAAGGTATAATCTCCTCTATCCCAGGATGTGCAGCATCCCCCTGGGATGAAGTGCATTTCAACTATCTTTGTATTATATCCATTCATTTGGGAGTAACATCCCGCCGCTAGGCCGGCAAGTCCTGCTCCTATGATAATAACTGACTTTTCCTTTTTGCTCATATACGGATAATATCCCCCTTCTATATACGTCGCAATAAAGGCTTTTCTCCATAGAGTGAAAAACCTTTACTGCTTTTTCTATCCCCACTCCCAACATCACGCAGTATGGGTAACAAATTTCTTCCTGTCCTTCTCACAAATGGCTTGTATGACGTAGCGTCCCGAAGTGGCGACCCTAATCATACCTCCATAGGACATCCACTGTCCTATCATATAAAAATTGTTTAATCCCGGAAGTGTCATGCCTACTTTCTTTAACTTATCCGGCACATCGGTAGTATCTTCTATCCACGCTTTTATAGAGCCTCTGTAGTTTCCGGTATAACGCTCGTAGGTAACAGGAGTAGCAACATCAACGACCTCTATCTGATCTTTGATACCGGGATATAATTGCTCAAGGTACTTAGTAACTATACTTGCCACTTTTTCTTTTTCTTTTTTGTAACGCTCCTTGTCCTTATAAAGCTCTTTCCAATAATCATAATCAGCAAAGAAAACACTGTTTATTACAGATTTGCCCGGCGGTGCAAAGGACGGATCAAGATTGCTGTAATGCCTGATCATTATGGAATCCTTCCTGTGATTCTGATACAAACCCGGTATATCTAATGGCTCATTTAATAGATAAGCAACTGAATGGGGTTCATTTTTAAAGTCCCGGTTGACCCCTAAATACACCCTTAAAAGAGATGGGTAAACAGGCCCTTTATTGTACACATCATCAACGTGCTCGTTGACAAATTTGCCGTCTAACATATCATAAATAGCTGCGCGGCCATCACATGCAGAAATAACTACATCCGCATAGTGCTTTGTCCCATCCTGAAGAAGCACGCCTACAGCTTTGTTATCCTCCACCAGTATTTTTTTTACACGAGCTTTGCAGTAGAGCTTTCCGCCCATTTCCTTATAACGCTTTTCAAGGAATGCAGCCAGACCGCCGCCCCCTCCTTCTGGAAAGCCCAAAAGCTTTTTATTCATACCCGCTAGCTGATATACAGGGGTGAATTGAGACTGAGGAATAATGGGGTCAAAATACATATAGGATATTATCTCACTCAGTCTGGGGTCCTTAAATTGTTTGGCATAATCACGCACCATTACCTGGTTGTAGTATATAAGCATTTTCATATAGGGTAAAAATTTGAACAGCATTTTGAACTGGTCAATAGGCCCGAATACTGCTTCCGGCTTTATAAAGTCAAATACCGGTGCTTTAATAAGCTTTGATATATCCTTGCACAGCTTTCTGATTATCTCCTTGTCTTCCTCGTAGGAAGTCAGCTTCATAAGCTCATTTTCCAGCTTCTCAGGATCTGAATGGAAGGACCATGTATTCCCTTCCCTATCTCTAACACATAGCATTTCATCAGAGTATGCAACTTTTCTACCGTCTAAGTAGCCCAACTCCTTCCACACAGTACTATCTTTTTCATTTAGATTGACACCATTGAGCCAGTCCATCGCACCATCAAAGGTATACCCTTTGCGTTTCCATGAAGTACAGTAGCCTCCGGGTATGTTGTGCATTTCAAAAATCGTAGTATTATATGCGTTCATCTGACCATATATACCTGCTGATAGTCCGGCAAGCCCAGCACCTATTATAATAACTGATTTCCCACTGTTTCCCATATATTTCACCTCGTAAATTTAGTAATATTGTTTACACTGTACATAAAACAATCCTATTTTTATCGAATTGGGAGTAAGCAGATGGTACTTTAACCCAAATCTGCTTACCCTCTATCTTCAAACCATATTTCTTACCATCATGTCATTGAAGGGCTTTATGAAATAATATCAGTTATTATTTTTGCATTTTCCCCTACTATAGACCTATCAAGCATATCCGCATGTTTACCTCTTCCTTGATAAACACGGGTTGAAGCATATGAGCTGCCATTCCAGCTGGCTTCCCTTTCAGCCCTGTGTTGATCTCCAGTATTTTCCTCAATTATGAAGTGTACTTTAGCCTTTACTCCTCCATTATTTGTAGTACGATAGCAGAAATCTATATAATCCTTAGCTTGATCAAGGGTATGCTTTTGTACTGCTATTGACCCTGTGTGCTTCTTGAAGTGCTCTGCCAGCTCCTCTTCGAATTTCTTCATGTCCTCTTCGGTAGGATTGAATGCTCCGGTAATCCTATAGGAATCCATGATTATGATATCTGTCACCTCAAGTCCTCTTCTTTCAAGCTCTTTTCCTACCTCGAAGGCAAGATTACCTCCCAGTGAATAACCAAGCAATACATACGGGCCTTTACTCCTATGATTCTGTATCATATCTGCATAGCGCTTGATTTTATCCGGTTCCATCAAGTAATTAAATGACATGAGCGTAATATTTTCCATGCTTTGCGCCAAGGACTTATAAACCAAGCTGTATCCTCCGGCAGGCGGGAAGGAATACACTACCTTTTGTCGGTTAGGATTGTATATTATGTAGGGTTCTGCCCCCTTCTCTTTACCCGTCACAATATCCTCTATAGCCCTTGCCATTCCTTCAAGAGTAGAAGCTTTGAACAACTGATTTACAGTTATAGAAATCTTAAACTCATTTTGCAGGTGTATCATCAGCTCTATAAGGTAGAGAGAATTTCCTCCAAGGCTGAAGAAATCGTGCTGCAAGCCAACCTTATTTACTCCCAACAGCTTTTTCCACACCTCGGCAACCTTCTTTTCATACATAGTTTGAGGTTCGGCTATAATCTCGTTTCCAATGCTGCAGTCAGGTAAAGGCAGTGCTTTGATATCAATCTTTCCGTTAGGAGTTATAGGGAACTCCTTCACTTTTATAAAGTAGGCTGGGAGCATATATCCCGGTAGTTTTTCACTCAAAACATCAAGGAATACTTTTTTATCTATTTCACAGTCTCCCTCGCTTGTATAGTAAGCGCATATTGACTTATCCATGCCTCTGCAATCTATTGCAGCAGCTACAGCTTTCATTACACCCGGGCAGCTTGACAGCTGCTTTTCGATCTCTCCAAGCTCAATACGATATCCCCTGATTTTTACTTGATTGTCCATACGCTGCAATATGTGTATATTTCCTCTTTCATCCCACTTTGCCATGTCTCCGGTTTTGTAAAGCCTTACTTCCCGCTGCCCGTCAAAGGAATGAAGTACAAATCGTTCATTAGTAAGTTTTTCAGCATTTACATACCCTATAGCCAACCCATCGCCACCTATATACATCTCACCTGGAATACCTACAGGTACAGGCTTCATGAACGAGTCAAAGATATATACTGTGGTATTTGGGAAGGGCTTTCCGATAGGCACTGTGCTGCCATCGTCGTAGCAATCAACTTCTCCATCAAAATATGTGCTGTCAATAGCTGCTTCACTTAAACCGTAGGAGTTAATAACACGGGTATTTTTACCGCAGTAGGATTTGAGGGACTTAAATTCATTTACAGTCCACACATCGGACCCTACTATTACAATGTTCATGAACTCCAGCTTATTGCCGGAGGTTTTCATGTACTGAAGGAGGTTTCTCATAATAGAAGGAACAAATTCTGCGCAGTCTACCTTCTCCTCTACCATTACCCTGTACAGCAGCGGTATATTAAGCAGTATCTCCTTGCGGCACAGTACCAGCTTGCCTCCGGAGCACAGCACTCTTGCAAAGTCTCCGCTGAATACATCAAAGGAGAAGCTAGCCATCTGCAAGTGGCTGCTTGTTGTTTCCTTCAACCTATACTCAGTTTCCCAAGCTTTGTATATTGAAACAAGACTTCTATGGGCTACCTTTACACCCTTAGGCTGACCTGTCGAGCCCGAGGTATAGACAATATATGCCATATCACCCGGCTGGTTTACGTTATCTAGATTGGAATCGTCTTCATACCTGACATTACTGTCTATGACGTCTAAGCTTATTACACGCATTACCAGACTATACAGTGAACACTCTCTATTGCGATGGGCAATAACCATCTCAGCACCTGAATTTTGAATTATATAAGCTATTCTGTCTGAAGGATAATTAGGGTCAATGGGTATATAAGCACCTCCCGATTTTAGTACAGCGAGAATGCTTACTATCATGTCCGTTGACTTATCCATGCAAACCCCTACAGGCATGTTGGGCTTTACACCCATTCTGCGCAGATAGCGTGCCAGCTGATTTGCTTTCCTATTTAAGTCTCTATAGGAAAGGTATTCAGTTGTTCCATCCTCCATCGGTACACACACAGCTATAGCTTCTGCTCTATCATCGGATATGCTTTCTATTAGCCTATGAACACACTCATCCACAGAGTATGCACCTTGTACTCCACTCCACGACCCCATTACAAGCTTTCTTTCACTTTCAGTCAATATATCGTAGGTGCATATAGGTTTTTCGGGAGCCTTAACTATTTTCTCAAGCAGTGTTCTATAATGCCCTGCCATTCTTTCTATTGTAGATTCTACAAACAAGTCGGTGTTGTATTTGAATACCGCATTGAAAACACCGTTTTCTTCATACATCGAAAGTGTAATGTCATACTGTCCTTCCTCCTCGGGTATCTGGAGGAACTGCATAGGGAAGCCTGCATAGTGGGCAACATTATTTTCGTCCATTCCAGTCTGCTCCACCCTGTGTACAAGATACACAAACATAACCTGGAATATTGCAGAACGGCTCGGGTCATGCTCCAGTCCCAGACGGTCTATCAATAAAGCGAAGGGATATTCCTGATTTTCAAGCCCCATCAATACATTGTTCTGTACTTGTTTCAGCAGAGCGGTGAAGCTTGGATTATCTTTAAATCTCGCCCAAAGGGGAAGCATGTTTACAAAATAACCGTACACTTTTGAGAACTGCGGCTGAGTCCTGCCTGCTACAGGAGTGCCTATGATGATGTCCTCCTGATCGGAGTACTTATGAAGCAGAGCATAGTATGCGCTCAGTAGAGTCATGAAAACTGTAGCTCCACTTGCTCTGGAAAGCTCCTTAATGCCTCTGGACAGCTCTTCACTTATAACCATGGAATAGGAAGCTCCATTGTTAGTCAACACCACCGGACGAGGTTTATCGGTGGGCAGATTCAATACCGGCATTTCCTTAGGAAGGTGGCTTCTCCAGTAATTGAACATTCTCGTTCCTTTAGAGCTGTTTATAAGCCTGTTTTCCCACTCTATGAAATCCTTGTACTCCGCCGTAAGAGCAGGTAATTGAGCAATATTTCCGTTTGCGTATTGGTCATAGAGTGCCTGCATTTCATCAATGAACATATAGTTGGACATAGCATCGGAGATAATATGGTATATCGTAACTGCGAAATAATAGTCTTGCTCCGATTGCCTATACAGCCTTATTCTGAATAACGGATCGTTCTCCAAATTGAAAGGCATCTTATTATCGTCAATGATCATCTCCCGAATGCTGTCCCAATCCTTGCCCTGTACATCTATGACCTCCATACCATCACCTCTGTAAGACCATACCTTCTGGTAAGGCTCTCCGTCCTTTATAAAGAAGTTGGTTCTAAGGCTGGGGTGACGCTGGATAATATCGCATATCGCTTTACGCAGAGCCTCAATATCCAGCTTCGCCGGTATGTACATTGCACCTCCGATGTTGTAAGCAGGGCTGTCGGGAAGCAGCTGGTTTATAAACCATATGGCCTTCTGCCCGTAGGAAAGAGGATATTCCTCTACTACTCGCAATTCTTCGCCAGAGCCGCTTGTATTCATCGGATTAGTATTGTTTTGATTCACAAGCTCTATTCCGCCTTCAGTTGCAGAGGCAGCTGTTCCTTCTTCCTCCATGGATTCATTAAGAGTCATCATCAGCTCTTCGGCCAATTGAGAGACAGTCGCACCGCTCAGAAGCTTTACAATGGTAAAAGTATGACCGAAATGCAGCGCAACCTTATTTCTGAGCTCTGTGGACATTATGGAGTCCAAGCCTAAAGAGTTCAACGAAGTATGCAAATCAATCTGAGAACGCTTACAACGAAGTACCTTTGCAATCAAATCTGCAAGGTGATCCTCAACAAGTTCCTTTTTGGAAGCCTCATCGGCGTTTCTATATAAAACTGCAAAGCTTACTTCCTCTTCCTTACTTCCCGTGTCGTCTTTCTTTGCAAGATGAGCAAATACAGACGGCTCTTTGGCATACCACGCAAGCACCCTTGTCCAGTCCGCCTCACATGCCATAATCTGAGGCACATCCTGGCCCATTACCCTGTCGAGAATACTCATTCCTACTTCAGGCAGAATGCAGTTCATACCCCTGCGGGTTCTGTAGTGCTCGATAAGGTTAAGCTCCTTTATCATTCCTATCGCCCAGGGTCCCCAGTTGACACTTAGTGCAGGCAGTCCCTTTGACCTCCTGTAGTGCGCAAGAGCATCCAAAAACGCATTCCCCGCCGCGTAGTTAGTCTGTCCAGCTGTTGTCACAAGAGCTGCAACCGATGAAAACAGTACAAAGTAGTCTATTGGCTCATCCTTAAGGTATTTGTGCAGAAGATAAGACCCATATACCTTGGTATCATATACAACATCAAAGGTTTTGGTATCCATCTGGCTCACAAGGGTGTCATGGACTATACCGGCAGAATGGACTACCCCGCGTATAGGGGGATATCCTATTTTCTTAAACTCCCTAAAGTACTCTGCCACTTGAGCCTCATCACTTATATCCACACTGGCAAGGAGAACTTCCGCTCCCAAAGCTTCAAGCTCCCTTATGAACGCTATCTTTTCTCCTGCTGCACTTTCCTTCTCTATCTCGTTCCATTCGCTTCTTGCAGGAATTTTTGTTCTACCCATAAGTATCAAGCGCCTTGCACCATGCTTAGCCATCATACGTGCCACCAGCTGTCCTATAGCTCCGAAAGCTCCTGTAATGAGATAGCAGCCGTCAGGTCTATAACGGGTAGGCAGCGGCTTTGTCAATCGAGAAGCAGGGCTAAGTCTCTGAACATAGCGTTTTTCACCCCGGATAGCTATTAGATCATCACTCTCGGGACTTGAAACCTCAGTAAATATCCTTAAGACATTCTCTTTTATCCCTTTGGTTTGAGGATCAAGGTCAATCAGTCCTCCCCAGCTTTCCACAAGCTCCTGCTGTCCTAATACTCTTCCTATTCCCCATAAAGGAGAAGCGGTTAACGCTATATCCTCAACTGTATCACCAACAGCCTGAGCACCCTTGGTTATTACCCACAGCTTTGTAGTAATCCCCGAGTCTCCTATAGCTTTTACAATGTTCAAAAGTGAGTAGCAGCTCTGACGTTTTACCTTCTGCATATCCTCTATTGTCATGCTTTCTATGTCAGGCACTTCCGTATTCCACAGATGGATTATTCCCTTGCACTTTCTGCTCTTATCTTTGAAAAGTGTTTTAATAAGCGCATCTACGTTTTCCTTGGAATCGGGTATTACCGTTGCAAAGCTTCCATCACTCTCGATAGCGAAATAGTCTGAAGCCTGAACCAGGCAGCAGCTTTCGCCCTTTTCTCTGAATAAAGCTGCCAACTCCTCAGCTACACCCTTTTGGTCTGCAAACAGCAGCCATCCGTTTCCGTCTTTGCCTGGCACTTTTTCATTCTTTTCCTCTTTGTCAGTGCGTTCTTTTTCCTGCCACTCTACTTCATACAACCAACTGTCTATGGTATTTACCGATACGTTTCCTGTTGCCTTATCAACGCTTTGGGCCAGGAAGCCTTTAATTTCACCTATTGCGGCACCGTTTTCATCATAAAGGTATATATTACCCAAAAGTGTTTCAGCATTGCTCTCGGCAACCTCTGCATAAGCCCACACTTCCCCGGTGTGTCCTTCGGTAAGCCTTATTCTTTCTATGGACACCGGCAGGCGAATGGCTCCCTGACTATCTCCAGCTAACTTAGAAAACTCTGCTGTTATGAGAGTCTGGAAGCAGGCATCGGTAATTGTAGGATGGAAATAGTATTCACTGCTGTTCTCCATCACCTCATCCTGCATACCGATTCTCGCAAGTACTTCACCGTTACCAAGCCAGAGTTCCTTTATACCCCTGAAGCAATGTTTGTAGTTGTAGCCCATTGAATCAAGCTTTTCATAGCACTCCTGAGCGCCCATTGCATTTGCCAGCCTTTCCTTCATTAAGGAAATATTTATTCCGGGTGCTATATTTGTATTCTGAATCACACGCAGCTTACCGTTTGCATGGGATACAGTACTGTTGCTTTCATCTTCATAAGTAACTATCTTGAATGCTGAGTTCTCGTCATCAAGCAGGAACTGGACCCTTGAGTCTTTAGAGTCGGACAGGAAAAGTGCCTTCTTGATTTCTAGGTCTTCTATTGCAAAGGTTCCTCCGCCAAGCATTGACTTTAGCGCGCTCAATGCCATCTCAATATATCCGGCAGCCGGGAATACTATATTACCCTGTATCTGGTGGTCTCTGAGATATGCAAAATACTCAGAGTTCATCCCTGCCTCCCATGTTGGCTGAGTAGCATATAGACGGCGGCCAAGAAGGGGATGGTCTATATTCCCAAGCCTGCGCTGCTGCACATCCTGAGGCTCAACCCAGTATTTGTCCTTTTTCCATGGGTATATAGGAAGGCGTGTAAATTTACCGTTAGGGTAAAACATCTTCCAGTTCACATCAAATCCCATCGTGTAAAGCTCCGCCAGGGATGCAATTACCCTTTGCTGTTCATCTTCCTTACGTCTTAAGCTGCACAGTATCCTGCCTTCTTTCTTCATCTCTGCCATACACTCGGATATTGAGGCAGCCAAAACCGGATGAGGACCAATCTCAAGGAATACCGAATAACCATCATCCACTATTGCGTCAAGTGCCTTTGTAAAGTATACCGTTCCCCTTACATTCTTCCACCAGTAAGAAGCATCTAGTTCACCGCCGTCAGCCTTGCACCCTGTGGCTGTGGAATAAAGAGGCATCTTTGCTTTCTGCGGCTTTATATCTTTCAATTCTTCTAATAACTCATCCTTAATAGGGTCCATATAAGCACTATGAAATGGTATCTGCACCTGTAGGAACTTGCAGAAAACTCCCCTGTCCTGCAGGGGCTTGATGAGCTCATTTAAAGCTTCTTCATTGCCGGCAATGGTTACAGAGCGCGGGCTGTTTATAGCTGCTATGGAAATCTTATCACCGTAGGGCATTAACAAAGGCTCAACTTCACTTGCAGGCAGTCCTACCGCTGCCATTTTTCCGGTCCCGCTTACCTCATGCTGCAAACGGCTCCGGCTTATAATTATCTTTACAGCCTCTTCCAAGGTATATACTCCTGCTTCATAGAAGGCAGCAGCCTCACCTGTGCTATGCCCCACAATAGCCTCGGGAGTAATTCCAAAAGAGCGCCATAAGGCTGCAAGAGCAATCTGTAATGCGAAATTGGCCGGCTGCGAAAGCCAGGTTTCCGCCATTTTAGATTCTTTCTCATCGGCATTAAGCTCTTTAATGAGGGACCAGTCCACCCATTTTGACATTTCCTTATCACAGCGTTCTATAACTTCTCTATATACCGGTTCCTTCTCAAAAAGCTGCCTTCCCATAGCCCACCATTGCGGTCCCATACCTGTGAATACCCAAACAAGCTTACGTTTCTCATCAGACAGTTTTTTACCCTTGATAACCAATGAATCGTCTTCACCTTCACTGCAAGTATTTAGCTTTTGCACTAAATCTTCCTTGCATGAATAGATAAGTGCCATTCTCTGGTCATGATGCTCACGTCTCAGTCCAAGGGTATATCCGATATCACTGAGTTTTGGAGCCAGCTCTTCTTTCATAAGGAGGTTTTCATAGTTTTTTGCCATCTCTGGGAATACTTCTGTATCGCGGGCAGAGAGAGGTAAAATTTTAGGTCTTTCTATTACGTGTACAGAATTTTCACTGCTTGAAATACCGTTCTCGGGTGCTTCCTGTAAAATAGCGTGGGAGTTTGTACCACCAAATCCAAAAGAATTGACCCCTGCACGGGCTGGTCCTTGGTGCTCAGGCCATTGTTCCAGGCTAGTAGGTATCTTGTAAGGCCATTTTTCTATTTCTATTTTAGGATTTAACTCTTTCAAGTGAAGGTGAGGCGGTATCTTTTTATTTTTCAGGCTCAGTGCTACCTTCATCAAGCCTGCTATACCTGCCGCTGCCTCGGTGTGACCAATATTTGTCTTAGCCGAGCCTATAAAACAATTTGAATTGGGCTCCCTTCCAATACCAAGTACACTCCCAAGGGCATTTGCCTCAATAGGGTCTCCCACAGGAGTTCCTGTTCCGTGAGCTTCTACATACTGTAAATCTCCTGGCTGTATACCTGCCTTTTCACATACTTCTTTAATCAATTCCTGCTGGGCCTCTCCGCTTGGAACGGTTATACCATTTGTATGCCCATCCTGATTTACTCCATCACCTATGATTACTGCATATACAGGGTCATCATCCCTGACAGCGTCACTAAGCTTTTTGAGCACAACAACCCCAACGCCTTCAGCGCGCACATAACCGTTAGCACTTGAATCAAAGGCATGAGACCACCCTGTAGGTGAAAGGAACCCGCCTTTAGACTCTGCAATGGTGTATTGGGGCGCAAATTGCAGCAGCGTACCTCCAGCAACAGCCAGACAGCTCTCACCTCTCCTTAAGCTTTCACAAGCTGTATGTACTGCAACAAGCGATGAACTGCAGGCAGTATCTATAGACATACTCGGGCCCTTGAAATCAAATATGTATGAAATACGGTTTGAAACCATCGTCATCATAATTCCGGTAGCAGAGTGAGCAGCAAGATTATCATGTCTTCTGCCGCCAAACTGAAGTATTTTATAATCAAGAGTAAATGCCCCTATAAATACACCTACGGGCTTGCCCGCAAGTTCTCCAGGCTTTTGCCCTCCATCCTCCAAAGCCTCCCAGGTTACTTCAAGCAGCTTTCTCTGCTGTGGGTCCATAAAATCCGCTTCACGGGGAGTAATACCGAAAAAACCAGGGTCGAATTCATCAACACCTTCTATGTACCCCCCTTTTCTGGTTATTACTTTACCCGGGTTGTCCCTGTTTGCACTATAAAACTCAGACAGCTCCCAACGGCTGTTTGGAACATCCGTAATACAATCAACTCCATTTTTCAAAACCTCCCAGAAGGCCTCGGGGCTTTTAACTCCTCCCGGAAAACGGCACCCCATACCGATTATTGCAATCGGCTCATAGCCTTCCTTACATAAAAACTGCTCCATTCTTTAACCTCCATTTTGTCCTTTATTCGTTTTTTAAATTAACCTAAAGCAAACATACAAATGCGCCCTTTAATAAACTGCCTTAGAGTTAACAGCTGCATTGTTGTAAATTGAATATATCTATGTAGCGATAATGGTATAAGTTTTATGACAGAATGAAGATGGATTAATTAACCTCTTCATTAATGACGTTGTAATATATATTCACCCTTTATGAGTTTTATTCCATCACAGTATTCGTTAAAAACATTGAATACGTACATGTGAGAATGCAGGGCTCTTATGATAGGCTGTAAATATAATATTATGTATAAAAACAGCAATTCTATTACTTGTGAAACTTGCAGATAGAGGTTAAAATGGTATTATGAGAATTTTCCAAAATCATAATTATAGAAAGTATATTTAATTATTTAAGATACGACTCTATTTCCTTAAAAATTATTAGATAAAGGTGTTATATGGACGGACTTTTTAATTTTGATAATAAGGAAAGTACAAGAGAAGTTTTGGGTGAGTATATTGATAATCTTCTAGCAAGCTATTGGGATGAAACACTATCGGGAAATATGCAATCTATATTTTTCAACACATCATCCTCCGATATGTTTTCATTTCACATGGCCAAATTTATTAATAATATTGGTAATGAAGCTATGATTCTACGTCATAAACTTCAAAAACATGATTTTTGTGAGCCCTATTTTCCTTTTCTTGATTTTATAAAGAAATATCTATCGAACAATGAAATCAACAACATTGAAAAGTTCTTGGAAGACTCAAATGTTTATTATTATCAACGCTCAGTTTTTTTATCCTATTATGTGAATGGGATATCAAAAAGATATGAAGAGCTTATTCTGGATGAGCTTGAGTATGAAAAAGAGAGGATGCTGGAGTCTATAAAAAAACAGTTTTTTCTTCTATCTGAATCTACTCCTCTCATAATTGTTATTGAAGATTTACATTACTCCCAAGAGTCGGCTTTGCGTTTGATAAAACAGTTTATAGAAAAAAACTACGATAATAAGATACTTCTGGTATTCTCATTAAACGAAGATGGCATAAACAACTTTGATGAGCCAAATAGTTACTGGGAAGAATTCCTGGAGTTTGTAAAAATAAATAATTCGATATTTGATTTCAGAACTAATAGCGAAGAACAAATAAACTATGATACTGAAAACTTGACACCTCACTATGATATCGAAGAATTAATAAACTTAAGCAACAATTGTTTAAATTTTCTTGCATTAGACGAGTGTAAGCAGTATTCATTAAACATATTTAATGAGCTGCATTTAAATAACAAGGTTCTTTCAGAGGATTATCAACTTCTGTTATTGCATACCCTGGGTGATGTGCATAATTTTCTAGCGGAAAATGATGTTGCACTAATTCACTATCATTCACTGCTAAACTTTGCACAAAATACAAAGAATGTAAAAGAAATATCCGATGCTTACAGGAAAATAAGCTATATTCATTTTAAAAAAGATACCCTTAAAACTGCTGAAAGGTTTTGTAATCAGAGCATAAAACTTGCAGAGGAAATCAACCACAGGCTTCAGATACTTAAAGCCTATTTCCTTCTGTTTTTAATAGAAGAAAAAGCCAGAAATCATACCGAGGAACAATGGAATGTAATGGCTAAAAATATCATCGAAATAGGCATTGAGCTGGATATGAAAAATACGTTATCGTTTTTTTGTACAAACCCCTATGGATTATTCGGAATCTTTGCAAAAGCCTACTACGATGAGAATAAGCCTTTCCATTTGCACGGTATAAACATTGCCCAGAAATACAACAATACATTCAGGCTAGCAATTGCATATCATACAATGGGTATGGTACATTCCGTGCGCGGTGAGTACGATAATGTCTTAAATTACCTTAGAAAAAGTGAAAAACTAAAATTGCAGTTAGGCAATAAGCGTGAATTAGCCCACATATATAATGGCTTCGGTTACCATTACTTTACCATAGGAGACTATAAAAATGCCCATAAATGCTATGGAAAAGCTTTATACTACTTAAAAGCCATAGATGACTACCATGAATTTTGTCTGACACTATATAATATTGCCCTGAACTTTTTCCTTGCTTTTGAACACAAATTATCGGCACAATACCTGGAGAAGGTCATTTTGATTATGAGTATGTTAAAGAATGAAAGTCTCAAATATCATTCTCTGTGCTCTATTTATACAATGATAGGTATATCCTATTATAAATGTGGTCAGCCCAATAAAACTTTAGAGTATTTTACCAAAATAAAAATTTTGAATCTTCAACCCTTTAAAGATAAAAACGAAGATTACTTTATGCTCGAATTAATTCAGGCATTCCTATGTAAGCAAGATAAAAAATATTCAGAGGCTGATGCTCATTTCCAGAAGGCATCAGTCTACCTTCATGACCAAGAACACGACTCCATTAAATTTTTAGGACCGAGGTATTATTACGAATATGCAGTAATGTGTAAAGAATTGAATCAACTTGATAAAGCTAATAAAATATTTAACGAAGGTATAAAGTATTGTGAAGAATTGGGCTACGGTTTCTATAAAGAAATTCTATTAAACGAGCTTTCAGGCAATAAAGATTGTATTAAAATAAAAAAACTCAATATAAGTAAGGATGTAATTGATTTTGAATCAACTATTAAGGCTGTTAAAACAGAAGTTAACTTAACCAAGCTCCATAAAAAAGTAAATGATATGAACTTCCTAAATAATTTACAGAACATCCTTAGCAAGGAAAGTCATAGGCTTGACTTAATAAAAAGTGCGATGGAGCTCATTAACAATAGTTTTATAGTTGAACTTAGCATTTTTAGTATTAAAAAAGGAAGTGCTTGGAAAGTACTTTACGGAAACAAAAATATTGATGAACTAAAGTTTGACATTGTAGGACTTATCAGCACACTTTCAAAAGGTTATAACGAAAAGCTGATTTCCGACGTTTCAAAAACTACGAGTGTTAAGGAGTTTGCCGGCTCTCTTAATTCAATAATCAGCCTTCCTCTATTTAGCGAAGGAAGGTTAGTTGGCAATATCTTCTGTGCAACAATAAAGAAGGAGCTAGTTCTTACATCCAGTGAGTTACAGGTTTTATCCATAGCAACCAAACAGCTATCTACTTCTCTGGAGAAAATCCGTAATCAAAAGGAAATAGTACAAAAGAATAAGCTCCTTAATGAGTTTAACAGCAGGCTTATTAAGTCTGCAACTACAGATATGCTGACAGGTCTCTACAACAGACAGGTACTACATAAAAAACTTGAAGAAGAGCAAAATAGAATGCGTCGCTATAGTGATAAAAATCAAAGCGGGTTCTCTATCCTTTTTATAGACTTGGATAATTTCAAGTATTACAACGATACATTCGGGCATCGAATCGGTGACCTTATTTTATACATGTTTGCCGATATATTGAAAAAAGTTACACGGGAAAATGATTTTGTGGTACGTTATGGAGGAGATGAGTTTATAATCGTACTACCGGAAGTTGGGCTACAAGACGCAAGTGATGTGGCTAAAAGGATTCTTAGTAAACTGGCAAATCAGGATTATTTTCAGCAGGATATCGAAAGTTTCCTTAACCGTAGTGTAGAAATACCTGAAAAATACAGGCTTTCCTGTTCTATAGGTATATCTGAATACAACTTAAATGCAAATTATAATGATACAGATGCTATAATTCAGGATGCGGATAAAGCTCTGTATTATGCAAAAACGTTGGGCAAAAACCAGTATAAATCATTGAACGAAGTTCCCGAGGATTTCTTTAATTAGAAGAGTTTTTGAGGTTTTAGCTGGCTTAAATAAAAGCCCTATTGATGTGGTCTTTTATTTAAGCCAGCTCATTGTCTAACTGGAAATCACTGTGTTTACAGTAAACTTTCTTTATTTACCGTCTTGTACAGCATCTCTATTACTTTCATATTTCGCAAAGTGTCTTCAAGGCTAACCATTGGTTGTCTGTTGTTTATAATCGCGTCAGCAAAATCCTCTATTTCAAGTATATATCTATCGCATTCCTGCACTTCGATTTCTTTCTTTTCACTATCTTTAACCACTGTTACTGCTCCCCCATAGCCCTGAAATGTAAACGGAACCTCAATAAGGCCTTTTGTTCCGATTATCTGAGAGAATGGCCGGTAAAATTCCTTAAAACTACTGCTGATTGTACACAAGACCCCGTTTTCATACTTAAGCACCGCTGAGAAATCTATATCTATACTACCTTGCATAATACATTCGGCCGATACCGATATAGGTATACTTTCTAAAATCATGCCGATAAAGCTGACGGGATAACAGCCTACATCGTACAAACAGCCACCACCCATTGATGCGTCCAATCTAAAGTTATTATCTCTATCCAAAGTAAATCCAAAACTAGAGTGTATACGTTTCACCTCACCGATGATTCCACTGCTCACTAATTGTTTTACCGTTTTCGTCCTCATTGTATATTTATACATAAGGGCTTCCATAAGTAAAACCCTATTAGCCTTGCACTCGTCTATCATTTCAATACACTCTTTAGTGTTGAGAGCTATAGGCTTTTCGCATAAAACATGCTTACCCTTACGTGCAGCATTTATAGTCCATTGCTTATGCAGCGAATTTGGCAAAGGTATATAAACTGCTTCAACCGCAGGATCATCCAATAATTCATCATAACTTAGGTATGTCTTTGTGCATTTATATAAGTCGCTACACTCCTTAAGCTTGTCCTTATCCCTTGAAGCAATTGCATGAAATTCCGAGTTTGAAGATTTTAGAATCGCGGGAATTACATCTTCCTTTGCAATTTGCGAATATCCTAGTATTCCCCATTTAATTTTTTTTTGCATAAACTTACCTCACTAAAAACTTTTTAGAGTTTATAGATTCTTTGACTTATCCAAAAATCCGCCATCAATTACATAATAATACCACAATACCATAATATTGTATACCAATCACTCGAAAAATGTTATTAACCTAATTATAACATTTAGGCTAATATGTTAAATTCAGGTAAAATTATCAGAAAAAACATAGAAAAAAGTAAATATATGGTTGACTACTGGAAACGTTTGCATTAAAATTATAAATCGTACCAATTATACCTTTATATTGTGATTTTGTAATTAATATTTTTTATGTTATAAAAATGACAAAACAGGAGAATTCGGTATTAAAAAGTATAAAAAATAACTTTCTTATTTAGAAGGAGGGACCAAAATGAGTTCAAAAAGACCTTTTGATTTTGTAGAAATTGAAGTAAATTCAAAGTGTAATCGTTCATGCTCATACTGCCCCAACGCTACACTTACCAGAAAAGAAACCGGGGAGATGGAAGAATCGCTTTTTAAACTATTGATGGAGCAGCTTAAATCAATAAATTACGACGGCATAGTAAACTATCACTTCTTCGGTGAACCCTTGCTTTGTTCTAATTTAGACAAATTCGTATCTATGACTAAAAAATATCTACCTCATTCTACTCCACAGATTTTTTCCAATGGAGACTTTTTAGACAAAAAGCGCATAAAGGATTTGGTAGAGCTAGGAATTGAGAAATTTGTAGTTACACAGCATATAGGACCAAAAAATGATTTTGAATCAGTGTTGAATACCTTAAGTGAAGACTTGCGTTCGAAAATAATATATAGGACATATAAGGATATGAATCTTTCCAACCGTTCTGGTATTTTAAGTGAAAAAGTAACTGGCAGCGCTTCCTCTTCCAACAAAATACCATGCACCATACCTGTAGGCTTTGTGATAATAACTCTTCTAGGAAATGTGTTACCATGCTATGATGATTTTCACCAAAAAAATACAATGGGCAATATAAAAGATGACAATATTGTTGACATATGGAATTCAGAAAAGTATATTAAGTTTAGGAAAATGTTAAGCGAGGGCCATAGAGACTATTCACCTGCATGCAAGGATTGTACTTCATATGCTGCTTCTAATAATCCGTTTGATAATATTGAGGATGGTTTGGAGCGAGAACTTGTGATGGTTTAGTACTACTTAGTATTAGACTATATATAGAACTTCATAATGGATAAAGTTTCTTAATTAAGATGAGACAACATAAGGGGGAATAGATATGTTTAAAAAACAATTGGCAATATCAGGAGGAAGTACTACTGTTCCACAGGGAATAGCAAAATCATGGCCAGTAATTACTGAAGCTGATGAGGAAGTACTATTAAAAGTATTAAGGAGTGGAAAACTCTGGGGAACCAGAACTCCTGAAGTAGTAGGTTTGCAAGAAGATTGGGCAAATTATGTAGGTGTAAAGCATTGTCTTGCTCCCCAGAGCGGAACTGCTGCCTTACATATGGCAGTAGCAGCGGCAGGTCTGGAACCTGGGGATGAAGTTATTACATCAGCTTTCACTTTTATTGCGTCAGCTTCATGTGTCCTGCATCACAATGGTATTCCTATATTTGCAGACATTGATCCTAAAACATGTAATATAGATCCTAAAAAAATTGAAGAAAAGATAACAGATAGAACAAGAGCCATAATTCCAGTCCACATCCACGGGCTTCCTGCGGATATGGATGAAATAAATGCTATAGCTAAAAAGCACAACTTACTTGTAATAGAGGATGCCTGTCAAGCTCATGGTGCTACCTATAAAGGCAAAAAAACGGGTGCACTGGGTGATATGGCATGCTTTAGCCTTAATGGTTCCAAGAACCTTTCCGGTGGAGAAGGCGGCTTATTCGTTACTGATAATGATGATTTGTTAAATAGTGCTGCTTCTGTAGCTATGTTTGGGGAAATAATCAAAAGCGGAGAGGCAAGGAAGTATAATGCTTCCCATGTAGGTTGGATGTATAGGATACAGGAGTTTTCAGCAGCTTTTGCCAGAAGTCAGCTAAGAAGACTTGATGAATACAATGCAATAAGAAAAAGAAATTGTGAATATCTCACCGAGCGCCTCAGTAAGATAAAAGGTATAAAGACTGTAGAAGTACCTGACGATAGAACCCATGTGTACTTTATGTACAGGGTTAGGTTTGACCCTCATGAGGCGGGATATGATATTCATCCAAGAAAATTTAGGGAAATCGTTGAAAAAGCTCTTTACGCAGAAGGCGTATTGGTAGGACAGTCAGAAAGGGCTCCTGTTATGGCCCAGGACGTTTTCCAAAAACAGGTTGGATATGGAAAAGGTTGTCCGTGGAAATGTACGTTAGCCGGAAGAAAGGTTGAATATGTTGTAGAAGATTATCCCGAAGCTGTTAGCCTTTGCAATGACTATACACTTGTAAGGGGTATACATGCACCAAACGGTCTTGAACTTATGAAGGCATATGTTGAAGCATTTGAAAAAGTATTTAATAATCTTGACGAGGCTATAGATGCAGCTGAAAAAGTATCACACAACCCTGCTTATACATGTGAGCTCTTTGGTGGTATCTTTTAAATTGCACTAAAGATAAATTATCACAATTTATATAGCGAAACACCTTTGATAAGTAGTGTTTTCCTAGCTGGGAAAAATCACTTACATATTAAAATATCTATAAAATGGGAGGTAGTATGAATACATTGCTTGCTGACAAGAAATTTTATTCTACGATGTTTAGAATCGCAATACCAATAATTATTCAGAACTTTGTATCCTTCTTTGTAAATGCTGTAGACGTTTTTATGGTAGGCCAATTAGGCGAAACATCCATTGCTGCCCTTGGCTTGTCCAATCAAATTTTTGCTGTCCTCTCGTTCTTACTCTTTGGTATTAGCAGCGGTTCCGCTATTTTTACAGCTCAGTTTTGGGGAGACAAGGATATAAAGGGTATTCGTAGAGTATTAGGTATCTGCCTTACTGTAGCTACATCCGGTGCGATATTGTTTTCTATACTGGCAATTTTCTTTCCTGAGACTGCTTTGAGAGTCTTCTCCAAAGACCCCAAGGTTATAACTCTAGGAAGCGATTATTTAAGAATTGTTGGTTTAAGTTATATACCTACAGCAATTACCATTTGCTACTCTTCCATATTAAAGAGTGTTGAAAACGTTAAACTACCTATGTTTATTACTACCGGTGCGTTGGTAACAAATACAATTCTCAGTTATTCCTTGATTTTTGGAAAGTTTGGGATGCCGGCCATGGGTGTTAAAGGTGCTGCTATAGCTACATGTATTGCAAGGCTTGCAGAGTGTGTAGTCTTACTTTCTTTTATATACATTAGGAAGTACCCCATAGCAGCTAAACTTAAGGAAATGATAGATTTTAATACTGAATTTCTGAGAAAATTCTTTAAGACTGCACTGCCTGTATTTTTTAATGAAATCATATGGTCTCTGGGAATAACTACATATAATATTATTTACGCAAGATTGGGAACTGAATCAACTGCTGCAGTCAGCATTTGTGCCACAATTGAGGGTATGGCCTTTGTACTTTTTATTGGTATGAGCCATGCATGTGCTATTATGATAGGTAATAGGATTGGCGCAAAAGAAGAGCATATAGCTTTTGATTACGGCAAGAAGTTTCTTATCCTTACAATTGCCGGTTCGCTTGTTGTAGGTTTTATACTCTTCCTAAACTCCAAAAACATTTTAGCAAATTATAAGCTGTCGGAAACTGCTTTCCAATATGCGTATTATATACTTATAATAACATCCTTTGCTATGTGGATTAAAACCTCAAATATGATGTTGCTTGTAGGTATAATCAGAAGCGGTGGAGATACCCGGTTCTCTTTTATATTGGATGTAACCACCATATGGTTTGTCGGTATTCCTGTAGCTTTTATAGGAGCTTTTGTTTTCCACCTTCCAACCTATATGGTTATTTTACTTGTGTTAAGCGATGAACTTATTAAACTTATTATAGGTATAAAAAGGTTTACATCACGTAAATGGATAAACAATTTGGTAACATAGAGAGTGTTTTCTGCTTACTGACTGAAAATCTCGTATAATTTTTTTAGCATAAGCTTAACAATAAAGTCCGCATGTGTTTTGACTCACATTGCGGACTTTGTTTTAGTTATATTAAAAAGCATAATAAAAAGAATGCTCATGTACTATCCTACATCCTTTCTAACAGCAGCTTTCAGTATTTTTTCAACCTTGTTAACTTCACAAATATTATAAAACCCTATACTGCGCATTCTGACTTCAGTACCGCTGTCATTACCCGACATTGTGTATTGCTCCTTAGCAAAGGTTAAGTCCCCGAAGCCATTGGAATATTGTACTTTCTCAATGTTACCAATTGTGTCGGTGTTGTAGGACTCCACTTTTTTAGTCCTTCCTGCTGTTATGATAATACAGCGGCTATTAGTTATTGCATACACGGTTCTTTTCGCTCTCCTATAAATCCAGTAAGGAGATAACATAAGCAATACACCTATAATCAGAAACGGAGCACTAAAGAAAGGAAATATTTTGTCCATTAATGATACGGCCAGCATTGCTTGGGATTGCTGTTCTAAAAGTGTTGTCATCCAAAACAGTGAAAATACTGCAAAAGCAATTCCAAATATACATAATACACTTCCACCAGCAGTTATTATTTTTGCTTTGGGTTGTTCGTACCATAGAAGCTGCTCAGTAGCTTCCAATTCATCTTTAACTAATTGCTCGATATTTATATACACAATAATCCCCCTTAAATCAATATATACTTTTATTTTACTATGTATTGCAAATCTTGCCTGAATTCAGATGGGTTGTTATACTCTTTTAAAGCTTGCTCTTACACATTCCCAACCTGAACCAAAAAACCCGCCACATCCTTAATAACCCTATCAGCCGCCTTACTCCACAGAATAAGGTGCCCTGCTCCTTCATAAAACTCGACTTTTTTGTACCGCGCTCCTATATGTCCATATATATAATTTGCACTAGCTTTTCTTACTGTATCGTCTTCCAATGCTTGAGCAGAAAAGACAGGACATGTCACCCTTTTAAGTATAGGTTTTGTTCTCGATAGTAACAATCTGAAATTCACAAAGGCATTTAAAGGCAGTTTTATAGAAGAATCAATATATCTGCGAACGTTATTCAGCTTTCTCAGCCTTATGTCCTCAATAATATTTATAGCTACTCTCTTCAAATCCCAGTAGTATATAGGCGTATTCAGCGTCACAATTGCATCCACTTTGTTATCCAATGCAATATTGAAAGCAATCAAACCTCCCATTGAAAAACCTATCAGATATACAGTTTCACACTCTGCCCGCAGTTTATCATAGCCTTGCTGTGCAGAGGCAATCCAATCCTGATAAGTGCACCCCTTTAAATCCGCCCGCCTTCCTGTATGCCCTTTTAATGAAGGACATTCCACTCTATAACCTTTCTCAATCAAACAATCAGCTAGCGGTCTTACTTCATCCACACTGCCGCCAAACCCATGTATCAGAAGGCAACCCATTGCAGCTCTTTTATTTTTAATATCCTCTGACATTTTCTTTTTCTCCTATTTTATTACTAAAATAATTTGCAATATCCCAGTTTTTATTTACTATTCTTTTTAAGAATTACCTCAACGATTTCGGGCCTGTTAAAAATTCTCTGTGGAATGATACTGTTTCCCAGACCCCTACTCACCACCATTGAAGTCCGACTCTCCTTATATACTCCCGATGTGTAGCGTGGAAAAAAACCTTGGTCGGGAGCAACCAAGCCACCTATAAATGGAATCCTGAACTGCCCTCCATGAGCATGACCGCTAAATACAATATCAAATCCATATCCGGCATAGTCCCGAATCCTTTCCGGCCTGTGGGAAAGTAGAATTTTGAAGGTATCCTCCTCTGCTGGAGAAGCTATGTTTTTTAACTCATTCTCAACACTGTAAGGCCCACCGTAACTTCCCTGCATTCCAGCAGGGTCATCGATACCAGCTATTAAAATATTTTGCTCCTCAATTTCTATTTTTTGAGACTTACCTCTTAAAACTATAGTTCCTGCTTCCTTTAGCCTTTTCTCCAGACTATCATATCTCCCCGACCACCACTCATGGTTCCCTGTTACAAAATAAACTGGAGCAATTTTTACTGCCTGCCTCACAAGCTCCATACCAGCTTCTTCATCATAATGGTTGCTATCTACCAGGTCTCCGGTAATGGCAATGATGTCGGGATTCGATTTATCCAGTACTCGTACAATCCTCTTTTGGTTTTCACCAAAGGTCTTGCTATGTAAGTCTGAAAGCTGGATAACCTTAAAGCCGTCAAATTTCTCAGGCAGCTTGCTAAACTCAATTCGATAGCTAGACTTTGTAATCCAGTTATTCTGAGTATATAAGAAAATGGCTACTCCAATCAGTATGAGTATTATTATACCTATTCTTCTTTTCATGTTTCTAAGGTCCTTAAGTATTAATAATTTATTCCTACAAGCATATTATATCTGAATTTACACATGTTGGCTCATTTTTAGCAAAAAAATAGGCTGCCTCAATTTTGAGACAACCTATTTTTAAATTACACCATAATTATTTCAGCCATTGAGTAGCGTCACCTATTTTTCCAGGTGCAGGATTGCCAGGCAAGCTGAGTACATAAACCCTCATGTTTGCTGTACCCGAACAGCTAGCTGTCAATGTGCCGTTTGTAACAACCTTTGTATCCCCTGTTACAGCATCTACATAGGTACCGTTAGGTATATTGCTGAATGTAGCGTCGGCAGATATTGTAACTAAGGCAAAGCTGTCTATACCTTTTGCCGCATCTGTAAATCTCTTTTTATAAGCAATTTTACCTGCTGATATATTATCAGTAGAGTACTGTCCCTTTTGCAGTGCCGGAATTGCTTTTCTTATGCGGTTTACTTTTGCTATATGTTTTGCAAGCGGATTGTTTAATGTATTTGCCATTGCTCCGGTTGCATTACTCCAAACACCATAGTCTTGAACCTGCACGCTTCCTTCAATTTTGTCTCCAAAGTAAGCTCTACCGGTAGTCGAAAGAGGTCCTGTAGGTCCTATGTCAGCCCTTGCACCTTTTTGGAATTCTATTTCGCTTCCGTAGTACATACAAGGAATACCCCTGAAAGTAAACATTAAGTCAACGTTTTCCGCCCACTCATCGGTACTTCCGGCATACCTGTTGTCTGTATTTGGGCCGTAGTCATGAGAGTCAACATACACAACATTCCATGTAGCATCATTGTAGTATTGGTCTCCTCCTCTGATGTTGAATGCCGATTGTGCGTTACTGAAGTTCCAGTGCATTGGGAAATCAATAACTGACATACCAGAATACTTTGTATAGTCAGGAGTATGGTATGCGTTGCCGCTCAAGAATGCATTGTTTGAAACCGGCTGATTATTAGGACCTTGCCCATTCTCATATACATAGGCTTCATGGGCTGCTGCATGGTCATCGGCACTGTAGGTTTGCCTTTCCTTCCAAGTATAGAATGGTGTAGAGAGCGGAGGAACACCATGGTTCCACACTTCATTTACACGTGTACACACTTCGCCAAACATAAAGAAGTTTTCTCCGCCTCTTTCTTTGAATGCCGGTATGAATCTTCTGTTGAAAGTGTTCCTGCTGACATGTTTGACAGTATCAATTCTGAAGCCGTCTACTCCCATGTCTATATATTTGTTGTATGCATTGATAAGGTAGTTTTGAGTTACAGCCGACTCTGTATCCAAATCAGGACAATCTTCATGTATTGTTCCTGTCTGGCATGTCTCATCCTCCCAGTTCTGCAGCCAGCCTGTATGGTATTTTGTTGGGTCAAAAAGTGTAAGATTTGGCCACTGGAAGTTCCATATTTTATACCCGTTCGGTGAACGGTACTGTGTAGGAGTACCCCATAATGACAAATCCGGGTTCCATGGTAAGCTTGGTTTTTCCTTTTGCCACAAATCACCGTTATACCATGATTTACCTGACACAGGTTCAACATCAAGTCCATTGTAAGTGAAGTTTTTGTTCTCAACGTCATAATAATCTATTGTGGTGCCATCACCCCATTCGGGATCACTGGAATCACCCCAGTACTTTACCGGTGAAAAATCCTTTAGTCCATATCTGCCGCTGTGATTTAAAACGATATCTTGAATAACCTTCAAGCCCTTAGCATGAGCAGCATTAATTAAATCCTGGTAAGTCGCTCCCGGAGATTCAAGCCTTTTATCAATTGCGGTCATATCCCACGCATGATATCCGTGGAAATCATAATCACTTCTGTTCAGTACCGGTGGAGTAATCCAGATTGCAGTAAAGCCGAGAGCCTTAATGTAATCCAGCTTTTGAATAAGGCCTTTGAAATCGCCTCTCCATGGTGGATCATTATTAGCTCTGTTTCCACTTGTAGCATCTGCTCTTGTATATCTGTTATTTGACGAATCACCATCATAGAATCTCGCAGTCATCAGGAAGTAGATGGACTCTTCTCTGAAATCGCCTTTTGTATCTGGTCCTATACTGTAATAGAAGTTTTGAGTTGTTTGATTGCCCGCTCCATCAACAACCAGGAAGTTGAATGTAGTGGTAGCTGTAACATTAATTACAGGCCCTGTCAATCCTGCTGTTGCGTTACCCGAAACATATAACGTTGAAGCTGTAGTAGGCGTGGTTCCATTTGTTGTATAATAGGCTTTCGTAGTTGCCGCCTTGTTGTCCTTGATTGTGAATGTTACACTTATAGCTGTGTCTGACCTTCCTGACGGAGGATTGGAAACTATAGTAGGCTTCTCGGTGTCCAGATTGGGGTCTATTGTATATGTAAAAGTATAAACACTTCCAGCCTCATTGTTTACATTTACCCCAAAAGCTTTTATTGTCGTTGTTTTTGCTGTTGTCGCTGAAGCTGACGTTACACTAATTGGTGCAGAATACTGCGGTGAGGATGTTGTAGGAGTTGTTCCATCCACAGTGTAATATATCTTGTCTCCAGTATTGCTGCTTGTTAAGACTACACTCTGATTAGACGGGTATGTAGTTGGAGTTGGCGCAGCGCTTATTACAGGAACCTTTGGAGCATCAGGATTTGAGTTATACCACTGGTTATCTGTAAAATACCAACCTTCGGTGCTGCTTCTTGTCAGGTTGCCGGTTTGTTTTCCATTACTGTCATTAAATACTATACTGCAGCTTGTTGCACCGGGAATGGTATATACATACCAATCATTTCCTTCGGAATTCATTAATATTCCAGGCCATGCACCGCTAGTCGGAACAGTGCTTGGAGTCAGATTCCAATAATGTATCCTTACCGCAGTATTCCAAGTAGACGGTTTTTTAAAGTGGACAGTTAAGCCAGATCCTGGCGTAGGTGTAGGCGTTACTGTTGGTGTTGGTGTTGGTGTTGGTGTTGGCGTTGGTGTTGGTGTTGGCGTTGGTGTTGGTGTTGGTGTTGGTGTAACGGTCGCAGTTGCCGTTGGAGTTGGAGTAGCCCCGGCTGCAACGATAATATAATCAAGATTTACATTGCCGCTGTCACCGGAATCGTATTTGTAGGCAATTGTATTACTGCCTGCATTTAAAGTGAGCGATTCAGTCTGGTTTGACCATGTATCCCAGTTTGCAAGGGTTGTAAGACTGATCTGTTTTATTTTTGTACCGTTTACATAGATGGATAGTTTTTTGGTGCTGCCTGTTGCATTGGCATACCTTAGCGTAGTGTTATAGCTGCCCGCTGAAGCCGCAGATACCGTAAAGGTTGTTGTTGCACCGCTGGCAGTATATCCGTCTACAAACCCCGTCCCGGTATATCCTGTGTGATTGGTATTGACTTTAGCTCCGCCTGAGAGAGCAGCTTGCTCCGCTTCATATTTGCCGCTTACAGGAACAACCACGTTCCAGTTACTGCCGCCGTTGCTGTCCCAATAATCTGATGGTGCAGTAATATGGAAACAGTAGTTTAACGTTGCTCCTTCGGCAACACTGATGGTCGCCGTAAATGTTGTACCGCTTTTTGTCATGAGCGTGTCGGTAACACCAGTCCAGCCATTTACTCCCCAATGGAGATAAACGGTAGAAGCTGTGCTATTAGTGTAGCTCACAGTGTAATTCACATTTGCTGCAAAAACCCCGTCTATCGGTGAAAATAGACTAAGGCAAAACATTAGTACTAATAATAATGATAGTACTCTTGCTGATACTTTTCTTTTCAATGTACACTACCTCCTATTATTTTATCTGTGTTTTTAAACTTGAAATAAACCTGGCCCTGGTCACCTCCCATATGTAATGTAAGTTCACACAAAACATATCTCCTAAATAACCACCCCCTTTCTTGTATTCTCTCTAGCCGTGTGCATAACTCAAGCCCATTGATATAACTAGCTTTGATGTACACAAATATTGTAGTGACCATTTACGCACACGTTTGCGCTGGTGTGCAAAAACTTTCACCGCCACTGCTAAATTTATTATACGCCGTGCCTCTGTCCAAAATGTTTGTACTCTTCAACTAAGGACAAACGAATTATTTATATATTTAAACTTATGAAGTATTATAGATTATTTTAGTTAAAGAAACTTATCTCTATTGGGATAGTAGTAGCTGTAACTTTTTATATCATAAATATTTTAGAAAGTACTGCAATTATTGCAGTTTTGAAATTTCTCGTTGTATATGCTTATTATAGCACTCTACTTCTTTTTGTCAATATTAGCTATATTTATATTTGTATTCAACAGCTTTTTAGTGCACATTACATAAGCTATAGCAGATTTTTTTACTACTTTATACATAGGAAGTGTATAAACTTATCCAAGTGGAGCAGTAACGGTACTTGTCCAAGTGAAAATTCCCGATATAAATAATATTAAGATACTATAAAGTGTCAATAGAACTGTCTTATACCTTGCGTTCTAAACCATTCTTCTCCCGCACCCGTTAGTCCAATTAATTGCGATAAAAAACAAACACTGCCATTCCATGAAGGAAAAAGAAGTTTTGTGTCGAATCTAATTACTATACAACTGCTTTAAATTTTAGCAAGTAATCTAAAATGTATGTTTACCAATACAATCCTTGTCCAAAGATAATCAAACTTAAAAGTGATTTTATCCAATTAGGCAAGTCGCATTTATCACAGCTCATTGCCTAACGGTCAATCACTAAGTTTAACTTTGGTTATCTGTAGATTTCTAAAAGTATAAAACCAATCAAATAAAGATAATTTTAAATAAAATTTACTAACAATAAATGAACTCATATAACGGGGTTTTACCGCTAGTGCCTTGTAACAGAATTTATTTCTAGCGGGCAAGGCACAACAATCAAGAAAGTGCATTTTAAGCGTTAGAATCGACAGAAATTTGTAATGTTAACAAGTACTAGGATGGGGTGATGTCTCGTGAATCTCATTGGCAAAACAATCAATAACAAATACCATATAATCAAAAAAGTGGGTGAAGGCGGCATGAGTACGGTATGGCTTGCCCAAGAACGTTTGGAAAACCGCCATATAGCCATTAAGGTACTGAACAAAGATGTTACCTCAAACAGAATAGAGGATATTATAAGGTTTAGAAACGAAGCTAATACCGTAGCCAAGTTGAATTCCCCCTATATAGCCAAGGTTTTTGAAGTTGGAGAAACAGAAGACCTCCACTATATGGCTATGGAGTACCTTAAGGGCGATACTCTAGAGAATATGCTAAAGAGTGGTAAACCCTTTACTATTGGCCAAACTATTGAATTTATATATAGATTATGTGAAGCTCTAAAGTGTATTCATAGTGCACATATATTGCACAGGGATTTAAAACCCGGAAATATAATTATAAACGATAATGACAGTTTAGATATAAAGCTGATTGATTTCGGTCTCGCACAGATTAGAGAGTTTAATACAAATGCTGCAAAAGAGCTTGTGGGAACTCTATACTATATGTCCCCCGAGCAGAGCGGTGTAATAAAAAGAATGGTAGATGAGAGATCTGATATATATTCACTGGGTGTAATATTTTATCAGCTTCTGACCCAAGAGCTGCCCTTTAGAGGGGATAATATCAGCACTATACTATACCAGCATGCAGCAAAAACCCCCGATAGGCCAACCAGGTTAAACAAAGAAATCCCCAGTATATTGGAAGCTATAGTATTAAAACTTTTGGAAAAGGAGCCTGAAAAAAGATATCAAAGTGTCGATGGGCTATTGAAAGACATAGAGAAATATAAAAACGGACAAGAAACCTTTACACCTGGATATTCTGATAAGATAGTCAATCTCAACTACAGAACCAACCTTATAGGCAGAGATGAAGAATTGAGCAAACTAAAAAAATTGTTTGACAATGCTTCAAACAGCTGTGGAAGTATATGCCTTATCGGCGGTGAAGCCGGTAAAGGAAAAACAAGGCTGGTAGAAGAGTTAAGAAGCTATGTCTATGAAAAAAGAGGGACATTTATAGATGGAAAGTGTTTTTCAGGAGAAAACAAAATACCCTATAGTGTTTTCAAGGAAGCAATAAATACTTATCTAAAAGCTTATGATAATTATAAAGATGAGAAAAAAAATGAACTCAACGAAAAGATGAGAGAATGTGTAGGAAACCTTGGAAGGGCTGTACTAAAACTAAACCCGATGGCTGATGTAATTTTAGGCGAATGTCCCGACTTGATCGAACTTCAGCCCAATAGTGAAAATGACAGGTTTCTGAAAGTTGTCAGCGATTTTTTCTGCGGTCTGGGCTCTGCCAGTGGAACTCTCGTTATCATGCTGGACGATTTGCAGTGGCTTGACGAAGGAAGTATGGGCCTCCTCAAGGGAATATTATATCAGATATCAAAATATCCTGTACTTCTTATAGGAACCTACAGGGATGATGAAGTTACTGATGGACATATATTACAACAGTTTATAAGAGTTGAAAAAGATAGCGGCAAACCCTTGCATCAAATAATGCTTAAAGCCTTCGACGATGAAAGAATGAGAAATTTTATATCAAACTTGCTATACGATAAGGGGGAAAACATAAAGGAGATATCGGAATTCATATTGAAAAAGAGTAAGGGTAATCCGTTTTTTTCTATAGAGATACTAAAACAGCTTGTCAATGAAAGTGCAATATTACATAAAGAAGGAGTTTGGCAAATAAATAAAGAGGCTTTTGGCAAAACCGAAATTCCCTCAAACATGATAGATATGCTTATGAAAAGAATTGCCGAGCTTGAGGATAACGAGAAAGAGGTATTGATACATGCTGCGGTAATCGGAAAGAAGTTTGATATTGAACTTCTTTTCAATCTTGTTGAGTTGAGCGAAGAAGAAGTTGTGGCTGCTGTTGATAGGGCAATAGGAGTACAACTCTTAGAGCAGGATAGTGCTGAAATGAGGAAAATAATATTTGTACATGATAGGATAAGGGAAGCCTTCTATAAGAGCATAAATGGAGAAAAGCTGCGGGAATTGCACCTCAAGATAGCACATACTTTAGAAACTTATTATCGTGATAACTTGGATAAAGCAGTTTTTGAACTAGCAGAACACTATGTAGAGAGCAGAGACATAGATAAAGCATTAGAATATGTATATCCGGCAGCAATCAAAGCCAAAGACAGCTATGCCAATGAAGTTGCAATCAGATATTTTCTTCTAGCAGCAGATTATTTAGAGATTAATGGCAACGGACATTCTGATAGACGGATAGACAGCATTAAAAGTGCAGGAGAATTGTACGTGTTCATAGGAAAGAGTGATGAGGCTTTAATATTATTTGAAAAGCTTCTGCCTATAGTTAAAGATACTTTTAAAAAGGCTGAAATCTTCCAGCAGATGAGCCAAGCCTATTTTAGACTTGGTAATTACAAAAAGTCAATAGAGCATTTCCGACAAGGGCTATTATTAGTAGGTGAAAAGTTTCCCGCATCTACGCACGGTATAATAGCAGGAATCATAAAGGAATTCATAGTTCTGAGGATTCACGAGTGTTTTCCGCCAAGTATTTCTATTGAAGGCCAATCTGAAAATAGCAGACGGGTAACTATGTATCAGTTATCAGCCTTTGAGGATAATTCCTTAATCTTTTTATTCAGCGATTTACTGAGCCATATATATATGGTATTGAAGGGTCTCAACCTCAGCGAATCTAGAGTAGGGAAATCTAACAGCCTGGTACTTGCATTGGGTGGTATGGGTGTTACCCTTGGTGGCGCTACCAGATTTAAGGCCTCCATAGAGTATTTTGAAAAAGCAATAAATATAGGCAAAGAAATTGGAAATGATTACCTCCTTGGTGAGATATATTCAATGTATGGATATATGTTAATGTGGATGGGTGAATTTGAAAAAAGCAAAGAATGTCTATTGGAATGTATTAAACTATACAAAAGCTTAGGGAACTATCAAGGGGTTGTCTTAGGTCTATCTAATTTGTGCTCGGTCTCTATTTCTCTAGGTCAATATAGTGAAGCCGAGTCCTATATCGAACTGCTGGCTGAATATTCAAGCAGATCAGTAGAAGTCTTTCCAATTAGTATGACCTACTTCATGAAGGCATGGCACTGTTTAGAACAAGGAAAGCTTGTGGAGTCCGAAGAGTATGCACTTGAAAGTTATAGGCTTGTATATCAGAAAGAGCCCCTCTGTGAATACCTTACAAGTAGCTTACTTGGAAATATATATGTACAAAAAGAAGATATAGGGAAAGCAGTAGAATATACCGAGTACGCAAAAAAGGTGCATGAGTCTAACAAGCTCATGAGGATGTATACAGATAATCTCTTTGCTTACCTTGCTGAAGTTTATATAGCTAAAGTGGTGAGTATAGAGAATATATCTTCTGAAAAGGAAAGAGGCAAGCTACTTGGAGCGATAAAGGAAAATTGCGTGTTTGCACTTAGAAAAACAAAGAAGTGGCCGGTAAAGTATGGACACGCTTTGAGAGTAAATGCAAAATATAGTGCTCTGATAAATGATAATAGGAAGGCTGAAAAGCTGTTCTTACAGGCTATAGAACATTTTAAAAAATATAAGGTTAAATATAGCATTGCACTGGGATATTTTGAATACAGCATATTTTTAAAAAATATTGGCAGACTCGATGAAGCAAAGAAAAGCACAGAGTATGCATATAATTTATTTAAAGAGATAAAATCTGAGTTATATATAAAAAAGTGTGAGGCACAGCTTGGCATCGATGGTCAACAGTCTTCCGACTCTATCGAGAGATTTTCTCAGGGTATACGCTACTCGCAGAGGATGTCTTCCATAATATCCATGAGTCAGCAGATAAGCTCGATACTAAACCTTGACTTACTTTTGGAAAAGGTTATGGATCTTGCTATAGAGGTAACCGGGGCACAAAACGGATACCTTATGCTCAAAGACAAAAAAACAGGATTTATGAGGACTGTAGTTTCCAAAAGAAATGAAGGCTCTTTGGAAGCAGCAACAGATATTTCGGAAAATATAGTCAACAAGGTACTTGAGACTGGAGAGTCTGTAATTACTATAAATGCAGCGGAAGATGAGAAATATATCTCCTTCCACAGCGTAGTTACAAGTGCTGCTAAGTCGGTGTTGTGTATTCCTATAAAATATTATGATGAAATCAATGGGGTCTGCTATCTCACCAACCAGCTTTCAAGTGCTGTATTTACCAAGGAAGATGTAGACATTTTAAATGTCTTTATAACTCAGGCAGCTATATCTATAAAAAATGCGGAGTTGTACAGAATGGCTATAACCGATGGACTTACGGAACTGATAACCCATAAGCATTTTAAAACCTTGTTAGATAAAGAAATTGAAAGTCAGCAAAAGTACAATGGAGTATTTTCACTTATCATGTTCGACATTGACCATTTTAAGAAGTTTAATGATACATACGGCCATCAGGCAGGAGACCACGTTTTGGTGAATATATCTAAAATCACTAAGGAAAACTTTAGAACTGTGGATGCTATAGCCCGATATGGCGGAGAGGAATTTGCCGTCATACTGCCGGACATGGATGTTAATGCCGCAAAAGTTCATGCTGAGAGGCTAAGGCAGGCTGTAGAAGATATGGAGTTAACCTATAGCGGTATACAGATAAAGGTTACAATAAGTCTGGGTGTTGCTGCATTCCCCCACCATGCCTCCAGCCAGTCGTCCTTGATAAATGCTGCTGACAGTGCATTGTATAAATCAAAGGAAGCCGGAAGAAATAGGGTTACCGTATTTGAGGAGTTGTAATATTAGACTATTAAGCGCCGCTGTAGAAAAATTCATCTAAAATAAGGGTATTGGGAGCAGCCATGATAGGGCTGTCTCCCCTACCCTTATTTTAATTTATAATATATAAATATATAGATAACCAAACTTAAAAGTGATTTTTTCCAGCTAGGCAATCACCACTTACCACAGGTGTTTCCCTAGCTGGAAATCACTAAGTTTAAGTTTGGTTATCCATAGATAGCCAAACTTAAAAGTCATATTAATTCTCCGTGCGCAATAAAAACAAATACTAACATTCTATGAAGGAAAAAGCATTTAAATGTCGAATTTATTATTATAAATAACAAACTAAGAAGTGATTTCCAGCTAAGAACCCACCACTTATCACAAGTGCTTTTCTAGCTGAAAATCACTACGTTCAGACTTAGTTCTCCTATGCAAATACCTGAAAGTTTTAACAAGTAATCTTAATATGAATATTGATTTATACAATCCTTGCCTACAAATTGTTTAGGTTGAACTTAGTGATTTCCAGTCAGGCAATGAGCTGTGGAAGTGCGATTTTCCTGACTGGATAAAATCACTTTCAACCTAAACTATCTATAGAAATTTGTAATGTTAAAAAGCAATAGGATGAGGTGACGTCACATGAATCTAATCGGCAAAACAATCCGTGGCAAATACAATATTATCGAAAAAATAGGCGAAGGCGGTATGAGTAGGGTATGGCTTGCCCAAGACCGTTTAGAAAACCGTCACATAGCCGTTAAAGTACTAAACAAAGATGTTACCTCAAACAGGATAGAAGATATAATAAGGTTTAGAAACGAAGCTACTACCGTAGCCAAGCTCAGTTCCCCCTATATAGCTAAAGTTTTTGAAACTGGAGAAACAGAAGGTCTCCACTATATGGCTATGGAGTACCTTAAGGGCGATACTCTGGAGAATATCCTAAATAGCGATAAGCGCTTTACTATTGATGAAACCATTGAGATTATATACAGATTATGTGAAGCTTTAAAGTGTATTCATAATGCGGGTATATTGCACAGGGATTTAAAACCCGGGAATATAATTATAAACCATAATGACAATTTAGATATAAAGCTGATTGATTTCGGTCTGGCACAGATTAGGGAGTTTAATACAAACGCTGCAAAAGAGCTTGTTGGAACACTGTACTATATGCCCCCCGAACAGAGCGGCGTAATAAAAAGAATAGTAGATGAGAGGTCGGATATATATTCACTAGGTGTAATATTTTATCAGCTGCTAACCCGGGAGCTGCCATTTAAAGGGGACAATATCAACACTATAATATATCAGCATGCAGCAAAAATCCCCGATAGGCCAACCAGGTTAAACAAAGAAATCCCCAGTATATTAGAAGATATAGTATTAAAGCTTTTGGAAAAGGAACCTGAAAAAAGATATCAGAGTGCCGATGGATTATTAAAAGACATAGAGAAATATAAAAACGGACAGCAAGACTTTACACCTGGGTATTATGATAAAATAGTTAATCTCAATTACAGGACTAACCTTATAGATAGAGATGAAGAATTGAGCAGACTAAAAAAATTGTTTGATAATGCTTCAAATAACCGTGGAAGTATATGCCTTATTGGCGGCGAAGCCGGTAAAGGAAAGACAAGGTTGGTAGAAGAGCTAAGAAGTTATGTTTATGAAAAAAGCGGAACATTTATAGATGGAAAGTGTTTTTCAGGAGAAAACAAAATACCCTATAATGTTTTCAAGGAAGCAATAACTACGTATCTAAAAGCTTATGATAAGTATGATAATAAGAAAAAAAGTGAAATCAGTGAAAAGATGAGAGAATGTGTAGGAGAGCTTGGGAGGGTTGTATTAAAACTAAACCCTATGGCAGATGTTATTTTAGGTGAATGTACCGAACTGGTTGAGCTTCAGCCTAATAGTGAAAATGATAGGTTTCTGAAAGTTGTAAGTGGTTTTTTCTGCGGCTTGGGAGCTGCCAACGGAGCTCTTGTCATCATGCTGGACGACTTGCACTGGGTTGACGAAGGAAGTATCAGTATCCTCAAGGAAATATTATACCAAATACAAAAATATCCTGTACTTATTATAGGAACCTATAGAGATGATGAAGTTACTGATGAGCATATATTACAACAGTTTATAAAGGCTGAAAAAGATAGCAGCAAACCTTTACATCAAATAATCCTTAAATCCTTTGACGAAGAAAGAATGAGAGATTTTATATCAAACCTGCTATATGACAATGGAGAAAACATAAAGGAGATATCCGAATTCATACTGAAAAAGAGTAAGGGTAATCCGTTTTTTTCTATAGAAATACTAAAACAGCTTGTCAATGAAAATGCAATACTACATCAAGAAGGAGTTTGGCAAATAAACAAAGAGGTTTTCGGTAAAACCGAAGTCCCGTCAAATATAATAGATATTCTTATTAAGAGAATTTCGGAGCTTGGAAATGATGAAAAAGATGTATTGACACACGCTGCGGTATTCGGAAAGAAATTTGATATTGAACTCCTCTTTGATCTTGTTGAGTTGAGCGAAGAAGAAGTTGTGGCTGCTCTTGACAGGGCAATAGGAGTACAACTCTTAGAGCAGGATAGCGCTGAGAAGGGGAAAATAATATTTGTTCATGATAGAATAAGAGAAGCCTTCTATAAGAGCATAGGTGGAGAAAAACTTCGAGAATTGCACCTCAAGATAGCAAGGATGTTAGAAAACCGATACTGTGATGATTTGGACAAAATAGTATTTGAATTGGCAGAGCACTATGTAGAGAGCGGATATATAGATAAAGCACTGGAATATGTATGTCCGGCAGCAGTTAAAGCAAAGGACAGCTATGCAAATGAAGTAGCAATCAGATATTTCCTATTGGGAGCAGACTATTTGGAGGAAAAAGGTGAGAAAAACTCCGATAGATGGATAGACAATCTTAAAAGTGCAGGGGAACTATATTTGTTTATAGGAAAGCGTGTTGAAGCACTAGCATTATTTGAAAAGCTTCTACCTATAGTTAAAGATACTTTTAAAAAAGCTGAAATCTATCTGCAGCTAAGCCAGTTCTATTTAAGAAGCGCTGATTATAAAAAGTCAATAGAACACTGTAGGCAAGGACTTTTATTAGTAGGTGAAAAACTCCCGGTCAAAAAGCCTGCTGTAATAGCAGGGATAATAAAGGAATTGATAGTTCTGGGACTGCGCAAGTATTTTCCAGTAACAGCTTATAGTGAGAAAAAACATCAAGATAACAGGAGGGACACCATCTACAAATTGTCATCCTTTGACAATATTTTCTGGACATTATTACTTTCTGATTTGCTAAGTTTTATATATGTTACAATAAAAGCCCTCAATACTTGTGAATCCGCAATAGGAAAGTCAGATAAATTGGTAAATGTCCTAAGAGGCATGGGTATGACACTGGCCTCAGCTACCCTATATGATTCAGGCATTAAATATCTCGAAAAAGGATTAGAGATAGCTGAAGAACTTGGTTGTGAGCACAGCCTTGCTCATATACACCAGGCATATGCTTATATATTCCAGTGGACGGGTGAATATGAGAAAGGTAAGAACTCTGTATTAAAAAGCATTGATATATTTAAAAAGATGGGAGATTATAAAGAATTAATTGCCAGCTTGGTTGCCTATACTTCTATATTTCTTTATGCAGGCGAATATAATGATTCTGAACCCCACATTGAGCAATTAGCTGAATATTCAAGCAGGACTAAAGACGAATTTCCTCAGTGCATGACGTACTCAATAAAAGCATGGTACCATTTAGAGCGGGGCAATATTGATGAGGCTGAAAAGCATGCACTTGAATGTTATAGGATTGCATATGAAAAAGAACAACTGTCTGACTTTCTTTTAAGTGTTTTATTAGGGAGGATATACCTTGAAAAAGGTGATGTAAAAAAAGCAATTTATTATACCGAACATGCAAAAAAAGTGAGTGAATCAAACAATCTTTTGCCGATGTATACATCTAGTCTCTACGCTGTTCTTGCAGAAGCCTACATGAGTAAATTGCAGAGTATATCTTCTGAAAAAGAAAGAAGCGGCTTACTTAGGGAGATAAAGAAAACTTGCAGGCTGTCGCTTAGGAAAACAGCTAAGTGGGTAACTTTTTTGGGACATGCATTAAGGGTAAATGCAAAATATCATGCTCTGATAAAAGAAAATAAAAAAGCTGAAAAGCTGTTCTTGCAGTCTATAGAGCACTATAAAAAGTATAAGGGAAGTTATCAGCTTGCACTAGGGTATTTTGAATATGGTGTATTTTTAAGAAATACCGGCAGAGCCGATGAAGAAAGGAAAACTATTGAGTGTGCCTATAATTTATTTAAAGAGATTAAATCGGAACTATATATAAAAAGATGTGAGGCACAACTTGGTATCGATGTCCAACAATCTTCCGACTCTATTGAGAGGTTTTCTCAGGGTATACGCTACTCGCAGAGGATGTCTTCCATAATATCCATGAGTCAGCAGATAAGCTCGATACTAAACCTTGACTTACTTTTGGAAAAAGTAATGGATCTTGCTATAGAGGTAACCGGGGCACAAAATGGATACCTCATTCTCAAAGACAAAAAAACAGGAGTTATAAGGACTGTAGTTTCCAAAAGAAATGAAGGCTCTTTGGAAGCAGCAACAGATATTTCGGAAAATATAGTCAATAAGGTACTGGAGACTGGAGAAGCTGTATTTACTATAAATGCAAAGGAAGATGAAAAATATATCTCCTTCCACAGCGTAGTTACAAGTGCTGCTAAGTCGGTGTTGTGTATTCCTATAAAATATTATGATGAGATCAATGGGGTCTGCTATCTCACCAACCAGCTTTCAAGTGCTGTATTTACCAAGGAAGATGTAGACATTTTAAATGTTTTTATAACTCAGGCAGCTATATCTATAAAAAATGCAGAGTTGTATAGAATGGCTATAACCGATGGACTTACGGAACTGATAACCCATAAGCATTTTAAAACCTTATTAGATAAAGAAATTGAAAGTCAGCAAAAGTGTAACGGAGTGTTTTCTCTTATCATGTTCGACATTGACCATTTTAAGAAGTTTAATGATACATATGGGCATCAGGCGGGAGACCATGTTTTGGTGAATATATCTAAAATCATCAAAGAGAATTTTAGAAACATGGATATTACCGCCCGGTATGGCGGAGAGGAATTCGCCGTTATACTGCCGGAACTGGATGTCGAGGCTGCTGCCTCCTATGCTGAGAGGTTAAGGCGGGCTGTGGAAAGTATGGATTTAACCTATGGCGGTATACAGCTAAAGGTTACAATAAGCCTGGGTATTGCTGCATTCCCCCATCATGCCTCCAGTCAGTCAGGTTTAATAAATGCTGCGGACAGTGCACTGTATAAATCAAAGGAAGCCGGAAGAAACAGGGTTACAGTGTTTGAAAAGTTGTAGCAGTAGAATATAAAGTGCAGACAGGGGGCTAAACCCTCGCACCTACTAAAATATCGAGGCTATAGAAAAATTATTTATGTAAACAATAAGTGTAATAGTAGAATTAGTTTTCATATAATCAAAAAACCTGTTATACATGAAATCAAATTGGCAATGACAGTATATACAGCAATTTTCCATTTTAAGTCTTTTCCAAAAAATTTAAGGTAAAGCAAATATTCCGTAAGCAATACAAGGATTTCCCCTATCAGTAAAACCACAAAGTATCCAGTATTAAAGGGCATGGTATGTAGAATTGAGTAGTCAAAAATCATCCCAATAGTCAGAAGGGTTTGTGTAGCAAAATTAACTATAGCAATAATAGCGAATCTCCATAAAGTTCTATAAAAGAAGGGAATAGCAATAAGCATTTCAACTATCAGCGTAATAACTATTCTCAAAAGATATTCCTGAAAAAACTTGCTATTGAAATCTACACCCTTCTGAAAGATATTGCCGCTCACATGCAAAACCTTATTTTGCTTCATGTCATAATACACTACAGTATTGAAATTGTTATTTGTGATAATATCCGAAACCTGTAATGTGCCATTCGATTTCTGTATTATAATTTTAAACACCTTCGGCACACCCACATACCCGAAGGAATGTTTCATGGAAAGCACTTTTCCGTTTTTATCTATTTCGCTGGTTTCCCCTATAAGTTTTCCGCTCAATAGCCAAGTTCGCATACTAATGGCTTTCCAACCGTCTACATCATATTTGTAAATTGGCTGGTTATGTAAACTGTCATATTCCTTGTTACCATCTGTTGCTTCAAAGTATCCATATTCGCCACTCTTCCCTAAAAGGTCAAGATAGTAATTGTGGTCACTCAGATTTTCAACAATAATATCAAGAGTCGGCTTAGGTCCTGTATCTGCCCGGACAATATTTTGATTGAAAACAAATACCATTATTATAAAGAAAGGAATTAATAAATGTTGCATTCTTCTCATGATACACCCTCATTCCTTACATGAATATGTAAAATTATACCACATTTCTCCATTAAAACCTATTATCAAAGATGTTCTTTACCGTATTAATAATATTTCAAACAAGACTAAGTGTATCATTGTATACCGTGACTCTGTTTCTCCCATCTCTCTTTGACTGGTATAAAGCGGTATCAGCACATTTTATCATGCTTTCACTGTCATTGGCATCAGCTGGGAATACTGAAACACCTATACTAATCGTAACTTTAAGTATTTGGTTATTATAATTCATGCATGCTTCTTCAATGGATTTTCTCAAGTTTTCAGCCAATTCTAATGCCTCAACCATAGTGGTTTCCGGAAGGATTACGGCAAATTCCTCGCCCCCGTATCTTGCTACAACATCCGATGGCCTAAAGTTTGATTTTGTTATACTTGCAATATTTGAAAGTACAGCGTCGCCGGCTTGATGCCCGTAAGTATCATTAATTTTCTTAAAATGGTCAATATCAAACATAATTAATGAAAACTTATTTTCCTTCTTATCAGCCTGCTTATCCAGTAAATACTTAAAATGCTTTTGTGTTATGAGGTCGGTAAGTCCATCAGTTATAGCCATCTTATATAGTTTTGCATTCTCAATTGAAATTGCTGCCTGGGACATTATAATATTCAGGACATCCATGTCCTCTTCTATAAAAACAGCTGTTGTTAAATGGTTGTCCAAATAGCAAGCACCTATTATCTTGTTATTATATTTAATAGGAATACATAGGATAGACTTAAGCTCGCTATATACTACACTTTGAAAATTCTTAAACCTTTCATCCTCCATTGCATTTGCTGTAATAATAGGTTCCCCACTCATAATCACTTTATCAACTATGTTAGATGAAATTTCAGATATTGCCTCATTTTTAGCCATACCAGCATGACTTTTTACCACAGTCTTTGCCTCACCGGTTTTATCATCTTTTATAATCAGATACCCATTTTGTGCTCCGGTTGCTTCCATTGCCAATGACATAACCTTTTCAAGCAGTACATCAAGATCTAAGATAGAGCTGATACTTTGGCCTACGTTTATCATCGATGACATCATCTGGGCACGTCTCATGTCATTTGAAAATCTTCTACCGGAATCAGAAACGTCTAATATGCCCAGTAGCTTTGCTGCCTTCTTTTCATAACCTTTTGCCCCAAGTTCCTTAAACATACTGTATGCATCTTCAATATTTCTTCTCGAATCCTGAGTTCTTCCAATATCTTTAAGAAATATTCCATATTTAAATTGACAAGTAGCAATATCAACCCTTTTATCGTGTTTTGTGTTATGGTCTATGGCCTTTAAGTAAAACTCATCGGCTCTTATATTATTCCCCTTAAGAGCATAATATTGTGCAGTCACTGTAAGTGCCTCACCAAGATGCATAGGCCATGCCTTAGTCTTGGCTATAGCCATTTTACACATCTTTGCAATTTTCTTCAGGTACTTCTTTTTGTCGGTATTGCTACTTTTATGTGAAACATTTTTGTATTCCCCAATATGCCCCTCTACAAGTCCATAATATATTGACATCATATATTGCCTTAGATAGCTGTTTTTCTCATTAAGGAGCTTTGCTTCTTCATAAAGCGCTATAGCTTCTTTAAACTCACCACGTTCTAAAAGCACTTTTGCAATACGAAGTTTAGCACCACAATAGCTAAATCCATTATTATTCTCTTCAGCTTCCCGATGAGCTTTCCTGCTGTAATATTCGCTCTTATCATATTCCCCGACTTGATAGTAATATTGGCCGTAATATGCTGTAGCAGCATTTATACTAAAAATATCTTTAGTTCTCACTCCGCCTTCATATAATAGGTCAATAGCCTGTTTCATATTTTCAAAATCACCAAGTGCCTCATATGCATGCGGCATACCATTGAGAGACATAAGATATTCCTTGAATTCACCAACTCTTTTAAAAATTCTACTACTCTTAACAAAAGCATTTATGGCCTTTTCGTTCTGGCAGGACCATCCATAACAATAACCCAAAGTTTGGATAGCTTTTGCACCTTCTAACACAGTATTTGTCTCGTCACTCATTCCCACTGCCTTTTCCCCTGATTTGAAAGCAAATTTAAACCAAGGTACTGACCCTGCTAAAAGCGCCAGCCCTGTTTCAATAGTAATAAGGGCCCCCCTGGATTTCCTTATGTTATCCTGACAAAGATTTATACCTCTTATAATTAATAAAACAGCTTTAAATAAGTTTGAAAGAACATATGCATTGGCCAATATCCTATAAAACCGAATAACTGAATCAATCTTTTCCTCCTGTGACTCCTTTACTTTCCTCGTAGAAAATAAACCTGGCAAACTTCTTCTTACCATTAAATATGATAGCTCTTTCATTATGCTTAAAACATTTCCCAGTTTTGTAGCCGGTAGCTTCTCACCTAAAAGCTCAAGTCCTTTTCTGGCATAAAGCTCACAACTAGACCATTCACTTTTTCTGTAATAGCAATCACTAATTTGCCTGAATATATATGATTTTCTGTATGAGTCTATAACGAAAGGTATTACTGATTTAAACGTTGTAATAGCATCCTCATATTTTCCTATGTTTAAATATACTTCTCCTAAAGCCTCTAAGCAATCTATCCATCTGCCAGTTTTCCCCTGCCCCTGTTCTTCAAGTATTTTAATAACCATGAGAAAGTATCTTACAGCTTCTTCATGGGCATAGTTCTCCCTTGCTTTAATACCTGCAGGATATGCATATTCCAATATTTTCTGGCAATCCTTTGATTCAATATAATGATGGACCAACTCAAAAATAATACTGTCTATGCTTTCTTTATTAAGCTCTTCTAAAATTTTTGCTATTTTATGATGAAGCTCTATTCTTTTTTCTTCACCCATATTTTTATAGAAAGCTTCCTTTATCCTGTCATGAACAAAAAGAATTTTACCTTTTTCCAGTGTATCTTCTTCTATGAACTGCATTTCTATACACTTATCTATAATTCTAATAGCTGTCTCCTTGTCAAAACCCATCAGTTCATATAAAAAGCTGTTATAAAACTTTTTGCCTATTACTGCGGCATGAGACATTACCAATATCTCTTTTTCGTTTAGTAATTTTATTTTTTTTATTAGTGTGTCCACTATATTAGGCGATATCTCAACTTTTTGAAGCTTTTCCCTATCAAGTATCCACCTATTATCTTTCCTTATCAGAACTTTCTCATTAACAAGCTGCTTTAAAATTTCAATAGCAAACAAGGGATTCCCCTTACTTTTTGACAAGATAAATTCAGAAACTTCCTTTGTGTTTTCCTCACTGTCATACAATAGTGTAGATACAAACTTACACATTTTATCCGAGTCAAAAAACTTAAGTTGAATTTCTTTGATAGGATATTTTTTCTCTATACTTTCATATATAAATTGTCTTAATTTATGATTATTCTCAACTTCATTGTCTCTATAAGTTCCCACTATGAATAGATGACACTTACTTATATCATTTATTATCTGACCAAGGAGTTCCATTGTACCGTTATCCACCCACTGTAAGTCATCCAGCATTATTACCAGACCTTTTTCAGCTTCTGCCAATGCACAAAAGAAACTGCTGATTACTAATTGAAACCTTTTATTTTCATTAACAGGATCAAGCTTTACTAATGCAGGACATTTACCAAGTATCTCTTCTGCCAATGGGTTTAACTTAAGCACCTCTCCCCCAAGTTCGCCTATACTTTCCTTTACAATTGACCTTATTTCTTCTTTTTTATTATCATCATACTTTGAAAAATTCTTAATATATTTATTCAATGCATCTTTAAAAGGACTATAAGGTACTTTGCTATCGCCTGAAAAGCATTTTCCGTCAATAAATACGGCTTCCTTCTCACATACATAGCTTCGCAACTCATTTACAAGTCTGGTTTTTCCTTTGCCTGCTTCACCACCTACAAAGCAAACGCTTCCCCTCATTTGTAATGCAGAATTAAATAAATCCTTTAATTCCTTTAGTTCTTGTTCTCTACCTATAAGGCTTGTTCTATAGCTTAATCTTATTATTTTGTCATTGGAGCCCAGGGGAAAGTCTCGCAGTCCTTCACTATATTTTATTAGATCTGCGGTAAGGCCTTCTGCACTTTGATATCTTTTTTCAGGCTCCTTCTCCAAAAGTTTTAATACAATCTGCTCTAGTATTTGAGGTATTTGAGGATTAATTTTTATAAGCTTTTCCGGTACTTTTGTTGCATGCTGATATACTACTGAACTTATATTGTCACTATAAAACGGAAGTCTCCCTACCAACAACTGATAGAATATTATTCCTAAAGAATATAGGTCACTTCTTTCATCTACACTTTTATTTATTGCCCCACTCTGTTCCGGTGCCATATAATACAAAGTACCAATAATTTCTTTTTCATCTTTCTTGTTAAATTCTCTAACCTGCGCCAAACCAAAATCTATTAACTTAACCTGTTTATCACCTTGAGTAATAATTATATTATCCGGCTTTATATCTCTGTGTATAATATTTACATCATGTATATGTATTAAAATATCAGCTAATTTTAATATTATATTTACAGTTTCTTCAATGCTATACTTATTACCACTTTTTAGTATGTGGTGAAGGCTATTCCCTTCAATATATTCCATGACAATATAATTCTCGTTTTCTACCTCACCTATTTCATATGTTCTTGCAGTATTGGGAATTTTCAGTTTAGCTACTGTATTTGCTTCATTTCTAAACCTGATTATATCTTCTACTCTTGAGGAGGTTACATCTTTCTTTAGCACCTTTATTGCATACTTATCCCTATTATCAATAGATTCTGCCAGCCAAACAGTACTCATACCGCCTTCAGCTATTTTTTGAATCACCTTATATTTGTTTGCAATAACTTTACCTATAAAGTCCACTTTTCCCACCTCTTTTTTTGTATATAAATAAGCAGCACTAACTTGAAATTTTGCTTGAACACTATATTATTATGTTCCGAACCCTCTAGGGGCATATTAAACCAATTAAATATCTCTAAACAGTTTCTAGTTATTAGATATAATTCGACACAAATTTTGGTTTTCCTACCATAAAAATAACAAATTATTTCATGGATGATTAACCGCCTTCTAAAACGCATTGCTTGCTAATTTCTCTATTTAGAGCAAGTATTTTTATTTTTCTATAAAAAACTCCTATGATAGTCTAATTTAGATTACCATAGGAGTACCTATTAGTTTTGAATGTTATTTCCTACCCGTTTTTGATAATTATTTTCGCAATTAGAGGTTTTATTTAAATAAGAGTATTTCTTTTTGTGTGAAAATATCCCCGTTATTCGGTTATTTCCAACATTTATTCCATACCTGCCTCATAGTCTGCTTTTTCTTCGGCTACCATAGGCAAATCCAGCATTCCGTCATAGGTTGACGCTTTATTGCTGCACATCAATTCCACCTGCTTCATCACCATATTTAAGGCTTCCTTAGCCTGTCCCGGCGGATAGTGTAAGCAATTAAAATTTATTAAAATGTATCTTGTCATACAACAGCCCAGCTTCATCATAGGGCTTCTTCTCCTCATCCGGATAACCAATTGCAACAATGCATTCCACTGTATATTTCTCAGGTATCCCAAGAAGCCCTTTTATATAGTTCTCTGCCTTCTCGTTTCCAGCGTGAAATCTTTCCCTGACCTGTATCCAGCATGAGCCCAGATTTAACGACTCTGCAGATAGTTGAATGATAATGGAAGCTATGGATGTATCCTCAATCCAAACATCGCAGGCCTCCGGGTTTGCAATAACAACTATACCCAAAGGAGCACCGGCCAAAAAATCCGAGCTGTGTTCCCTGCATTGGGAAAGCTTCTTGAGCAATTCCTTATCCGTCACAGCAATAAACTCCCATGGTCTCCTAGAGCGCGACGATGGAGAAAGCAGAGCACTTTTTAGAATTGTGTCCAGCTTGTCTTTTTCCACTTCTTTATTCTGGAACTTTCTTATGCTTCTCCTTGTTTTTAATAAATCGTACAGCATGTATACTACCTCCTGAATATTAAGTATTTCGCTATTGCTAATAATAAATATTGAAAGGTGCCTTTTGTTTATCTTTGAAACCAACTCCACAAATTGTGCAGTATGTTTGATCTTCATGTACTTTATTATTGCCACACTTCTGGCACTCAAAGTATTTTTCAGATATTCTAATTTTTACGTTAGTGTTTTTTTCAAAAAATCTATCTAATACTTTGTCTTGCAGCAACTCAAAACATATGAGTATGCATAAAATTAATATAACCACAGTACCTATTGTATTACTTGCACGTATTGCAAGACTAAAATATGCATTATTTCCCGCAATAAATGTGATAAGGTGAAGTAGTAATGGAAAAATTATAGAAAAAAATAATCCCCATCCTAAAAAGAATGGCCCAGGTCTATACATATTAAGTTTTCGCATAGAACTAATTCCTTTCATTTATATGATGCTATATAAGCTCTCAAAAGCAGCCACTACCTAATTATATAACACATCAAACAATTCATACACTTTCCCACTTTATACCACTGAATATCATTATACCAGATATTTTGCTTTGTTCAATTCTTAATCCCTCAAGTAGCTAAGCAAATAAATTCTAAAACAACATTGAACAAACAGTATTAGAATGGTATAATTTACCGGTATTCCTAAATTCTTTTATGTATACATAATAATTAAAAATAAGGGGGCATTTGATTTGAAGCCGTTGACAGCACTAAAATACTTTAAGGAAAATAAACGAAAAGCGCTCGTCTCATTTATTGTACTGATATTTACTGTTTGTGCAATATCATTAATTACAGTACTTATTAATTCAATAACCGGTACAATAAACGATATTAATGTCAAACCAGTAGAATATTTTTCAACTATTGCTCCAATTGATGGAGAGTATTTTCTCAATAATTCAGTGGTAAAAAGCCTAAAAAACAACCCTGATATCGACAAGCTGATTGACACAGACATCGGTGGTACATCTGTAAATCTGGCTATTGGAGGAACTACTACAGTGCCGGTTTTATTTACAGACAAAGGTGATCTCGAAACTATCATGTCAACAATGAAAGCAACTATAAGAAAAGGGCGAATGCCTGAAAATAAAACAAACGAAATCGCCGTACACTGGCGAGTAATGGCTAATAAGGGATGGAAGCTTGGAGATACTGTTGGAAGCTTTAAAAATAAGAAGGAATTTCTTATTGGCGAATACAAGATAGTCGGAGAAATAGACGGACCAAATATTATTTTTATAGGCACCGAATCTTATAAGCAAAAGCAATTGCAAAAAATTTCTAAAGTAAATAACCCCAGAGGGTATTTGGTTTTTCATAAGGAAGGAAAAAGAGACGCTGTCAATACGTTTATTGATTCCATTGATAAGTCTCAAGCAAATACTTTTACGTATAATAAAATAAAGGAAATACTTGATGAACAACTGAAAGGGCTTAATTCAACAATTGTAGCCATCATTCTTGTCGTAATCTTAATTCTATCTATTTCTGTCGGGTCTTTAATGTATGTTATTTACATTCAAAGATCTGATGAATTCGGTATTTTATATGCCATTGGCTATAGAAAAAAATCCATCGCCACTCTTATTATAAAGGAAATTATGTCTTTAAACTTGATCAGTTGGACTTTGGGACTAGTTTTTAGTTATGGGGTAATTTCAATGCTTAACAGGGCTATATATAATCCCCGAGGCGATGTTATTTCAATATTTAGTCTAAATGTACTTATTTATACTCTTATGATACCTGTAATAGTAGGTTTATTTAGTATATTCCCTATTACTATGCGCCTTAGAAACTGGGATCCGATTGCTATTATCGAAAGGAGAGAGTAAAATGCTTGAGTGTAAAAATCTTTCATTAATATATAAGGATGGAAATAAAGAAAATAGAGTTTTACTTGATGTAAGCTTAAAAATAAACAAGGGCGAAAATGTGGTTTTACTTGGCCCATCCGGAAGCGGTAAAAGTTCTCTGATTTATTTATTGTCAAGCTTAAGAAAGCCTACTTCGGGTAGTATAACTTATAACGGAGTAAACCTGGAAACTTTAAAGAATAAAGATACGTCTAAGATACGCAAAGAAAATTTCGGTCTTATATTTCAAATGCATTTTCTAATACCGTATTTGAGTGTATTGGAAAATATAATGACAGCTGCCCCCAGCTATAACGATAGATACCTTGAAAGAGCACAGCAACTGTTAAAAGACTTACGATTAGAACAATATTCACATAAAAAAATCAACCAACTTTCAGGCGGTGAAAGGCAAAGAGTTGCAATAATAAGGGCTTTGGTGTCGGAGCCCGATATCGTATTTGCAGATGAACCTACTGCATCATTAGATCATGAAAATGCAGTCTCAATTATAAAAATGCTTAAGGATTATAAGGAAAATTCTACACTGGTTATGGCAACCCATGATACCTCAATACTCTCCGGTAATGAAAGAATTATCAGGGTTGAAAATCATGGCATAAAGGAAGTTACTTCCCAAATCCCTACTGCTTAACCAAAAAGTTGCCCATTATATAAAAAAGGTAAGCATAAGAGTGTGCTTACCTTTTTTATATAATATTGGTCCTGTATTTTTCTATAGATAGTTTAAGTGGAAAGTGATTTTATCCAATCAGGCAAATCACACTTACCACAGCTCATTGCCTGATTGGAAATCACTAAGTTCAACTTAAACTATCTTTAAACCTCTACTTTGCCTGATATATTTTTACTGTAGAAAGTACTGTATCTACATCAAAAGGAATACTCTTTAATCGTGGAAACAGTTCCTTTTCATCTATACCAGGTATCAGGGCGACGATTAAAGTCCCGGGCTCTGACTCTTTAATTATCTTTTGCTCCAACCTTGAACTGATTTCCTTCTCCCAGAGGCTCTTATCCTTATCGTCAAAGGGCCAATAAATATAAATCAGTGAAAATGGTTTAAAGTCAATATCAAAGAAATCGGACTGCACAAAGGTAATTTTGTTTTGGTCCACTTTATTGTACCGGGCTAAATCCGTTAAACAACAAATACTCTCTTGATATAGCTCTGAATTTATTTCAACTCCTGTAATACTTTGCACTTTGTTCGAAATAATGCATGTCGAAAAACCGTTACCACTTCCCAAATCCAGAGCTTTCATATCGGTTCTGTCTTGTAGCAGGAAATCTAGAATTTGTAATATGTCGCTTCCTTGAGATATCCCAAATGCACCATACTCGCCCATGTTCAAATACATTTTTAATCGTCTTAACAAAACTCCGCTTTTATAATAGATTTCAATGAAAGAGTGATTGTCTGCATCCTTCAAAATGCTCCAGACTTTCTCAATGTCTTCGTTACAGTTTCTCTCTTTGAAATACCTTATACAATCAAGTATGGCATAGCATTTTTTGATAAGTTCATCATCAGCATATTCTGATAAGGAATCAGCTAGGTTCTGTAAATTACCAAACTCAGATTTAAATCTTTCCTGCGGCAATTCATAAATACTTACCAGAAATGCCCATGCCTGCAACATAAACTCGTAGGTATAGGTGTTTCCACTATATACATCGTCTATTTGCGGTAATGTATTTTTAAGCTTCTCCTCGTAATATGTCTTTGCGCTATCCTGTAGTACCTTTGATTTCTCCAACTTTATGCCCCTTTCAAATATTTTGCTTCAAAACTCCAATTCTATAGATGCAGATCGTTTAGGTTGAACTTAGTGGTTTCCTGATAGGAAAACACCATTTACCAGAGGTGTTCCCCTACCTGAAAATTATTAAGTTTAGACTTCTTTATCTATATCCTCACTTACATTTGCTAAGATCTGTTCCAATTTCCTTTGCCAGTTGTTCAATCAATCCTTCCGGAGGGTTAAAAGCCAAGTCGCTTATAGCCTGAGCCCTTGTCATATCCCCGCCGCGTACAATGCCTGCATACTCCTCATCATACATTGTATAACCTATCTTGCATATATCAACATACGTGTTGAGCCAAACCATTGTGCAGTTGGTAGTACGGCTTGGGTATGTATGCTTCATAGGTTTCCAGTCAAACCGTTTTATACATTCGCTTTTTAGTTTTTCTTTATCTGTTTTATAGAAGTCAAACAGATAGAAGGGTATAACCAGCATTTGTTCATTAGAAAGTTCATTTTCAAAATCCTGTTTACCTTTGAACACAATCTGCTTCTTCATAGGTTCCTGTTTACTCATAAATTCCTGGAAGAACTCCGTATCCTTCTGGAATTCCTCAAGCAATCCAGTCCATGCTTCCAATGCATTTTCCTTATCCGCCATCATATCAGCCTGACCTTTGGAATAACCGTTGATAACGATTGGGATATTATATCGTTCAGCAACTTCCAATGAATTGGCATAAATAATACCTCCGCATACAAAGCATGAACTTAATCCTCTTGACTTGGCCTCATGGGTGTATCTCCAAAGCTTTTTCATAAAGCCCAGGTCCTGCTGTTTAATAATCAGATCTACATTCATGGCCTTGCATAGCTTTTTAACATTCTCTGTTGCTGTGTCATCCTCATAACCATGATCATTATGGAATGCCAGTACCCTGAGGTTAAACTTTTCTACAATCCTAATTAATGTTACACTACTGTCTACTCCGCCACTTAACGGAATTAAAACATCATATCTACTGTCTTTTCGTTTGAATTTTTGCAGGTTTTTTATCAATTCACTTTCAGATTCAATTTTATATCTGGCTTTTTTTATTGCCGCTTCATCGTATTTAGTACAGTAATTACATACTCCATTGCTATCAAATTGTATGTTTGGAAAGGTTTCAGGCAGTGTACATTTAGTACATCTTTTTATACCCTCGCCGTTGTTCTCTTTCAACACTTCATTTAAGGCTTCTGCAAGTTTTGAAATATACGGCTCTTGGAATAATGTATCATGTTCTCCTGTAACACCATGTATTATAAGGCTTCCCTTGCAATACCTTTCCCACTCTCCCGGATCAATAAAAGTCTTATCAGGGTTGAAATAGTGTAGGGCAGTTGCAATACTTGAGTCTGGCGAGTATCTTACCCGCGAATCATGCAAATTTTTATAAAATTTGAGATATTCCATAAGCTTGTCCATCGTTTGTATTCCATCTGCAGCAACAGTCAACTGTATATTGACAGGCAGCACTGATAAAGCCTGATCCAGGCTAACCTTTCCTGTATTTAAACCTTCTAGCAAGGTGTCAAGTCCACCTACTTCCTTCATAAGCTCGCCCAGGTCTTCCCTCGGCGCTACCGAGCTTATCATACAGAAGGTTCCGGGTTTAACCCCTTGTTCTTCTAACTGCCTAATCATTTCGAAAGCTATAGTTCCGCCTGTACACCATCCTAATATATAGTATGGGCCATCCTTCTGAATTGTCCTTACCGCATCCAGGTACTCAGAAGCCAAGTCTTTTACACCTATACTGCTGTCAATGCTAAGCTTGTACTTATCTGCTGATAAACCCCAGCAATTAAATTCATCGGTAAGTAGCTTACACAATGCAGGATACATATCTATATTACCGGTTCCCGGATGAATCATGAAGATGTTTTTAGAGTCGCCCTTACCCTTTTTCATGAGAACAGGCCCTTTCTTCTCATTCTGGACATCCACTCTATTTTCACCCAGTAAGTCAGCAATTCTTCTTATTGTGCCATTAGGGTACAGCTCCATAACCGGTATATTTTTTTCAAATTTCTGACGGATTTTAGAGATAAGTTGGACAGCAAGCAAAGAATGTCCGCCTAGCTTTGTAAAGCCATCATCTTTTCCTACGGTTTCAACATTTAGCACCTGCTTCCACAGCTCTGCCAACTCTTCTTCTAAAGGACTCATAAGCACTTTGTTATCTTTGCAGCTTATCGTCTGTGATGAAAGCTTTGATAACAGTGCCCTGTCAACTTTCCCATTATGAGTTAATGGTATTGCATCCAGTTTCACCAGCATGGTAGGTACCATATAGTCCGGCAATCTACTTTTTAAACATGATATAATCTCCTGTTCGTCAGAAGTCTGGTTTATTTCAGACACATAGTAGCCCACCAACTGTTTATCCCCGGTTTTCGTTTCTTGAATGACAACTGCTGCATTCTTTACACCGAAGCTTCCTGCCAGTACAGCTTCAATCTCTCCCAGTTCTATCCTGTAACCTCTGATTTTAACCTGATAATCCATGCGTCCAAAATACTCAAGGTTCCCGTCAGGAAGCCATCTTCCTAAATCACCAGTCTTATAGACATAGTTATTATCCCCTGGACTGAATGGGTCAGGAATGAACTTTTCCCTGGTTAAATCCTCTCTATTAACATAGCCCTTGGATACGCCGATACCTCCTATGGCAATTTCACCTACAACCCCAACCGGTGTCGGCTGGTTTTGGGAGTTTAATATATATATCCTCGTATTCATAATCGGCTTTCCGATGGGTACATTCTTTGGAACATCATCTTTCACAGAAAAGCAGTATACAGTACTTCCAACCACCGTTTCAGTAGGCCCATATTCATTAATTATTGTCCACTCCAGATCGCACTGTTTGAAATAAGCCAGCTGCTCGGGAAGCAATGCTTCTCCACCGATAATCAGTCTTTTTGCAAATCCGTTCAGCATTTTCTTATCAAAGCTTTCTTTTAGCAGACTTAAATGGGCAGGTGTCAGTTTTACAAAGGAGAATCCTCCTTTCTGTATATCCGGGTCGCTAAATATCTCTAGCCCTTGTTTTTGAGGAATCAACAAATAGCGTCCGGTTATCAGAGGAGTATAAATGCTTGTTATTGAGGCGTCAAAAACCAATGGAAGATACGCAAAACTAGCAGGCCTATCGGTATTATCCTCGGGCTTTATGTATTCTTGAGCGCACCATGTCAGATAATTCATCATACCTAGATGGTATATTGCTACCCCTTTGGGATTGCCTGTGCTACCTGATGTATAGAGTATATATGCAATATTTTGCGGACTTAACACCGTATTTGGATTATGACTGTCCTGACTCTCCAAAATATGCTGGCTTACATCAATATCTATCCTTGTAATCTCTCCCGCACCTTCAGGTATTTCAATATTGTGTGCAGTAAGTATGACCTCTATGCCAGCATCCTTGATTATATATTCAATACGTTGCGCAGGGTAGCCTGGATCAATAGCTACATATGTTGCACCGCTCTTTAGCACTCCTAACAATGCTACAATCATATCCATAGATGGATTGAGACAAATCCCGATTTTTTTATCCAGCCCCATTCCTAAGGACTTCAAATAATGTGCCACTCTATTTGCTTTATCGTTTAGCTCTTCATAGGTCATCTTTCCGTCATATGATGAAACTGCCAAAGCACTAGGGTTTCTTTTTACTTGTTCCTCGAACAAGTGATGAACAAAGGAATCTTTATCAAACTCCCTCTCGGTGTTATTCCAATCTTTTAACAGTCTTTCCTTATCCCACTCCGAGATTATTGGAAGCTCATCAATTCCCTGATCGGGGTTGTCTATAATTCCATTAAGCAATACAAGAAAATTCTCAACCAACCTTTCGATAGTAGCAGCCTCAAACAAATCGGTATTGTACATAAAAACTCCGACAAATTTATCCGGCATCTCACTAAGAGAAAGCATAATATCAAATTGTCCATCCTGCTGCGGTACTTCAAAAGGGCTGATCTTCAAATCATCTTGAAAGGTTTCTGACACCATCTGCTGGTATTTTAACAGCTCAAAAGTTACCTGAAATACAGGTGAGCGTCCCTGAACACGTTGAGGTTGGAGCTTCTCAACCAATAGAGGGAATGGATATTCACCGTGCTTCATCGCATTTAAGACAGTATCTTTCATCTGTTTAAGGAATTGGTCAAAGGTAGGATTATCAGTGAAACGGGCACGTATTGGAGCCATGTTTATCAAATACCCTACAACAGATTCAAATCCGTTACCGTTTCTTCCCGATAGGGGAATGCCTACAACAGCTTCGTTCTGATTTGTATATCTGTGCAGTAATATCTGGAAAGACGAAAGAAGCAGCGTAAACATAGTTACACCTTTATTCTGTGCCAATCTTTTTAATTTAGCCGATACCTCCCTATTTATCTGAAAAGGTACAACTCCCCCATTAAACGTCTGTATGTCCGGACGCTGTTTGTCTGTTACAAGTTCCAAGACGGGCAAATCACCTTCAAACTGGCTTTTCCAGTAATCCAACAACTGCTCCGCAGCCGGTGAATTTATTATCGAATCCTGCCATTCGCGAAAATCATTGAACTGAAACGCAGGTTTGGGCAAAGTATCCCCTCTCCCATTCTGCAGGCCATAGTATGTAATAAACATTTCCTTCTGTAAAACCATGAGCGATGAAAAATCGCAGGCTATATGATGAACTGATAATACAAGTATAGATTCGGTTAAATTGAGCTTAAACAAAGCTGTCCTCATTATCGGGCCGTTCTCAAGATCAAAGGGTTTTCGATTGAACTGAGCTGTTAGTTCCTTTATCTTGATTTCATCAGCCCAGCCAATATTAAATTCCTCAAAATTAAGTTTCTGGTAGCCCTTTACTATTTGGACAGGATTCCCGTCCTTTTTAGGGTAAATAGTCCTAAGGACCTCATGTCGATCGACCAAAGTCTGAAGTGCTTTCTTTAAAAGTTCTATATTAATTTCTGAATTAATCCTAATAGCAAAAGCTATATTATAAGCTGTACTTTCAGGAGAACTCTCATTAATAAACCATAAGGCTTTTTGCCCATAAGACAACGGATAGGTTTTATCTATAAGTCCTGCCTTTTTTCGGAGCAATTCTTCTATCATAGCCCTTTTCTCTTCAATAGTAAGCTGATCAATATTTTTCTTTGTATTTTCCATAAAATAACCTCTCTTATAAATAGTTAGTTTAAACTTTCTTTGCAAGTTTTTTTGCATATTCCAGCCAAGAGGCTTTAATATCGTCTATTAATGAGGTGTATTCTGTTTATTTTCAGAATTATCTGCCTCCAATATTGGGTATATTGCTTGTCCTTGCAACAGTTCTCCATTTTCATTCAATAAAATATTCATTAGGCTTTCATCATCCATCAAAGTCGGTAAAAGTTTGTCAATATCCGCTTCGGATATTGAATCCAGTTGCTCTAATACACTTTGGGCAATTTTCTGTTCCATTTCATGTTCAAATGAATTACCTGTTAATTCTATCTCCTTTTCTGTAGAAGAATGTTCCGGTTTGTAATTCTCTACTGAATTAATTGAAGCATCTTGTGTCAGTAAGGATAAAATATGATCTATTTTATCTTCAGATAACTCACCCAAGCTGTTTATAAGCTCACCTGCTTTTTCTGCTGATAGTTCCTCATGATACTCTCTGGCCTCTTCAGCTTTTGGACTAACTATTCCAAGTTGCCCACCTACGGAATTAGCTAAACCTGATTGCACAAGTTCTATTAGCTGGTCTGCTGTGATTCCCTCAAGGAATCTAACTACAGGCACTTCTACCCCTGTTTTCTTCATGATTTGATTACTTATCTCCAATGCCATAATGGAATCAAGCCCAAGGTTTATAAGAGGCTGTGCCGTATCTATTTGAGAGTCTTCAAAGCCAAGTATATTGCAAATAACCGACTTGGCCATCACATCAATATCCTGATTGGATAGTTTCCCCTCAACTGTACTCTCTCCGGTCTCCTGTTTTTCTATCTTTTGAGACTCTATATTTAACTCCGCCATATTAGCGAAGAAGCCTTTTTGTAAATGTCCAGGTACTTGCTTCAAGAATTTTGTCCAATCAATTCCTATTACACCTACCTGTGCCTCTGATTGTTTAAGGATTCTCCCAAAAACGTCCATTCCTTCATCGGGTGAAATTCCTATAATCCCCATACTCATATACCTTTGCTTGGTATAGTCCTTCAACCTGGCAGCCATTCCTGCTTCTTCCCACGGACCCCAATCAATACTTATTCCCGGAAGGCCTAAATACCTCCGTTGATGCATCAAGGCATCCATAACCGAGTTTGCAGCAGCATAACTTCCTTGCCCGGGTGAACCGATAATGGAGGCAGCAGAAGCATAGCATACAAAGAAATCCAGTTTTCTGTTTAAAGTAAGCCTATGTAAGTTTATAAGCCCTTTAGCCTTAGGTGCCATAACCCTCTTGAACCTATCGGCAGTTTGCTGTACCAAGAAGGCATCATCCACTATTCCTGCACAATGGATTACCCCTCCAAGCTCCATAGAATGTGTATCAATCTTTTCAAACACTTTTGATAAGGCACTTTCATCCGATACGTCGGCCTGGAGGGATTCTACTCTTGCACCGCCGGATTCTATAAGTTTTATGACTTCCATAGCTTCCGGGGATGGATTGCTGCGTGATATGAGTATTATATGCTTTGCGCCACGTTGGGCAATCCAACCGGCAGTTTTCAGCCCCAAATCACCTAGTCCGCCGGTTATGATATAGCATTTTGCACCATAAATAGGAATGGTACCTTCTTCTTCTCCGCAATCCACATACCTTGAAATTCTGGCTACATAACGGGTATTCTGCCTCCACCCTACAATACTTTCGCAAGGCATAGCCAGTATTTCTTCCACTACCTTTTTTGAACTTTCATTATTGGATGATTCGATGTCCAAACAACAACAATTTACTGAAGGAAGCTCATAGTTCATGACCTGGCATATGCCTTTTAGCGGCGCTTGCACTATGTTTAAATGCTGAAAGTAGCCTCCTACTGGTTGGGCATTTTGGGTTACTACCCATAGTTTTATTGCAGTCGCTTTTTTTGACAGTGCTTGAGCCAGATAAAGCAGACCATAGGTACCAAGTGCCTGAAGTTCCTCAAAACAATCCGCCGACAATTCATTACCAGGATTCTCCTCATCCAATGCCCATGTATAAACTATGTCCCGGCAGCTAAATTCTTCAAAAATTCTTTGGTAGTGCTCTGGAACTCCAGGATTTATTTCTACCGTTTTACTGTTTGTTTTCCTGTATTGGTCCCCCTTATGCACCACAATACAGCTTTGACCCGTGTTTTTCAAACATTCTGCAACTTTATGCCCGAAGCCATTTCTATCGGCAAATACCAGTATGCTTTCGTTACTAAATTTCGAAAATCCGCTGTTAGATATAATCTCTTGCTTTTTCCATTCTACTTTGTATAATCCGCGCTTTATAATAGATAGCCTTCCATCTGTGTCCTTAGGGTTGACGCGTCTTGCGTCAAGCCCTTGAACTTCAACCAGTTTTGTATCATCACAGCAAAGCATCAAGTCGAATACAAATCTTCCGTTATTCCTATCTTCATCTCTTACTGTCACATACCCCCATAGTTCTTTTCCTTGCGCTGCGCCATAATACTTAAACGACTCAACCTTATAGGGTACATAAGCATCAGAAGTCACACTCTCGTCTCCGATAGCAGCGGCTGCAAGTTGGAATAAGGAGTCAATCAGGCCAGGGTGCAATTCATAGCTTCCGCCAACTTCAAGCCCCTCCGGTATCTTAAACCATGCAACTGCCTGTTTTTTCCCAAGCAATATTTTGTTGAGCCAACGGTATGAAGTCCCCAGTTCAACCTGCTGTAATTCAAGCAATTGGTAGTAATCTTCAGCTTTAGCCTCTACTGTACACTTTGCCGCTAATTCATCAGGCTTCACACCTGCTTTATTGCCTTCCAGCCTGTCCAAATCCCGTACCTTTGCTCCAGATTGTAAAATATAGTCCCCGAAGGTATTGTTTTGAGCTTGTTCAAGTACTCTTATGCATTTGGATGAGTAACCTCCACCTTCTTTAAGCGACAGGCATAGCTGAATTCTTTCGGCAGTGTCCTCTTTAAGCTCTAATGGATTTGAGAATACAAGATCTTCAATCAAACAAGGTGCAGAGCCCCTCACATGCTTTATCGCCTGCATAAACATAGCAATATATGCAGAACCGGAAAGTATATGTTTGCCTGATACTTTGTGGTCATTCAAATAGGGCTCGGTATTGGTATTGATATACGATTCAAAAATGATATCTTTTAAAAGCGGAAGCTTATACTGGCTTTGGAGCAGCGGATGTAGAGGTTTTTGCTGAATTTCCTGTTGCTGCAGTGCCTTGCATACTGTTTTTATCCAATACCTTTTTTTATTAAAAGGATATGTAGGAAGCGATACAATGGATGGCCTCACCCGTCCGTCATAAAGCGACTCCCAATCAATGTCAAATCCCTTTGCCCACAATTGAGCTACCTTGGCCAGCTTTCCTTTTTCCATCCAAAGGCGTACCAACTCCATTGAGTCGTCATCAGAATTCAGGAAGTCGAGTTGTTTTTTTAGCTCGTCTACATTTCCGGTATATACTTCAAAGCTGTCCTCCTGCTCATTAATGTACATATTAAGCGCAGATACCAGTTCGTCAAGACTTGAAACTACTAAAGCAAGTCTGTGTTCCATAGCCTCTCTGCCTGTCTGTAAAGTGTATCCCACACTATCCAAGGAAGGTTGTATAGGGCTGTCCGCCTTTAAGTCTTCTATAAATGTTATAATTTTAGCTGCGTATGTTTTAAGCTGTTGCTCTGATTTAGCTGAAAGTACTACTATCTCAGCTTTTTCGGTACTGTGAAGCTCTTGGGGATTTTTCCGGGATACATACTCCTCCATTATTACATGTGCATTTGCACCTCCGGCACCGAATGAACTTATACCAGCCCTCCTTGGCTGATTTTTGCCATTTACAACTCCAGTATCCCAGGTGCTTAACTTATTCTGTATATAAAACGGTGTTTTTTCAAACTGTATACCTTCATTAAGCCTTTCACAATTGATGGAAGGTAGAAGCTTCTTATATTTCATCATAAGAAGAACCTTTGTAACACCGGCAATTCCGGCAGCTGACTCCAAATGGCCTATATTGGATTTTACCGTTCCTATTGCGCAATACTGTTTTGGAAGCTCGGTGTCTGAGGCTTTCGAAAAACCTTTATGTAAACCTGCAATTTCAATTGGGTCACCCAGTTCAGTACCTGTTCCATGTGCCTCAATATAACTTATTGTGGCAGGGTCTACCTTTGACCTTTTAATTGCATTATAAATCAATTCCGCTTGGGCATTAGGATTTGGTACTGTAAACCCGCTGGTTTTGCCTCCTGAATTTATGAAGGATCCCTTAATAACCCCATAGATTTGATTGCCATCGGCAATTGCCTTGCTTAATGGCTTCAACAACAGTGCCCCTACTCCTTCGCCGTCTACAAATCCATCAGCTCCATAACCGAAGCTTTTGAGTTTATCATCCTTAGAAAGCATGTTCATACCTGATAAGCGGATATAATGCATAGGATGAAGAATGAGATTTATTCCTCCTGCCAGAGCAACTTTACATTCATCTCTTCTGATACTCTCACATGCAAGATGAATTGCTGTAAGAGAAGATGAGCAAGCTGTATCTACGGTTAAACTCGGCCCGTGCAAATTAAGTACATAGGAAACTCTGTTGGCAACAGACCAATAAGCCGAATGTGCTCCTGTAAGATTATTTCTTCCCCACTGCTCGCCGGCTATCAATTCATAATCAGGGTTCATTACACCTACAAAGACACCTACACTATTTCCTTCATCTTCAATTTTCTTTTTGGTATATCCCGCGTCTTCAAACGTTTCCCATGCAGTTTCCAGAAACAGCCTTTCTTGTGGGTCCATAGCTTCTGCCTCTCTAGGCGAGATATTAAAGAATAACGGATCAAATTTATCTGCATCTTTAATAAATCCTCCCCAGCGGCTGTAGCTTTTACCCTTATTGCGGTAATCGGAATCAAAATACTCATGCCAGTCCCAACGGTCGGAAGGAATTTCCGTAATACAGTTTCGGCCTTCCTTTAGATTAGACCAGAACTCCGTTAAATCCGCTGAGGCCGGATAATGCCCGCCTAGACCTATGACGGCTATATCCTCAGTAGCCGGTTCTCTGACAGGAATACCAGGAATAGGTATTGCTGCTGAGGGCTTTGTAATAAACTCAGCACAGCTAGTACTCGTTTCCGTTTTAGGTATCTGTACATTATTAATATTCCCCGCTGTAGAATCATCCGTTTTGAACATTTGCTCCAGCCTGTTGCTGTGTTCTAAAATGAAGTATTCTGCCAGCTTTTCAACCGTCATATATTCAAACAGGAGCGTAGTGGGAAGCTTGCCAAAGTCATTTTCAAATTCCTTGTTTATCTCCATTACGATTAATGAGTCAACACCATACTTTTCAAAGGTCACATTATTCTCCAGTGTTGATTTTTTGACCTTGAGTACCTTTGCAAATACATTTTTTATATAGTCCTCTACTTTTCCTTGTAAATCAACCTGTACTTCCATTGAATTCCTCCCTGGTGTTGCTTTGTCCTGAATTCCGCTATTTTTTTCATCAATCCTATAAATTCCTTGGTAAACCTTATCCTCTATCAATATGGCACCGTCACTTTCGGATATTATTACATTCTGTCCAAAACTGCTATCTCCCGACGGTCCTTGTACCGATATGGATTTAAACCCGGTTTCAGTAAGGATTTTTTCCCATGATTCCACACTTAGCAGTGGAGAGCCTTTAATTCGTATATCAGGATCCTCAAATAACCACCATCCGCCTGTCAATCCAAATGTCAATGTGGCAAAGTCCTGACGTTTAGTTGCTTCATTTATGATAAAGATTCCGTTAGCTTTTAACAGTTTCTTGGCATTATCCAAGGTGGTAGGAATTAACCTCGTCGCATGAAGCACATTACTTGCCAGCAGCAAATCCATACTCCCCGGTTCAAATCCCTGTTCCAGCGGGTTTTTTTCTATGTTCAGCAGCTTGAACTTAATGTGCTTGTAATCCTTGCCAAACTCTCTTAACCCATGCTCTAAAAATCCTTTTGAAATATCGGTATAGTAGTATGTGATACTTTCTGTAAAACCTTTTAGTTTTTCCAGTACAAGCTTGCTCGTACCTCCTGTCCCCGAGCCGATTTCCAAAACATTTATTTTGCCATAGGGATTGTCCTTCATTCTTTGATTAACATAGAGCTCCACACTGTCGGCAACTACCTGATTAAAGTAATCTGCAAGACGATTGTCCTTATATACCGCCTCAACCAGGTGCATTGATCCTTGCGGAAACAATATCTCCATGTGCCCTTTTACTCCTGTAAGCACATCGGGATATGATTTTACCGCTTTCCATAGTAAATCGATATATGGCCTCATTTCAGGGTATTTTTCCGTCAAATGCTTTCTCTCTTGCTCCAACTCCATATCATCATACATATACGATGTCAGAGCTTGTCCCATCAAAAGAGTCCCACTTTTTACATATACTATATCATTTCTCCATAATATGTCAACCACTGCCTCAAGCAGTCTATAATAATTATCTGTAATACCCAGTTTGTCCCGTAGCTGATTCATCGTATATGCTTCATTTACTCCGTTAAATACACCCATCTTCCGGAATGAAGAAACCAACAACTTGAGGGCCAGTTGGTGCAGAGCTTCAAATGAGTGATTGCTATCAGCTTCATTTTCCGCTAGTCCAGCATCTGCATTAAGCTGTTCAACCAAACTACCCATATAGGAAGGAATAATTGTAGGGAGTTTTTCTACCTTATAATCACGGTTGATTCCCATAAGTTTTAGTATTTTTTCATCAGCTTTTAATACCATTATCTGAGGCTTCAGGCGGTTTAAAACCTGCTTTACGGCTTCCATACCTTCTACTGGTTGTATCGAGCCTACTCCCTGTTCCTCAAAACGCTTCCTGTAGCTGTCATCCGATACAATGCCCACACTGCCCCAATAACCCCAATTAATTGTGTATACCGGGTAATTCACATAACTGCGCAGCGCCAAAGCAAAGGCATCCTTGAATGTAGATCCTGCAGCATAGTTGCTTTGTCCCACATTGCCAACAAAAGATTGAATTGACGAAAAGAATACCATAAAATCAAGTTTTTCATCTTTCAAAGCCTTATATAGTACTGCACTTCCGTATACCTTGGGGTTAAAAGCAGCCTTGAAGTCATCCTCGGACATACGGACAATACCCATATCCCTTAAAACAATTGCCGAATGGAATACACCGTTTATTGTGCCATAAAGCTCTTTTGTTTTTATTACAACCTGAGTCATACTATCAAAATCCGTAATATCACCCTGCAGATAGGTAATTTCGCCTCCAGCAGCTTTGATTTTATCAATTTCTCGGGATTTGGAATCACCCAAAGACGAACTTCTGCCGACCAGTACAATCCTCGCATTTTCTTTTTCCGCAAGGTATTTGGCAAGCTCCAGCCCTATACCTCCGGCGCCGCCTACGATCAGGTACACGCCTCCCTTTCTAAAAGGTGTATCCATCCCTGCTCCGCTGTGATTATATACCGGTATCAACTGCCTGATAAATCTTTGATTTCCACGCAGTGCTATTTCCTTTCCAGTTATATTTTCAGAAATAATTCCTGCTACGGATAGATCAGGTTCTGCTACGGATAGATCAGGTTCTGCTATGTCAATGCAGCTTACCTTCCACTTTGGAAATTCCTTGCTCATGCTTAAGGCAAATCCCGCAAGACTTGCTGAGAAGGGATTTATTCCTTCTCCTGGAAGGATTGCGAAAGCCTGTGCCGTTATTATCTTAAAATTAATGCATTTTTGACTTATATTTAGTTTATGTAAGGTTTTAACAAGATTGAACAGTGAGTAAACCCCTACCTTCTGGCTCTCCTCAAGTGACTTGATATCGTCTAATTGTTTCAGCGCAAAATCTACGCCCGAAATATAATAAATTGTGCCAAAATCTCCAATCTCCCTTATTCGAGCTTCAAGGGTTTCAATATCTCCCGGCTTAATCCCGGAGGCTGAATCCTGGCTTAAAAGCAGTTCGTGTATTTGAGTTTGGGTACAGGTTCTGGCCAGCTGCTCCTTAAGATTTGTGCTTCCCTCTGCATATACTATTAAAACCGGAGCATCGGTATTGCTTTCAAAGCCTACAGAGGAATATGCCAATGCTGTCCTTTTCCACAAAGGAGTATAAAGCATTGTGTCGGGAGTACTCTTTGCTTTACGCAGCATTACATTGTTCATTTGGATACACAAACGACTTTCTTCATCTATTATTGAGACATTGTAGCAATTGTCGCTTACTTCTTTTACATAGGAGTAGCAGCGTAATTTAAGCGGGCTGAATACTTCTACCTTCTCTACCGAGAACGGCATTAAAAGTCCCCTGTTGCCCTCTTTCCTTCCGGCTACCAATCCGACGATTACCTGTAAAGCACTGTCCATAAGCCCCGGGTGCAGCATGTAATTATCCAAATCTTGTTGGCATACAGTAAGGGTGCTTAAAGCTCCCAACGCCTCACCATTTCCGATCCATATATAGTCAATGCATTGGAAATACGGTCCATAGTTCAGACCCAGCTCATCAAAGAACGGATATATTTCCTCTCTGGGCATTGCAAATTGGGCATTTTTTGCTATATGGTCCACCTTCACATACGTTGGTTGTGCTACTTCGTGGTTTTGTGAAATACTTGCCTTAAAGTGTACCAATTCATTTCCATCTTTAAAACTCTTCACCCGGCAATCCCAGCCATACTCCTCTCCCCTGAATGCCATCACGATTTCTCTTTTATCCTCCTCTACAATCATAGGACTTATCCAGTAAATATCCCTGAATGTAAGAGCTCCCATTCCTTTTGGACTACAGTACCCATTACGGATCAATTCAAGGTATCCCACGCCAGGCAGTACAGGTTTTCCTAAAGCTCTATGGTCTTTTAGAATATACTCATCAGCCAAAAGAGTTTTTCTTACAGTAACTTCATTTTCTTCTGACTTGACATTTACTCGTTCTTCCTCACTACTTTCTTCTCCGCATAATTGTTTGTTGCTTTCTGCGGTTGAAATTCCTTCCGTTTTCTCCAACCAATAATACTCTCTGGCGAATGGATATCCGGGAAGAGGAACACGGTAGAAAGATTTTTTAGGGTATAGTACTGCCCAATCAACATCACCACTTCCAACATAAATTTTTGCTAGAGTAGATAACTTTTGCTTAAATTCTTCATCGTTTGTACAAAGTAATTCAACCAACTCCTTCAAAAATACCGGAGCAAGTTTTAACGATTCATGGATATTAAAGTCTGTTTTTTTATCTTGACTGTTTACAACTATAGCCTCGCTCAACCCTCTGCGCAGCTTCTCTATGAGCTGTTCTTTGTCAGAAACGATAAACACCGCCCGTTTTTCAAAGTGGCTTCTGCCCAAATGAAGTGTATAGGCAATATCACCAAGATCAAATTTGTCTCCTTCAGTGGTTAGCCAGTTTACTAAGCCTGAGATTTTCTGTTCTAATGCCTCTTGCGTTTTTGCAGAAAGCGGTATTGAATAATATGGGCGTTTTACAGTAGTTTTGCGTGTATCCGGTGCCTCTTCCAGTACCATATGTGCGTTTGTTCCGCTAAATCCAAATGAGCTTATAGCTGCTCTTCTTGGTTTTTCATCCATTCTAATCCAGTCCTTATATTCAGTATTTACATAAAAAGGCGTATCCTCAAGCTTAAGATGAGGATTCTCTTGCTTATAATGCAGTGAAGGAACAAGCTTTTTATATTTAGTGCATAATATCAGTTTGATAAGTCCCGCAATCCCTGCAGCAGTTAGTGTATGTCCGATATTGGTCTTTACAGACCCAATTGCGCAATAATTCTTTTTTTGTGTGTATGTGCGGAAGGCATCGGTAAGCGAATGGACTTCAATAGGGTCACCAAGCTTAGTCCCTGTGCCGTGCGCTTCGACAAAAGTTATGGTTTCGGGGTCAATTCGGTATTTATCATACACCTCACGTTCCAGTGCTGTTTGTGAGGCGCCGTTTGGAGACGTAATTCCGTTGCTCTTGCCATCCTGGTTCAAACCGCTTCCACGGATTATCCCATAGATATAGTCACCATCGGCTATTGCGGCCTTCAAAGGCTTAAGTATGACAGCCCCTACAGCTTCTCCCGGAATAAATCCGTCAGCATCCTTGTCAAATGCACGGCATTGACCGGTCGGTGACAAAAGGCCGGCTGAGCTTGCAAACAAATGGAATTGTGGTGATGAAGGGATTGAAACACCTCCCGCAAGAGCAATCTCACTGGTTCCGTTCAACAGGCTTTCACACGCCAGATGTACAGCAACCAAAGCTGATGAGCAAGCAGTATCAATCGCTATGCTTGGGCCCTTTAGGTTGAGAAGGTATGATATGCGCGCCGCTAATATGGAATTGGAATTACCGATAAACGAATATGCTTCCGGCACACCTTCTGTAATCTCTTTTACATAATCCCCAACCCCACATCCTACAAATACCCCACATTTTTTGCCGTTTAACTCCTTATCCGAATACCCCGCATCCTCTAATGCGTTCCATGCTGTCTGCAGGAATCTTCTTTGTTGTGGGTCCATCCATTCTGCTTCACGGGGTGAGATATTGAAAAATAGCGGGTCAAACATATCAATATCCGATAATTGTCCTGCATATATCTCTTTATCCTGCGCCAACATATCACCCAGATTCCACCTTGAAGCCGGTACTTTTTTAACCGAGTTTCTTCCATGGCAAAGGTTGTCCCAGAATTGATATATATCACCCGCCTCAGGGAATTCACCAGCCATACCTATTACCGCAATATCAAGGCCACCTTCCTCCTCAGCTCCAGAAGGCATTGTATGTCCGCTTGTGTCGTGGGTGTAATGGTACCCATATTCAACTTCTGAATTATAAGTCTCAGTACTTTCAGCCGGAGCACTTATTGCAACGTAGTCATAGGCTGACTCAGCATAGGATTTTTTCTCACCCGGTGTATATTCAATAGCTTCTTCAGCTAAAGGCTCCGATTTAAGCAGAGTGCTTCCCCAGTGCTCTTCAACATACCCGCTCAGTGCTGCTATCGAAGAATAGTTAAATAAGTCGGTAGCCCTTAATGAAATACCAAGTCCGTTATTTATTTGATTTACTATTTCAACTGCTAAAATCGAATCAACACCAAAGTCAGTAAATGGGCTATCTTCATTAAGATGCTGAATCTCTGCCTGAAGCGCTCTTGCAGTAATATCTAAAATCCTTTCCTTTATACTTTTGGTCTTGACATCACTAGCCCGCTGTATAGTCTCTTCAATCTTCTTATTCACCTGTCTGGAAGGACTATCCGTCTGCGCTGAAGGTACTTTCTCTTTTATAAGAACCTCGCCGTTGCTTTCAGCTATAACTATATTCTGTGCACCTTCATCCAATATCGACCGGGTTTGTCTAAACCCTTCTTCTTTTAATAAAGTCTCCCACATATTCGCAGACAGCAAAGGAGAGTGTGGTATACGCAAGCCTTCATCCTTATACAACCACCAACCGTCAAGCAGTCCAAAGGTCAAGGTTGTCGGGTCATGAAGCTGTGTCGCCTCGTTAAGTATCAGCCAACCGTTGGCCCTTAAAAGAGTTTTTACCTGTCCCAGGGTATAGCGCAGATTCTGTGTAGCATGTAGTACGTTTGCCGCTATTACAAGGTCAATACTGTTATATTCCAGCCCTTGTACAATTACATCTTTCTCTATGTCCACTACCTTAAAATCAACAAATGGATACAAGCTGCCGAAGGTTTTCTTACCGTGAAGTATAAAGCTCTGGGATATATCAGTATAGATATACCGGACTTCTATGCCCAGTTCCTTCAGGGTTTCAAGTACAAGCTTTGTTGTACCTCCTGTTCCAGCTCCTATTTCCAGAATTGTCAGCGGTCTTTTTTCTTTAATGTGCGTACTGCATGATGATACAAATAACCTGATTGCCTGTGCCACAAGCTTATTGAGTTCATCGGCCATTTCATTGCCTTTGTATATGCCTTCTACCAGCTCCATTGAAGAGCCTGGGAACATAATCTCTGTTGCCTCAGTTTCACCTGAAAGTATCTGGTGGAAATTCTGCATGCATGTCCATAATAAATTGACCTGTGCCTTAACTGCAGGATATCTTGTTATGATTTCTTCCTTCTTTAAAGCTAATCGTGCCAATATTTCACTAAGGTTATCATGCTCTGTTATTGCAACAAACTCAATTTCATTATTTTTAATTCTGCTGAAGCCGCCTCTTTCAAGAATATCAAGTAATGCGCCAAATAAGCGGTCATATTTGGGGACAATTCTAAGCCGTTCTTTTAATTCGGCTAAAGTGTACACTGCCTTGCGGTCATGTATAATATCTGCTTTGTGCAAGCTCTCAACCAGGAGCCATTGAGTCAGCCTCCTCAGTTCTTCAATGGAAGCCTTAAGTTTTTCAACAACTTCAGGCTCCCTTATCTGTGGAACCTGAATTCGGTTTATTTCATTAAACAGAGATTTATATGTTTCTTTATAGAAAATTCTCGAATTGCTCATGTCTATTTGCATAGCCTTCTTTAATGAAGCGTCTGCCTTTAACACAATAACCTGATCCAATGGATTTTCAAGGAATGTTTCCAATGCCTCCAATCCCTCTGCAGGCTCAATTGACAGAAAGCCCTTTTCAGCCAGCCTTCTACGGTAATCCTCCGAGGCAACTACGCCAACGCTTCCCCAATAGCCCCAGTTTATTATTTTTACGGGATAATTACTTACACACCCCATATAGTGGGCATAAGCATCTTTAAATGTACATGCAGCCGCATAATTACTTTGTCCTGCATTTCCCATGAAGGATTGCGCCGAAGAAAAGAATACAATAAAGTCAAGTTTTTCACCCTCTAATGCCTTATGGAGTACAAAACTCCCCTTCACTTTCGGTGCCATAACTTCCCTTAAAGTATTTTCATCCATAGTATTTATCGTACTGTCCTTTAATACTATTGCCGAGTGGAATACTCCATTTATAGCTCCCAGTTCTTTTTTTACACTTCTTACTGCTTCCTTCATGCTGTCGAGGTTTGTAATGTCTGCCTTTATGTACAGCACATTTCCCCCTTTAGCTTTAACTGAAGAAATTTTATCCTGCTGTACATCGGTCAACTCACGCCTTCCTACAAGTACAATATGCGCTTTATACTTCTCTACCAGGTATCCTGCAAGGGTCATGCCTATTCCTCCGGCTCCCCCTATTATCATGTATACCCCGCCTTTTCGGAAGTTTGCATGGTTGGAAACTTTCATTTTCACAGGCTCAATTATACGCAAATAGCGGCGTCCGTTACGTAATGCTATATCTTCGCCATTTTTGTGAGCAGGCTCGTTGACAAGCTCAAAAGCCTCGTTCGGACAGCCGGAAGAAATATCCACACAGCTTACATCCCAGTTTGGATATTCTTTAACTGCTGATTTGGTCATACCGGTCAATCCTGCGAATAGAGGATATATTGCCTCACCGGGCAATACCTGTTGCGTATTGCTTGTCACAACCTTCAAAGCAAGCTTTGAAGCAGCCGCTGAATGTGAAGCAAGCAGCTTAATCAGCCTAAACAGAGCTACTACCCCATATTGCTGCGAATACTCCAGATAATCTCTATTATCCCAACCTTCCGCATAATCTGTGACACCGGTAATAAAATATACTAAATCTATTGCACTACATCTATTTATAAAGTCCGCCATACCGTCAAAGTTTTCATCCAGACACAGGCAACTTACTTTATCTCCCTTATGTGCTTCCATCAAAACTGTTTTAAGCTTTTGGGAATTTTCGCTAGCCGAGTGGATAATAATCACACTCCTGTCTCCGGTTGTGTAAACCTTGCCTTGATCTAAAGGATATGGAACCCATTTAAAAGCATAACTTATATCCGTTTGAGGAGTGCTTAATACCCTCGATGATAATTCAGTAAACCGTACACATGCTAATCCCTTTTCATCAGTAAGGACCAGATTAAAGCTTTCAAGACCTGCCGCCTTCACATAGGCATACATTGTCTTCTTTACAGGTCCCAGGAACTCAACCTTGTCCACAGAAAACGGAATTCTAAGGGTTTCGTCATCATTACCCTTAAAGGCCATCAACGCAAGTATGGTCTGAAGCGCTCCGTCCAGAAGTCCCGTATCAATATAATTGTTTTCGCCTACTTCGGGCATAGCAGCTTGAAGTTCCAAAAGGCTTAGGGCTTCATCACTGTTCCCCCAAATCTGTTTTACCGTTCTATAATGTTCTCCGTATTGTATACCCATCTCCGAATAGGTACTGTAAAGCTCCTCGCTTGAGCTATCTATGGTGCAACGTGCTTTAATTTCATCCAAATTCAAGTATTGGCCGTAATTATCCGCGAGGCTTTTTTGGTAGACTCCTTTTGAATGTATTGTTTTCTTTCCTTCTGTCTGTGAAGTCACCTCGTATTCAAGCTGCTCTCCACGTTTGAAAATAGTAAGATGTACAGCTTTAGGTTCTTCATGCACTACTACAGGAGTAAGCCATACAACCCTGCTTACACAGTTGTCTGAATCAGGAAACAGCTGTTTTATTGCTGCATTAGCCATAGCCACATACCCTACGCCTGGAAGTATCTTCTGATTATTGACCTGATGGTGTTCTACAATAGAATCCCATGGATAAAATGTTTTTTCAAATGTTATACTTTTGTCTGCCAGCATGGGTACGACACGGTCAATCAGATTGTGGAGTCGGCTTTCAACTGTTTTGGTCATACCTCCCTTTTGCTTTATCCAGTAACGCTCACGGGCGAAAGGATAGGTAGGAATAGATATCCTTCTGGCAGGAATATTGCTATACAACCTGTGCCACTCAATATTAATTCCTGCAGTCCAAAGCTTTGCCAAAGCTTTAAGTTTCCGCGCCTGCAATAGCGAAAGAGTCAGGTCCATACCTTCCTTTTCACTAAAAACAGTGTCCAGACTTTCATTTTTCGACTTGATATTGCTTTGGAACAAACCTTCAATATCCGATTTACCCTGTATATGTTCCCCCAGCTTTTGGCTCAATTCGCCCAAGTCTGCTGTAACAAGCGCCAATCTTTCCACCATTGGCTCCCTTCCTGTCTGGAGCGTAAAGGCGATGTCTGCCAAAGTTATATCCCCCGAACAGGTATATACAGCTTTATCCCCTGAGTCCCCCGGTTGAGCTTTAAGTTTCCCGGATATGAAATCTGCCAGCCGGTTGATATTTTGCAATTGGAAAATCAGTCTTGGTTTGAGAGATATTGAATACATCCTGCTTATTTGTTCAACCAGCTCATTGATTGTGAAATTGTTGAGTCCGAGAGTCTCCCATTCTTCGTAGGGATCTATAGTTTCTCCCGGCACCTCTAAAATTGCTGCAGCAGCTTTCAATAGCTCCTCTTGAATCTGTGAATTAACGCCATCTTCAGTAGAGCAGCAAGTAGCTTCATTCTTTAAAAGGCTGTCTACATATTCTTTTAGCCTTATCACATATTCATGCAGGCGGCTTTGATTTCTTGCGGATAATACAATTATCTGCTCCTCGTTGTTCTCGGCTCTCGAGCGAAGATCTTCATACTCCTCCAAAATCACATGTGCATTTGCTCCTCCTGCTCCAAAGGAACTAAGCCCGGCACGACGAGGATATTCATAGGATACGGATTCTATGATATGTTTAGGTCTTTGCCATTCGATCGGTTTATGTATTACGTAAAAAGGTGAATCCTTAAAATCAATTTTTGGGTTTAAAACCTCTGAATTTATAGAAGCAGTAAGCTTCTTGTATTTAAACATAAGTACAAGCTTAGTCAGACCGGCAATTCCCGAGGCAGATTCCAGATGCCCTATATTGGATTTTACCGAACCTATTGCACAATACTGAGTATTTAGCAGTTGAGCCGCTTCAGGATTATTTGTGCATGCATGGAAGGCTTTTTTAAGGCCGGTAATCTCAATGGGATCGCCCAGGGCTGTCCCCGTCCCATGAGCCTCAACATAGCTTATGCTAATCGGTTCTACGCCTGATCTCTTTAGTGCCTCCTCAATAAGCCTGCTCTGTGCATTAGGACTGGGCACGGTATAACCGCTGGTCTTTCCGCCTGAATTTATGAACGAACCTTTAATAACTGCATATATATTGTCCCCGTCTTCTCTCGCTTTGTCCAAAGGCTTGAGTAAAACGGCTCCTACACCTTCACCGTCCACAAATCCATCTGCTCCGTCACCGAAGGATTTACATTCTCCCCCTTTAGAAAGCATTTTCATTCCTGTCAGACGTGCGTAGTGCATAGGATGAAGTATAAGATTTACTCCACCCGCAATAGCGGCTTTACATTCGCCACGTTTGATACTTTCACATGCAAGGTGAATTGCAGTCAGTGATGATGAACAGGCCGTATCGATAGCCATACTTGGCCCCTGCAGGTTAAAGAAATAGGATACCCTGTTGGCCACAGACCAGTAAGCCGAATGTGCCCCGGTAAAATTATCCTTACCCCATTCTTCACCGCCAAAGGATTCATAATTTCCGTTCATTACACCTACAAAAACACCTACCTGGCTGTCCATACTATCAAGGTTATGCCTTGAGTATCCTGCATCTTCCATAGCCGCCCATGCGGTTTCAAGGAAAATTCTTTCTTGGGGGTCCATAGCTTCAGCCTCTATTGGTGATATGTTAAAAAAGAAAGTATCAAATTTATCGTGGTCTTTGATAAATCCTCCCCATTTAGAGTATGATTTTCCCGGTTCCGATGAACCAGGCTGGAAGTATTCATCACAGTTCCATCGTTCTCTTGGAATTTCGGTTATGCAATTCCTACCCTGCTTTAGATTTTGCCAAAATTCTTCTAGCGAGTCTGCAAGCGGATATCTACCGCTGATTCCGATTATCGCAATATCATCATTCTGCCTAACATCAGCCTTACGGAATACGTCGGAGGCCTGTGAGGTTGTTTGTACCTCTTCAGCTTTCTTTGCAGAAAAGAGGCTGTCAGTATTAAACACATTCATATTTCCGGTTGTTGCTGAGGATACTTCCCTTCCAAACAATTCTGCAATCACATCATGCTTCTCTTTTAGGAAATAGTCTGCAAGCTTATCGATTGTAGGGTTTTCAAAAAGAAGAGTGGCTGACAGCTTTTTGAAGTCTTTTTCCAAGCGCTTTGTAATTTCCATTACTATAAGGGAATCTATTCCATAGCGTTCAAATGTAGCGTTTGTCTCAATATCACCTTTCTTAACACGAAGAACTTCTGCAAATACGGCTTTCAAATAATCTATAGTGCGTTCAAACAAGGATTCTCCCGATACCTTTACCGAAGTTACTCCAACCTCAGGAGAAGACTTTTTCAGAGTAATTGGCTCAAACTTAGGCAAAACATCTTTGCCGTCGACATACTCAACCTTGTGCGATACCGGTAAAGTACGGATTTCCCCATTACTCTCTGCCACAATAATGCTCTGGTATGATAATTTCGACTCCATACCGGGCACCCCAAATGTGTGAGTCTTATCAAAACCCTGATTTTTCAAAATATTTATCCATCCCCTAGGGTTAAGCAGGGGTGAGTTTGAAATCCTGTTTTGTTCATCGTCAAAAAGCCACCATCCACCGGTTAACCCGAATGTCAGTGTACCGAAATCCTGCTTTTGCGTTGCCTCATTTATAATAAGAAGGCCATTAACCTTCAGAAGTTTCTTTATCTGGTTTAAAGTATTAGGAATACTCTTTGTAGCATGTAAGACATTGCTTGCAAACGCAATATCAATGCTCCCTGCCATAAAACCCTGAGAAGTAGGGTCTTCCTCAATATTCAGCAATTTAAATTCTATAAACGGATACTGGAGTCCGAAAGACTTTTCTGCATATCTGGTAAATCCATTAGATATATCCGTATAAAAATATTGTATTTTGACTTTGTCCTTTACCTCATTCAGCGCCTTCAATACAAATGCCGACGTACCTCCTGTGCCTGCTCCTACCTCAACAATCTTTACCTCAGCCTTCGGATCGTTTTTATAATGCTCTTCCACGCAGCTTTTTATCATTTTGGCGGTAAGGCTGTTGAAGTAATCAGACATTTGATCGCCTTTATATATTTTTTCTACCAGAGCTGTTGAACCTGCCGGGAACATAATTTCCATGTGATTCACTTTCCCCGACAATACATCGCCAAATGCGTTTATACAAACCCATAATAAATTCAGATGCGCCTCCATATCGGGATACAGCGCGGACAGCCTGTCTTTTTCAGCCTGATTCGCTATGGGTACGTTTTCAAGTGGATATAAAGTAGTTATAGTCTGTCCATCCACTCTTATCCACCCGGCATCCTTCAAAATTTCTATCAAGGCATTAAATAAGCGGTAATACTCGGGGATAATGCCCATTCCCTCTCTCATTTGTGAAATAGAATACTGTTCATTCACGTGTAGCAAAAATCCTGAATTTCTAAAATAACCCAGCAACAATGAGCGGCCATATCCCTCTAATTCCTTAAAAGCCTCTTCCATGCCGGTACCGGAAGCATTAGTATCATTAATTGCCAGCTTCCCAAGAACTGTCCCAATGCAAGAATGTGTTTTTAACTTCTGGAATTCTATTTTGTTATTCCAATTTACTCCCATCAAATCAAGAATATCTTTTCTTGCCTTAAAGGGCATTATTTGGCCTACAGGCGCAGATATTATGCGTGAAAGGGCATTAAATCCCTCCTGTGGTGTGATGGAAATAGCGCCTTGCGATGTAAAGCGCTTATAATGCTGCTCTGAAGATACTATCCCAACTGTACCCCAATAGCCCCAGTTAATGGTCCTCACCTTAAAAGGAGCTTTCTTGCCAAGTACATCGGCATATGCATCTTTGAAAGTACAACCCGCTGCATAATTGGCCTGTCCTGCGTTTCCTGTAAAGGACTGGATTGAAGAGAAGTATACCAGAAAGTCCATATGCTCATTTTGAAGCACCTTATACAGTACTACACTTGCGTCAACCTTTGGAGCAAGGGCCGCTCTGAAGGTATCTTCATCCATATTGGCAAGGGTTTTATCTTTCAATACGATAGCTGAGTGAAAAGCCCCATTTATATGTCCGAACTTTTCCTTTGCCGTGGCAACAACACGCAGCATACTGTCATAATCAGTACCATCAGCCTGTAAATACACCGCCTCACCGCCAAAAGACCTTATACGGTTAATCTTTGACTCTTGTTCAGGTTTCAAGGCACTCCGGCCTATTAAAATCAACCTGGCCTTTACAGTTTCAGCTAGGTATAATGCCAGTTCGAGGCCTATACCTCCAGCGCCCCCTAAAATCAGATAGACACCATTATTTCTAAACGGAAGAGTTTCAGCCTCGGGCAATTCAACTGGTGCAAAGCAGCGCACATATCTTTTGCGCTTTCTTAGCAATACATTTTTGCCGGACTCGTAACCGGGTTCGTTAATAACCTGTCTTATCCACCCGTCCCTCAATTCAGGAAATGCAGGATGGTCAAGCTCACTGATGTCAATATCCAGGCAGCTTACTTCCCAGTGTGAATATTCTTTGGCCATGGACAGTGCAAAACCTTGTATGCTTCCTGCGTAAGGATTACACATATCAGATTGGTACAATCCGAAGGCATTATTTGTAACAATCTTGAATTTCAGCGATTCATTCCGTGCCCCCCACATATTTAAAGCTTTTACCAAGCGATAGAGGCTCAAAACGCCTACTTCCTGGCTTTGCTTTAAAAACTCTATGTCATCAATCTCCGGAATACGAGATTGAATTCCTCCTAGAAAATAAATCGTATCGGTACCTCTGAAAAATTCCTCGCAGTTATGAAAACTATCCTGTACACAGTAAGAGATTTCACGGCATGTAGGGGATAACGCGCCCTTACCATCATCCAACAGTATTTCATATACCTCCGCCTCTGCATGTTGTGTTTGAATAAGCTCTTTTAGTTTCGCCCCATCCCTAGAGTATACGATTACAACCTTTTTGCATTCCATAGAAGGACTGTACGTACTTGGAAGCGACTCTTCAACCCACTCGGGCTTAAAAAGATATGCTTCATCCCGATTCTTATATCGCCTTAATGTAAGGTTTTCCATTTTAACACAAACAAGCCCTGAAGCATCAAGTATTACCAGATTGAAGTGTTCTTCATCTACAGGCTTGATATAAACATAGCCGGTAGATTTTAACGGGTTTAATAGTGTTACGTTGTCAACCGAGAACGGAAGTCTGGGACCGCTTGCATCCATTTCATCGCCCTTTACCAGGCCAATTACAGCCTGTATGGAACCATCCATAATTGCCGGATGATATGTATATTCATTTAGTTCTTCAACAAAACTTTGGGTCAGCTCCAGCGCAGCCAGTACTTCCCGCCCGTTTGACCAGATATGGCTGACACTTTTTAGGTATTCGCCATAATCCAGCCCCAGCCGCTGGAACCTGTTGTATAATTCATCCTTATCAATTTCCGTATCCAAATTAGCTTTTATTTCTTCTACCGGAACATACTGTTGTATAGAATCGGTCACAACAGGATGCACTTCCCCTTTTGAATGTAAAACCTCCCCGTTGCCCCCCGTCACTTCAAATTCATAATAGTTATCCTTTTTCCTTAAAGAAATATTTAATTGCTTGTCCAGATTTTTTTCTACGACCACAGGTGTCAGCCACACAACTCTCTTCAATTGGATATTCATATCTTTATCCAGTAGTTTTGCTGCTGCATTGGCCATTTCCAGATACGCTACACCCGGAAGTAAAAGCCTAGATTTAACTTGGTGATGGCTAACTATAGTATCTTTATGGCTTAGCATTTTACTGTATACAACTTCATGGTCGAGTAATCTGGGTAGTACGCTATCTATAAGAGGGTGAAGAGCATTTACGGATTTACGCTCCGGCAGGATAGTTCCCGGCACCCAGAAAGTCTGACGTGCAAACGGGTATAACGGCATGGGAACTTTTAGAGGGGTACTACCGTAATATAGTATATCCCAATTTACATTTTCACCCTCTGAATACCTCATAATTACATTAAATATCTCTTTTTTATAATCCTCAGCTTTCATACCCTGTCTGATATCAGGGGTATATACGCTTGTAGGTGTATCGGCTTCACCGACAGCATTTTCTACAGCACATTCATTTATTGCACCGACATCAAATCCCTTGAGCTGTTGTAATAAAGAATTACCGTCTTCAGCCATAAACGCTATGCGATAGGAGTAATGCTCGCGCCCCGCCTGAAGCATATACGCAATCCTGCACATGGGATACTTTTCCCCTTCTTCCTCAAGCCATTTTATGAGGTCTATAGCTTTCTTCTGTAGTGCCTCCCTGGTCTTGGCGGATAAAGGAATACAATAGCAAGGCAGCGATATTTCCTCACCAATATGGTCATCCATTTTGAACTCTTCCAATAATATATGTACGTTTGTACCGCTGAATCCAAAGGAACTTACCGCTGCACGGCGTGGCTGGCCCTCCTGATGATTCCAGTCAATGAGACCTGTGTTTACGAAAAAGGGGCTTCCATCAAATTTTATAAATGTGTTAGGCTTTTCAAAGTTTAAAGAAGGCGGTATCTTTTTATTGCCGAGAGCCATTATAACCTTTATCATACTGGCAACTCCAGCTGCTGCGGCTGCATGTCCGATATTTGTCTTTACCGAACCAATAGCACAGAATTCTGTTTTTGCAGTATATTTTTTAAAGCTGTCAGTCAAGGCTTCAAACTCAATAGGGTCTCCTAGTTTTGTGCCTGTACCGTGAGTTTCCACATAACCGATTGTCTCAGGGCTAACGCCGGCCTTTTCATATACCTCTTGTTCCAATTCAGACTGTGCCCGGCGGCTGGGAGCGGTTATTCCGTTTGTACGCCCATCCTGATTGATTCCGGACCCTTTTATAACCGCATATATGTAATCTCCGTCCGCCAATGCCTTATCCAGGGGCTTTAATACGATAGCTCCCACAGCTTCACCGGGGACAAACCCATCTGCCCTGTCATCAAAGGCTTTGCATTTACCGTCATGGGACAGCATACTGGCATTGCTTGCAATAATATATCCTCCGGGAGTATGGGAAACAAACACTCCACCTGCAACCGCCATATCACATTTACCTATGCAAATACTTTCACATGCCATATGTATGGCAGTAAGAGAAGAAGAACATGCTGTATTCACTGCTATACTGGGTCCCCGTAGATTTAAAAAATATGAAAGCCGTGCGGGAACAATGGAAGTATCATTACCCCAAAAGGCCTGAGCTTCATGAGCTGCACCCACTTCGCTCAAACATATCTGATAGTCCCCTTCCTTAACACCAACGAATACGCCGCACTTTGCCTCAGATAGTACTTCTCCCGTATATCCGGCATCTTCCAAAGCATGCCAGCTTTCCTCAAGAAAAAGCCTTTGCTGGGGGTCGGACAGCTCTGCTTCCTTACCCGATATATTAAAAAATAAAGAATCAAACTTATCGGAATTGTCAATAAACCCGCCCATATTCAAATATGTCTTTTCTTTATTCATAACATCTGCATCATAAAATTCCGATATATCCCACCGTTCAATAGGTACCGGCTTTATCGAGCTAACCCCTACCGCCAGGTTACTCCAGAATTCTTTTACATTGTTTGCTCCCGGAAAACGTCCTGAAACCCCAATTATAGCAATATCTTTCCATCCTGTAGGCTTCTTGTCTTCCTTTGCAGCATATTTATCTGTGCTTTCTTCTTTTATCTCTCCATCATCCGATAACTGGCTGCTTTTATCCTTTATAAATATATCCTCTGCCTCGATAAATTCATCGTAACGGTTGACACTTTCATCGTATTCTGAAAACTGCATACTTCTTTGAAATTTATTACTGCCCATATTCAACCTCCATAACGTCTAATAATCTCAAACCCCAATTTACGTTATTAACCAATACTTTTCTCTTTCAACAAACTTCGGATATATGCTGCCATATCATTTACACTTGGATAATCAAAGATTATTGTCTTACTTAGCTCCATCGAAAAAATATTGCTTAACTTGTTCACAAGTTCAACCCCGTTTATAGAATCTATCCCATATTCAAAAAACTGTCTCTTGCGATCTACTGTCTGTGGTTCCATATCAAGGGCTTTAGCCACCAGCTCCGATATTATATCTTCCACATTTGATTTTTGAGCTTTATGTACCGCTATTTGAGCAGGAGCTTTTTTCTCGATTATATGCAATGTTTTCGGCTCCACTTGGTTTAGATTGGCTTTCGGCTTCTTATAACTATCGTTATCGGCCGCTTTGTTGTTCACCAATCGGACTCTTCCGTCACTTTCAGCCAATATGACGTGCTGATTAACATCAATCCCCTTAACAATCATAGGAGCAAATCCTTCTTCCTGAAGGAGCGATTTCCATAAATCCGTTCCCAGCAGAGGACCTCCGGGCAATCGGCTTTCACCATCCTTATAAAGCCACCAGCCATTTAATAGTCCGAATGTAAGTGTGGAAAACTCGTCATTCTCGGTGACCTCATTCAGTATTAGAAGACCATTTGTTTTCATTAGCGCCTTGACATTAGATAACGTCGCCTTTATGTCTTTTGTCGCATGAAGTACATTAGCAGCGATGACTATATCATATTCTCCTATATTCATACCTTGCTGCTGTAAGGTTTTCTCTATATCCATAGTACGGAATTCTACAAACGGGTATTCTGCAGCGAAAGTTTTTCTGCCGTGTTGAATAAATGCAGATGATATATCTGTATATAAATATCTGACAGTATGGGAAAACGGGGCTAAAGCCTTTAACACAAGCTTCGTAGTACTTCCGGTTCCGGCGCCCACCTCAAGAATGTTTATTTTCTCTGGCTTATATGACAGCCTCTGCCTTACATAGTCTGCAGCTTTTGAAGCTACAATACCATTAAAGTAGTCTGCTACCGGGTTCTCCTGATAGACTCCTGCCACTAAATGGTTTGATCCATCAGGAAACAATATATCTGTTGCTGCTACCTTGCCGCACAGGATTTCCACCAAATACTCAAGCCCCTCAGAGAGCAGCAGTACATGAGGCCTTATTGAAGGATATTTCTCAATAATCTGCTCCTTTATTTCCGGCAACTTTTTAACTTCGTGTGAAAGCTTGCCTGACAAGGCTTCCGGTGTTATGTATATAGTATTGCATTCCAGATTGATTATCTCCGATCTTTGTAGAATGCAAATCAGTTCCTCAAACAATTTATCATATTCGGGAATTACTCCAAGCTTTCTTTTTAAGCCTTCCAAAGTTACACCGTTTAAGTGCTCCTGCAGTTTACTGAAAAGAAGCATCCTGCAGAACCGGCCGAGATTTGTAAAGGGCTCTTGCAAAGCCTGTAAGTTCAAGGCATTATCTCTATTGCGGGATTCCGCTCCAAGAGTCTTAATAAGTGAAGGTATGTGAGGCGGTAAAAACGTTTGACTGGTGTCATTGTTTATTCCCATCTTTCTTATAAGCTGCTCCTCAGCTTTAAATACAACAACCTGACTACAAGGCTGACTCAGAACTCTCATTACAGCCTCTATCCCCTCATCAGGCAGGATGGAATTAACCCCCTGTGACTTAAACCTTAAATCGTATTCGTCTCCTGCAACTGCTCCTACTTTTCCCCACCTACCCCAATTAATTAGTTTTACGGGATAACTGGACTTATATTTTAGTGCCAATGAAAGTGCATCTTCAAATGTACAACCCGCAACATAATTTGCCTGACCTACCCCTCCAAAGATTGACTGTACAGAAGAGAAAAATACAAGAAAATCAAGGTTGTCATTTTGTAATGCCTCCCACAAATTGAGACACCCCACTGATTTAACATCGTATACCGAACGGAATTCCTCATCATTCATAGTGTCTATAGAGGTATCATGCAGTTCCAGAGCCGAATGGAATGCTCCATTTATAACCCCATATTCAAGGCGTACCTTTTCTACAGCCTCTTTCAAGCTCTCCGAGTCGTTTGCCTCTGCCCTGATATACAAGACCTCCGCGCTCTTCGCCTTAATTCTATCAATACTGTTTTTCCTGTCGGCACTCAGTTCTTTCCTTCCAATTAATGCAATTCTTACTTTGAATTTTTCAGCCAGGAATTCGGCAAGTTTAAGACCTATTCCGCCCGTGCCTCCCAGTATGATATATACTCCGCCGTTACGAATCATAGGTTCTTCAACAGCAGGTATATCTACAGGCTCCAGTATACGTACATAGCGTACTCCTCTGCGAATACTTACCGCTTCTGAATTTTTATGAGCAGGCTCATTATATAAATGCCTGAGCCATAAATTCAAATCCTGTCCCTTATATATCGGAAGCCCTTGTAAATCAACATCCAAACAGGTTATTTGCCATTTCGGATACTCTCTTGCCGCCACTCTGAGGAAGCCATCTATGCCCGCCGAGAAAGTTCTGGATATATTCCCATCCATTTCGGGGTAAATACCCGTAACAACAGCTTTAAACTTAAACTCGCTTGAAAGCCCATTATGATTGCCCAATATCTTCACAATCCTGAATAGGCTGTATATGCCGACCTCCTGTGAATATATAAACTTTTCCCGGTCAGCCCTCTCATTCTGATGGCACCCTGTAAGCCCTCCCAGAAAATAAACCCTGTCAATGTTTAAAATACCCTTTATACAACCTTCCATATGCTCGGGACATCGTACATCTACCTCCCAATCCCATGGTGACTCATGGTAACTGCGTGTGCCAAGCTTTATGCCATAAATATTATCACCTGAATGCAGCTCTTTCAGAGAGTCTTTCACATCGCCTGCTTCGGGAGGATATATAATTAGAATACTTTCAACACCTGACTTATGCAGACCACCTATGTCTTGGACATCCTGACGCACCCATTGAGGAACATAGTACATTCGCTCCTGCGCCCTTTGGAGTTCTCGTAGCACCACCCCAAAGATTCGCACACATAAAAGCCCTTCCTCATCTAGTAATGCTATATTATACCGGTCACGGCCGGTAGGTCTGATATAGGAATAGCACTTGGTTGAAATAGGCTTTAGCACTTCAACCTCTTCAACCATGAAAGGCAGCATTGTCTTTTCCTCTAACCCATCGCCCTTTATGAAGGACATCATTCCTTGAAGTGCGCTGTCTAAAATAGATGGATGCAGTGAATACTGCTCAAACTCACCACTATATTCAGAAGGCAATTCAAGAATTCCTAAAGCCTCCTCTTTATTGCAGCGCATTTCTTTAACACTCCTGAAATACTTATCATGGTGTATTCCGATACTCCTGAAACCCTGATATAGGGTATCCGAATTAATACACATATCACAACGTTCTAAAATAGCTTGTATATTTACCCTCTTATCTTTCGGGTTGTTCTCTGTGAGTACATATAAGCCTTTCGAATGAATAGTCGCACCATCCCCATTATGGTCGTATGTCTCAAAGTATAAATTACCATTTACTTCCTTAACAACTATATGTATAGACTTATCGCTCCCATCAAGTACAATCGGTGACAACCATACAACCTGAGAGAGCTTATAGTTTCTATCTTTATCCACTAGCTTAATTGCCGCATACGCCATTTCCAAATGTGCTACACCCGGCAGGATCATTTTATCCCTTACCAGGTGATGTGAAACCACCAGATCGGAATAAGTCAGAGTTTTTTCAAAAATTGTGCCCTTTGACGGCATTGCAGGCAGCACTTTATCAAGTAATGGATGCAGGGCAGTTATCCTGGAAGCCATATGCTTTTTCCCCGGATGAACCCAATATTTCTCCCTCTTAAAAGGATATACCGGAAGGGATAATTTCATAGGCTCTTTATCTTCATAGAGAACTTTCCAGTTGAATTCAACACCATTCGCCCACAATCCGGCTATATTGGTGTAACGCTTGTTGCGAAGAATATTATCAATATATTCCCAGCCCTCATCCCCCTTGAGGAAATGTGTATAAGCAGCATTCTCGCCTGCACTGTCACCACAGAATAAGTTTGAAACATCTTTCCTTCCGGAATTTTGAACAAAGCTTTCCAATAATTTCTTCAGTTCATCTATATCAGAAACAACCACCGCCAGCCTGTATCTCATAGGTTCACGCCCCATTTGCAAGGTATATGCAATGTCTGTCAAACGTATATCCTTACTCCTATATAAATGTGTCAGCAGCCTCTTTGCATATTCCTCCAGGCTTTCAGGGGTCTTGGCAGATAGTGTAACGATACAGGGCTCGTCCATATATTCCTTTTGGTCAGGTTGGCAGTATTCCTCCAACACAATATGGGCATTTACTCCTCCCGCTCCAAAAGAGCTGACGCCTGCTCTCCTGGGAATGATATTTCCAAAGCTGTCACGGGAGCGCTCCCACTCCTCCATTTTTTCCGCAATGTAAAAAGGACTGTCCTGAATTTTAATAAACGGATTAAGCTCATTAAAATGCAGGTTTGCAGGGATTATACCGTTTTTCATTGAAAGCAGTACCTTAATCAATCCGGCAATTCCTGCTGCCGATTCTAAATGTCCTATATTTGTCTTAACTGAACCTAATGCACAAAAATTCTTCTCTGTATATTCAGATTTTCTTTTATTCATTATAGTTTCAAAAGCTCTTGTCAAAGCAGTAACCTCTACAGGATCTCCAAGAGCGGTGCCCGTACCATGAGCTTCAATGTAGCCTACAGTCCCGGGATCTATCTGCGCTTCCTCTAATGCCCTTATAATAACATCCGTCTGAGCAGCGGTATTGGGAGCAGTAATTGTGTTGCTGCGGCCTCCGTGGTTAACCGCGCTTCCCTTAATAACAGCATAAATCCTGTCCCCGTCCTCTACAGCCTTACTTAGGGGCTTTAGTAAAACTGCGCCTGCACCTTCTCCTCTTACAAAACCGTTAGCCTCCTTATCAAAGGTTTTGCACATCCCTTCGGTACTTAGCATGCCAGCTTTACTGAAGAAAATATTCAGGGTAGGCTTGAGTATTATATTTATTCCTCCTGCTATGGCCACCTCACTGCTGCCGCTGCGTATAGATTCAATAGCCCTATGAATAGATACAAGGGAACTGGAGCACAACGTATCGATAGGTTCGCTGGGACCCGTCAAATTCAATAGAAATGAAACTCTGTTTGCGAGATAGGGATGCCCGTTTCCAATCATTCCGTGTACGTCAATCTCTTCTCCAGCCTCTTTTAGCAAATCTGTATAATCGGAGTTGGAAACCCCTACAAAAACACCTACCCTTTTTTGTGATAAATCAGCTACCCTGTACCCGGCATCTTCTATAGTACTCCATAAAACTTCAAGGAAAATCCTCTGTTGAGGGTCCATCACCTTCGCTTCTTTAGGAGATATTCCAAAGAAAGAGGCATCAAATTTATCTACTTCCTTGAGAAAAGCCCCCCATCTAGAGTTGGTCTTGTTCCCATCACTCATGGGATCTCCATAATATTCACGCCAGTTCCATCTGTCAGAGGGTATCTCGGTTACAAGGTTTCTTTCACAGAGTATATGGTTCCAGAATTCTTCAAGATTGTCCGACCCGGGCATAACCCCGTACATACCTATTATAGCTATAGGCTCATTGCATGCTACCTCCTGCCTCTTAGAGACGGTATACGCGGTAATAGGTTTCCCGAGCCTGAACGAGGATACGGATTCAGCAGATTTATTCCGTTTACTCTCTAACTTTTGTGAGTATAAGCTATTGAGTTTTTTCCCCTCATGTTTGCAAAGGTATTCTGCCAGCGCTTCCAGCGTGGAATATTCAAAAAATACTGCCGGAGTTATATCCATGCCGAAGGTTTTATTGATTTCTCTTGATAAATCCATGAAGCTAAGAGAATCGTAACCGTATTGCGGCATATCTTCCATATAATCAATTTTTTCAGGATTGATTTTTAAAATGTCCGAGCTTATCTTTATTAAATCCTTTAACACATGCTCCTTCAGACCCTGTTCCGCTACTTCACCGTTAACCGTTGATGAAGTTTTATTGGAAGTTTTATTGGAAGCTTTATTTAAGCCTTTTTTAAAGAAGTGTTGTATTTTCCCGCGCTCTCCTTCCAGTACTACAACCTGTTCATAGGGAGACTCAAGAATCCTTATCATGGCGTCAAGTCCTGAAGAGGTAGATAAGGCTCCAATACCTATACTCTCTTTATATATTGCCTTATATGACTCATCTACCCTTATTCCCCCCTCTTCCCACAACGGCCAATTAATTGAAACGGTCCTGCCGTGGCGAAGTTTCTCTTTCCTCAAAGCCTCACGGTAGAGTGCAAACTTATCCATAAAGCTGTTGGCATAAGAATAGTCAGCCTGCCCTATATTGCCGAATACAGCAGACATTGAGGAGAACATCATAAAGAAATCAATAGGTTCTTGCGCACAGGCTTCATCCAGGTATAAAGTTCCCCACAGCTTCGGCCCTAAAACTGCTTCAAATTCCTCCATACTTTTACGTGCCAGAAGCGAATCCTGCGTAATGCCTGCACAGTGCACTATGCCATTTAATGTGCCAAATCTTCCTTTTACCGTTTTGATGAGTTCCTTTGCGGTTTCTGCCCGGGAAATATCGCCCTGCACAAAAAGGACTTCTGCTCCAAGCTCCTCAAGCTCTCTTACCCTTGCCTGCTGCCCATCTGAAAGAGGGTTTCTTGAATTCAGTACCAGGCGAGCCTTGAAGTTTTCTGTCAGGAACCTACTCACCCGAAACCCTATTTCTCCGGTCCCACCGGTAATCAAGTAGATTCCCCTGTCTCTAAATACAGCTTCACCGATATCATGTTTCTGCATATTGATCTCATTAAATAAACGCGTATGCCTTTGACCGCCGGTATATAACACCTCGGGAGACCAATCGCCCGTTTCCAGTAATTCATCAGCTATTAAAGACATATCAATGGAATCCGTGAATTCAATACTTTTTACACGGCATTTGGGATTCTCTGCGGCTATAGTTTTCAATAAGCTGCTCACTGCCCCAAACAAAGGATTACCTTTTTTCCCGCTGCTGCAGGTGTATATAAATTTGATTTCGTTGCCAATACCGCCAGTAGTTAACGCCTTTGCCATATTGTATACAGACAGGACACTTTTGATATAAGCTTTACTTTTCTGCTCCTCTGTGCAATGGAATTCTCCTTCCGACCACCCATGTATAATATTACTTATCCCTTTTGTTTTAAGTTCTGTAACCAAATGCTTGTAATGCTCGCTATTTGAGGGATTTATGCAGTACTTGTCATCTCTAAGTTTGCAGTAATCGTTACCTTCATGTATAACTATCACAGAAGACTCCCTGTCAAAATTAGCAACATGGTTAGAATCATTATTCTCAAAGAGCAAGGTAGCCCCATGCACGTGGCCTGAGTTTTCTCCCTTTTCGAGTTGGCAGGGATTCCAGTCGGCTTTATAAAAGAGTGTACCGTAATCTTCCTCTTGCAGCTCCTGTCTAACAAAAGCCTCCCCTAATTTAACCGTATGCAGTACATAATTATTTATTGAAACGGCAACGTTACCGTTTGCCTCCATTATCAATATATCAAATGTTCTAGATTTACCATGGCTTGAGGCTGTTTTCCCTTTTTGCACCGCGTAAACATACATTTCGGAATTCATAGGACCGAATATGTTTACTTCTCCCATGCTAAAGGGTAAATAGGGCTCATTTTTATCTTCAGTACCGTCAGCCAGCAAACCTACAGCAGTCTGAAGCGCACCTTCCATAAGCGAAGGGTGAAGCAGTAATCCGGCTGTGGCCTCTTTTATGCTATCTTTGACACGTAGAAAGGATAAGGCCTCTTCACCGGTATAATAAACTTCATGGATCGCCTGGAAGGTTGCCCCATAATCAAAACCGGCCTTAGGGAAAACCTTATAGAATTCATCCCCTTGTATTGAGTGTACAAATTTCTTCTTAAGCTGCTCCAAATCGATTCGCTGTTTTTCCATAGCTCCATAAACAAGACTTCCATAGGAGTGTACTACGCTTTGTCCACCATCATCTATAGAGACCACTTGGAATTCTACAGCACTCTTACTTGGGTAAATTTTTATAAATATATCCTTATAATTACTATCCACTACAACAGGCTGAGCCCACACTATATTTCTTATCTGTCCGATTGCAGCTTTCTTAGAAGCAAGTTCTCCGGCCATTCTCAGCATTTCAATATAAACAACTCCAGGAAGAATGATTTTTCCTCCTACAATATGGTGTTTAAGGAAAAACTCATCTTTATAAAGCCGTTTCTTAAAGCACTGTTCCTCCAGGGTCGATTCATTGCTGTCAATAAGCGCAGTAAGTGCAGATATAGTTCCAAAGCCCTCTTCTACCTTTTGGCTTCTATCAATCCAGTAACTTTCCCTGGCAAAAGGATAGGTGGGAATTGATATACGCCGTGGCTTTACCCCCTCATAGAGCAAGCTCCAATCAATCTCCATTCCGTCAACCCATAACTGTGCAAGTTTATTTGTATTGCCTGTACTAAAAAGCTTTTTAACGAAGTCTGTCCCTTCCTTATTATCAAATATAATGGAGTCCATATTTGAAGTGTTTTTGATTTTTCCCGAAAAGACTCCCTCTATTGAAGCTTTTCCACTGTGATAACCAGTAAGCCTATCTAAAAGTTCCGAAAAACTTCCGTAGACTACTGCCAGCCTCTCTTTCATTGCCTCCCTGCCGACCTGTAAGGTATACGCAAGCAAATCAAGCATGTAAGCCTCCTGTGAAAGTTTGCTGCTTTTTTCCATAAACTTTACAAAGGCTCCTGCATACTCCTTCAGCTGGACAGCATTTTTAGCAGATAAAACAAAAATATTAGGCAAATGAGGCTTTGATGACATATTTTCTTCTGAATCTATATATTCCTCAAGTACAATATGTGCATTGGAACCTCCCATACCAAAAGAACTTACCCCTGCTCTTAAAGGCAGTCTCCTTCCCACTTCATCAGTGAGGGGCTCCCAATCACGCGCCTCGCTTACGATATAAAAAGGCGTATTATCCAATTCTATAAATGGATTTATCTCCTTAAGGTGAAGATTTGCAGGAATCTTTCTGTATTTGATGGACATCAATACTTTAAGCAAGCCTGTTACACCGGCAGCAGCTTCAAGATGTCCTACGTTTGTCTTAACTGAGCCTAATCCGCAAACCGGTTTGTGAGGCATAGCGCCTCCGCGCTTCCCGTAAAACTTTTCAAAGCCTGCCTTTAATCCGTTAATTTCTACAGGGTCGCCCAATGGGGTACCTGTACCGTGGGTTTCTATATAAGTCACATCAGCAGGTTCTATTCCCGCCCTTTCATAAGCTTCTTCAATCAATTCGGCTTGCGCATTGGAATTTGGTGCTGTAAGAGAGTTTGTCCTACCTCCGTGGTTTTCAGCAGACCCTAGTATAATACCGTAAACATGATCCCTGTCTTCTATAGCTTTTGACAATGGCTTTAAGAATACAACTGCAACCCCTTCTCCCCTTACATAGCCGTTTGCTGATTTATCAAAGGTTTTACAGCGTCCATCCTTACTTGTCATACCGTTCTTGCTGAAAGCAATATTTGCAACAGCGCTTATAATTAAATTTGCCCCTCCTGCAAGAGCCATTTCGCATTCACCCTGCTGTATTGCCCTTACAGCGCGATGTATAGCCACCAGTGAACTGGAACACGCTGTATCTATCGTCCCGCTTGGACCTTTTAAATTTAACAAGTATGATACCCGGTTTGCGATAATGGTTCTTGCCATTCCTGTCAGGGAATAGGCTTCAATATCATCAATAGAATGTCCTAGCTTTTCCTCATAGTCAGTGCTGGATATTCCTACATATACACCAGTCCTGGTACCTGCTAATTCCGAAGCCTTATGCCCCGAATCTTCAATGGCTTTCCATGACATCTCAAGAAACAGCCTCTGCTGTGGGTCCATCAATTCCGCCTCTCTAGGGGATATGCCGAAAAAAGCCGGATCAAACTTATCAACCTCATCTAAAAAACCTCCCCACCTAGGAAAGTCTGGTAAGTCAGCAATACCTTCTATAGACCACCTATTATCGGGTATCTCACGCACAAGATCTTTTCCGCTTATAAGGTTGTCCCAAAAGGTCTCGAGGTCAGGTGAGCCCGGCAGCATAGCACTGGCTCCGACTATAGCTACAGGTTGATTTTTAATGCTGCTTAGCTCCGATAATCCGGTATCTGTATTGTCCTTTACTTCAAGTTTATTACTTGTAGAATCCAGTGTGTCTGTTTTAAGAGTATCCTTATAGTACAGGTCTATTTCATCTTTAAACTTTTCCTTTATATAATCCGCCAGCGTTTTAGCATCGGAATATTGGTAAAAGGCTGTAGGGTATATTTTTATTCCATAGGTATTATTTATTGCTACGCTCAACTCGGTGAACTTCAAAGAATCAAAGCCATAGTCTCCAAGATGTGCAGTTGATTCTATTTCATCTATATTTAAACCCCTTACACGGGCAACTATTCCAATTAAATCTTTCTGTAACCTTGAAAGCACCGGATTTTTTTGCACTGATTCGGCTGCAGTGCCGGAGTTGGAGGATGTCGCTCCTCCGTACATTGTGATAATTTCATCAATGTCCATTTTGCTCAAAGTAGTTCTGTCGACTTTTTTATTCAAAGTCATAGGGAATGATTTTAAATATACAATTCTGGAGGGTATCATGTAGGCAGGAAGCCAACGTCCCAGCTTTTCTTTTACTAAAGCGGTATCCTGTTTCTTACTGTCATCCGATACTATAAACGCAACCAAAGAAGCGCTTCCGTTACTATCCTTCCTTACCGAAGCTATAGCCGCGTCTATACCCTCTACTTTCTGTAGAGCTGTCTCTATTTCACCTAATTCAATTCGGAATCCATGCAACTTTATCTGCTGGTCACTCCGTCCTACAAACTCTATCATACCGTCGGACGTATATCGGGCCAAATCCCCTGTTTTATACAATCTTTCCCCGGGCTGTCCGAAAGGATGTGGAATAAACCTGTCCCTAGTCAGCTCAGGTAGGTTCAGATAGCCTTTTGCCAGCCCATCGCCCCCGATATATAAATCTCCTGCTACACCCACAGGCACAGGCTGCATATGCGAATTCAGTATATGACATTCGGTATTCCATATAGGACGGCCAATAAGGATTTTTCCACCTGGGGTCAACTTTTGAACTGTAGACCAAACGGTGGTTTCGGTTGGGCCATAGAGGTTCCAAACCTCCCTTTCACCATCTTTGAGCAAGAAATCTGCCAGCTCTCTGCTCAGAGCTTCGCCTCCGCATAATATCTTTATGGGCTTGGAATTTGACCACCCGGCAAGTTGAAGCATTTTCCATGTTGCAGGGGTAGCTTGTACTATTGTTGCTTTACTACCTTCTATAGCTTCCTTCAAACGAATACCGTCACGTATTATGCTCTCCGTAAGAATCTCAACTGTTCCGCCCGTAACCAAGGGCAGGAATAATTCCAGGGTCGAAATATCAAAACATATTGTTGTAAGCGCAAGAAAATAATCCTTTTGGGTACAGCCTGGCTGCTCTGCCATTGACAAAAGGAAGTTTGTTAATCCCTGGTGTCCTACAGCTACCCCTTTGGGTTTTCCTGTAGACCCCGAAGTATGAATAATGTAAGCCAACTCTTTGTATTCTTCGGAAATTGCTTTTTTATCCAACTCTAAAACCTTTTGAGTGCATTCCATGTTTTTATCCATGAGAATGACAGGTAACGATAGCAATGACCACCTTTCCTCCAATGAGGATTCAGATAAAAGGACGGGTATGCCTGAATCCTTGATAATATAATCAAGGCGTTCCTTAGGATAGCCTGGGTCAAGGGGCACATAAGCTCCGCCAGCCTTAAATATGCCTATGAGAGCCACAAGCATGTCTGCAGATCGTCTCATAAAAACCCCAATAGGACAGCCTGAGCTAACGCCTGATTTGCTAAGGCTTGCAGCGAGCATATCCGCTTTGTGATTTAGTTCTTTATATGTCATGCAGGTCTGTCCGAAAACAACTGCTATAGATTCGGGAGATTGCGCTGTACGGGCTTCAAAAAGGTCGCATACCCTTGCCTCTTTCGGATAACTCCTTACAGTGTTGTTCCACTGCACAAGCGTCGTATTTTTCTCTTCTTCTGTCATGAGTGCCGCTTGCGATATCATTTTATTTTGGCAATCTACAATATCAGTTAAAATATTGCCGTAGTGTGCAGCTATCTGCTGTATTGCCTCAATCTCGAAAATATCCGGATTAAATTTAAAATTCAAGGTGATATCGTCTTCATGTAAAACCTCCAACGTAAGGTCAAACTCACCTTCCTGCCCTATTTCAGGTACAACACCCTTTATGAACGCGTTTTGCTGCATTTTGGGGCTTTTCAGCCAGTTTTGAAAATAAAATGATACGTTCACAAGCTCTTTATCTGTTATACCACTATTTTTTCTCCATTCCTGTACAAGGGAATAGTAGGGATATTCGCTATACTGAAGAGCTTCCATAAAATCGTTTTGACTTTTTTGTAAAAGCTCCTTATATGTAATGTCCCCAGAAAAATTGCTTCGTAGTGGAAGCATATTTATAAAGTAGCCTATGACATTTTCAAACTTGCTTAAGTTACGTCCTGCAACCGGAACTCCTACAACGATATCCTCACGACTGCTGTAAATGTGCAAAAGCAGGCTATATGCACAAAGCATAACAGTAAACACATTTATCCCGCTGTTAAGAGAAAATTCCTCAAGCTTTCGAGCCAAAACACTATTAAGCTTCAGCGTATGGCGGCTTCCCTTAAAAGTAAAGTTTGCAGGACGGGATTTACTTATACACAGTTCTAGCGGAGGGTTATAACCCTCCATTTGGTGCAGCCAATAATCCTTTTCCCCCATACCTTTCTCACTTTGCAAAAAAGACTGCTGCTGCTGAACAAACTGTGCATAAGTAGCTTCAAGGGGTAGAAGCTTTGGACTTCGCCCCTCAATTAAAGCGCTATATTGTTCTATAAGTTCATTGATAAAAATCAAAGATGATATTCCGTCAAAAACAATATGATGGAAGTTGATCAATAAAATATAGTCCCCTTTAGACGGTTTAAAAAGTGTAGCTCTCATTAAAGGGCCATTTTCAATGTCAAAGGAGTTCCTAGCTTCAGCTCGGACAAATTCTATCATTTCGCTTTCTTTATCAGTTGTAAGGCTTACCTCGCTAAATCCCGTAAACGGCTTCTCTAAAACCTTCTGATACAGTCCCATATCATTATGCATAAATACAGTTCTCAATGAGGGATGCCTCTGCCAGCATTTACTTATTGCACTCTTTAATGCAGGAATATTTACTTCCCGATCTATCCATAACGCACCCGGCAAATTATATGCATATAATCCCGGGGTTAAGTGTTCGATAAGCCACAATGCTTTTTGACCTTCACATAAGGGGTATTTATTCGATTGTAAGTTATCTGTTGTATCATTTTGATTGTTTAGCCTTTGCTCCTCTTTAAGAAGCATTAAAGCCTCTTCCTTGCTTAATTCTCTGTTTGCGACTTTTTTGAAAATATCAAGCTTTGAGAGGTTCTTCATATAGTAGGGTCCCTCCTTTTGTATAGTTTATCAGGAAGCGAAATAAGCCTTCTTCCGCCTTACATGCTCCTATTTTTTCGATATGGCTTCATAAGGCGTAAGTTCCCCTGCCTCAAGTCTATCCAACAAATCGGAAATATCTTCATTTGCGTTACTTTCAATCTTAATACTGTCATTTATAAATTGAGTAATGTCCCGTAGTGTAGTAAGCGTTAGAAACTTAGAAACAGGAATATCTATCCCGAACATTTCTCTTATACGGTTTATCAATCTCATTCCGTGCAGCGAATCTAGACCGTAGCGTTTCAAAGCCGTATCTTCATCTATCTCACCAACAGGCAGATTAATCAATTCACTTAAAATAGTCTTCAAACGGCTAATTACGGCATTTGTGTCATTATTATCTTTTACCTGCACTTCGGTGTTTTCTCGCTTCAGCCAATATGACTTTTTTTCGAATGGATATTTCGGTAGAGGCAGCCTTCTACAGTCCTTGTTCTGAGGCATGAGGTTCCAATCAATACTAACTCCCTTAATCCAAAGCTCTGCTATCTTGTGCAGCGCTCCCTGTCTGACTCTTTCCTGTATCATCTCAACAGCATATAGTGTGCTTTCAATGAATGTATGTTCCTTGCCACCAAGTTTAACCGAGGAGCGGAAAACATTTTCCGTTTCATCCCTACCATCAAGAATTCCGTTCAATTTATGTAAAAGGTCGTCCCATCCATCAGTAATGATTGCCAGACGCTCTTCCATTGCCTCTCGTCCTACCTGAAGAGTGAAAGCAACATCATCTAGTGAAATATTCCTACTTTCTGCAAAGAAATCTCTCATCCTCGTCACTAATTCGTTAAGTGTTTCCTTCTTGCGTGCCGACAATACTATAAGCACCTGACTGTTCTTTTTAGCAGGAGTTACCGGCATTTGGTACTCTTCCATTATAAGGTGAGAATTGGAGCCTCCTGCACCAAAGGAATTAATGGAAGCTCTCAAAGGGTACTCTACTCTCTCCCCGTTTATTCCCATACATCCCTGGTTCCATGGCTGTAAGTCTTTTTGAATGTAGAAGGGGCTTCCGTCCAATCTAATATTGGGATTCAAAGGCTGCCAGTTTATTGTAGGTACCAACTGCCTTTTCCAAAGTTGTAATACTACTTTTGTAAGCTGGGCAATTCCTGAACTTGCTTCAATGTGCCCTATATTTGATTTAACTGTTCCTATGGAACAAAATCCTCTATCCATTGTATAACGTCTGAATGCTTTGCATATGCCTTCAAACTCAGCAGCATCTCCCGCCGGTGAGCCAGTAGTAGAAAGCTCCATGCAACTGATTGTTCTAGGATTTATACCTGATTTTTCAAGAGTTTCTGTTATTAAGGCCGCTTGCGCATCTGAATCAGGAGAGGTGAAGCCTTCGGTCTGCCCGCTATGGCTTATTCCACTGCCTTTAATTACAGCGTAAATGTGGTCCCGGTCAATAACGGCCTTGGAAACCGGTTTTAGAATGACAGCGCCTGCCCCTTCACCCGGAACATATCCGTCGCTATCGCCAAGTCCTCTACTCTCTGCCTTGCTGCTCAACATCCCCATCTGTGAAATACCCATATACTTATTTGGAATAAGGCTGAGGTTTACTCCACCGGCTAAAGCAACAGAACATTCGCCATTTCTTATACTTTCACACGCCAAATGGATAGCAGTCATAGATGACGAACATGCAGTATCGACAGACATACTTGGACCCTTAAAGTTAAAGAAATACGATATTCTGTTGGCAATGGACCAGTATGAAGAATTTGACAGAAGACTGCCCATATCCGTATCCCCGCTAACCCACGGGTATTGTAGATACATAGACCCTACAAATACACCAACTTTAGGCTTTTGCCCTAATTCGTCGTTCCTTTGCAATTCAGAGCGTGAATACCCAGCATCCTCCAAAGCTTCCCACGCTAATTCAAGCATGATACGAACCTGAGGGTCAAGTATCTCGGCTTCTCGAGGCGAGATATTGAATAGCAGAGGATCAAACTTATCAATATCTTTTATAAATCCGCCCCACTTGCTTGGAATTTTATTGGTCTTTTGTCTGTCCGTATCAAAATAGGTTCGATAGTCCCAACGCTCCCCGGGAATTTCTCCGATACAGTTTTTTCCCTGCTTAAGAATTTCCCAGAAACTATTTATATTTTCTGCCATCGGGTAACGCCCGCTTATACCGATTACGGCAATATCTTCCTGTTTATGTGTATCAGGCAGCTTGCCGGTTTTTGTTTCGGATACATGCGCAGTGTTCCCGATAGTTTTGTATAAGTCTCCCGGTACTGTATCCCCGTTATTTACTGCTTCCGCGCAATCTTCTCCATGTGGCAATAATGTCCCGGCCGTATTGTCCTTTAAACCTTCCAGCATTGTTTGCAGCTTTGCCGCCAGTGACTCTACAGTCTTATATTCATACAAATCTATAGTCTTTATTTCAATAAGGAAAGCCTTGCTTAACCTTTTTGCAAACTCGATAGCAAGTACCGAATCCATACCCAAGTCCATAAAATCTTTTGTAGGGTCTATATCATCCTTACTAAGGTAAAGAACATCCATCATAGCATTTTCAATCTCACGCCTTATATCCGGATATACCACCGCTGGTTTTACTTCCATTATTTCTTCAACTGATTTCTTTTCAGGGAGGGTCACGGTAATTTCCGTTTGTGCTGTAGGCAAGTCGCTTTCCTTGCGGAGTGCCACCTCTTTATTCAGTATCTTCTTCAATACTACTTTATCTTCGTGAGTTTTCTTGGGCTGATCGTCATCTATCTCGGTGAAATCCTTCAACAGCAGTCCGGTAGGCTTTGTTTTCAAAACTACAGGAGACTCTGCCTGCGGCTGAGATGTGAAAGTATCAAACCAGTACCTTTTCCGTTCAAAAGCATATCCCGGCAGTGAAATATGACGCGGCGCATACCCTTGGTGCAATGACCTCCAGTCAATCCGTCCTCCCGAGACCCACCGGCTTGCAATACTTTCCTCATCATAAATGACACTATTGATTGTAGACTGTATGTCCTCACTGTCTCCCGGATGTGTGCCTGCATATACGCCTTGTATATCAGCTATGCCCTTTTTAAACAAGGTCAGCTTTTCGACAAGCTGCTCCATATCCTCTACAACTATAGCCAAGCGATTTTCCATCTCTTCACGTCCGGTTTGGAGTGTAAATGCTACATTACTTAAAAGCGTCTTAGAATCATGATTCTTTCTTAGCATTTCCTTTGATAGGAAAGCAGCCAGAGTGCCTGCGTATGCCTTGACACTTTCCCATGTCTTTGCAGATATAATCACTATTTGCTTTTTAGAGTATTCATATTTGTCTTCGTGTAATTTCTCATCATAGGCTTCAACCAGTAAATGAGCATTTGATCCTCCGGCACCAAAGGAACTTACTCCGGCTCTTAGCGGAAGCTCCTTGCAATGCCGCTCCCACTTTTCGGTATTGCGCTGCACATAAAACGGCATATTATCAAAATCAATATAAGGATTGAGGGTTTCGGAATGAAGGGATTTTACAAGCGTCTTATTTTTCATCATAAGAATTACTTTGGTCAAACCCGCAATTCCTGCTGCGGATTCCAAATGTCCTATATTAGATTTTACAGAACCAATGGGACATTTTCTGCCACTATTGGGAGTACCAAAAACTCCCAGTAAGCCTTTCATTTCAACAGGGTCACCCAACGAAGTACCTGTGCCGTGAGCTTCCAGATAACCTATAGTTTCAGGGTTCCATCCTGCCAGCTTTAATCCCATGTCTATAACCTCTGCCTGCGCCGTAGGATTAGGCACAGTATATCCGCTGGATTTGCCTCCATGGTTCACAGAACTTCCCCTTATTACAGCATAGATGATATCCTCATCTGCAACAGCCTTTTTCAATGGCTTCAACAGTACTGCCCCTACACCTTCCCCCGGTACATATCCATCGCCTCCTATGCCAAAACTGCGGCATAGTCCTTCGCTCGACACAAACTTTCCCTGGCTCAGATTTACATATTTTGAAGGGTGTATCGTCAAATTCACTCCACCGGCTAATGCCATTTCACATTCACCCATACGTATGCTTTGACAAGCAAGATGGATGGATGTCAGCGAAGATGAGCACATTGTATCTACCGCAATGCTTGGTCCCCTAAAATCAAAGAAATAGGATACGCGGTTTGCTACAGAAGCATAGGAAGAATCAAGTACTACGCCGTTATCCCTCACTGTATCCTCAGAGCCAAACAATTGATATTGCCCGTACATAACCCCTACAAATACCCCTAATGATTTACCCTTTAGACATTCGGCAGGGTATCCTGCATCCTCCAGTGTATGCCATGCAGTCTCCATAAACACCCTTTGCTGTGGGTCCATAGAAGCTGCTTCCCTTGGGGAAATTTTGAAGAAGAGGGGATCAAACCTGTCAGCCTGATCGATGAATCCACCCCACTTACTATATGACTTACCGGGCTTACCCTTTTGGGAATCAAAGTACTGGCTGTAGTCCCACCTGTCCTTGGGAATTTCGGTAATGCAGTCTTCACCGTTTTTGAGGTTTTGCCAAAATTCTTCCAGATTGGATGATTTGGGATATCTCCCGCTCACTCCAATAATGGCAATTCCATCAGGCAGCTCCTTATCTTCTGTTTTACTTTCTATTTTATAGTTTGTAAACCTATTGTTTTCGTACACATTATGTAATGAATCGGTGCCTGACATTTGTGAAGCTGCTGTTACTTGCCCCATAACGTCATTGCTGAGTATATTGATATCTGCAGAGCGAAAACCCTTAGGGGCTGAGCATAGCTCCTCAAGCTTCGCATTATGATACTGTTTGAAGTATTCGGTCATGCTATTCAAGGTGGTATACTCAAAAAACAGAGTCTTTGGCAGTACTCCAAAGTGCCTTTCAAGACTAGCAACCAACCTAAGATTGACTGTAGAATCTATACCAAAATTAGTCCATACTTCATCGGGTTTGATGTCTGCATTACTTAGTTTAGTTTCTTCAATTATGATTTTTTTCAGAAACAATTTAACTGAGTCGCTGTCAGCAGCACTTACAGGTTTAACTTCAGAGTTTGTATGCTGCTGAGTATATCTGTATACATTATCCAGCTTCTTTTTCAGTAAAGCACCGTTCCCCTGAACTACAATAATATGGTCTTTATCCTGTGAAAGTCCATATTCCAATGCTTTAATGCCATTATCCGTTGATAGAGGATGTAAGCCTATCTCCTGCCGGGTGGTCATCAATACATTTTCAGAAACTTTCATTTCCCCTTCCTTCCAGAACGGCCAAACCACAGATACTGTCCTTCCTTTTCTTTCCTTCCGTTCCCTCAGGCTTTCACGGTATCTTGCAAAATCATCAATGAATACATTGGCGTACGCATAATCTGCTTGTCCATAGTTTCCAAAGACACCTCCTACCGATGAAAACAATACAAAAACATCCAGCTTTTCATCTTTAGTAACCTCATCAAGGTTTATCGTACCGAGCACTTTAGGGGCCAGTACTTCTCGTGCTCTTGCAATGTCTTTATTAATAATGAGCGAATCACTGGTAATACCTGCTGTATGAATAATTCCATCAAGTTTACCGAACCGTCTTTTGATGTATCCATAGATATCGTCTACGCTTTTTTTGTTTGAAATATCTCCCTTGTAATATACTATTTCTGCCCCCGACTTAAGTAATTCATCTATCTTTATTTGGGTATCAGCAGTCAAGTCTGATCTTCCGGTAAGAATTAATCTTGCACTGAATTTCTTCACCAGATAATGAGCTATGATCCTTCCTAGAGCACCTAGCCCTCCGGTTATCCAATAAACCCCGTTTTGCTTGAAGGACATGTTTTCCAAGCGTGACACAGGAGCACCGGCTTCCCTGATAGTTTCTACAAATCGACTGCCACCGCTATAAGATATATTTACTGCACCCTGACCTGTATATTTAAGCTCATTTACTATAGTCCTCAGAACCTGCTCATTTGAGTATGATTGGTCTACCCCAAGGGTTTTGTATAAAATATTAGTGTGCTCCAACCTTACAACCTGTGCAAACCCTCTGACTCCTGTCTGAAATACCTTAGTCAAGCTTTCACTGCTGCCATATACATATAAAAACCCTATTCTATTGCTGGACTCGATTGCGAGAGCTTTAAGCAAATGGAGCTGATTTAGCAGATTCTTATTCAACTCACTGTTTATATGCTCTTCGTTGAGTATAGGAAGGCTGCTTTCCACATTAAAATACACAATGTTTTCGATATTTTTTCCGCTCTTTTTTAAATCAGCTAACAGCACACTATAATCTGTCGGATTTGAAAAGTCCATTTGATATTCTCTGTCACCAAGTTTCAGATACCTTTCCCCATTCGTTACATGTATAGGGAGGCCCTGCGAGTCATCGGGTATTCCGTTCCTCAAAATGCCGTTAAGTCCACCGCTGATATCAAATACCATGGTCCTTGAATCCGGCAACATACCGCCGCTGCCTGCCGAAAGTTCTTCGCGCTGCCATTCCCTATGGAAATACATAAGTTGTTCACCGCTACCCGAGGGCTTTAACTGAAGGTTCTTGAATACCATTAAAACCTCACCTTCAGTATCAGTAATTTGAATATCAAAACAGACTTCTTGTGGGCTGCCGTTATTTTTCTTAGCAACATAAGCATAGCACCGCGGTGTAAGGGATTTGATAAATTCCACTCTGCCCACTGAAAAAGGCAGGTACATTAGGGAATCATTATCTCTTTCGTCTAATAACAAGCCCGCAATTGTCTGGAATGCACCGTCCATCATTGCAGGATGATATTGAATTTCAGCTTCACTATATTGTCCTATATTAGGTAATACCAAAAGTGAAAGCGCTTCGTTTTCATTATAATAGACTTCATTGACGGCTCTCATCTTCGGCCCATAATTAAGCCCCATTCCGTCAAACATTTCATAAGCTTTGCCTGATGATAATGTTTCAAAGCACCTGCTTCTTATTTTATCTATTTCAATCCTAGCCGGTACTTCAAATTCCTCGTTAAATATCAGCTCTCCTTGCGAAATAGCATTATGCTGTCCGCTTTCACCTGACGATATTTCAAATAATACCTTTCCACTATTTATGGATATTCCGGTTTGTATTGTCATAAGGTTGCCGCTATAGATAGAAGGACTTGTCCAAATAACGTCTCTTAATCCTCCAACCCTTTCTTCACCTGCAAGCTCACCTGCCACACGGGCCATTTCCAGTTGTACTACACCAGGCAATACCTTTTGCCCGCCCACAATATGATCTTCCAAAAAGAATTCATTCCCTGTAAAATTCGATGAAAAATTCTGTTTTCTTAAGGTTGATGTATTAGTATGCACTAATGGATGGAGTTTGGAGTTTATGCCTGATTTAAGCATCCTATTCTTGTCAGGCGATTGAATCCAATAACGACCCTTGGCAAAAGGATATCCCGGAAGCGATACTATAGGAGAGTGAACACTTCCATGTAGTGCCTTCCAGTCCACGTCTACGCCACAGGTCCATAGCTGTGCCAACTTACCAAAACGCTTATTGCTAATCAGGCTTTGTAAATACTGCTGGCCTTCTTCACCATCTACAAGGATTGATACATTGCTGTGCTCACCTAGCGTTGAACCGACAAAGATTTCACCATCCATCTCGTTTCCATTCACAAAAGCTTCAAGCTTTTCACTTAATTCGTCGGAGCTTTGTACTGTCATTGCCAGCCTCTGCTCCATTGCTTCACGTCCGACCTGCAATGTGTAAGCAACTGAAGTAAGATATTCTTTATCTATAGTACTTCTTCTTGCTTTAACGTATCGGACAAGGTTAGCAGCATATTCCTTCAATCTTTCCTTTGTCCTTGCAGACAAGAGTATAAGTAAAGGCTGAGAATTATCATAAAACGCTTCTGCCTCCGTTGAATCCGGTCTATATTCCTCAATCAGCACATGAGCATTAGCGCCTCCAGCTCCAAAAGCACTTATCGCTGCACGCCTGCGGTATGAAACATCCTTTTCATTTTCATATACAGTAACCGGTTCCCACCCCTGAAGTTCACTTTGCACATAAAACGGCGAATTGCTAAAGTTTATGTTTTCATTAATAATATCCGAGTGAATAGATGGCACCAGCTGCTTATGCTTCATCATAAGGAGCACCTTACTGACAGCAGCAATACCTGCAGCGGATTCCAGATGGCCTATGTTTGACTTTATAGAGCCAATGGAGCAGAACTGCTTTTTATTTGTATATTTGCCAAAAGCTTTTGCCAAGCTGTTTATTTCAATAGGATCGCCTAATGAAGTGCCGGTACCGTGAGCCTCAACATAGCTTATGGTTTCAGGGTTCCACTTTGCACGTTTTAATGCGTTCAAAATCAAATCAGTCTGTGCTATAGGGTTAGGAACGGTATAACCGTTTGTTTTTCCACCATGGTTTATAAAACTGCTTTTAATAACTCCATAAATCCTGTCACCATCACTAATCGCTTTTGACAAAGGCTTAAGGAACACTGCTCCCACACCTTCGCCGGGTACATAGCCATCTCCGCCATTCCCAAAGCTCCGGCATCGTCCGTCCGATGCTGCAAATCCACCCATAGACAAATGGAGGTGTTTATTGGGATGTATCGTTACATTCACCCCTCCGGCAACGGCTGCATCACATTCGCCTCTGCGTATGCTTTCACAGGCCAGGTGTATAGTAGTTAAGGAAGAAGAACACATTGTATCAACAGCAATGCTCGGGCCTCTGAAGTTAAAAAAGTATGATACGCGATTAGCAATAGAGGCATATGAGCCCACAGGATACATGGAAGTCCCCTCAACCTCCGTTTCAAACAAGTTGTACTGTGCGTACATCAATCCTACAAAAACCCCAATAGAATCATTTTTCAGGCTTTGACGCGTATATCCTGCATCCTCTACCGTATGCCATACGGTTTCCATGAAAAGACGTTCCTGTGGATCCATCCATTCGGCTTCACCGGGGGTAATATTAAAGAACAAAGGATCAAAAGCATCAACATCATCAATAAAACCACCCCATTTTGAGTTGGTTTTTCCTTTTTTATTCTTTGATGGATCAAAATATTTTTCGTAATCCCAACGTGCTTTGGGAATTTCAGTAATACAATCTCTGCCGGCCTTCATATTCTCCCACAAGCTGTCCAAATCCGCGGCCATGGGGTATTTACCGCTTATGCCTATAATAGCAATTTCCTCATAAGTATAATCAGGCTCATTGGCAGATGTAGATACCACCCTCGTATTGACCGGTGTTTTTATTGACTCTGCTGGATTAGGCCTTCTGGCTGATTCCGGAATTCTGCGACTGTCAATATCAGCGGCACTGTTATATCCGAAAATTTTCGCCACACGGTCACTATAGTTTTCTACTATGTATACTGCCAGTTCTTCAATGGTCTGGTATTCAAACAGAAGTGTTTTAGACATTTCTCCAAAATACTTTTCCATTTCACGATTGATTTTAACTATAATCAAAGAATCAATACCATATTTCTGCAAAGGATCTTTGGCATTAATCCTTGTAACAGGCAGCTTTATTTCCGCCGATAATATCTCCATTAATAAATTTTGGGCTTTATCAATTAATTGAGTATTTGTAGCATTATTTTTCGGAAGTTGCATGGTCATCCCCTCCGTTCTGTTTTGGCTGTGGCCTCCAAATGTCTCTCTGATTTTACGTGTATATCCGTAAGTCACGGCTATTTCATGCAGTCTACCGTCTAAAATATTTCTGAAGATTTTTACACCTTCTTTAATTGGAAGAGGAATCATCCCAGTCTTTTCGCTAATGCCTTCAATGTATTCCTCCGAAAGTGGCATACCCCCGTCCTGCCAATATGGCCATTGGATTGATATGCTTTTCCCCCATCTCATTCCCTCTGCCCTTAGGTTTTCTCTATATTGGGAAAAGGCATCAATAAAACAATTGCTATAAGCATAATCACTCTGGCCTGGGTTTCCCAGAACTCCTGCAAGGGACGAAAACATTATAAAAAAGTCCAGCTTTTCACTTTGTGTTACAGCATCAATATTCAAAGCACTTAATGCTTTTGATTTAAACACCTCTTCCATTTCGTTGCGGGTCTTTTTCATTATGAACGAATCCCTTATTACCCCTGCACAGTGAATAATACCGTCTATACCACCAAAAAGTTCTTTAGCTTTTTGGATAACAAACTTTGCTTCCTCAAGAACCGACAAATCCGCTTGTATATATACGACTTTAGTCCCCAGTCTCTCCAGCTGCTCTATTTTTTCCTGCTTAGCATCGTCGAGATGAGTGCGCCCCACCAACACAAGATTAGATTTTATCTCATATGCCAGATAATGAGCAAAGGAGCTTCCCAGCGCTCCCATTCCTCCTGTGATAAGGTATGTCCCGCCATTTCTGAGGTTTATTTTCTGTTCAGCTTCTTCAATTCCAATTTCTTTAAGTTCTTTTACATATCGTCCACCGTCTGTATAAAGTATCTCATACTCATCGGTATCAGCCTGAAACTCCATATATATATTTATGCTGCTTTGGCTATAGCTTTCAACACCTACCGTCTTGCAAACAAATCCAGGTTTTTCCCTGCGTAATGTCTTAAAGAACCCACCTATACCCGCATAAAAGGGCTGTATGTTTTTTTGTGACGCACAATATATGTATAGAAGTCTGATTTCCTTATCCGCCTTAAACTGCATTAATGACCGGGTAAACTTCTGGATAAAATAATATGTGTTCTCTATCATAGCGCCTGTCATATCTAATACTTCTCTAACTTCAGGTGCAAAAATAACAATTTTTTCAGGATAGTTCCCCTGTTCTTTAAGGCTTTCAAGGAATCTAAAGATATCTTCATCTCTATCTAAGTTGCTTACACCTTCACTTGCTGTTTTAGCCGGAAAGAAAATATTATTAAAGCTTTCTATGCCATATAATTTTTCTGGAGCATTTACAACAAGAAGGGTCTCTCTTTGGGCATGACTTCTTGCCATATTGGCAGCTAGTTCCTTATGAACCCATGTGTTTTCTAAGAATACCGTATCTACCGAATCATTTTTGCCTTCCGGAGGCTTTACTTCTCTAAGTGCAATATTTTTTATATCTATGAGAATTTCACCTGCCGTATTGGCTATAATCATATCTATCTTCTTGAGACGGCTACCGGACATATTCCCACTGTCACTGACACTTATATAAGTGTACACTGTGTCTTCCAAGGGCTTGAGTATATTTATTTCACCGATAGAAAACGGTATATACGGACCACCGCCATCCCCAATATCTACACCTATTATACTTTGAAGTGCCCCGTCTATAATGCTTGGATGAAGCGTGAAATCAAAGCCGCAGTCTTGTAAGAAAGGAGGCAATTTTAAAGTAGCTACAGCTTCCTTTCCACTTGAATGTATCTCATGAATAACACATAGGGACTGTCCGTAAGAAATCCCACCATTCTCCAATATATTATAGCATTCCCAGCCATTCAAGGTTCGTTGGCACCTGGCTTTAATAGACTCTATATCTATAACCCTTTGGGGTAACATCCTTGAAGTGTCCCACTCCTGTATTTCTCCCGTATGGTGAATTAATACCTCTTCTCCGTTTGACGAATATACTTCATAGTCAATTTTTCCGTTACCCGGCTTTAGAGTAATGTACATACTTTTGCTGCAAGGATTACCCTGTATACCATCTTCAAAAATGAAAGGACGCATCCACAGCAGATTACACATTTTATACGCTTTTCCCGGGCTAAACCGTGTGTAGGAGGAACACACCACATCAAGATAAGCTGAAGCAGGCATTACAAGTTTACCTGCAACCACATGATCTCTAATATAAAATTCGTCCCCGCTAAACTCAACGGTATCTTTGAATTCTTTAGCTTGGGACTCATTTTTTATCGGCACTCCATTATATTTCGGATTTGCTTCGAAATCTGAAACTGTTATCTTTTTATCCTCTACCGGAATCCAGTACCGCTCTATACTAAAGGAGTAGCCTGGTAACGATACTCTTCTACGCTCGGAATCTCGATTAAGAGTTTCCCAATCTATGTCCGCTCCTGAAACCCATAATGCGGCCAGTGCATAATAGTCTTTATTTTTAATAAGTGAGCGGATGTACGAATCACCCGTTTCAGGCGCTGAGTTAAAGATATTACCCCTATATATATGCGCAATATCAGCTTGTCCTGAAGTATACGAGCGCAACATCGAAATCAATTCTTCAATTGATGAAACAACAAGAGCAACCCTTTCCTCCATGTGTTGCCTCCCGGTCTGCAATGTATATGCTATGCTACCTAAAGATAGCACATCTTCCCTGTCAGGACTTGCAGCGGAAAGGTATTTGGTATATATATCCTCTTCAAAATCCGAAAGGCATTTATATTTCATCATAGTATCTATTTTTATGTCGGTATTATAGGCGCTGTTTATTTTACCAAGCAAAATGCTCATATTAACTGCATCCAGACCAATATCCTCAAATAACTCACCGGATAAAATATCCTCGGGCTTCACTCCTAAAATCTCTGCTGCCATAATATTTACTGCTTCACAAAACCCCTTTGCACCACCTGTTCTGTCTTGCCTCAAACCAGTCCTCTCTTCGAGATAAAAGCAAAGCCTGTTACACATCTCATCAAGGTTTTCAGTAGTCTTTGCGGATAAAACTATCAAGTGAGTCTCACTGGAATTGCCGACTTTTTTACAAACCTGTACAGAGTCATATTCCTCCAGTATTACATGAGCATTAGACCCTCCCGCGCCGAAAGAGCTGATTCCACCTCTACGAGGGTATGTAAAATTGCCGCTTCCGGTGTTCGATACAGTTTTTTTCCACTCAGTCAGTTCTTTTTGAATATAGAAAGGGCTTCCTTCGAGCTGAATGTCTTTATTAAGCTCTTTAATGTGCAGTGTCGGGACTAGCTGCTTATATTTTAGCTGCAAGGCCATTTTAATCAAACCAACTATTCCAGCTGCACTTTCAAGATGTCCTATATTAGATTTCGAGGAACTGATTGCACAGCAGGATTTTGGTGACCCGGCAAAAGCTTTGGAAAGCCCCCGTATTTCTATAGGATCACCCAAAGCAGTTCCTGTACCGTGAGCCTCTATCGCAGTTATAGATAAAGGCTCAACCCTGCCGTCATCAAGTGCCCGGCATATCAGTTCAGCCTGCGAGTCCGGATTGGGAACGGTGTAACCGTTGGTTCTTCCTCCATGGTTAACCGAGCTTCCTTTTATTACAGCATATATATTATCTTTATCTCTTATTGCTCTAGAAAGCGGCTTGAGAATCACTACTGCTACCCCTTCGCCAGGAACAAAACCGTCAGCCCCTTCTGCAAAGCTCTTGCAGCGACCATCCTGTGAAAGCATGTGCATTTGGCATAAGCCTATATATTTCGAAGGATGGAGGTAAATATTAACCCCTCCTACCAACGCAACCTCACACTCACCTTTTTTAATACTTCCGCATGCCTGATGGATAGCTGTTAAAGATGAGGAGCAAGCAGTATCTACAGGTATACTTGGGCCTTTAAAGTCATAGAAATAGGAAATTCGGTTAGCCATTGACCATGCTGCCGATTCGGGAAAAACATGATTCCCCTTAAGCCATTCACTGGGGCCCCATAATTGGTATGTATATGTAGTAGCGCCTATAAAAACCCCAACAGAATATTTTTTTGACAGTTCTTTAGGGTTGTATCCACCATCCTCAATGGCCAGCCAGGATGTCTGCAGTAATAAACGCTCTTGTGGATCCATGAGTTCAGCCTTTCGCGGTGGTATATTAAAGAAAAGAGTATCAAAAGAGCTGGCATTATCAATAAATCCACCCCACTTGCAATACATTTTACCCTGCTCTGCAAGTTCAGCGTCAGGATGGTAGTAATCCCTGTAATCCCACCTATCTCCGGGTATTTCGGTTATACAGTCCTTCCCGCTCTTCAGATTCTCCCAAAACTCATATATATCCCGGGCCTGCGGGAAGCGCCCGTTCATGCCTATTATTGCAATATCCTCATCACAATGTTTGGCATACTGCTTATTCATCAAATTTTCTTCTTCGAGTGGACTTGTTTCCTTTACTGAATCTATCTTAGAGGATATCTCCAGTGTATTAAACGCCTTTAAAACCTGTGAAGCATTATTTTTAACGAGATATTCGGCAAGTGCTTTGATATTGCAACACTCAAACAACAACGTTCTTGGAAGTGTACCAAAGATGCCTTCCATTTTACTGTTCATGTCTTTTACAATCAAGGAATCCATTCCGAGGTCTTCAAAAGCCGTATTGGTTTCAAAACTATCAGGGGTAATTTTTAGCACTCCTGCAAAAACACCTTTCAGATAATCTTTGGCCCATTTTAACAGTGTTTCCGTTTCATAGTGCTTAACATTTTCATTCACTTCTCTATGTGGCTCCACCCCTGCCCATTTATAGTGTGAATCGGTATCAAAAACACCTTCAAATTTTTCGCAGTTCCCATATATGACTAGCAATTGGGTTAATCCGGCTTGGCTGCAATTCATAAGAGCTTCAATCCCTTGCGATGTTCCAAGAGGACGAAGCCCCAATACTTCCGACATGTTTTTCTCAGCCTGCTGTGTAAGTTTCATTCCGCCATCTTCCCATAAAGGCCAGTTTATAGATATGCTATTTCCTCTGCGTTTTCCCTCACTGCAAAGTATGTTTCTCATATCCATAAATCCATCTATAAATCCACTGGCAAATGAATAATCCGCCTGTCCGCTGTTTCCTGTAAATGAGACGAGAGATGAAAATACCATGAAGAAATCAAGCCCCTCATTAGCTGTGGCTTCATCGAGGTAGTAAGTTCCCCAGCATTTTGGCGCCAAAACCTCCTGCATATTTTCTACACTCTTATTGATTAGGTATTTATCATTGATTACTCCTGCTAGATTCATAACTCCATTTAAGCTGCCGGTTTCCGATATAATACGGCTGTAAATGCTTCTTGCCGCTCCAGCCTTGGAAACATCCGCCTTTATATAAACTACTTTACCTTTTATATCTTTAATGTATTCAGGCTCATCACTTCTCCCTGTCATGTAAACAACGGCGTCAAATTTCTCCGCCAAATATTGCACTAAAAGCCTTCCTATGCCCCCGGAACCACCTACAAGCCAGTATACTCCTCTGTGTCTGAAGGCCTGTCCCATTGTAGACGAAACCTGTGTATGTCTGACCAGCTTTCTTATCATACGTTTCCCATTCCGATAGGCTATTTCTTCGCCAGCTGCACCATCAGCCCTAACTGCAGAAAGGCTTAAATCCAAAAACTCCTCATTTGATATATCGTCAATGACCTGTATGCTGTGGAAACGGTATATCGGGTTCTCAATATACAGTGTACGGAAGAAAGCCGAAAGACCGTGGCTTAGCGGATATATGCAGGGTGTATTCCCTTGACAAATAAACGTTAAATTCACTGTTCGGCCTGAAGCCGCCTTCATAAAAGCCTTGGCGAGATATACAAGAGCATTGAATTTTTCTAACAATCCATCACTAATAAAAGCTTCTTCGATTATCCCAGCCTGATTCAAATTCCATGGTCCGGACCACACATACAATATATCTGAGGGTAAGTCATTGCTTGACTTGAGTTTATTAACCAGTTTTAAGTAATCCTCTTCATTTTCGGGGTTTATAGTATATGTATCTCGACCGTTTTGTGTGAAAGCATTGCCGGGTATTACTCTTATCAACCTTATTAATGATTCACAACGATTTTTCAGAGCTTCATATAACTCCTCTTCCATTCCGAAGACCCATATTACACCCTCTTGCTTTTTGCTCATGCCCGTATCTGTAAGAGGCTTTTCAATCCACTGAGGACTGTAATACGCAAGTATATCCTCCACTGTTTTGAATGTTTTTCGTGATTTCGACAACTTACCAGCCTCATCATCAACCTGTCCTATTGGAGGTACCCAGTAGGACACCCTCTGGAAAGGATATGTGGGCATTGAAACATGCTTCTGACTTCCTCCATTGTAAAGCCTTGCCCAGTCAAGAGGATAACCTTTGACATAAAATTCTTTAATAAGTGATAATTTTTCAAGATACTTTTTTTCAGAAATTGTATTTTTATTTAAATTGTATAAACTTATTTCATTTAGCAAATTATTTGCATGAGTAATAAGGTTTTGATTATGCTGGTATTCCTTATCACTTTGGATACTGCCATGCACATCTGTGCCACTAAAATCTGAGCGCAGCCCACCAAGTTTTTTCATTAAATCTTTTGTATCCCTTGCTACCAGAGCAATCCTCAAAGGGAAATGTGCTCTTCTCATCAATAATGTGTATGCAATATTTCCTATATGCTCACTGCAATCAATATATTTCAACCACTTGTACAAATCCTCTACACGCTGTCTTAAAGCCTGCTCAGTCTTAGCAGATAAAGGAATAAAGTAATAAGGGATTTGTAAATTTGGTGTATTTTCCTTTTTAGGTGATTCTTCAATAACAACATGTGCGTTAGTACCGCTGAAACCGAAAGAACTTACCGCAGCCCTCCTGGGCTTACCAGCTTCGCTCTTCCATTCCTCTAAAGCAGTATTGACCTTAAATGGTGTATCCTCAAAACTAATATGCTCGTTAAGCTCATTAAAATTAAGTAATGGTGGCAGATTGCCGTGTTTTAGAGCGAGAAGCACCTTGATAACTCCCGCAATCCCTGCCGCAGAAACGGTATGCCCTATATTGGTTTTTACCGAGCCGAGCCAGCAGAAGTTTTTTCTGGATGTAAACTTATTGAAGGCATTTGTCAAAGCTCCAACTTCTATGGGGTCACCCAGTTCCGTACCGGTACCGTGAGCCTCTACATAACTGATTGTTTCAGGATTAATTCCGTATTTTTCATATAGCGAAACCATCAGACTTGTTTGCGATAAAGAGCTTGGAGCAGTTATACCATTTGTCTTACCATCCTGATTGATTGATGAACCCTTTATCACTCCATAAATATGGTCTCCATCCTTCAAAGCTTCATCCAAGCACTTTAGTACGATAACACCAGCCCCTTCACCGGGAACAAATCCGTTTGCACTTTTATCAAAAGCCTTACATCTCCCGTCAGGTGATAACATATTCGCATTACTTGACAATATATAAAACTCAGGTGTTGTACAAACAAAAACTCCTCCTGCAAGTGCCATATCACTATCCCCTGCAAGAATACTCCGGCAAGCAACATGAATAGCTACAAGAGAAGAAGAACATGCAGTATTTATAGAAACTGCTGCGCCTTTTAAGTTGAGAAAATATGCGATTCTTGCAGGTATTACCGAGGGTTCGTTACCCCAGAAGGATTGGGGAATCCGATCGATGTTATTTTGTCTGAGCCTTGACTGGTAGTCTCCGCCTCCAACACCTACAAAAACCCCACAGCGTTTAGAGTCCAAAGCCTCAGAGGCATAACCCGCATCCTCCAAAGCATTCCAACATTCTTCAAGGAATATCCTCTGTTGAGGATCGGTAACTTCGGCCTCACGCCCTGAAATCTTGAAAAATGAAGAGTCAAACAGGTCGGCATTTTCAATGAAGCTTCCATATTTGCAATTTGTTTTTTCAAGGTTGTCCGAATCAGGGTGATAGTAATCTTTCCAATCCCAACGTTCTTTAGGTATCTCAGTAATAAGGTCTATACCATTGGCTAAGTTTTCCCAGAACGTGTTAATGTCCGGTGAACCGGGGAATCGGGCTGCCATTCCTATAACAGCAATGTCTACAGTCTTTGAACTATCAGTTGCATAATCCTTTTCAGGCTTTTTTTCAGAAGATTTCGCCCTCTCTATAGAAGTTGGCTGTCCCGTAACAGATACAACTATCTTTCCAATATTCCTTCTATCCTCCAGACATTTATACGCCTGCTTTATTTCCGAAAACTTAAACACTTTACAGATGGTAGGTTTTACAATTCCGCTTTCTAAGTACTCAACCATTATATCCAGATATTTTGTAGCAAGTCCCTGATTTTTTATAAGGAATTTTCTCAAATCAACACTATAAAAGCTTTGGTTGTCAACCATATGTGCCATATTGATCGGATTTGATGATTTGAGTCCGGTCATAGCAATTTCAACATATCGGCCTCCTGACCCAAGAAGGTTTATACCTTTTTGTATGGCTTCTCCCGACAGTGTATTGAGTACTATATCAACTCCTCGGCCATCAGTCATTTCCATAACCTTCTGGTAGAAATCCTCCTCCCTATAATTTATCAGATTCCTTACCCCCATGTCGTGCAGGTACTTTAGCTTTTCACCTGAACCGGCAGTAGCATAGATTTCCGCACCTGAGTTCATTGCTAACTGGACTGCGATCAGCCCTGTACCTCCCGCAGCAGTTTGGATCAATATCTTTTCCCCCTGTTGAATCCTTACAGCCTCAAATGCATGGTAGACTGTCAAAAATGTAATGGGAATCGAGCAGGCTTCTTCAAAGCTGAGAAAATCAGGTTTTTTTACTGTCCAGTTTTCGCTGACAGTAACAATGCTGCTGTGCCCACCCATTAGCGGTCCCATAATTGAAATAACCGGATCTCCAACTTTAACACGTTTAACGTCCTTACCTACCTTTGTCGCAATACCGGCAACCTCAAATCCAGGCGTAAATGGGTATGGGGGCATAGTAGGGTATAGTCCTTTAACACAAAGCAGGTCTCCGAAGTTAAGTGAAAATGCTCTGACTTCAATCTGTATTTCATCATTTCCCGGTTCTTTTGGCCTTGCAGTAGATAAACTCAAATCATCCACATATCCCGGGGATTTCAAAACAATACAGGCATGTTCGGGGATTTTATCTATAGAATTTTTGACAAGTTCGTCATATAGTTTGACTCCCTTGTCTATAGGAAGCTGTTTAGCTTGAATAAGCTTGAGAATTTCTTTTCTATCCATCTCACCACGACCCTTTATAATAAATCTCATATTCCTTAGAAAGCGTATAAATATTATTTTAATTCAAATAGCAATGAGTGCAAAATCCTAAATTTATACCTTTCTTTTAGCCAGTATATACATAGTCATGCCATCTCTGCCTTTCAATTCCTTGCTGTGAAGTGCACACTTTACATTGTTATAAATCACCGAGGGTAATAGATAAACCACTCGAAGCAGTGCTTTTAAAGTACGTCTGATTCTCTTATTTCTTATATTTAAAGGATTGACAGTCTTAACTACCAGTTCTTCAATAAGATATATTACTTGAATAATCATATTTGCAGGTTCCGTCTCAATTTTCACGGTTTCAAACCCTGCTGCTTCAAGGAGCTTTTTAATACCTTCCCTGGAATACCTAACTAAGTGGTGAGGAGGGATATCCCATATCTCCTTCCAAACCTTACGGCTTACACGCTCCATATTCGGAATGGATATTATAATCAGTCCATCTGGTTTTACCAGTTTGTTTATTGAGGCGAGAAACTCCAACGGCGTATCGATATGTTCCAGGAGGTTAAAAAAGGTAATTATATCAAATTGCTGCGGCAAGCCATTTTTAGCAACATCCTCAAGCTTGCACGCATATGCTTTCAAACCTTTTTTTTGCGCCACCTCAATTGAAGTGGTATTCACATCAATGCCATACACACTATATTGATCTTTTATTTTTTCTAGAAAGATACCTTGGCCACAACCTATTTCCAACAAATCTCCCTTGAGGTTACTCCCCTTTATGTCTTCTAAGGCCTTGCCAAATTCCCATCTCCACCCATAATATTCATCCATATTTATATACCAACTGTCAGGTGGAGGCAGCAAAGGGTTTGCAAATTCAGATCTGCAGTTAGGGCACGCAAATATTGCATAATTCATTTGCTTTCCTTCAAACAGAATCTTATGCTCCTCAATACTCTTCACTTTAGTTTCCATAGAATAATTACATACAGGACACAACATTTTTCCCACCCTCTTCGTATATTTAATACATCTATATAAATTGCAAAAAAGAATCTACAACGAAGTTCACCCTACATCTTTTTTGCAATTTGTTACCTTAAGTTATATTGCGATAATCAAATTATTCCTTGTAATATCATTATCGCAATTTATATATATACCTATGTATCTAGAGTTTTTCTAAAATCTCGCACGTTTCTTTTAGGTATACCGGCATATCACATTTTTTAGCCAATTCACTACACCGCCTGGCAACTGTTTCAGATGTCAAAAGATAATTTAGTTTCTCTGTAACACGATTCACAGTAAACTTATTTCTTCTTATCACCACTCCGGCTCCAAGCTTTTGCGCCAAATTACCGTTTTGATATTGGTCATGGGCCATGGGCCGTATTATCTGAGGTATTCCTGCCGATATAGCCTGCACCATAGTACCCATACCGCCGTGATGTACTATAAGAGCTGCCTTTGGCAGTACTAAGCTAAACGGTACATATTCGGCATACATTACACCCTCAGGCAGCTTGGACGGTAACTGTGAACTGTGTTTGGTACATAGCAGTGCTCTCCTTTTAAGGGCCTGTACCGACTCAACGGCTACTTTGAAAAATTCTCCCTCATTTAATACTCCTGTTCCAGGTGTAAAGATTATGGGAGGTTCCCCCGACTCAACAAATTGCATAACTTCTCTAGATGCTTCACTGTCGGGAATACTGTCATAATAAGTAAACCCTGTCTGAATTGTTTGCTTGGGCCAGCCTGGCTGGAACGGCTTTAACCATTCCGGATAGAGGCATAGAACTATCTTAGGTGAATTAATCCATTGGGAAAATGTACCGGACTTTATCGGACTTAGTCCCAATTCAGCTCTGAATTCATTAAGTTTTGGACATATCGCGCGGTCTACCAGGAGCCTGTCCATCAACGCAAACATACCTCGTGACATAAATCGTGGCATCCAATCGGGAAAGGTTATTCCGTTTATTTCCCTATCACTTCTCAATGAGGGTTGAAGATAATATGTGGTACACAATGGAATTTTAAGCTTTTCTTCCGCTATCCTTGCCCCTAAGGCCATACTGGTAGAGACTACTATATACTTGTCCTCTTTGCACAAGTTGGATATTATATCATAGACCTGCTTAATATTTGGAAGAATAACTCTATTAAGCACTACTGCACCCGATTTAACCGGATGCCAAAGGTCAGGGTCACTCATCCCTTCAACATATTCCTTAACTGTCCCAATAGGTATGAATTCAAGCCCCGCATCCAGAATAAATTTCTCAAAATAAGGATTTGTCACAAGTAACACCCTATGCCCCCGCTGCTTCAAAGCCCGCCCCATCCCTACAAAGGGGTTGACATCTCCTGCCGTTCCCATTGCCACAAGAATATACTTTTTCATATTCCACCTCACTCCCATGGAAATTTATTCTTATTAACGTAATTTGTAATGTTCTCTTTGATTCTAGGGTCTGATAGCAGTCCGGATATCAAATTGACAGCCTCTTGTTCAACTGAATTATTAATTATCCAGAGCTTTCTAAAGTATTCCTTCATATGCTTTACAGTAGACCCGTCGATAAGCCTCAATCTAAGCCAAAGTCTATGAATAGCCTGTTCGGGATTATTTGAAAGGCTGTCCACAAGGTGTATGGCGTATGCTTCCTCGGCAGTAACTGTCTGAGTGGTAAGTGTCATACTATAGGCCTTTTGAAACCCTACACGACGAATAAGGTACGGCAGCACCATAGCAGGCAGAAGCCCCCATAAGGCCTCCGATAGACTGAACTGGGCCCGTTCTGTGGCTACCACATAATCACTTGCAGCCACAAATCCTACCCCGCCCGCAGTAACCTGGCCGTCTACCTTTGATACTATAATTTTAGGTATCAGTGAAAATCTTTTTATGGTATTCATATATGGATCTGCGCGGTTTTCACTGTCATGCCCGGCAACTGATTCGGAAAATTCTTTAAAATCCATTCCTGTGCAGAAGAAATTATCACTTCCCTGTAAAACAACCATCTTGTTTTGCGGGGTCCTTTCCGCATAATCCAAAACCATATTGATTTCTCTGAGCATTTCAGTAGTTATGCTGTTTTTCTCACTAGCCCTGTTAAAATTGATATTTATAATTCCTTGATTTTCTTCTACTAATAAAGTCTTAAAGTTCATATCAGCTTCTCCACACTCTCACGCTAATAAATGCAATATTACGTATACTTTTCAGACACCAATCTTCAGTTCTTCAAATTACTTTGATTTACAAAAGTTTATGTGTAATATCTGACTTCGATTTCTAATGGATGTAAATATATTCATAACTCGGAAAAACAATGTCTGACGTTTCTTATGTAAATCACCTGTACTCCAGCTTTCAACAAGTCTGATACCCGGATGAAGATTCTCTATATCCTTACCTTTATCTATTCCCCAGTTAAAATTAGCGCTCACTCCCTTACCTATAAAATAGGTGTGTACAACGTCAAAGTACATTTCTGCATTAGGAAAAGCGTTATACAGCACATTAAAAATCTTTTTGACTTCTTCTTCCTTAAAGTACATCAATATGCCTTCAGCAATAATTAGTACAGGCTCCGTAGTGTCGATATCTACATCATTAACCCATGAGCTGTCAAAAACAGATTTTGGTATAAACTTTACGCTATCTGATTCACTAAAGAATTTTTTCCTTAATTCAATAACCTCCGGCATATCTAAATCAAACCATTTCAAGCTTCCGTTATCAACCCTGGTCAGTCTTGTGTCTAAACCGGCTCCAAGATTTATAATTGTACCTTTTGGGTTTTCTTTTAAAAACTTTCGGGCTCCCTGATCCATCACCTCAGTTCTGGCAATAATACCTACATGAGTAATATTACCTCCATCAAATCTGGAAATGTCAACGTTCACCTTTTCACTTATCTCAACCGCTTTTGGGTCACGGATTACTCCTTTTGGGTCTTTTGTTTCCTTAGCTTTTACATGTAGTGGAATAAATAGCGTCTCATTAACAGACCCTTTTTCTAATAGATTTTCACTCATAACATAGTCCTCCATAACATAATCTTTTATATTTTCTCAAATCAGCATTTAGGGATAATATATTTATTTCTGATTGAGAAATAATTGTACCTCACGGGCAAATTTGTCCGGTTCTTCAACAAATGAAAAATGCCCGCTATGGTCCATTTTCTTAAAAACTGAATTTGATAAAGCTTTATGCAGCTCAAGCTGACTACTTTCGGCTGTTGCCATATATTCCTTTTCGCCGTACAAAATCAATGTCCGGCTTTTTATTCCGGCATATTTTTCACCAGGCTTTTGCGGCATATTTTTACTTCCGGTTGAAGCCAATGTCGCAAAAGATATATACCCCAGGTCATCAAGTGTTTTTTCATTGTCTTTATTGTAAAAACATCCACTAAAGAATGTATGCTGTGTTTTCATAAACCATTCATTTGCTTTGGCCGGGTCATTAGGCGGGAAACCGTGTTTAAATATTGTATTTAAAAGCTGCACAGCACTGGCAGTCGGATTTGAACTTCCCGACATAGGGGATATAAGTACCGCATCCTCAATACTATTTTGATATTTTAGCATGTAATCTAACGCTACCATCCCTCCAAAGGAGTGGGCAACCAATGTTACCTTATCTTCCTTTACTACTTCCTTACGGAATTGTTCCAGGTCTTCTACCATATTCTCCTTGTTATATAAGGATAAATCAGGTTTAATCTCGGAATACCCAGAACCTCTTTGATCATAATAAAAAACTTTGCGGTCTTTTTCTAAAAAACTTAAATAATTATGGAAGTAATAGCTTGACATACCCGGTCCACCATGTATAACTATTACAGGTGATTTGGAGCTCTTAACACCAGCTTCCTTATACCAAAGGTCAAAGCCGTTTATTTTGGCTTTTCCGCCATTCCCCAAATTACGACATGGTAAGTTTGCCGCTTCTTTAGGCATATATCTGTTTACCGCTACCATAAAAGCTGCGTTTACGGCAACCAATAATATTACAACAACAAGTAGTCCTTTAAGGATTCTCTTAGGCATCTTTTTCACTTTATCACTACCTTTCAGCTCTAGATTTTGACAACAAATCATCAAAATATTTTATTGTATGCTTTAATCCCTCATCAAGCCAGACAGTGGGCTTCCAATTTAAATATTCTTCTGCTCTGGATATGTCAGGCTTTCTTCTTACCGGGTCATCTGAAGGCAAATCACAAAATACAATTTTAGAACTGGAATTTGTCAAGTCAATAACCTTTTGCGCAAGCTCAATCATGGTAAACTCACCTGGGTTTCCAAGATTGACGGGGCCTATAAACCCATTTTCATTATTCATCATTCTTATCAGCCCATCCACTAAATCACTCACATAACAAAAAGATCTCGTCTGAGAGCCATCCCCGTATATTGTTATATCCACTCCCGTTAAAGCCTGTACTATAAAATTACTCACAACCCTGCCATCATCCGGCCTCATATTTGGCCCATAAGTATTGAATATTCTTACAATCCTTACATCTACATCGCGAGTCCTATGAAAATCCATATATAAAGTTTCAGCAGCCCTCTTGCCCTCGTCATAGCAACTCCTTATGCCTATAGAATTGACGTTGCCCAAGTACTTCTCGGTTTGTGGATGTTCAAGAGGATTACCGTATACTTCAGAGGTTGATGCCTGAAGAACACAGGCATTGACCTTTTGAGCCAATTCAAGCACATTTAGCGCTCCTAATATGTTTGTTTTTAAAGTTTTTATAGGATCTGCCTGATAGTGCACCGGTGACGCTGGACATGCCAGATTGTATATTTGGTCCGCTTCAATAAAGAAAGCGTCTACCACATCATGTCTAATAATCTGAAAATGTCCGTATTCTTCTAATCCCAGTATGTTAGCTTCTCTTCCTGTAAAGAAGTTATCTACACATACTACCGAATTACCCGCTTTCAATAATGCTTTACACAAGTGAGAGCCGATAAATCCAGCCCCACCAGTAACAATTACTCTTTTCATAAGTTATCTCCCAATCGAAAAGTATTCAAAACCTAGCTTTTTTATTTCACTCTTGACATACTGATTTCTACCGTCAAATATCAAATATCTGTTCATTAGTGATTTCATTTTAGCAAAGTCAGGATTTCTGAATGCAGACCATTCAGTAAGCAGAACCAATGCTTCTACACCTATCAAGGCACTATAGTTGTTATCAAAGTATGATATGTTTTCATTGTTTTTCAGGACCGCTTTGGTAGAATTGTTTGCTTCAGGATCATAGGCCTGAATAATAGCCCCTTTATCTACCAGCCTTTGTATTATAGTAATGGCTGGTGCTTCCCTTACATCATCAGTTTTCGGTTTGAATGCAAGCCCCCAAACGGCAAAGGTTTTGCCCTTTATGTCACCATCAAAATAGCTGAGTATTTTGTCTATAAGTATACTTTTCTGCTTTTCATTTACGGCTTCCACAGCCGTAATTAGTTTCATATCCAAGTCTGCATTTTCACCCATCTTAATAATGGCTTTTACATCCTTCGGAAGACAAGAACCTCCATACCCAATGCCGGGATTCAAAAAGTAACACCCTATCCTCTCATCAGCCCCAATGCCGATACGCACATTATCAATGTCGGCCCCATATCTTTCACATAAGTTTGCTATCTCGTTAATAAATGAAATCTTTGTAGCAAGCATAGCATTTGCTGCATATTTAGTCATTTCAGACGAATGGATATCCATAATCATTACACGGTGATGGTTTTTTATAAATGCCGAATATAGCTCCTTCATTATCTGCGCAGTTCTTACATTGTCTACCCCTATTACAATCCTATCAGGCTTCATAAAGTCATCTATTGCGGAGCCTTCCTTTAGAAATTCCGGATTTGACACAACATCAAATTCAATCTCTTTATTTCTTTCATCCAGTATTTCCTTTATTAGCCCTCTTACTCTATCTGTGGTTCCAACAGGTACAGTAGATTTGATTACAATAATTTTGTATTCATCTATACAGTGCCCGATATTTTTCGCAACTTCTAAAACGTATTTTAAGTCGGTGGAACCGTCTTCTCCAGTTGGAGTACCTACAGCAATAAAGATAAATAATGAATCTTCCACAGCCTTCTGGATACTTGTTAAAAATGAAAGTCTGCCATCGCGAATATTTCTTTTAATCATTTCCTCCAGTCCTGGCTCATATATAGGCACCTGACCATTTTGCAGCATAGCGATTTTCTCTTCGCTATTATCCACACAAATGACATCATTACCCAAATCCGCAAGACAAGAACCGGTAACAAGCCCAACGTATCCCGCACCGATTATACTTATTTTCATATGGCAAACACCCCCTCATTTTAATGTTTATCTATTTGAGCTAACATTACTTCAGCCTCTTCTAAAGTGACTTGTCCCTTTTCAAGCATTTCAAAAACTTTCTTGACATCAAGTGCAGGAGATACACCTGACTGTTCAAAAGGTTTTTGCATATGGGAATCATCAACGTCTGCCACTTCTCGAGCATTAATCGAACCTTCATTGTTGTGCTCACCAAAGTTTGTTTGGATATACCTGGCTAAATCTTTAATAGTAGGATAGTCAAATATAACAGTTGTCTTTAACACTATTTTTAAGGCGGAGTTGATTTTATTTATTAGCTCAACACCCACAATGGAATCAACTCCATAGTTAGTAAAAGGCTCATGTCGGTCGATATTCTCACGGCTTATACCCAGGGCCTCTCCAACTATCTCCATTAAGTACCTTTCCATTTCTGCTGTACCCGCTGTAGCAAATGAAGCAGGTTTTGGTGAAAGTTCATTTTTTGCTTCTTTTGTTCTATAACCGACTTCACTTTTATTGTTAATATGACTCTCTTTATTTTGCGCCATAATTACCTGCTGGTTCATATCCTTTTCCTCGATATAGTCAGCCAGTGAAGGTGCAAACGAGGCAAAGCCAAGCTTTCCAAGTAAAGATGTCCAGCCCTTAAGGCTAAGAAGCGGTGAGTGTGGTAAACGCAAGTGAGAGTCCTCATATTTCCACCAGCCCTTGAGCATGCCGAATGACGCCGTAGTAAATAGCTGCTCACGTGTTGCTTCATTGATTATCAGCCAGCCATCAATTCTCAAAATCTCTCTTAATCTTTCTACGGTATTTAATATATTCTTTGTAGCATGTAAAACATTTGAAGCTATAATAATATCAAACTCTTCCTTATCAATTGCCTGGTTTACCAGACTCTTTTCAATATCAAGCTGCCTATAAGACACAAACGGATAATCCTTACCGTATCTGCTTCTTGCATTTTGAATAAACGCAGCGGAAACATCAGAAAATGTATATTCAATATTCATATGTGTGCCCGTTAGAGCATTAAGCACAAAGTCTGTGGTGCTCCCGGTTCCTGCTCCAACCTCAAGTATTTTAACGGTCCTGCTTTGTCCTATAGTTTTTATGATTGCATACACACCATAAGCAACCACCTTGTTATAGTAATTGGCTATGGGATTTCCACTGTATATACCTTCCAGCAATTTTAGTGAAGAATTCGGAAACAGCACATCTGTAGCTGTTGTCTGACCTCTAATAACTTTAAATAATGCATCGGTACAAACGGATATCAAATTCAAGTGAGCGTTTAACTCTGAATAGTTATCGCTAATACTGTCCCTGAATCTCTCGATAGTTTCTAATTCATCAACTAATGAAGCTTCTGTCATCTTTGTTGTCACTTTAATATGTATTCCATCGCATTCCAGCAATCCTGCCTCGCAGAACGCATTTATTAATGCAATAAAAAGCTTGAAGTAGGCAGGTATCCCACCAATATCGAAATATAACTGTTCCACATCGTACGTCTCATATCTTCTTATAAATATTTCATGTGCCTTAAAACTCTTCAGTAATGACAGAAGAGTAAACCTGTTCAAATCTTCTGCAGGAGCCCGGTAGCTTAAAAAGCTCTGCAGCAGATTGGAATCATCCTGTAAAGCTTTAGCTATATTCCCGGCAATATCGTCATTGTAAACTGATTCTTTTGATATGGCTGCCAGTTCTCTACTTCGTATTCCCAGGCTATCAATTATATATGGGGCAAGCTTTATTGCAATAATTTGTTCTATAGGGCTGCTCAACACTGCCTTTATAACTTCAATACCTTCTCGTGGGTAAATGGAATAAACGCCCTGGGAAGCCTGCTTCCTCCTGTACTCTTCCGTTGCCACTACCCCTACGGTCCCCCAGAAGCCCCAATTTATTACCTTAACAGGAAATCTCGCATGTTTATTCAAAGCGAGTGCAAATGTATCACTGAAACTGCATCCTGCCGCGTAATTACTCTGGCCTGGGTTAGCCATAAAGGATTGGGCAGAAGAGAAAAAGAGCATAAAATCAAGGGGCTCTTCCTTCAAAGTATCGTATAATACGAGACTTCCTTTGAGTTTTGGTGCAAGTGCTGCAAGCAGGTCTTTTTCATCCATACGCTCTATGATTGAATCTTTTAAAACCACAGCAGAGTGGACAGCACCGTCAATTTTTCCGAAATGCCTTTTAGCTTTTTCCACAGCTTCCTTCATGCTTGATATATCCGTCAAATCAGCCTTGAGATAAAGAACCTCACCGCCTTTCGATTCTATGGCATTAATATCTTTCCTCATAGTTGGGGATATATCGCTTCTTCCTATCAGTACTAATTTAGCCTGGAAGTATTCTGCCAGATACAGACTAAAGGCCATGCCTATTCCACCTGCTCCGCCAGCTATTAAATAAACACCGTTCTTTTTTAAAGGTAATTCTCTGCATTCCTCAATTTTTCCGGGTCTCAAATCTTGAATATACGCTGCTCTGTGCCTTAATACCACAAGCTTCCCTGCAGCTTCCTCTTCCCATGAATCAATTGTATGGATTTGCTGCATTACGTCGTTGCCAACTTTTGAGGCTCTTGCGTAGTCTATATCAAAGCACATAACCTTCCAGTTCATAAACTCCTTTGCTACAGACTGACATAAGCCGTTAAATGCTCCGGAATACGGATTGCCATTCCGGGCTCCTTCTGTCTCAGGAGAATATGCACCGTTTATCAGAATATTTAAGGATAATTTTTTAGTTGTAAAACCGTACTTTGACAATAGTTTTATAATACGACTAAACGCAACCAGAGCCTTCTCGGTGTAGCTTAAGGCCTCATAATCAACAACATTTTCTAAAGGTGAGCTGATACCTCCAAGGAAATAAACTTTATCCAATACTATAGTTCTTTTTAGTAACTCTTCAAGTTTTTCATATTCCGACATTTCAATTTCCCAATACTCCGAACTGCTGCCAAAATCGTAAAAATCGCCTTTAATAGCGTCTTTTAAAGCAATACAGTGTTTGGGATAAATTATCAAAGTATTCCCTTGCTTACGTACAGGGCTGTAAGGTACGAGAATCTTACTCCAAAGCGGTGTTATTAAAATCTTTTCAAGAGGATTCTTGTATTCACGGGTAGTTAATTCATAAATCTTTAAACAAACTTTTCCCGTATTATCCAATAAAGATATATCAAATCTGTCCGGGCCTGACACGCATACATAAACATACCCCTGCATAGGTATATCACAGAATATCCGCATGTCCTGCAGTAAAAATGGTATGCTAAGTGGCTTCCTGTACTTCAACCCCTGTGAAACAATTGAAGCAGCCGTTTGTAATGCACCGTCTAATATTCCAGGGATTATGCTGCAGTCCGTTGTCCCGCAGGTAAATCTGTCAGAAGCATGAAACCTGGCTACAGCCTCCTCCGAATTCCCCCATATACCGTTTATTGTCTGGAAATATGGTCCATAGTCCAGACCGGATTCCCGTAAAGCATGGTAGAAATCTTCCTTAAATATGCAATAAGCTGCTTTTGATTTAATAGTATCAACATTAATCATATTTTCAGTATGTACTATCTGATTTGTTTGAAGATAATACCCTCTTGCGTGAACTATCTCCTCGTCTTCCGCTCCTGTACATACCTCCCATTGATAACCGTTATCCGCCTGTTTTACACAGATATATAGAGTCTCGATGTCCTTGTCTATTATCAGCGGCTCCAACCAACTGATACGGCACATATGGTAATGGGAGTTTTGCTCTACCATTTTCATAGCAGCCAATGCAATTTCCAAGTACACTACGCCCGGCACTACCCGTTTGTTTTTAACTTGATGGTGGTCAACAAATACATCCTTTGAGCAAAGCTGAATTTTGAACGCCTCACCCTTTTCGCTATTCTTTCTGTTAATCTTTTGAATAGGCCATAAATAAGCCTCAGAAGCTTTTGGGCTTTTAGAAGCCGCTCCCTTTATCCAGTATCTTTCTCTGGCAAAGGGATATGTGGGAAGCGAGATACGCTTTGGTTTTACAGAGTATAGTAAGTTCCAATCAATCTTATATCCTTCAGCCCACAATCTCGCGAGCGCATTAAGGTTCCTATCCTTTATACACTGAAGTATATATTCAGACTCATCCCTGCCAGAGCAATTATCCTGATCTTGATTGCTCGAATAAAGATTTTCTATATACCCGTAACCTTCAATATACTTATTTAGCTTGTTCTTTAATTCCTCAATGCTTGATACCACAACAGCGAACCTTTCTCCCATCGCCTCACGGCCAACTTGGAGAGTGTAAGCCACCTCAGAAAGCCTTATATTCTCCTTTTGATGAAGAGAATTGAGCAGCATACCGGCATATTTCTTAAGCTGTTCCTTCTTTTTAGCAGATAACACTACAACATATAGAGAATGCGGCTCATACTCTTTGCATTCCTCTTTAGAAATATACTCTTCCATCAAAAGATGGACGTTGGAGCCTCCGGCACCAAAAGAGCTGATACCTGCGCGTCTTGGATAGACCTTTTCCACCCCATTCCCTGTTACAAAAACAGTCTGATTCCAATCTTCAAGCTTTCTTTGAACAAAAAACGGTAGTGAGTCAAACGATATATTATGGTTAAGTGTATCAGCATGTATAGAAGGAACAAGCTGTTTATTCCGAATCATCAGTAAAACCTTAATTATGCCCGCAATACCTGCTGCAGACTCGCAGTGTCCTATATTGGATTTAACAGAGCCAATGGAACATAAATCTAAATCTAATTGCCCTCCCTTTCCCATTGTTTCTATGTACTCATGGAAAGCCCTGGATATACCTGCAATTTCAATAGGGTCTCCGAGAGATGTTCCTGTACCGTGAGCCTCCATGTATCTTATTGTCCTTGGGTGTATTTTAGCCTTTTTCAATGCATCCAGTATAACCTCAGCCTGTGCACCGGGATTTGGAACAGTATATCCACTTGTTTTACCGCCATGGTTCATAGAGCTGGCTTTTATTACACCATATATTTGGTCACCATCCTTAATTGCTCGGCTTAAAGGTTTTAGCAATACTGTGCCTACTCCTTCTGAAGGCACATATCCATCGCCGCCTTCACCGAAGCTTCGGCATTTCCCGTCACTGGATAAAAAACCACCTCTGCTTAGCTGCCGGTATTTTCTTGGATGAATGGTAAGGTTAACCCCTCCGGCAAGCGCTACGGTACATTCATTTCTCATAATACTGCTGCATGCCAGATGGATTGCAGCCAACGAGGAAGAACACATACTGTCCACAGCCAGGCTTGGGCCTGAAAAATTAAAGAAATACGATACCCTGTTTGCAATAGAAGCAAACGAGCTATCGGGAAGCAGCGTCGTCTGCTCCTCTTCATCCTCAAAAAATTGATAGTGCCCGTACATAACGCCAACAAATACACCAACTTTGTCCTTGCTCAGCGTATCCCTGGTATAACCTGCATCCTCCATAGTTTCCCAGGCAACTTCAAGGAACAGCCTTTCCTGTGGATCAATGGCCGCTGCTTCTTTTGGAGCGATATTAAACAACAGTGGGTCAAACTCGTCAATTCCATCCAAAAATCCTCCCCACTTGCTACATACCGTTTTTTTATTCCCCTTCCCGGCAGAATAATACCGTTGATAGTCCCATCTTTCTTTAGGTATTTCAGTAATACAATCAATCCCATTCTTAAGGTTTTCCCAGAAAGCCTCAATATTCGGCGCCATAGGAAAACGTCCGCTCAAGCCTATAATGGCTATTTCTTCTCCCTGGGCAGGCTCCTTCTCCCTTATGGAATTGTGAGTATCACTAACCCCTTTGATTAGCTCACTATCACAAGATTGTTTATTAGAAGTGCGGGCATTTATCATACCCGTCACTAAAGCCACTGCCTTATCATCTTCCCATATAAAATTTTTTGATAGGTATTGGGCAAGCTCATATATATTTCTATACTCATAAAACAGTGTTTTGGGTACATTCTTCCATTTCTTTTCAAGCTTTTGGTTCAGCCCGATAATCATTAGTGAATCTATCCCATAATTCTCAAATGGGGTTTCAAAATCCACTTTATTAACCGGTATATTAGCCTCAGCAGCAATTAATTCCCTAAGATATTGTTGGAAATCAGCGGTATTGGTACAGCTTTCATACCCAAAGCCTTCTCCATTCTGTTTTAAAAGTATAATATTTTCTTTACTTGCCGCAGATTCACTTTTTAATGTCTTTTCAATGGTTTTACCATTTCCGTAAAGGACAAGCAGTGAGGTTGAACCTGTATGTAAAGCCTTCTCAAATGCATAAATTCCATCGTTAGTGGTTAATGGGACAATACCCAGAGTATCTTCCATCCATTCCTGAGAAGCATGGTCAACCTGCATACCTCCGTCCTTCCACAACGGCCAGCAGATGGACAAGGTTTTACCATTCCTTATACCCATATCTACCAACCCCTGCCTGTACACAGCAAATTCATTAAGAAAAGCATTTGCATAAGAGTAATCCGTTTGGCCTATATTTCCGAGAACTCCAGCTAAAGATGAAAAAACTATAAAGAAATCAAGTTTTTCATCTTTAAATGCTTCATCCATGTATAAAGTGCCCCATACCTTTGGACTGATAACCTCCTCCATCGCAGTTCTTTGCTTATTGATAAAAAATGCATCCTTAGTAATTCCTGCACTATGTATTATTCCATCAAGCCCACCAAATAGCGTCTTAACCTTTAACGCCAGTTCTTCAACCTGAGCCGAATCCCTTATATCGCTTTTTATGTATACAATATCCGAATTTCCTTGTCTTACCTTATCAAGCTCTTCCTTAATTTCCTGCCCTAAATCTGAACGTCCGGTTAATACCAGCTTAACACTGCCGAAGGATAACAGATATTTTGCAAATATCAAGCCCAGGCCTTTTGCCCCCCCGGTTATGAGGTACACTCCACCTTCTTTTATAGGGCAATAAGTGTTTTCATTACTCGGTGTCCATTCTTTTAAAACTTTCCTTAACAGTTTGCCTTGTTGATATAAAAATTCTTGGCTTTTATCTGTATTTAATTTGAATATCTCTGAAATCTCATATATAGGCCCGCCCCCTTCGGGTATGGCAGCCATATTACATATAAAATTCGGATTTTCCAGCTGTAAGGCTTTGGCGAATGCCCCGAAAGCAGGATACGCAGAAATTTGTCCTCCGTTACTATAAGGATAAATATACAACAGCCTTATCCCCACTCCCGGATTAGCCGAGAATATGGCCTTAATAAGTTCAAACAGCGGATAGATACTCTTTTCCATTTGTTCTTTTACTGCCTCAACCGGTGTTGTACGCATTTCATCAGGCAATATACAAACAATATGTCTTGGTATCATATTCCTTTCTTTCAATCTACCTACCAAAAGTTTGTATTCATTTGTACTCCTCAAATTCAATTCATATCTCAGTCCATTGTCCTCTAAAAACCTATCTCCTTCACATAGACGTATAACAGGAGCAGTACTGCTTTCTCCCACGATATAGGCATATTGTGTAAAATCTTTACTCACGAGATTAAATAGAAGCACAGGCTCACTTACCGGGGACTGTAAGCGGAAATCCAGATGGTACTGCTCCCACGCATTGCAGTAAAACTTAAGTTTGTCATTTTTAGGATTGTCTGAAAAAGTTCTGAGCTCATAGCCGCTGATCTTCACGAGTCCATTGCCCGACATATCGGAAACAAGGATATCATACTTCCTCACCCCTGCCTGTACATCATCACCGCTTGTGGGCTTGATATAAACATAAACTTTTTCTTTTACATATCCAAATATTTTAATCTCCCCAACATAATAAGGGACATATAGTTGACTGTTTTCCTTGTTGGATAAATCCAGAAGTCCTATTATAGATTGCAAAGCTCCATCCAGTATCAACGGATTTAATTTATATCCGTCACATATTCCCGGTACGTTTTCTGGTAGAGATACACAGGATAAAGCCTCTTCGGAATTAAAATAAAGCCTCTCTATGGTCTCAAATGAATTCCCGTATTCCAGTCCCTTGGTACGGAAAAAGTCATAGCACTTCCGTTTTTCCAATACACCTGTACATCTGCGCTTAATAGAATCTACGTCAATCACGAACTTATCCGATGAAAAGTTAGCAAGTCCAAGCTCACCCTCTGCCAGTTTATATTCCTGCCCGGCTTCCCCACAGCCTACCTTCCATAATATCTTTTCGTCTCCCATCTCTGCCAGACGCAACTCTAATGTATACGGGGTATTGGGAACCGATAAAGCATTATTGAATTTGATATTTTTCAATACTAAAACCTCTGAGCCTATAGCAAATTCTCCTGCAGCAAGGGCCATTTCTACATAGACAGCCCCGGGTAACACCTTCTCACCCAATAATATATGCTCTTTTTCAAATACAGTATCGCCCTCAAAGGTTGAAGTATAACATTGCTCTTTTAATGTTGATATATTTTTGTGAACAAGCGGATGCAATACACCAGTCTTTAAAGAGGGTCTGACTTTGGGCCAGTAGCTTTCTCTTGCAAAGGGATACAGTGGTAGAGGTAACCGCCTTTTTCCGGTATGTAATTCCATCCAGTATGGATCATAGCCCTGCCGGTATAAGCCGGCAATCTCAAGGAGATTACGCCTGTCATTAGGTGCTTGGTTAAACATCTGGGTCATTTGCCTGCGTACAACTTCCCGATTTTGGTTATTAGTTCTCACAGGCAAAAGAGCGTTCTCCTTCATCTGCTCAGCGAGAATGGATAGTTCCTGCTTTAGCTGTACCATATCTTTCATAACAAGAGTTGTACGCACCTGAAAATGAGCACGCCCCATCATTAATGTCGAAGATACAGCTTCGATATCCAGTCTGTCTCCCTCCGCATTAATCCGTTCAGCAAGCTGCTGAATTTTTTGCATTAATTCATCATTTGACCTGGCAGACAGCGGGATAAAGTGGTATGCTTCCAAATCTTCAGTTCTGCCTGTTTCTCCTTTTCCTTTATACTCCTGAACTACAAGGTGGCAATTTGTTCCGCTGAAACCAAAAGAGCTGATTCCTGCTGTCAGAGGAATAGTCCCTTCTGTTTTTAATGGAGTCAATTCAGTATTTATGTAGAAAGGACTATCCGCCAAATTAATATGTTCATTTATTTGATTAAAGTGGATAAGCGGGGGAAGCTTCTTATATTTGAAGATTAACAACGCCTTTATCAAGCCCGCTACTCCGGCAGCAGCACCCGTATGCCCTATATTGGACTTAATAGACCCCAAGGCGCAATAGCAGCGCTTTTGAGTAAATTCTCTAAATGCTGAAGTCAAAGCATCTACTTCAATAGGATCTCCAAGCTTTGTACCAGTCCCATGGGCTTCAATAAAAGATACTGTTTCTGGATTGATTCCTGCTTTTTGATATGCCTGAATTATTACTTCCTTCTGTGCATCGCAATTAGGAGCTGTTATACCGTTTGATTTGCCGTCCTGATTTACAGCAGAACCTTTAATAACTCCGTATATATAGTCCCCATCTTCAATAGCTTTGCTCAATAGCTTTAATACTACTACCCCGGCTCCTTCAGCAGGTACAAAACCATCCGCCAGATTGTCAAATGACTTGCATTTGCCCTCTGGAGACAGCATCCCCGATTGTGACATATTTATATAATTTTTTTCGGTTATATAAAGATTTACTCCTCCAGCCAGTATTATATCTGCTTCTCCGTCTTGCAGGCTCCTGCAGCCGTAGTGTACTGCTACCAGAGAAGACGAACAGGCGGTATCAATCGTCAATACCGGACCCTTCAGGTTTAGGAAATAAGCTATTCTTGAAGCCAGAATAGCATTTGAGTTACCAACCATTTCTTGGGCACTCTTTCTATTCTCTGCATTGAGAAGCAGGTGCTCATATTCATTCATGTTCATGACCCCTGCAAAAACCCCGCACCTGTATCTACTTATCATTTCAGGCGAGTATCCTGAATCTTCAAAAGCATGCCAGCACGCCTCCAGGAACAACCTTTGCTGAGGGTCCATCATTTCAGCTTCCGCAGGAGAGATATTAAAGAAAAGTGGGTCAAAGGCATCTACATCCTTAATAAATCCTCCCCACTTTGAATTGGTCTTATTTGGCTCCTTAATATCGGTACTGTAAAATTTCGACACATCCCATCTTAAGGAAGGTGTTTCAACTACAGAATGTACTCCTGAAGAAAGATTTTCCCACAACTTATATATATCCGTTGCCCCTGGGAAATTACCTGCTACGCCTATGATTGCAATATCATCTTTAGCAGCCGAACCAAGTACGCTTCGGCGCTGCTCCTGACATGCTGTTCCTAATTCAGGAACAGGACATTCTTCTGAGAACTTTGAGTCATCCGACACCCTCTCACTTTTGTCCTCTTTGCTGAAAAAATCATCCTGTTTTTGTACAGCAATCTCTTCCCAGCATGTATCTGCGGTAGTTTCGTTTATCTCAAAACTCCTTATATGGGAATCAGCCGCTTTTTTAGGTTCTACCGCCTTTATACTGCTATTTTTAAAACAATACCCGGCCAAGGATTTTACCGTAGAGTAATTGAAAAGTGAAGATACTTTAAGTTGAAGGTCAAAGGCTTTATTAAGTTTTTTGACAAATTCCACACTCAAAACCGAATCAAGGCCTAGTTCATTGAATACCTTGCTGTCATCTATTTCATCAGGTGATACAAAAAGCACCTCGGCCAGCATCCTTCGTACCTCTTCGTATACCTCTTCAGAATTTAATCTCGTTTCATTATTTGTGTTTACTGAATTCTGCAACTTATTTTGCTCATCAGCTGTGTCTTTTTTTACCGTAAACACTGAAGCCACCTGATTTTCACCCATATCCTTGCAGGGTACGCTTATTGTTATTTTTGTGCTATAGTCAACAAGCTCCGGTAATGTTTTCTTATCCGGAATATTTATTTGTGCTTTCTGTCCATGGGAGAGTGCGTCTACAGGCTTGAGCCTGACTTTTCCGTTTGAAAGTATATTTTCCTCTACTGGAAGCTTCTCCGCTTGGACTTTTGTATTCTCCGAATTGCAGGTCATATCAGCTGGCAAAGTACCCCTGCCGGATTTACACAAAGACTTATACCACAGCCTTTTCCTTTCAAATGGGTATCCGGGAAGTCCTATTAATTCAGGCTTTGCGTTTGAATACATGCTATCCCAATCAAAATCAACACCTGAAACCCATAATTGAGCAAGCTTAGTAAAGTCCTTGCTGCGTATCAGGCTTTCTTTAAATTCCTTTCCGGCACTTCCCTTGAGAAGATTATTCAAAATATCAGCCTTAACCTCATTATTTTTATAAAACTCATCAATATCCCTATCCCCTTGACAGTACAGTTCCAGCTTTTTGTACAGCTCCCCGGCGGATGATACAACAAATGCAATACGTGATTCCATATGTTCTCTGCCAACCTGCAGTGTGTAAAGGAGGCTGTCAAAATAGCCTTCATTGTCTTTATCATCATGCTTAAATACAGTGTTTGTACAAATACTACATAAATAGTCTGCAAATTCACCCAAGGTCTTATATTGGTACACTGCCTGCAAATCTATATTGGTAGAAAATAATATATTTATCTCCTCTGAAAATCTTGCTAAATCCAAAGGATTACTACATAAATCCAATATGCTGTCATCCTTTGTAACATCCTTTTCACATACTTCCAGTATCCTGCAAACAACAGGTACAATTTGCTCCAAGGCTTCTTCACGGGACAACATTCTATTTCTATGCGTCTCTCGGTGCATTGAATGCTTTAAAGTTTCCAGTATGCGACCGGCATACTCTACCAATCGTTCTTCATTCTTTGCTGACAGCACAAAAATATTTTCTTCACTTACGACAGTATTCTTCTTTGTGTGTTCATATTCTTCAAGAATAACATGGGCATTAGTTCCGCCTGCGCCAAATGAACTTATACCTGCCCTTCTCAGACACACCTCATTCTTGCCGTTTTGTACAATAACAGGTGCTTCCCAGTTTGAAAGCTTCTTTTGTATATAAAACGGTGTACCTTCCATCTCAATATTGGGATTGGTCACTTCTGAATTCAAAGATGGTACAAGCTCTTTATACTTCATCTGTAGAAGTATCTTTATCAATCCGGCTATACCGGCCGCCGACTCCAGATGTCCAATATTCGTCTTAGATGAGCTTATCGCACAAAATCTTTGGTCTGATGTATACTTGCTAAACGCACTTGTAAGACCGGCAATCTCGATTGGGTCTCCCAGATAAGTGCCTGTACCATGAGCTTCAATAAAACTGATTGACCTGGGATTAATACCCGACTTATTCAGCGCCTGTTCTATTAATTCCGCTTGAGCCTGTGGATTTGGTACGGTATACCCGTTTGTCCGCCCACCATGGTTTATAGTAGTTGCTTTTATAACAGCATAAATACGGTCGTTATCCTCCAATGCCTTAGTAAGAGGCTTAAGTATAACAGCACCGACTCCTTCGCCGGGTACAAAACCATTAGCCTTATCCCCGAAGGTATGACACTTCCCATCGGGAGACAGCATTTTCATCTGGCACATACCTATATACTTCGAAGGGTGCAGATATAGGTTTATTCCTCCAGCCAATGCCATCTTGCATTCACCTTTCCTAATGCTGTCACAAGCAAGATGTATTGCCACCAGAGATGAGGAACATGCAGTATCTATCGGCATGCTTGGCCCGCTAAAGTTAAAGAAGTATGAAACCCTGTTTGCTATTGACCATGGATAAGACCTTGGTACAACACCATGTTCAAATGCCGAGTCACCTGCTGCAAGAATAGGATAGTCATTAGTAGTTACACCTACAAACACACCTACATTTGAATCATATCCCCTACGCTTACCGGCATATCCTGCGTCCTCCATTGCTAACCATGCAGTTTCTAAAAACAGCCGTTCTTGTGGGTCTGTAAGCACAGCCTCGCGAGGAGAAACAGAAAAGAAAAATGGGTCAAAAGCATCGACGTCACTTATAAAGCCACCCCATTTGCAGTATATCTTCCCTTGGGCAGCCTGTTCCGGGTCAGGATGATAATATTCTTTCCAATCCCAACGTTCTGCAGGTATCTCACTTATATACTCCTTACCTGTCCTTAGGTTCTCCCAGAATTCCTCAAGGTTCTGTGCCCCTGGAAACCGCCCGCTCATACCAATTATCGCAATATCATTACATCTTTCCTGGCAATCTCCTGCTTTCGCATCTGAAACGCTTGAAGCACGCACATCTTTCACCATAAGAGGCACCACAGTGTTCATCCCAAACCCTTTAATCAACTGGCTCGAATGCCTTTCTACAAGCTGACTTGCCAATTCCTCCAATGTACGGCATTCAAACAGTATTGTTTTAGGAAGCGCTCCAAAAAGCTTTTCAAGTTTATTATTAAGGTTCTTAATCATTATTGAAGTAAGGCCATATTCTTCAAAAGTGGTTTGCAAATCTACCTTTGAGACAGAAAGCTTTATTTCCTCAGCAAGCAGTTGCTTTAGACAGGATTCCACATTCTTGGCCAGTATGGACATATCGGCGGTTAACTCTACATTCAAACCCGAGTCCCTTTTCCCCAGATTTTTGTTTACATAGCTTTCCCAAAGCTCCATATCGCCATAAAGCACAAGGTATTGAAGCTCATCTCCTGCCGCCGCCTGGTCTAGTATTCTCAAGCCTTCTCTTGTTGGCATAGGCACAAGTCCCGCTTCGTTTAAAATAATCTCTTTATCCTCTTCGCCGACCTGCATACCTCCATCTTCCCACAGCGGCCAGTTTATAACCACATTTCTGCCATATCTGCCGCCGCTGACCCGCTTTTCCTCTCTATACTTCACAAAGCAGTCCATAAATCTGTTGCCAAATGCGTAATCTCCCTGTCCCATATTTCCAAAAATGGACGTAATAGATGAGAACATGACAAACAAATCTATCTGTTCATTTTTAAATACCTCATCCAGGTTTAAGGTGCCCTGGATTTTTGCAGATGTTACTGCTGTCCAGTCATTAGCGGATTTATTAATAATCAGTGAATCCTGATTCACGCCTGCACTGTGGATAATGCCATCTACTTTTTGATAATAGCTCTTCACAACATCTAAAAGATTGTATACGTTATTTATATCCGATATGTCCGATACAATATATCTGGCCTCTGCCCCATATGCGTTTAAGCGCTCAAGCTTTTCCTCAATAGCCTGAGTAACACGGGAACGGCCTGTCAATATCAGCCTGGCTTTATATCCCTTAGCAAGGTGCTCAGCTATAATATATCCCAATCCGCCCATACCGCCGGTAATTATATATACACCCTTCTCACGCCACGGTGTGTTGTTGTGCCAGACCGGCGTATGCTGCCTTAAGCTTCTGACCAGCCGCTTGCTTCCATAATACCTGATTTCCTCAGGTACATGGTCAAAAGAGCCCACCTCAGAAGCCATCAATTCTACAATACTTTCACTGCTTTCATTTGCAGGCAGGCATACGTTCTTAAACAAAAACCGGCTATTTTCTTTGTGCGCTGTCCATAACAATCCACCTATAGCTCCAAACATAAGACTTCTTGACGTATAGTTATCTGTATAGGCATATAAATACCTTAAGCTTTGGGGTTTCTTCTTCAATAAAGCCTTTATGAGTAGAAAGGTTGAAATTCCTTCTTGTCCTTGCAGTTCGCCTATAGGCTTAATTTCTCCTTCTACTTTGCCGTCCTGAATATGTATAACTACTTGAGGCATAGCATATCTGCCGATAAGGTATTCTACAAAACTGCTGCACCCCTCTTCACTGGCAGCATCACCCCAACGCCCTTCACCAATATGCAATAATCTGTTGTTTTTAGTCTGAACCAGTATTATATTCGCCTGATTTCCCAGCCTTTCACCAACCAACTGAAGCAGGTGATACTCTGAGCCTATAACCAATACCGTTCCATCTATTTTTTGTGAATGCTCATTTTTAACATCTCTCGGCTCCCATGCAACTTGATAAAAAAAGCTTTTGTACTGCCCTATATCTTCATGCATAGCCTTATTATACTGTGGTGAAAATTCCGCAGCCGTTGCCCTATAATAGTTGCGTCCAGGTATCCAGTATCTTTCCCTATCAAATATATAGCCTGGAAGTGAAGTGCGCTGTGGTGCATATCCTTTATGTAAGCAGCTCCAATCAAACTCGCTGCCTTCTACCCATAATTCAGCTATGTCGTTAAGATTGCTGCTGTTATCTGCGGATTTAGGCTGCATACCCTCATCAGCCCTACACCTGCTATTAAAATACACTTTGTTTGTATCCATACTATTCTCGATGAATCCGAGCAGCTTACTCCTCAATTCATCAAGAGAAGAGGCTACCACAGCCAACCTGCAATTCATATGCTCTCTCCCTACCTGAAGAGTATATGAAATATCGCGCAAACATACACAGTTGGCATGATCTAACCTACAAAGGAATTGAATAAATATTTTCAGGTAACTTTCAAGCTTATCCTGATTCTTTGCAGAAAACAAATACAGCAATTCAGTATTGTCTGTACCTACGCAAGTCCTTACAGGATGTTCATACTCCTCCAATATTATATGTGCATTAGATCCGCCTGCACCAAATGCGCTGACTCCCGCTCTTCTGGGATATTCGCTCCAGGCTCCTCCCGCAAAGACTTCCGGCCTTTTCCAAGGCGTATTCTTGTTTTGTACATAAAAAGGAGTATCACAAAAATTTATATGAGGATTCAGCTGCTCGGAATGGATGGATGGAACCATCTGCTGATTTTTCAGCATTAGCAATACCTTACTCACCCCTGCTATTCCTGCTGCCGACTCACAATGTCCTATATTAGATTTAACAGAGCCTATAGGGCAAAAGCCTTTATCGCCTGTATACTGTGAAAATGCCTTTGTCAGCCCTGTTATCTCAATAGGATCCCCCAAGGCAGTACCAGTACCATGAGCTTCCAAAAAGCTCAATGTCCGTGGGTTAATCCCTGTCTTGTTAAGTACCCTTTCAATCAATGCCTGCTGTGCATTAGGATTTGGTACAGTGTATCCATTGGTCTTTCCTCCATGGTTTATTGCAGTACCTTTGATTACCGCATAAATGAAATCGCCATCTGCTACGGCCTTTTTTAAAGGCTTGATTAATATAGCTCCAACCCCTTCACCGGGCACATACCCGTCTCCTCCTGCACCAAAGCTCCGGCACCTTCCGTCAGAAGCTGCAAATCCATCATTGCAAAGTTGGACATATTTATAAGGGTGTAAAGTAAGGTTTACACCTCCCGCCAGTGCCATATCACACTCACTGCTTCTAATGCTTTCACATGCAAGATGTATAGCTGTAAGGGAAGATGAACACATTGTGTCAATGGCAAGGCTTGGGCCGGTAAAACTGAAGGTGTAGGATACCCGGTTTGCTATCGAAGCATAAGATGAATTAGGTGCTATAATATTTCCATTAGCAATTTCCTCGGCTCCGAATATTTGGTACTGACCATACATTACACCGACAAACACACCCACTCTACTATTTTTTAAGCTGGTTTTTGAGTAACCTGCATCTTCCAACGTATGCCATGCAGTTTCAAGGAATATACGCTCCTGAGGGTCCATCAGCTCCGCTTCTCTTGGAGTAATATTAAAAAACAATGGGTCAAACTTGTCTGCCTCCTTTAGGAAACCACCTGAGCGAAGGTATAATTTATCCTCGGGAAGTTGGCTTAAATCCCACCATTGTGGAAGAGTCGAAGTTATACAATCCTTACCCTGCACAAGATTATCCCAGAATTCATCCAGATTCTCAGCTCCCGGATAACGCCCGGCAACCCCTATAATCGCAAATCCATCCTCATCCTTATGGGAAGATTCATTTGGACTAAGCACAAGCCTATTGGTATTGGAATTCTCTATCCCGGAGTTCTCCTGCCTTAGCTCCGGCTCTCCGCCTGCAACCTTCAAGATTGCCTCCCCGTGCGCTACGGCAAAATACTCAGCAAGCTCTGCGATGTTGCTATATTCAAAAAATAGTGTTTTGGATAACTGCGGGAAATACTCGTCCAACTCCTGATTTATGCTCAGAATTACAACAGAGTCAATGCCAAAAGCTTCAAAAGGCTTATTGGAGTAAAGCCTGTCAACGCTAATCTTTAATTTCTCTGATATAAGCTTCTTAAGAAATAATTCTGCCCTCTTCTTTATGGATTCAGGCTCCTCTATACAGTCGGTTGCTTCCACTGGAACATCCCCTGTGTATCCTGTTGGCTGCCCGGTGAATAGTCTGTTAATCTTACTCTCATCTCCTACAGTACATATCAGCTGTACATCCGGATTATTCAAGGCTGCGGCAAGAGTATCCATACCCTGTTGCACACTGATACTTGAAATGCCCCATCTTTCTTTAAGCCAGCTTGAAGTCTGGGAGTTTATGCGCATTCCCCCGTCACGCCAGAAAGGCCAATTTACTGATATAGTTTTCCCATGGCATAGTCCCTCACTCACCTTCTGCTGACGCATTCTCGCAAAGCTATCCAAAAATGCATTTGCAAACGCATAATCACATTGTCCAAGGTTACCTACTACGCCTGCGAGTGAAGAATATAAAACAAAAAAGTCTAATTTTTCACTTCTTGTTGCTTTGTCCAGCAGGAAACTGCCATAGACTTTTGGTCCGAGAACAGCTTGCATATCACGATAATCCTTTTTAATTATAAACGCATCTTTAATAATCCCGGCACAATGGAACACTCCATTAATATTGGAATATACAGATTTTATCTGCTCTATAATAAGGTCTAGCTGCTCCTGCTTGGAAATATCACCGCATAAATAAATTGCATTAGATCCCAGCTTGTTAATTTCTTCAAGCTTCCTTTGAATTTCTTGATTCTTTTCAGTACGGCCAACCAAAACAATATTTACATTGTTCCTCTCCGCAAGGTAACAAGCCAGAGCAAATCCCAATCCTCCGATTCCTCCGGTAATCAAATATACTCCGTTGTGTCTGACGTGAAAGCTCCCGCCATCTGTATTGCTGTTTTTTATGGATTTGACTTTCCTTGTTCCATCACAGTATAAAACTTCCGAAGGCATATTTATGTCGGTAGAAATCTCTGAAGCTACTATACCGGCAAGGCTGCAATCTTTTGAAACGCATAGACTTTTGCCTAATATATTAGGGTTTTCAAGATATGCCGTCTTAAGATATCCTGATATAGCCTCGTATTGGGGCTGTATGTTCCCCGGTATGTATGGGTGTATAAATAATAAATTTATTTTTGATGAATATTTTTGCTTTATCAGGCCCTGTACCAGATTATGCAACGAAAATAAGCTTTTTTCGATTGAAATCAATAATTGAGTTATGCTGTCTGCAAACTCAACATTCGTCCACTTAAATATGATTCCTGACGGAATCACCTCTTCACTGCCGATACTGTTTAAGAGCTTATAGAAATCTTCAGGAGATGATGGATTGACGGTAAATAAGTAATCATTCATCTTATCAAAGCTCATTCCCGGTTTAATCAGTATAACGGAACTGTTTTCACTCATATAGTCTTTTAAGCTCAGATACAAATTGTCATCTACATCAAACAAAAGAAATGTTCCGCTTATTCTACTTTCGCAGTCTCCTTGTTTCATCAAGCACGATTCTTCCCATGAAGGTTGAAAATATAGAAGCTTATCGGATGGAGACTTTCTAATTGTAAAACCATTAAACTGCACTAAAACACTTCCCTGCTCATCAGCCACAACAATATCAAACTTTTTGAAATCAGATTTGCTGCGTTTTACTGTGTTTTGTTCAGGGCGTAATTTTGCATAAGCATACATAGTGTTTTTCAATGGAGCAAACAGTTCCACTGCATCCACCGAGAATGTCATATAAGGGATTCCTTGAGCGGTATCTTCTCCAATAAGGCATACTACAACCTGTAAAGCAGCATCCATCAAGGCAGGGTTAAGTATATGACTATGCTCCCCGTTGTTCCATCCCGATAGCTCTATGCGACCCAAAGCCTCCTCAGAGCTAAAGTGAACCTGTTTAAGCCTTTGAAACAATGAACCATAGTTCATCCCTAATTCTTCGAAAATCCTATAGCACTCATATCCGTCTTTAACACTTTTTAATCTGCTTTTCAATTCAAACAGATCAACTCTGTTATCACCCGAACACCTATAATGTGGATTCTGGGCTGCAAATATTAGGCGCCCGCTGGAATGGATAACCTCGTGTTCATCACTATCCAGACTCAAAATTTTAAAGTCTGCACCTTCAGAATTAGGGTATAAATCTGTATGATATGTCACAGTATCATTGCCAAACACTAAAGGCCTCTGCCATACGACATTCTTTATAGCACATACATCGGCATTAAGACACTCTTTGGCGGTGGCGACAGCCCGGTCCAGATATACAGTACCTGGCAAAACCATTTTTCCCTTTTGGATATGGTGAGTTAAATAGTATTCATTACCTTTAAGAATTGATGTCATCCTTTTAGCTTGATTAGAGGATAATTCAATATACCCGGTTTCGGCTGCTCCCTCTATCGCCCAGTAATGCTCATTTGCAAAGGGATAGGTAGGAAGCGGTATTCTGAAACACTTCTTGCCACTGTTTAGAATACCCCAATCGATATCACTTCCTCCAATGTATAACCTGGCAAGTTCAATAAGCTTTTGTTTGTATTCTCCCGCATTCATATTCTTTGCAGAAGCCAGTTCCCTCACTAAGGATTCAGAAGTGATATTAATACTGTTTTCTGTATTGTTTATGTCTGTGTATGCATTTGTAAAAAAGTCATCTGTCTCTTTCCCTATTAAAAACATATGTATCTTTTGCATTAGTTCAGCTTTGTCTCTTGCCAGAAAGGCAATTCTATAATGGAAATGCGCTCTCCCTGCTGATAAGGTATAGGCAAGGTCACTAATCCGATACTTGTCATAGTTGTCATTAATCCATTTTGACAGCTCAACAGTTCTTTGCTGTAGCGCTTCCCTAGTTTTAGCCGATATAGGGAAAAGATATACCGATTCTTGCTGAATATCATGTGATTTGTATTTGCCATCAGGCATTTCCTGAAGTACAATATGGCAGTTTGTTCCACTAAATCCAAACGAGCTTATAGCTGCCATACGCGGCTTTTCCATTAAACTCTCCCACTTCTTTAACTCGGTATTAACATAGAAAGGGGTTTCTTCAAAATTTATGTGCTCATTTTGGGTTTTAAAATGTATAGACGGCACAAGCATTTTATTTTTGAGACACAGAACCGTTTTTATAATACTGGCGGCACCCGCGGCAGCAAGTGCATGTCCTACATTAGTTTTCACCGAGCCAATGGCACAATACTGTTTATTTCTCGTAAAACGGGAAAACGCATCGGTCAGAGCTTCAACCTCTATAGGGTCTCCCAGCTTGGTCCCTGTACCGTGAGCTTCCACATAGCCCAAGTCTTCAGGGTTGATATTATACTTACTATATACAAACTCTTCCAAAGCCTTTTGGGATTTGACACTGGGGGCAGTAATACCATTTGTTTTGCCATCCTGATTTATGCCCGACCCCTTTATAACTGCATATATGGTATCTCCATCTGCAACAGCTTTGTCTAGAGGCTTAAGTATGACCACTCCGACGCCATCTGCAGGTACAAACCCATCTGCATTATTATCAAAGGTTTTACACTTGCCTTCTTTGGAAAGCATACCCGCCTTACTGGTCATAATGTGCATATCCGGGGTTGACAAGATGGATATTCCACCGGCTATTGCCATTTCACATTCATTTGCTCTCAGACTCTGGCATGCCTCATGTATTGCAACAAGAGAAGACGAGCATGCTGTATCAATAGCCATACTGGGTCCAGTCAGATTAAGTAGATAAGCTATCCTCGCAGCTAGAATAGAGTTACTTGAGCCCAATAGATACTGAGCACTTCCACCTCTGCCCATATCATGCAAGGCTTGAGAGTAATCTCCAGGGGCTACACCTACATAAACGCCACATTTTACTTCATTCAATTCTTTAGGGGAATAGCCGGAATTTTCTATAGCCTTCCATGCCTCTTCCAAAAACAGCCTTTGTTGTGGGTCCATCATCTCGGCTTCAAGTGGTGAAATATTAAAAAACAGAGGATCGAAGGTATCTATTGAGTTAATAAATCCTCCCCATTTGCTGTAGGTTTTGCCGGGTGCTTTAATGTCCTCATCAAAGTATTTGCCAGAATCCCAGCGAGACGGAGAAACTTCTGTTACACAATCACGCCCGCTGCAAAGATTATCCCAAAATTTTTCCACATCAGGGGATTTTGCAAAGCGGCATGCCATACCTATTATGGCAATATCCTTATTAACTTCATGTTGCTGATAAACTTTATTAACGATATTCTCCTGTTTACTAATCGCTAAAACCAATTTGCCTGTATTTTTTCTTTTCTCAAGGCAACCTACCGCTGCCCCAAATTCTTCAAAAGGAAACACACGATACAGGTTCGGCTTAATAATCCCCATCTCTGCCATTTCAACCATAGTAGACAAAGTAGGACTCAGTATTTCCGGACAAGCTGAAATCAGCTTACGCAAATCGACGCCATAGAAGGCTTTATTGAATACCATACTTGATAAATCTATTAATGAGACTGCTTTTAGAGCAGCTACTGCAAGTTCAATATACCTTCCATTTGGTGCTACACATTCAATCCCCTTCTGTATTGCTTCTCCTCCAAGGGAATTGAGTACTATATCCACCCCTCGGCCATATGTTAATTGTTTAACCTTTTGTTCAAAATCCTCTTTTGATGTGCTAATACAATAGTCAACACCTATTGACTTTAAAAAACTGATTTTATCTTCGCTGCCAGTAGTACCGTAAACTGTAGCTCCAGCATATTTGGCAAGCTGTACAGCCATGGCACCAACGCCCCCAGCAGCCGACTGTATCAATACGTGCATACCACTCTTTATTTCCCCAACGTTATACAGCGCATGATATGCCGTAGCAAAAGCCACTGGCAGCGATGCCGCTTCATCAAAAGACAAATTTTCCGGCTTTCTTTTGACAAGAATCTCAGGCACAACTACCATTTCGGCATGTCCTCCCAGATTCCAGCCTGTTAAAGCAACCACATGGTCCCCCGGTTTAAATCCGATAACTCCTTTTCCGACTTTTTCTACAATTCCTGCCACTTCAAAACCTGGAGTAAATGGGTACTCAGGCATTGTAGGGTATAAGCCCTTTATGCACATGGAATCAGCAAAGTTTATACCGGATGCAACCACCGAAATTCTCACTTCATTTTCTCCCGGTTCCATAACATCAACCGGTGATAAATTACACCCTCCAACAGTATCTATAACTATCCCTCGGTACTTGCCCTGCGGCAACTGCACCCGTGAAAGCTCCCTTTCATTTTGAATCATACAAGCATTACTGCTATTTTTTATAGCCGGTATATTGATTTCACTTGGTATACCAGCTGCAGCAGTTTCTTGCTTTATACTGATACCTTCAGTACCGCAAAGCAATTGAAGGTATTTTGCCAATTCATTGACATTGGCATAATCATATAGCTTTGTTGCGCGCATATTTACCTTTAGTTTGCGATTAAGGTTCTTAACAATCTCTACTCCTAAAATCGAATCTATACCTATATCCACAAAGGATTTATTCTCATCAATATCAGCGGAATCCATAAACAAAACATCAGCAATACACTGACTTATCATATCTGCAATTTCCTTACTTACAGGTACCAATTTCAATGTCTCTGCTTGTTGTTTTGCCGAGGGGCCTTCAAATATATCTTCGCCCCATTCCTTTATAGTAGATTTTCTCTTCATTGTGTCGGACAATGTGTTACTTTGGCTCAAAAGTCCTAGGATATACCCTCCAAGACCTGATATATTGGTATAATCATATAGCTTTGAAACCCTTATATTAAGAGAAAATGCTTTATTTATCTGTTTTACTATTTCAACTCCTAATATGGAGTCTACACCTAGATCGTTAAAGCTTTTTAATTCATCAATAGAATCACCTTGTAAACATAGCACATCTGAAACTATTGATTTCAGACGTTTTTGAATATCGTTTTGATTAATATGCTGTAGTTCCGGTGACCGGGAAGTATTATCAAGGATTTTTTCCTTTGTAACAGTCGGTAGGCTAAGTACTGTGTGTGATTTGAGAGCATCTCCAGGTTTTTTTGCTGCCAGAGCCTTTAGTGCAATTTTACCCGTAGTGTTGTTTTGAATCTCAATAATATTTTGCCGTACCTCTTGTATGCCCTCCCCCTGAGGCCTCGTTTTGGATACATACCAGTACTTGGACCTCTTAAAACAATAGCTAGGAATGGAAACCACCCGGTATGAACTATTTTTATAGAGACCATCTAACTTGTTTCCTAAAATATAATACTGCCCCAACTGGTTTAAGATACGCCTATAATCCGGATACCCTGCACTATGCAAGGAATTTATGCAATCAGATATATTTACAGCTGCCGTGAGTTCATCTTGCCCTTTGCCCTCGGCATTGGAAAAATAATATTCAGTAAATCCAAGCTCAATTATTTCCCGAATTTTCCTTTTCAAATCCTCATAACTGCTAACAATTAAAGCAGCCCTTACATCAAACAGACTTGCCCTTCTCCAAAGTGTATATGCTATATCTCCTATAAAGCATTTATTCTCTACGCAATTCAACCAGCTATGGAATTCCTTAAGCCACATAGCAAGGGATTCATTAGTTTTAGCAGAAAACAACATTAGGTAATTGGGCTTTGAGTCAGTTTCCTCCGACTTTATTTCCGGAGCCTCCTCAACTATAAGATGGCAGTTTGTGCCGCTAAAGCCAAAAGAGCTTATACCAGCCCTTCTGGGTATTCCTTTTTCAGTTTTCCAGTTAACAGCCTCAGTATTTACATAAAATGGGCTGTTTTCAATATCTATATGTTGGTTTATTTCCTTAACCCCTATAGTGGGTGGAATAAGCCTATTTTTAAGGGCAAAAGCTACTTTTATCAGGCCCGCTACCCCTGCTGCAGTTATAGTGTGCCCTATATTAGGCTTATGTGAGCCTATTGCACAGAACTGTTTTCTATCGGTACTATATTCAAAAGCTCTATGCAGAGCTTTAAATTCAATTGGATCTCCAAGTTTTGTTCCTGTCCCGTGAGTCTCAATATATGAAATTGTCTCGGGATTAATCCCTGCTTTATTCAATGCTTCGGTGACAAGATCCGTCTGAGATATGGAGCTTGGTGCAGTGATTCCTTGTGTATGACCATCCTGATTAACAGCAGAAGACTTTATGACTCCATAAATCTGGTCACCGTCCCGCAGCGCATCCTTCAATGACTTTAATACAACTATACCAACTCCTTCACCCGGAACAATTCCGTTGGCACCATCATCAAAGGTCTTGCAGCTTCCATCAGGAGACAACATATTGGTTTTTGAGGCCATTACATAAAAATTCGGCGTAGGGAGCAGGAAAACACCTCCCGCAACCGCCATATCCGATTCTTTGCGGTAAATGCTCTGACATGCGGTATGAATTGCTACCAGTGAGGCTGAACAAGCAGTATCTATGGTAAGACAAGGGCCTTTAAGATCCAGAAAATAGGATATCCTTGCAGCAAGTATAGAAATATCGTTTCCCAAGAATGCTTGTGAGTTAAGATCATCGTTTTTTATAACACCTCCCAGATAGTCTGATACCCTTGTACCTACAAAAACGCCTACTTTCCTTCCTGCCAGCTCACCAGCCGAATATCCGCCGTCTTCGAGTGCGTGGTATGCCTCTTCAAGAAAAACCCTTTGCTGGGGGTCCATCATTATTGCCCCCAATGGAGATATATTAAAGAAGCCTGCATCAAACGACTCAACATCGTTAAGCAGACCTCCCCATTTACTTATTGATTTATTCTTTTCGTCAGGGTCAGGATTGTAAAACTCAGATAAATCCCACCTAGGCCGTTGAATTTCTGTAATACAGCAGTCTCCGTTCTTTAAGTGCTCCCAATATTCCTGAACACTATTCGAACCCGCAAACCTACCTGCAATACCTGTTATTGCAATATCAATTCCACAGACTGTATCCATTTCCTCCTGCTTTGACTTGCATCTTTCTTCATGCAGCTCTTTATGGGCTTTCTCCGGTAGCTCATCTTCATATACGTGCTCCATATTGTTTGATTCACCAATGGAGGCACACTGAAAACCTACATCATCTACACTCTTTGGGTATATACTACAAACATATTCTATAAATTTCGCTGGGTCAGGGTAGTCAAATACAGTTTCTACTCCAACCTCCATATTCATGCACTTACTAAATCTCTCAATTATATCAACAGATAAAACCGAGTTCACGCCTAGATCTACAAAGTTCCTATTTAAATCCGTCTCACCGTTGAAGCCTGGCAATGCTTCCCCCAGAATCCCCAACAAAGTTTCTTTTATTATCGTCTCAACTTCATTAGTTTCGGTTATACCTTGCTCAGCAAGTTTTGTATACAACTCATCTTTGTATGTACTGCATATATAATCAATAAACCCTGTCGGTTCAGGATAGTCAAATATTGCTTCTACTCCAAGGTTAATTCCCATACGCTCATTACAACACTCTATCAAATCTACAGATAATACGGAGTTTATTCCCATGTCTACAAAGTTTCTCTTTAAGTCAATTTCCTTAAGTCTATCGGGCAGTAATTCACCAATTATTTCAGTCAGTTTTACTTTTACAAGGTCATTCAAGCTAGTCGGGCTATTCATCATTTTCCCTCCTTTCTCCTACAGCAAGATATAATTGGCGGATAATAGCAGACTCCTCTGATTTTATCATCTGCCTCCATCCAACGGATATTTCAGCAAGAGTTTTACTTTTTAAATAACCGTCCTCAACCAGCTTTGAGGGAATTCCGATTCCCTCGGAATTTTGAAAGCTTTCTTTTCCTTTTATAGCACTGTGTACACATATAGCCTCAAAATCTATATTTATAAATCCTGCCTTTTCAAGTAAGATAGGAAGTTCACGCCCCAGTTTAGGGTTTCCATTTTCATTCAAGCGGGCTGTACAATAGGCATCATATAGCTCTCTAAGCTTGCTTACGACTGGATAAGTCATTAAATGCATCTCAAAGTCATTATCAATAAATACAGCTTTTCCTTTTGGTTTGATTGAACGGTATATTTCTTTTACAGCCTTCAATGGGTCGGGTAAATGCTCTAATACCAGCCTTGTTATTGCAAAGTCACAATCCTGAACAATATTTCCAAGGTCAGTCGCCGATCCGTTATATATTTTAAATCGATCATGGCCCTTCTCCTTTAGATATCTATCAGAATACTCAACCAGTCCCGGATCAATTTCAACCCCATATACAAAGCTGTTTGGCAGTGCCTCTAAAAGCTTTTCCGTTAAAAAACCCGGACCGCTTCCAATTTCAAGGATGGTCATTCCGTCCTTCAAGCCAAACTCCTGATAATGCTTGTACTCCTTTTCCCAGAATAACTCAACCTGCCCTTTTAACCTATTTATCTCAACTTCTCTTACTTTTCCTATGCTATCGACTTTATATGAACAAGAGATATTATCCATCGACTCCCCCCCTTTACTGGCTATTTGCCGAACTTTGATTCTATTCTTTCCCTTACCTCTGCCTGGGCAAAACTAATTTCATGCATATGTAGCTCTTTTTCTATATATAGAGGCAGCTCCCTATATATTTCTTGCGTTAAATGCTTCTTCAGCAGCTTTAATGATCCGATAGGTTTGTCAATCAACTCTTCAGCAATTTCTTCTGCAGCCGATATTACATCCCTCTTGCTTACAATTTTAGCCGGAGCGCCTCTCTCCTTAAGTTCTCTTCCATAGTAATTCTTTGCAGTATATAACATCTCATGCCCTAAAAGTGTGCCGAATTTCTTCGGTATCATATAAGTAGCTCCCATTCCTGGAGTAAACCCATATTTCATAAATACCGCATTATAAATTGCCTCTTCTGCAAGCACGATAATGTCGGCAAACGAGCCAAATGCCAGGCCTCCGCCTATCGCATGGCCCTGCATGGCCGCAATTACAGGAACTTCACATTTTAATAGTAAATCATGGAATTTCAAATCATCAAACTGAACCTTTTCAGCACCGGTTTTTCCTACACCTTCATATAGGCCTATTAACTCTTCCTTTGTTCCTCCACAGCTAAAATAATTATCATATCCGTGGATAATAACAACCTTGATTTGAGGGTTTTGCGCAATATAGGCAAAAGTTTCTTTCAATCCTGATACGAATTGAAGCGAAAACGTGTTTCTATACTCCCGGTCTTCCATGCATACATAACCAATACTATTTACTACTGACAGCTTTATAACACTATTCAATTTCATCCACCTCTTACGTCCAGATATATTCACGGTGCCAGTCTTTACCTATCCTTTTTAAGGCCAGCAATTTGCGGCCTTCCATATAACGCTCATAAATTTTTGAAAACGCATTGAAGTTCATTTCTTTATCCCGTACCCCAAAGGTCCATTCCATATTTAGATCAAGCAACCTGTCATATTCCTCTATAGAAAGAGCATGTCTATCACTCAAATGCCTAGCCATATCCATTTTTGCCGTTTTAGCCTTTGACGCAGGCGTAACAATACCACTATAAAATTCCGAACAACATCCCGAGCCATAAGAAAACAATCCTATTCTTTTAGCATTGTCGATTTGGGCATTGTCAATCATACTAGCTAAAGCAAGGTACAAAGTTGCTGAGTACACATTTCCTACCTGAACACAATACTTCAATGAAGGGCCTACTCTTTTCTGAAAGTCCGTTTCTATTTCATCGGCACTAACCTTCATAAGACTGCGTATAAGCTTTCTATGGGCTCCTTTTACCATACCTGCAAATGGCGTATGGAAGGTAAGATAATCGAAGCTCTCCCTGAAATCAACACCGTCGACCCTGTCGCAATAAGCTTTGAAGCTATTCTCCAAACAGTCAAGGTATGATAAAAGAGATAAATCCGGGTCTCCTGTCTCAATTTCAGGAAGAGGCCTGCAAGTATCCATAACCTCATAACTATAATACCCGTTTGCCCCATAATCCAGCTCCATAACCTCGGGATTTCTGCTTATAAGCATAGCGACTGCGCCAACCCCTTGAGACGGCTCTGCATAAGTATGTTTAGCTGCCGCCCTGGCTATATCCGTCGCAATGACAAGGGCCCTTGAATTAAACGCATTTGCTCTGACATATGCGCATGCCATGTGCAAAGCTGCAGTCCCGGCATAGCAAGCCTGTTTTACTTCAAAAACTCTACAATTCCTGCTTAAGCCCAAATAATCATGCACATATGTACTTAACGATTTTCCGAAATCAACGCCTGATTCACTGCAAGTAATCAGCAAATCAATGCTTTTCTTATCTGCCTCGGTCATATTATCAATAATAGGCTTGGCCGCATTTACCGCATTGGTAACAGGATCTTCGCATGGCAGCCCTACCGATTTCTTTTCCATCATAAGATTTTGAAATCTTTCAAGTTCAAGATCACGGTTCTTAAATATATCTCGGACATCCATAAAGGCCCGTCCAGCAAAAATATTAATTGCTTCTATCCCAATCTCCATTTTCATCTTTTCCTTTCTTGTGGTTGCTCTCCCTTTTCAATTACCACACTGGTATTTATACCTCCAAAGCCGAAGGAATTGCTCAATGCAGTTCTAACTTCGGCCTCAACGATCTGCCTATTACAAAATCTGCATTCATTATCAATAGGGGTGTAAAGGTTTAAATTCGGATGTAAAAAGTTTTCTTTCATCTGAATTATTACAGCTATCGCTTCAACTACTCCTGCCGAATAAAGGCAGTGTCCTGTAAGTCCTTTTGTTGAATTAATCCACACTTCACCAGTTCTGCTTCCAAATACCTTTTTAATGGCATTCACCTCTGTGATGTCTCCCAGAGGAGTAGAAGTTCCGTGTGCATTAATATAGTCTATATCAGTTATCTTCAGTCCTGCCTCTCCAAGGGCTCCAGTCATAGCTCTGGCCTCTCCGTCCTCGCAAGGAGTAGATAGCCTGTTAGCATCCAACGCAATAGCCCCTCCGCTTATATATGAAAGTATCTCGGCTTCCCGGGTGCGGGCATGCTCTATGGATTCCAAAACAAGGCAGGCAGATGCTTGCCCGTAGATAAAGCCTTCATGCTCCTTATCGAAAGGTCTACATGCTTCTAGAGGTTTTTCAGCAAATACATTTCCTCCCATTCCACCTAAATTAACAAAACCCTGAATTTCCATCGGTGATAAATCGGCACAACTGCCGATAACCAAACAGACATCAACAATTTTAAGCCTAATAAGCTGGCAAGCCTTAATAATGCCCACATTACCACTTGCCGATGCCCCGCCTACAGTAAATCCTTCACCCTTTATATTGAAGACTTCGCTAAGCGTCCCTACATAGTCGGTATCCATAAATTGCAGTGCATATGATGGAGAAAGGTATTCCGGCGATGTCACAAAATTATTATGCAAATTGTACTGAAGTGCACATGAAAGATTGCTGCCTGCTACAACAATCCCTATACGTTCAGGAGTTATGTTTTCCGACTTTAGACCGGCGGAAGTCCATGCCTCGGCAGCTGAAACAGCCGCATATTTCATACCTACGGTTGCACGCTTTAAACAAGCTTTAAGTCTTGAAACCAAAGCTCCATCAAATTCCGAATAATGCTCTAGTATATCGTTAAACGAAAAGTCATGTATTAAAGCTCCCAATATTTTGCTTGCCGCTACCTTTGATGAGTCATGCTCCATAGACCTGATTCCACATCTGCCGTTTTTCAAAGAATGCTTAAATTCTGATACATTATGCCCTATAGAGCTTACAATTCCAAGGCCGGTTACTGCTACTCGATTCATAGTCCTACCTCTATTGGGTAGACTTTTCATATAAAAGTTCTACAATACCCGCGATATTTTTTACCTTACCGAATTCAACAAGAGGTATTTTGAGATTCAAATCCTCCATACACTTAATAACAATATCCATCCTGTCTATGGAATTCACTCCAAGGTCTCTAAGGCTTTGTTCAATTCTGACATTATCAGTGTTTATCTCGGGAACCATCTCTCTTATACTGTTTTTTACCAATTCAAATATTTGTTCTTTTGTCATAATAACAACTCCTATAATTTATAGTTTTATCGATTTATTGAAAACATCTTCTTAAAACGCCGTTCCAATAAGTCTGCCGTTTCATTCATAAGCATTAAACCTATTTCATCCACATGCCTATTTCTCCAATTCTCCAAGCTTGTTCCTTTAACCCATTGGTTAAATGCTCCAAGCGCAGGTCCACAGTGAACTTGATAGTCCACCCTCTTTTCTTCACTTCCACTGATAGCAAGCTTTGAGGAATAACCGAAATACCACCTGAATATTGAGGCCATCTTATACTTAGGACTGCTTTCTATCCTTTCAATTTCGTGAGCAGGTAAAAATTCCTTTACTTCACTATAGACCTCACTAAAGCTCTTTTTAAAATAATTTTCCTCTATTTGTTTTTTTGTTTTGTCGTCTATTTCCTCCAGTGAATCATATAGGCGGTATAAGTCATAAAGTTTTTTGGCTCTCGAAGGAAAAAACAATCCTTTTTTAAGAACTTGAACCTTTGCGCCCATTTCAAACATGTCTCCTGCCGGTGCATACTCCGTATCCTGAACATTCATCTTTTGGAGCAAATCCTTAACCGAATTGCTGGTTGCAGCCTCCACTGTACACTGATTGATTGAACCTGTAAGAATAAAATCCGCTCCAAGAACAAATGCTGCTGCTGCTGCTTCAGGAGTCCCTATTCCTCCCGCTGCTCCAACCCTTATTTTCTTGCTGTAACCATACCTTTTCATCATATCATCACGTAATTTAATAATTGCCGGCATCAAGGCATATGCCACACCCTGATCCGTATGTCCTCCAGAATCTGCCTCAACACATATATCATCTGCTATAGGCACTTGTTTAGCCAGTTCAGCCTCCTCAGCAGTTATTTTTCTTTCGGCCAGCATGCTTTCTATGGTACGCTCATTTACAGGACTCATAAATATCTCAGCCACTTCTGGTCTTGATATTTTAGCAATAATCCTATTAGTTGAAATAACAGTGCCGTTCTTATCTTTCCTCAAACCTTTAATCTTGTACCTGGCAATGGCGGAAGTAATATTCATATAGGCAGATGCCTCAACATTTTTAATACCGAATTTCAGCATAATATCTACCATATCCTCCTCTACTTGAGGATTGGCAATATTATAGATTATGTTCATCCCATAAGCCTCACCATCTGCTAAGTTTCTCTGAATATAGCTAATGGCCTCTCTTATTTCATCACTTGAAAGCCCCCCAGTCCCAAAGAAGCCCATCATGCCCATTTTGCCTACTCTTACGACCATTTCCTTAGAAGCTATACCTCTATACATCCCACCGGTTAAATATGCATATTTCAAATTATAGTCCTTCTTGAACTCCTCACACCCAAGTGCCTGAGCAGTTAATCCCACTATGTTTTTCATACCGCTCGATTCTTTTACATTCTCCTCTTTAACACCGATGTATGCCGAAGGAGTGCAGCACTCTCCCACACCTTTTTTATTATTTTGCGTCTCTGGTTGCTCTGTTTGTTTTATGCTGTTATTAAGCTGGGTAGGCTCATGTAAACTCTTTTGCCTATCTATATTGCATACTGCCTCTTGACTAACTGCAGAATAGCTAATACTATTTAGCTTCTCGTTATAGTAGTTGCCTATCGTTGATCCGGATACTATATCACAATTCTCATGTCCATATCTTTTTTCCTCTTCTACTGCAGCAGTTTCCAAATTGTACAAACTTACATTATCATTAGTACACACCAATTCCTCATCATGCTCATTATCATCAACAATTAAAGGTTCAGCTTCTCTTTGGATGCTTCGTACCAATCCAGTAATGGCAGTTCCGGGACCAACCTGGACTATCTCAACATTATCCTTTCCCATTAAGTATCTAATGCTGTCAGTCCACATTACCGAACTAGTTATCTGCTCCGACATATTCGTTTTTATTTCTGATTTTTTATAAGGCCTTGCAGTTATATTAGAAATGACTGGAATACTGGGAATCGAAAATTCAAACTGATTAATAAATTCATTAAACTGCATCTTAGCACTTTCCATATATCTTGAATGAAATGCGCCGCTAACCTTAAGGATTACATAATTTTTAGCCCCAGCAGCCTGAAAAGCCGATTGTACCATCTCTATATCCTCTTTGGGACCGGATATTACAATTTGTGAAGGTGTATTGATATTTGCAATATCAATAGTTTTAAATGCATTTTCTTCAAGTATTTGTTTTATTTTATCCAAGCTAATACCTATAACAGCGGCCATCCCACCTCCGCTGGCCTTACTCATCAGTTCCCCTCTATATTTCACAATTCTCAATCCAGTTTCAAAATCAAACACACCTGCTGCCAGAAGCGCGTTATATTCTCCCAAACTATGCCCTGCTACAAAATCAGGTGTCCTTCCCATGTCTTTAATTTTTTTATAATAGGTTAGTGCATTTACAATATATAGTGCAGGTTGTGTATATTGAGTCTCTCCAAGCTTACCTTCCCTATCCTCTAGACATAATTCTTTTATAGAATAACCCAGAATTTTATCAGCTTTTAAAGTTAGGTCTTGAAATTCTTCGAACAGTTCTCCTCCCATTCCTTTATGCTGTGAGCCCTGTCCGGGAAAAACATAAGCTAACATTTTTTCACCCTGCCTTTCTTTTTTAACATATTTTTTAGAAAAGTGTCCTAGAACAATATTCAGATTTTTTATATCTGTAAGGAACGGAGTCATTATTGGAAATACTTCAGACATTCTCTCCACTCCGATATTGCGTTTTACAAAACCGGCAAGCGTGGACCCCGGGCTTACATCTACATATACTTTAGCTTCGCCCTTTTCCAAATTATCAATTGCCTGTCTGAGTAAAATAGGCTTCCTGACAACTTGCCAAAAATAGTCTTTGGGGAATACATCTATAAAACCGCCACACACACATGACATATATGGTATGCGTGGCCTATCAAAATCCTTTTCCTTCAAAAATTGGGTATAGTACATTTCTGCCTTATTTATACCTTCTGAGTGAAAGGCAAATGACACATCCAGAACGTGGTAAGTAATAGAATTTGCTACCATATACTCTTCGATTTCATTTAAGTTTGTTTTACTAGCTGAGATAACAAAATGTTCATCATAATTAATCGATACAAGTTCACTTTTCTTATAAAACATTGGTATCTGTTCATACAATGCAGGATTATGCAAAACAGCAATCATGGCTCCATTATCGCAGAAAGCCTCTAAAAACTGAGCTTGCTTTATTACACAACATAAAGCCTCTTCAGGAGTTAAAACGCCTGAAACTGCTGCTGCTGTAAATTCTCCAAGGCTTGTTCCGAGAACATACTGTGGGATCACTCCCGCTTCAATCAAGGTATGAGCCAGAGAATATTCAACCATAAAAATTGCCGGATGCGAGTAGAGGGTCCTGGCAAAGCCAGTCCCCCTCTTATTATAAGTATCATAAATCTTGCTTATAACTGATTCTCCAATAATCCTCCTAGCTATACCATCCAAATACATAATACAATTTTTAAAAACAGGTAGGTTTTCGTAAAACTCGCCACCCATATGATAATAATGTGACCCCTGTCCCGAAAATAAAAAAACGAGTTGTTTGTCCATCTAAACTCCTTAAAACCAACTATTTGAAATCAAAAAGATTTCCCTGGTTTTTTCTCATCCTATAGCTAATAAAAATGTCTTTGTTATCAATTTGAAAATATATGTTTTCCTTAAGAAGATAGGAAAGACTATAACCTGGCATTTTTCCATAAGAGTGTCCAGGATATATTTTTGTATCATGACTTACATTATTTTTTATATTCTGGATACTGTCGTACATCTGCTCTGCTGAAGCACCTGTACCGGTGCAGATACCACATCCTTCTATGAAAACCGTATCCCCTGTAAACAGACTACCTTGCAATAGATAGCAGCTGCTCCCGAATGTATGCCCTGGAGTAAGCATACACGAAACCTTAGTGTTTCCTATGTAGATACTATCTTTATCACTGAGAGCGTTTAGTTTTGGACACCTATATCCATAGTGATTGATTTCATCTTTTGACATAAAAACATGCGAATTGTACCGCTTTACCAAATGCTCCGCTAAATTCGTATGATCATAGTGTGAATGTGTTAAAAAAATAGAAGTTAGCTTGACATCAAGCTGGCCAATCTTATCGGATATCTTATCAATATCCCATGCAGGATCGATAATAGCGGCTTCTTGGCTATCCTTGTCGACAATAATATAACAGAAATTTTTATAGTTAAGAAATTCTACTTTGAGCTTTAAAAGTGAGTAATTCGAGTTCAACATTAATATATTTTCCATTTTACAGTCTCTTCTCCTAAATAAATTGCGATAATGATATTACAAGGAAAAATTTGATTATCGCAATATAACCTAAGGTAACAAATTGCAAAAAAGATTTATGGAGAACTTCGTTGTAGATTCTTTTTTGCAATTTATATAGTTATAAAGAAGGCTTAATAATTTTATACAAACTTCCCTTTATTCTATTAATGTCTATATCAATTTCAACATTTTTCGGGTATGCAATAGAGCATACATAACCTTCAATTACAAATGAGAGTGCCTTGTACTGATAAAAGTTTGTATAGGTACTAATTAAATACCCATTATTGACTTCAATACTCTTCACCTCTAAAACACTTAGGGGTACTGTCAAGCCAGTCTTAAGCGCTTTTGAAAGAGCTTCTTTCATTGTCCAGATAGTTACTACAAAGCTCTCATAAGAATACGAAATTCTGTAAGCAAGCTCTTTTTCATACGGTGTTAATTCAGATTCTAACCCGCTATATGTACGTCGATTAATTTTTTCGATATCAATACCGATAATAAACATACCATCAAACGCAACTGCAGCCGCAAAATCATCACAGTGGGTTAGACTTGTCTGTAAATTATTATATGACTCACATACTACTATCGGCTGATTAAAAACACCATTTTTAATCAGAATTTTTTTTAGATTATCTTCACCTATTAAAGCAGAAACTGCTTTTTTAACAGAATACCTTCCTAAAAGATAACTATTAATTCTTCTTTCATAGGTAAGTGTTTCAAGATATTTGTCTTCCTCGTGATGAAGAAAACTATTAGGGTCTTTATTGCTAAAATCATTTCCACCCTTACAGAAATTTATATATGCCTTATATGTATTTCCTGATAATTTCAAAAATAAGTAATCAGTATATGTATAGTACACCACAATTCCAACCCTTCACTTTTTATAGCAAAATCATCGGAGCATAGCTCCGCCATTTCATGCACAAATCTTTATGCACTACTTAACATTTCGCTATATGTCACCTTCTTCCAGTCAATGTGCCGAAGCTTCTGTTGATTTTCCAAAGGTTTTATAAAATATCCTGTACACCCCACAAGTATTTTCCATGTATTTACAAATTCCACAAAGCTATTGTGTTTCTATACTACAAATCATATCAATCGTCCAAGCAGTTACATAGTTTGCGTTTTTTCTGCTCATTTAGCACTTGAGCCGAGGTATATAGATGGATAACTTTCTTGTTTTACAAAACAATTCCAATAAAACTTAATAAAATAATTTTAACTTGTACCACCATATACGTCAATAGTTGACAAATATGTTTTTTATTTTGAAATTTCCTATATTGTTATAATTCAAGATATTATAACAATATTTTCATTACACAGCCATTTTCATTAAATTCTTACTATTGAAAAAAAGTTTTTATGTGCTAAACTAGTTTATAGTAAACAAATTTACCAATAAATTATAGACCAGAAAGGTTTATTGTGATGGAATGGTATGCAGTATTTGTCGAAACGTCTAAAGAAGAAGATGTTCAAAAATGGCTTGAATTTCATTTTAACAAAGAATCTTTACAATCACTTGTGCCTAAAAGGAAGCTTAAGGAAAAAAGGTCTGGAAAATCCTATTCGGTTATTAAGAAGTTGTTCCCTGGATATGTTTTTATTCGTACAAGTATGGATTTGGATAAATATCGAATAATTACCAGTGTTCCACGCCTCCTACGTATTCTAAACACAGGAACATACTACTCACAGATTGAAGACGAAGAAATGTCATTAATTCTAAAATTGGTAGGGGAAGATTCAATTATTGACTATTCAAGGATTTTTATAGAAAATTCCAGAGTACTTGTCAAGGATGGCCCTCTGTATGGCATTGAAGGAATAATTAAAAAGATCAATAAGCACACAAACAGAGCTAAGGTTCAGTTAAATTTTATGGGTGAGCCAAGATTCGTAGACGTAGGCATTGAAATTCTTTATAATCTGGATTGACCCCTTTTCAGGGCAAGATCATCATTTGTGTTATTACATATTTAAGAAGTCATCCATTAAGGCACTACTAAGTTCATTCCTCTTACTGTTTAAAAGTACCTTACTATCCAGAGTAGAGATACGTAATAATATAGATGTATGCTGAAATTTTAGCATACATCTATATTATTACACTTTATAACACAAAAGTCAAGTATAACCTTAAATGATAGTTATTTGTTATGTATGATACAATACATGTGTGACAATTAGTAAAAAATGATTCGGAAAGTATACCCCAATAGTTATGTTTAAGTTACCACACAAAAAACTTACATTAACGTGAGTTGATAAAGTTATAGAAAACATTACAAATATAAAAACCCACCGAAATCTTTTAGAATGTTTATGTCAACCAAACATTAAAAGAAAAGGGTGGGTTTATATGCAACAATTATTAACTGAAATATTCTGTAGCGTTGATGACTTTTGCATAAGCTTTAGTAATTACTGTAAGACTAAACATTACTATCACTTGCAATGCTCCAAGACTCGCTACTGGTTCCTTGGCTCTAGGTTTACCAGGCGGTGTTTCCGCCTGATAAACTACATGACCTTTCCCGGTCGTACCACAAAATTATTTACACTCTTATACTAGATTACTCTTGATTGCAAACACTGCCAATTGTGTCCTGTCACTTAAATCTAGTTTAAGCAAGATATTTGAAATGATATTTCTTACAGTACCTTCGGCTATGTTCAAGCAGGATGCTATTTCTTTATTTGAACAACCATCAACAATTAATTTTATTATTTCTTGTTCTCTGGAAGTTAAGTTATACTCTTCATTGATTATTTCATATTTATTCCTTTTTTCATTTTGAACGGATTGATTAATTTTGAGGCTTTTAAAAACACTATGCTGTAAAATGCTAAAACCATTGATTGTGCTTTTTATTGCTGTGATTAGGTCTTCATCACGGATATCTTTTAGTACATAACCGTCCGCACCACTATTTATGGCTTCCGAGATATACTCATGATCATCAAATGTAGTCAGAATTAAAACTTTAATAGCATTATTTTTACTTTTTATAATCTTTGTTCCTTCTACGCCATTTAATAAAGGCATGCGGATATCCATTAAAACAATATCCGGCGAAATGCTTTCACATATTGATACAGCTTCTTTGCCATTTGAAGCAAGGCCGACAACCTTTATTTCCTTGTCCTGCTCAACAATTGTTTTAAGAGCATTCCTTAGTATTGCACTATCATCGACAATTAAAACCCTTATCACGATCTAACCTCCTATTGGCAATTCTACACGGATATTAAAACCGCTTTCCCCGTCTGAACCGCATGTAAATTCGCCATTAAGTTCTTTTGCCCTATTTTCCATACCAATTAATCCGTAGCCTTTAACGATATTATTACAACCTCTGCCGTTATCAACGATAAAAAGCTTTATTCTATCCTCTGTAAACCTAAGAATTATATTTATCTGAGTTGGACTTCCATGACGCAACGAATTGGTTATCGCTTCTTTACAAATCTTATATAGGGTATCAGAAACTTTTAATGAATTTCTTGATATTGAAATATTATTACAATATTCCTGTCCAAAAACCGTATAATCGATTTTTATACCTAAATTCCTGGATGCATCAACCAAACCACCGATACCTTCGATAATATTTTGATTTTGCATGTCTTCTGAAAAAAGGCTTGAAATAGAATGCCGCAGTTCCTGTAATCCTTCCTGGGCTATTTGAATACCCTCAGAGAGTTTTATTTTTGTTTCCTCTAGATTACTATCACATTCGATTCTACAAGCCTTCATTAACATTATTAGTAGGGTTAGGGTATGCCCAAGAGTATCGTGAACCTCTCTTGCTACCCGGTTTCTTTCCTTTGCTATAGCCAATTCTTCAACAGTCTTCAAATGGTCTTCCAACTGCTTGTTTATATCTGAAAGTTCTGTATTTTTTATATTTAACTCTGTCAAAAGTTTCTTATACTCTGAAACATCATTGAATGTAATAATTCTTCCCTGGTACCTTCCTTTTTTATCCTGAAGGCTCTGTATGTTTAAATTAAAAGTTTTAAAATCCGGATTTGTAAGATTTAATTCCCCACTTTCCAAATCGATTACATTAGAAGATTCAATTAACCGTAAAACCACTTCGGTATCTTCACTTCTTCCGATACAGCTTCTTAAATTATCGGTAAACATTTTTATATCGTCTCCACTATAAACGGCACCAAAATTTTTTATTATAGAATGGTTAAAATTTGTTATTCCATTATTGGAATCAATAACAAGAATAGATTCTTTCAAATTTTCAAATATTTTTTCCAATGCTATGGGGGTTATATCTAAAAGCTGGTACCTGAAAGCAGCTATGGAAAACAGTACCATAGTGATTGTGAAAAAAGTTGGAGTCAAATCAAAGAATTGCGGTGCTCTCGTATTTGTAATAAATATGTAAATTGCATTTGTTGTGGATGCGGCAAAAGAAACCAATGGGGCAAAAACAAGGATTACCGCTTGTTTTCTAGCCACTCCCGAGTATTTTACCGAATAATTCACCAGCATAACCATACCGGCAGCAACATAGCAATATGAAATAATAATTGAAAACCAAAAATATGTTCCATATTCAACATAAATGGCATTTTTTGAATCATAACGGAAAAACTCGAAATATACATGATGGTAGCCGCTCGTCAAAAATAAAATGTATGAAACGGTGGGTGCAATAAATAAGGGCAGCATTTTTTTTATATGATAACCACTCCCCTTTCTAGTATATAAATAGCTAAAGATCAACCAGGCTAAAGGCAAATAATTAACAGAGGTATGGATAGGAATTAATGTAATCCAAGTAAACTTACCATTGGCAGATATATACTGTATTGTCTGCCCAAAGGTCCAAAGGAACGTAAAAATCTGAAGGATTATACAGCTTGATAATAATACTGTTTTTTTCCCCTTTAATAAAAATACAATGATAACTATTAATATAGATATTGTAGAAATCAAAGGCAATAAAAATACAGGCCTTGAAAATGTAAATTCCATAACAATTACCCCATAAATGTAAAATGAGCATTATGCATATCAAAAGGAATAAAACTTAAGCGTTGTGGCTCGTAGATTTATTGGCTAATAATATTAAACAATTATTCATAAGTATATTTTATCAAAAAATGTACTTTAATGATATGTCATAGATTAATTGTTTTTTAAAATCCCACGTAATCTGAAAAACAAACTTTTCTGTTCAGAAAACATCCAGTTGAAATGGTACGTGGTACTCCTTTTACTTCCATATCTATCTTTTTTGATTCCAGAAATTCTATAGCTTTTTGTTACATCCCTTAATTCATTGAGAAGTGTTACTGGGAAAGCTTCACCGCCTATCATTTATTTCTTTAATATTTTCAAGACATGATAAGCCTTCTCCGTCACTCATCAATAACTGTAATCTTGAAGGAGTCATTTGCAGCATGTCGATGTTGTTTTTATGTATAACTTCTCTTAAAGCCCTGGTGTCTTTTTGCTGTTCTTCTGTTGCTATTACTACCCTTAGTCCTCCCGCAAGCGACAGGAGGGTTTCCAGTACAAATATGTCAAAACATATCGTTGTTAAGGCCAATATGGATTTGCCGCGAATGAACTCTATTTTTTCTGCATAATTCCTTTCCTTTATTTTTGAAAAAAGCTCCTCTAATGTTATGTATTTTAATCCCCCCACCCGGATAAAAGATTTAATAAGTAAGGATTGGCTCCTAATGTTTTATAGATATCGCACTCTAAAAGTGATTTTTTCAGCTAGGAAATCACCACTTGCCACAGGTGTTTTCCTAGCTGGAAATCACTAAGTTTAGATTGCGTTATCTATAACTTCTTTCTTTTAAGGCATGTTTATTTCCGAAATTTTTTTATGCGGGTTTTCCAAAACTCCTTCTATAAGGCTATTAAAATTCTTCAAGAATGTCTGCATGGTATCTTCCTTAAACAATGAGGTGTTATATTCCAAAGCACAAACTATTTCTGTATTATTTATTTCTGCACTGTTTAAGAAAATATCCATTCTATAGTCCAAGTTTGTTATATTTTTTCTGAATTCGTACCCAGTAAATTTTACTCCGCCATATTCATAATTTAATTTTGCTTCAACCTCGCTGTGGAAATTCAGCATTGTTTCCTTATAGATCTCTTGATTATTGACTATTCTTTCAAACGGATATTCCTGGTTGTCATATACGTCTATCAAGGCCTTTTTAGCTTGCTGCAAGATGTCCCATAACTCATCCTGCTCCCGGATAGCCATTTTTACCGGCAAGGCATAGGAAAATTCACCTATTACGTTTTCCAACTCTTCATGGTTTCTACCTGCAACTACTGTTCCTACAACAATATTTTCCTGCCCGCTGTATTTACTTAAAATAATCTCATATAGGGTAAAAAATACTATATTCAAGGTCAAATTTTGCTTGTTTGCAAATGCTTTTATTTTATCCGCTGCTTCACCGGGAATTACTAATGATAAAGTATTGGTTCTATACCTTGTTTTTTCCCCTCTTTCAAAGTCAAGCGGCATATTAACTGAAGGGAAACCTTCTTTAAAAACATTTGTCCAATAAGCTTCTTGTTTTTTAAGTTTATTTGACTCAATCCGTTTATTTTGCCATTCAACAAAATCCCTGAACCGCACCTTAATTTCAGGTAAATCCTGCCCATAGTAAAGGAATAAGAATTCTTTTATCAAAATGGCTATTGAAGTACCGTCGGATATCAGGTGGTGCATGTCATAAACCAGCAAGTGCTTTTTATCAGATAATTCCGAAAGGCCTGCCCGTAGTAAAGGAGCTTTAGTTAAATCGAATACCCTGACAAATTTTTTAAATACATCTTCCGGTGCGTCTTCACTTTCCAGATACTCCAACCGGAAATCAACTTCTTTATGTATAATTTGAACTGGTTCCCCGTTTCTTAATTCAAAAGAAGTCCTTAATGCTTCATGCCTGTTTACCAGCTCCCTAAATGCATCCTCCACGCGCTTTATGTCTATATTCCCTTCTATTAATATACCTCCCGGCATATTAAATGCAGTTTCTATATTTTCAATACTATTCAACATAACTAACTTATTTTGTGCAAAAGATACCGGGTAATATTCCCTGTCTTCAACCGGCTTAACGGATAAATACCCTTTATATTCCCCATTCTCTATGCATTTTGCAAGGCCTTTAATTCTCGGTTCTCTGAATATATCATCCAAAGTCACATCTATATTGAATTCCTTAGCTATCCTTGCTTTAAGAGCTACTGCTTTTAGTGAATGACCCCCTACTTCAAAGAAGTTGTCATTTACCCCGATCCTTTCTACTCTGAGAAGTTCCCTCCATATATCTACAAGCTTTTCTTCTATTGGATTTTCAGGTGGAACATATTCCACTCCTGTATTCATAACTCCACCAGGTTCGGGCAGCGCGCCCCTGTCAACCTTTCCGTTCACTGTCAACGGCATATTTTCAAGCAGGACAAAATACGAAGGTATCATATAGTCCGGTAAATCTCTTAACAGGTATTCCCTTAATTCTGTTATTGTAATTTCTTCTTCGGATACTACATACGCACACAGGTATTTATTACCTTGTGAATCTTCCCTTGATAATACCAATGCCTCTTTTATTGAACCATTCTTCAACAATTGACTTTCTATCTCCCCAAGTTCTATCCTGAAACCTCTGATCTTTACCTGATGGTCGATTCTTCCAAGGAACTCAATATTTCCATTATTAAGCCATTTTGTCAGGTCACCGGTCTTGTACATTTTTTTGCCCGTCTCAAAGGGATTTGGTGTAAATTTTTCAGCAGTAAGCTCCGCCCTGTTCAAGTATCCTCTTGCCAACCCGTCTCCTGCGATGCAAAGCTCTCCTGGTACTCCCACGGGACATAAATTGTTGTCTTTGTCAGTTATATATAGTTTTATATTGTCTATTGGCTTTCCAATCGGTACTACTTCAATTTCCTGACCTGTAGAACAGTCAAAGTACGATACATCTACAGTTGCCTCTGTCGGACCATATAAGTTGCTAAGTTTCGTCCCATTCCTTTGGTAAAGAAGCTTGTTAAATTTATATACCTGCGGCAGTGTAAGTGCTTCTCCGCTGGCAAATACCTGTCTTAATCCGGTTAGCCTTTCATAGCCCCCTGTTTCCTCTAAATGTTGTAGAAATATGCCAAGCATTGATGGCACAAAGTGCATTGTTGTCACGTTATAGTTTTTTATGGTTGCTGCAATAACTTCAGGGTCTTTTTCTCCTCCAGGCTCAAGCATACATACTCTTGCTCCCACAAATGACCACCAGAATAATTCCCACACCGATACATCAAAAGTAAATGGTGTTTTCTGGAGTATAGTATCGCTGCAGTCTATAGGGTATTTTTTATGCATCCAGTTTATCCTGTTTATTACAGAATAATGTTCTATCATTGCTCCTTTTGGCTTTCCGGTAGACCCTGATGTATATATAACATATGCAAGGCTTTGGGGTAAGTTTAATCTTCCAAGGTTTGACCCGTCACCGTTCCAAAGACCTGCCTCATCAAGGTTTATAATATCCCCTTGAAAGTCCAAATTCTGCGCAAATCCCTTATGTGTTAAAAGGATACCCGTACAGCTGTCTTCAAGCATAAATCTTACCCTATCCTGCGGGTATTCGGGGCTTATTGGCAAATACGCGCCTCCTGCTTTCAATATTCCCATTATACCGATAATCATTTCAATAGATCGCTCTACCATTATACCCACTATGCTGTCAGGCTTGATTCCTTTTTCTCTTAGCACCCGTGCAAGCTGGTTTGCCCTTATATTCATCTCTTTGTATGTAAGCTGTTTATCCTTAAACACAACTGCAATATTTTCCGGGGTCTTTTCTACCTGGTCTTCAATCATTTCTTGAATTGTTTTTTCTTTGTGGTAGTATGCTTTTGTATTATTGAATTCAAAAAGTATCTGCGACTTTTCTTCCTCCGACAGCATATCGATTTCCGATAGTTTGACTTCTGGATTCGCCGTAATCTCCTTTAATATGTTTATGTAATGTCCTGAGAGTCTCTGTATTGTTTCTTCCTTGAAAAGCCTTGTGCAGTATTCCAGCCTGAAACTTAATATTCCACCGGTCTCTGTTGCTTCCAATGTAATATCGAACTTTGATATTTTATTCTTAAAGGCTGAATTTATTATTCCTTCTGCACCTTCATGGTTTTGAAGTATAAAAGCGGCATCAAACAAAGGATTTCTACTTAAGTTCCTCTTAATATCCAGTTTATTGACAAGTTCTTCAAACTGGTAATCCTGGTTTTCATAAGCTTTTAAAGCATTCTGTTTAACTTCATGTAAAAATTCGTTGAATTTTTTATTCCTATCTGGGAAGTTCCTGAAAACAAGAGTATTTACAAAAACGCCTATTATGCCCTGCAAATCTGGATGAGACCTTCCTGCTACGGGTGACCCTATCACAATATCCTCTTGCCCCGCATATCTTGACAACAGCACGTTATAAGCTGCCAACAATACCATAAACATGGTAGCGCCAGCCTCTCTGGCCATAGCATTTAATTTTCCGGCCAGTTCTTTATCTGATATAAATGTTATGTTATTGCCCTCAAAACTCTGTTCTGACGGACGGGGGTAGTCAGTAGGCATGTTCAGCACTGGGATTTCGCCAGCAAAGGTATCAAGCCAGTATTTCTCCCGAGGCTTTATATAATCACTCTGGAATAATGCATTTTGCCATTCAGTGAAGTCCTTATACTGTATTTGAAGTGGAGGCAATACTTTTCCGTAATACAGGTCTTTTATCTCACGTATAAATATACCGATTGATATACCGTCAGATATGATATGGTGCATATCAACCAGTAACACAAATTTCTTTTCAGCAGTTTTTACAAGCCCCACTCTCAAAAGTGGTGCTTCCCCTAAATTAAAGCGGCGCACAAATCCGCTTAATATATTACCTAGCTGTTCTTCCTCCGCTTCTGTATAAGTAATTTCTAATACCGCGTCCTCTTGTACCCGTTGCACGATTTCTTCATCTATCATTTCAAAGGATGTCCGTAAAGCTTCATGTCTCTGAACCATTTGACTTAATGCTTTTTTCAATTTCGTTATATCAACCTCTCCATCAATGGCTGCAGTTCCCGGCATGTTATATACTATATCCGTCCCTTCAAGTTGATCCAGTATATACAATCTCTTTTGTGCAGATGACGCAGGATAATATTCCCTTTCCACTACAGGCAATATCTCTGAAAACTTACTCTTTCCAGCTTTTTGTATATATTGGGCAAGTACCTTTACTGTAGGCTTTTTAAACACTTCTCCAAGAGGTACCTCCACATTTAGTTCCTTATGTATTTTCGAAACAAGAACAGCAGCTTTTAACGAATGTCCGCCAATATCAAAGAAATTATGGTTTAAACCGATTCCTTCTAATCCAAGCGTTTCCTGCCATATAGATATCAATTTTTCTTCGGTAATATTGGTAGGCGCTTCAAACTCTGCACCTGTTTTGATAATATTTTCAGGCTCGGGCAGTGCCTTCCTGTCCAGCTTTCCATTGTGTGAGAGTGGCATTTTGTCTAGAATTATAAAATATGAAGGTATCATATAATCCGGTAGGTTCCTTGATAAATATTCCTTTAATTCAGCAACTGTAATTTCATTGCTGCATGCTATATAGGCACACAGGTATTTGTTTCCCCCATTATCTTCCTTTACTATTACTGCTGCTTCATTAATTAATTCATGCTTTAACAACTGGTTTTCAACCTCACCCAGCTCTATCCTGAAACCTCTTATTTTTACCTGGTGGTCTATTCTTCCTATGAACTCAATGTTTCCATTAGGCATCCATCTTGCAAGGTCCCCTGTGCGGTAAATCCTTTCACCAGCATTAAATGGTGCTTGAACAAATTTTTCTAAAGTAAGCTCTCTCCTGTTCAAATATCCTCTCGCCAGGCCGTCTCCTGCTATACACAGTTCCCCATTCACTCCAATTGGGCACAGCATATTATTCCGGTAAACAATATAAAGCCTTATATTATCAATTGGCTTTCCAATGGGTACTACTTCAATTTCCTTATCTGAAGGGCAGTCAAAGTATGATACATCAACAGTTGCTTCTGTAGGGCCGTACAGATTAATAAGTTTTGTCCCGTTGTTCTTATTCAGAAGTTCATTGAATTTTTTTACCTGCTGTAATGTAAGAGCCTCTCCACTGGCAAACACCTGCCTTAAGTCCGATAATTCATCCCAGCTTCCCGTCTCATCCACGTACTGTAAAAAAACACTTAACATCGAAGGTACAAAATGTAAAGTAGTTATTTTATACTTTTTTACCGCATTTACAATAGCTCCGGGGTCTTTTTCCCCCCCAGGCTCAAGCATACAGACGCTGGCTCCATCAAATGACCACCAGAATAATTCCCAAACCGACACATCAAATGTAAACGGCGTTTTCTGCAGAATTGTGCCGCAATGGCCTAATGGGTATTTTTTGTTCATCCAGTTCAACCTGTTTATAACAGAGTAATGTTCAATCATTGTTCCTTTAGGCTTTCCTGTTGATCCTGATGTATATATTACATATGCAAGGTTACTTGATGTATTTACTTTTTCAAGGTTTGACCCTTCACAAGCATAAATATCCGGGTCATCAAGCCTTATAGTATCAACCGGATAACCCAATACTTTTTCAAAATCCTTGTGTGTCAACAAAATGGTAGTCCGGCTGTCATCAAGCATGTATTCTATCCTATCGCGTGGGTAATCAGGACTTATTGGAAGGTACGCTCCTCCTGCTTTTAATGTTCCCAATATTCCCACCAGCATCTCAAATGAGCGTTCTGCCATTATACCAACTATGCTGTCAGGTTTTACCCCTTTAGACCTTAATATCCTTGCCAGCTGATTTGATTTTTCATTTAATTCCCTATACGTCAGTTTTTTATCTTCAAACATTACCGCTATATTGTTTGGGACCCTTCCGGCCTGCTCTTCAAAAACTTCATGTAATAACTTTTCCTTAGGATAATGTGCTTTTGTATTATTGAAATCAACTAATATCTGTTGCTTTTCTTCTTCAAGCAGCATGTCTATTTCTTCTAGCTTAATTATGGGATTGGCGGTAATTTCTTTTAAAATGTTTATATAATGTCCTGAAAGCCTCTGTATTGTTTCTTCCTTGAAAAGCCTTGTGCAGTATTCCAATTCAAAGCTTAACTCTCCCTTTACTTCCAATGCCTCCAGAGTAATATCAAATTTCGATGTTTTATTCTCGAATAATTGGTTATTGCCTTCTCCTGATTTCACATGGTTTTGTAATACAAATATAGTGTCATAGAGCGGATTCCTGCTCAAATCCCTGTGTATGTCCAGCTTATCAATCAGTTCTTCAAATTGGTAATCCTGGTTCTCATAAGCCTTTAAAGCATTATGTTTCACTTCCTGTAAAAATTCCTTGAAGGTTTTATTTCCAACTGGGTAATTCCTCAAAGCCAGTGTATTTACAAACATGCCTATAATGTTCTCAAGTCCGGCATGCTGCCTCCCTGCAATAGGAAAGCCGACCACAATATCTTCCTGTCCTGTGTATTTATAAAGCAATATGTTATATGCAGCCATCAATACAATATATAAGGTTGTCCCGGTTTCTGCCGTAAGCTTTTTAAGTTTGGTTGTTAATTCTTTTTCTGCCTTAAACTTCAGACGGTCACCGTCAAAGCTCTGTTCGTAAGGCCTGGGATAATCGGTTGGCATGTTGAGTACCGGTATTTCTCCCGAAAACACGCTTAGCCAATACTTCTCCTGTTTTTTAATTGCCTCTGACTCCAATAATTTCTTTTGCCACACAGCAAAATCCTTATACTGTATTTTGGGCGCAGGTGTATCTGACCCACTTAACAATAACTGGATCTCTTTTTGAAGTATGCTCAATGATGATCCGTCAGCTATTATATGATGTATATCAAGCAGTAACAACTGTTTATCATCCGGCAGCTGTATAAGGGACAGCCTCAACAAAGGGGCTTTGCTTAAGTCAAAAGGCTGAATTAAATCTTTTATTAATTCTTTTGCATTTTGTTCTTCTGATTTTATATAATTTACCTTAAAATCTACAGTCTTGTGCACTATCTGTACAGGCTCGCCGTCTATGATTTTAAATGATGTCCTAAGAGATTCATGCTTTTGTATAAAACTTTTAAATACATCTTCGAGCTGATTCTTGTCCAGGCTGCGTTCCAACATTAATACTTCACTGAGATTATAACTTGTTCCTACATCAGAAATCTCGTTTATTATAAACAGTCTTTTTTGGGCAGACGATAATGGATAATACTCCATTTCTTCTATACATCGTATAGGTGGATATGAATTATCGGCACTTTTTTCTGCATAATTCCTTTCCTTTATTTTTGAAAAAAGCTCCTCTAATGTTATGTATTTTAATACCTCACTGATTTCCGGCTTACCTTCAAGTTGTGAAATTTTTTGTACTATTTCGTCAATCACAGAATCAAATACTGAAACTGCTGTACTTTGATTTAATTCCTTAAGTAACTCGAAAGCTTTTTCTTTACTTATTTTGCCTGTCTTAACCTGTCCAATGATATATTTATTAAGTTCGTCTACCTTTTGCATATTTTAATCCCTCCACACGGATAATAAATCTAAAATATTTTCTTCTGATGACTCTCCTGATTCAAGGCTATCAAGCAAGTCTTTTAATTTTTTGTCATCAATTCCATCTTCAGTATATTCTTCCGATGTATCCGTAGTTGTTACATTTATTTGTCCGCTGATATGCTTTGACAACTCTGCTACTGTAGGGAAGGAGAAAATATCCGATATTTTTACTATGCCGGGATACTCCATATCTAATGCTTTCACTATATGAGTGGCAAGTAATGAGTCCCCGCCCATATCCTGATATGATTCATAAATGTTTATTTCTTTAAGGCCAAGGACACACGCCCATATTTGCCCTATCCTGATTTCAATTTCGGTAAGCTCGTTACTGTTTTTTCCCGTAACAGATACATTATTTATATTATTTTTATCCGTTGGTTCCTGGCTTGTTATTAATCTCCTGGTCTTCCTTTCAATCAATAGTTTTATATCGCTGGAGAAGTTTATCATTAAATTATATTTAATATGGTTTATTGTTTCAAAGTCGAATTCACCTACAATGACCCTTTCTACATTTTTATTAATTATTTCTTCCAGGGCATTTATAGCTTTTGTATTAGTCAAGGACTTGAATAATCCGCTTGTTTCGCCTAAACCGTGGTCAGCGGCCATGCCTGTTTCTTTCCATCCGGGCCAGTTGATAGTTACAGTCCTCCTGCCTTTCCTGTTCCTGTATGCCGTAAAGGAGTCGAGATAGGAATTTGCAGCACAGTAATCCCCTTGTCCGGGTCCACCCATCACTGTGAATATTGATGAGAACAGTACCAATATATCAACATTGTCATTTTCCGTATACTTGTCAAGGAGCCATGTTCCCTGTATTTTGGGAGCTATAACGCCGTTAAAAACATCTTCATTTTTCCTGACGATAAACCCGTCACCGGCAATTCCGGCGCAATGGAATATTCCGTTTATTTTCCCGAACTTGTCTTTTATGTCGCTTAATACGGCTTTTACATCAGCTTCTTTCGTTATATCGGCACTGTAACAAACCACCTTTGAACCGGCTTCTTCTATAGATTTGACAGCATTAATCCTGCTGCAGAGTTTTTTATCGATATTTTCCATAAGAATTTCTTCCCACTTTTCACGCTCGCAAAGGCTTGAACGGCTTATGAGACATATGTTGGCTTTATTCTTTGCTGCCAGGTATTTGCCTATTTCGAGGCCAATACCGCCTAATCCGCCCGTAATTATATATGCACCGTCTTCTTTTACTTCCAGCTTGTTATCCGGTGCTATGTCAACATTGAGCTTTCTGAATTCCTCAATGTACCTCACACGGTTACGGTATGCTGCAATATATTCATAATTTTCGGCTGCCAGCTCATTGACAATATCAATTGCTCCGGTTTGACCGTCTATGTCCAAACATCTGCATTTAAGGTTGCCGTATTCCTGCACCGCTACCTTACCAAGGCCAAAGAATGCCGAATTGTGAGGGTGAATTATTTCTTCGTCTTTTTTTACCTGGTTTGCGTAATCAGATACAAGCACGATATCAACAAATTCGTTATATCTATTTGCTACAAGGCCTTTTATAATATAGAACAGGCTGTTTATACCGCTCCTCAGGTTCCCTTCCAATTCATTCAAGCAAGCAATCTTGTCACTTTTTCCAACTGTGAGCAGGTGTATTACCTGTGTTACTTTCCTGTCTCTTACCTGTGCAAGAAGATCGCTATAGCTTTTTTCAGAATCGCTTACAACATAACTATCTTCTTCAAGCTTTTTAAATTCCGTTCCAAAGTCTACTTCTATTACACTTCTACCTTTAGCTTTCATTAAATCAATAATATTGCTGCCGATTCCGCCTTTACCCTTGAAGACAACAACACACCCTGCGTTATCCGCACCTTCGGCTATCTTCAATTCCTTTGGAACCCATATAGTTTCATAGTAGAATTCGGATTGCCTGAACCTGAATTCTCTTTCGTGTACCCTCTTTATGGAGTAATTATTTATTTCAGTAAATACATTTCCGTCTGTGTCAACTAATAGTATATCGAAGGATATAAATTCCTTGCCTTCAGATATCTGCCCGTTGTTTTTAATATAGCTGAAAAATTTCCCCGGCATTTTGCCGTGAATCTTCATACTCCCGTAAGAAAAAGGCAGATAGTAGTTTTTGCTGTCATTGAGCCTTATTGAAATGTTTACCGCGTTATCCAGCATTGCAGGATGGATGCCGTATTCCTTAAGGTCTGCCGAATGTTCCCCAGGAAGTTCAATAGCTACAAGCATTTCTCCATTCCCGGAAAAAACCTCACTGACAGTATTCCATCTACTGCCGAACTCCGCCGCATCTATTTTCTCCTTTACTCCTGCTCTCTCTGTTTTTACACTGCACCTGCTCATTATGTCATTTATATTGAGTTTTTCAACCTCTTTACCTTTTGTTTCATATGCTTTTCCTTCTGCATGCCTGATCCAGATGTCTTCCTGTTTACTGCAAACAACAAATTCTACGTATCCGTCTTCTTTTTTGATAATAGTCTGAATCTCTCTACTCTCGTCAAAGTTCAATGCAAAAGGTTGAAGGAATAAAATATCCTTTAATTCTATGCTGCTGCAGTTAAAGTATTTTTGACATGCCTCCATGGCTATTTCTATATAAGCCGTACCTGGAAGCATATTTCTTTGGATTATTTTATGATCAGCCAATACCCAGTGAGTTTCAGGGCTTAAACAGTTCTCATATACAATACTGAAAATATTGTCCGACACGCAGTGCCCCAGCAAAGGATGACCTGTTTCCATATAAACCGCCTTGTGTATTTCTGCACCTTCCCTTTTCGGATTAACTTCTTCAACCCAGTACCTTGCCATTTTCATAGGGTACCCCGGCAGACTAACTTTCTTCCTGTTTTGCCCTTTGAAAATATTATCCCACTTAATGTCTGCACCTAGAGTATAAAGCCTGCATATTTCCTGCAAAATTTCGCCATAACTTTCTGGTGAAGCTGTACCAACTGCCTTTACTTTTTCATCACCATCTTCAGTAATCTGCTGTATCTCTATTTCAGTTATCTCATCGGTCTCTCTTTTTTCGGGACTTCCTTTTACAATTTTTATAGCACCATAGCAAATTCCTTTATCCTGTAATCCTGAAAAGCCTTTAACATCTATTACAGTGAGTTTTTCTATCAATTCTTCCCTGCTGTTCAATACCATACTAAGCCGGCAGTTGTAATGCCCTCTGCCCGTAGCTGCAGTATAGCAGATATCTTCATATTTCAGTTCCGGATGCCTGTCCAGGAATTTAATATAATCTTTCACATATTTTCTCAAAGAGTCTTCATTTTTTGCAGAAAGGGAAAAAATATAGGGTTTTTTTATTATTTCTTCAGTATTCTTTTCTATTTCCGGGGCTTCCTCCATAACAACATGACCATTTGTTCCACTGAACCCGAAAGCACTTATTCCGGCACGTTTAATGTTGCCGTATGTTTCCCACTTTTTTAGCTTATCGTTTACAAATAACGGTGAATCCGAGAAGTTGATGAATGGGTTCGGTTCTTTAAAATTTAAGCTCGCAGGTATTTCTCCATGCTTCATTGCCATTATTACTTTAATCATAGACGCAAGGCCTGACGCAGCCACAGCATGGCCTATGCTCGTTTTTACCGAACCAACTCCGCAGAACTGTCTTCTATCTGTAAATCTTTTGAAAGCCCTTGTCAGACCTTTCACCTCTATGGGGTCGCCCAGGTTTGTTCCTGTCCCATGTGCTTCTATGTAAGTAATTGTTTCGGGAGCCACTTTTGCATCCTGCCAGGCCTTAATAATTACTTCCTCCTGGGCTTCGGCATTTGGCGCAGTTATAGTTCCTGAAGCCCCATCATTGTTGAAAGCGCTGCCTTTTATAACTGCATGTATATTATCGTTATCCTCAATAGCCTTTTTCAATGGTTTTAGCAGCAAGCTGCATACGCCTTCTCCCCAAATAGTACCGTTTGCATTCTTATCAAATGTTCTTAATACATTATCGTTTGACTGGACCATATCAAGTCCATTACTTTTATATGGAGCCATAATAAAGTTGACCCCGCCGGCAATTGCCATTTCACATTCTTTACGTTTCAATGCGCTGCATGCCAAATTAACGGCAACCAATCCTCCTGAGCAAGCTGTATCCACAACAACATTAGGGCCTCGGAGATTAAGAGCATAAGCTACTCTTCCTGCTAAAATTGACGTCCATGAGCCTGTCCTTGATACAAAGTCCCTCTCTTTGGTATTTTCACCGTAATTTGACCTGTACGTATGATCTGTTCCCACATATACTCCTGTATTTGTACCGTTAATCTTCTGGTCGGTATATCCGGCATCTTCAAAAGCTTCCCAGGCTGTCAGAAGAAATAGGCGGTGACTAGGCTCGATCCACCTGGCAGCCTGAGGGGATATTCGGAAAAAGCCGGGATCGAATTTATCTACATCATTCAGGTATCCACCCTTTAGAAAAGGTTCTTCATCCTTTAACGGAGCACATTTTGACGAATTTAAAGCATCTTCCCATCTGCTTTTCGGGAAGCTGTCAATACAGCATATCCCCTTCCTTAAATTTTCCCAATATTCATCTATATTTTTAGCTTTCGGGAGTCTGCATGACATACCGATGATTGCTATATCGTCTTCAATATTTTTATTTTCCAATTCTTTAAATAATTCAGCAGCATCACTGCTGGATATTTTTTGTTCGGCAACCAGATTGAATAAAATATTTTCTGCTGATTTCATAGTGTAACACTTCCTTCTAAAATTTTTTCAAAACAATTAAATGGAAGTGGGCGTTGGGCTATTGTAAATTCACCCACATTCATATATCCTTTTCTATTGTAAAATCCAAGTGTCTGTTCGTTACCGCTGTAAGCATCTAACCTGATACACCCATAACCGAATCTTATTGCAAAATCCTCCGCAAAATCCATTAATTTTCCTCCAAGACCTTTTCCTTGAACTTTCGGCTGTATTGCCAACCTGTGTATAACCAAAACATTTTTCCCTTCACAGCACCATTTAATTTGGTTATATTCCGGCGGCTGTTCTTCATCTATAGTAATAATACCCAGGAATGATTTTCTTTCTTTTAAGACATAAAGTGTATTTTTATTTATATCATCTTCTATAATTTCCAAATTGGGGTACTTCTCGCACCATTGATCAATACCTTGTTTTTGCATATTTTCTATACAGTCGCCTATTAATTTCATGATTCCCAGAATATCCTTTTTCTCTGCGTTTCGTATTACCATAGTCCAAAATTCCTCTCAAACACATAAATTTATATACTTGTTACTTTGACTGTTATGAAAATTGCAATTCATATAAACTGTTGTAAATTCCCTCAGCCTCTATCAGTTCACGATGTGTCCCCTTTTCAACTATTTTTCCATCTTCAAGCACATAAATTAAATCTGCATTTTCTATTGTAGAAAGCCTATGGGCTATTATAATTACAGTACGGTTTTTCATCAAATTGTTCAGAGCCTGCTGTACAAGCTGTTCTGACTCGGAATCAAGGGCTGATGTGGCTTCGTCAAGTATAAGTATGGGAGCATTTTTAATTATTGCCCTTGCGATAGCTATCCTCTGCCTTTGCCCGCCAGATAATCTTGCCCCCCTCTCCCCAACGACAGTATCGTAACCCTGTGGAAGCTCCATTATAAAATCATGGGCATTAGCCGCTTTAGCTGCAGAAATGATTTCTTCTTTTGAAGCATTTTCTTTTCCCATTGCTATATTGTCTTTTACAGTTCCATGGAACAAGTAAGCATCTTGCGGAACATATGCAATTAAATTCCTCAATTGTTCCAACGTATAGTCTTGTATAGGTTTTCCGTTTACGGCAATAGAACCTGTATCCGCAGGGTAAAAGCCCATAAGGAGTTTTACAATAGAACTTTTCCCACTGCCGCTGGGACCGACAAGTGCTGCAATCTTTCCACGCTGTATCGAAAACTCAATACCATCCAATATCCGTTTTTCAGCATCATAAGAAAAAGATACTTTTTGAAAGTTAATCATATCCCCGGTTGAACCTCCCGTTAAGGAGTAGCTTTCAGGCTCGACAGATTCATCCAACAGTTGGAAAACACGGCTTGCACCGGCAAGTGAACGCTGCATCTGGGAAACGAACCCTCCCAATTGCCCGAACATAAAGCTTATACCTCCAAATAGCTGCGAGCAAGCAATAGCCGTACCAACACTGATTCGGTGATTTGCAATTAATACAGCACCAATAATTATTACTCCTAGAAAGGCTATATTACCCAGTAGATAATTGCTGCCCTCCAATGCTGAATTTATGACAGCATATTTTACTGTAGCATCAGCAAGCTCCTCGTTTTTATTGTTAAAACGTTTACTCAGCATACTACCTGCGCAAAACATCTTTATTACATAAAAGCCCGAAAGTAAATCTACCAACCGCCCGGTTATAAAACCCAAATGCTGCTGCATTGCATTGCTCACAACCCTAATAGGGCCTGCAAATCTTGAATTTACCAAGCTGGTGATTATGCCCATAAATATAGTAAAAATAGCCAGTACCGGGTTCAAATAGAACATTATGCCTGCAGAGCCAATCCCTAAAATAATTGACAGTATGGTTAGTAATATAGGCCAGAAATATGCATCTTCCAATGCGTTAAGGTCATTATTCAGGCAAGACATGATTTCACCGCTGTGATTTTTATCAAAATAACTCATCGGCAGTTCTTCTATTTGTTTAAAAATGTACAAACGTACTTCCGCAATTGTCTTTTGAATGCAATAAAAAATACCATAGCTGCAAATGGGACATAAAACGCAGGCAACAAGTATTGAGATAATCATTTCAATAGCTGTAACTTTTACAAGCGGCATATTTCCTGATGCGGCCGCATCAAAAAGTGTTCTGGATTTATATGCCGTAACGAGACTCAGGAAAACAGCGAAAACAAACGCCAAACCTACCATACACAGCAAGTACAGCCATATTCTTTTTTTCATAAATGACATTAGTCTTTTAATCTGTTGAGTTGAACTGCTTTTAAACAACTTTTCGGACAATCGGCATACCCTCTTTCATTCTTCTTTTACTGCTGTGCTTCTTTAAATACATACTGTTTAAGGTAAAGCTGCTTATAGAAACCGCCTTTTTCAATCAATTCCGTATGAGTTCCTTTTTCAATAATACTTCCTTCTTTTAAAACAAATACTTCATCGGCATTTTTAATTGTTGTCAGACGGTGGGCTATGATCAATACGGTCTTTTTGCCCTTAAGCTTTTCCAAAGCCTCATGTATTAAAGCTTCCGACTGGTTATCTAGTGCAGATGTTGGTTCATCCAGCAATAGAATCTGTGATCCCTTTAAAATTGCCCGTGCTATGGCAATACGCTGCTTTTGTCCACCTGATAATCTTGCTCCCCTCTCGCCTACAACAGTTTCATAGCCCTCAGGCAGTTCCATTATAAAGTCATGGGCATTAGCAGCCTTTGAGGCGGCTATTACCTCATCCATCCCGGCACCTAAACGTCCATAGGAAATATTCTCGGCTATGCTTACAGGAAAAAGGTATGAATCCTGTGTAACCATGGATATTTGCCCGCGGCAGAACGATAGGTTATTGTCGCTTATTTTGCTTCCGAACAACTCTATAGAACCTTGACTGGGTGCATAATAACCGCACAATAGTTTGAAAACGGTACTTTTACCGCTTCCGCTCGGCCCTACTAATGCTGTAATGCTTCCTTTACGTATATTAAAGTTCAGGTTGTCCAAAATCTTTGTTTCTCCATCATAAGTGAAGTCAACCCCCTTCATAATAACAGGGTCTTTATCATAGTCTGCCGAAATCTCAAATTCATCCATACTTTCGACAGGCTGTTCCAATATTTCCAGCACGTGCTGCACTGTTCCGGATGCTTTGCTTATTTCTCCCATCAAACCCGGTATGTCGACTATAATACCTACAAGTATGTTCAACAAATAAAGAAAAGCCAGCAAGTCCCCGGGACTCATCTGTTTTTGAACTATGAGATATCCCCCATATATTATGCAAAGTAAAGGAGGCACTTGTCGCAATACATACAGCATCGGCGTCATGGAAGCTATCCTCATAACTATACGCATACTCTTTTCAATTGTTTTATTTACTATATCCCTATACCTATCAAACATCCTGTCCTTTAAATTGAATGATTTCAATATAGGCATTCCCGCTACGGTGTCTTGTACTATGGAATTGCTTTCTCCTATGAGTCCCTGCAATTGATGCGTCAATTGACCCAATGACTTTACTATCAAAAATGAAAGTGTCATTATAACAGGTATTACTATGAAGCTGAACAAAAGTAGATTCCACTTGATAATCAGCATGTATGTAAAAGTTATTATGAATGCCGCCGGTATATATATGATCCTTGTAAGCTTGTAGTTTAAAAAGTTTTCAATCTTCGATACATCGTTTGTTGCACTGGAAACCATTTCTGCAGAATGATGATTTTCAAGATAGGAAACAGGTAGTTTCTCAATGTATTCGTATAACTGCCTCCGCAAATTATACATAATTTTTGCACTTATACGTCCCGAACTATAAGTTCTTAATAACAATATTAGAACTCCAAAAAGGATCAGCACAAGTAATTTAATTATTGCTATATTGAGCCCCTGTCCCACGTTGGTTGATAGAGCCGTATTAACAATTTTTCTCATATAGTAGGCTATAAAAAGTACTACTACGGAATCCAAAAAAGAGCCCGCGATGTTTAAGTAAAACCAACGCCCCTGTGATTTTACAGAAGAAATTATCCATTTTATAGGACTTTGTGCTGCTATTTTAGTAGCCTCCAAGTAAGCCACCCCTTTCATACAAGTAATAACTCATTTAACACGGAAATAGGAGTTCGACCCCCTTGCCCCCAGGCCGACCTATTTTCATTATTGGTTGCGCTTAGCAGGCATGATTTGTTCACAATTTTTTCCTCAATTCAGACGCTTCACTTACAGTTATTTTTCCCTTTGCAAGAAGGTCCATTATTTCTTCTATTGTCAACTTCGAAACGCTTTTCTTTTCTGTCTCTTTTCTGATATAGTCTGCAATTTGTCCTATAGTTGGATAGGTAAATATATCTGAAATATCTACGATATTTCCAAATTCCATTTCCATCTCTTTCAGGAGATTGGCTGCAATTATTGAATCACCGCCAAGCTGAATAAAACTGTCATAAATGTCTATTTCTCTTACATCAAGCACACTTGCCCATATCTTTCCCGTTTTCATCTCTATTTCGTCATATTTGCCGCTGTCTCTGCCATTCAGCACAACATCAATATTTTTATCCTGCTGTTGTATTCTTCCGGAAAACTTCGCCCTGGCAGCTTTCGCTTTTACCGTTTTCTTAAGGTCTTCGGATAAATCAACAGGCAAGTATTCCATTATTGGCCCCATTATTTCATAATCTATTTCACCTATAATAACCCTTGTCAAATCCTTTTCAAGTATACTTCCGAAGGCTTGAACCGCTGCTGACGTAGGTAAAGGTTTGAATACGCCTCTGGATTCAGTGAAGCCGTTATCGGCTGCCATTCCGGTTTCCTTCCATGGAGCCCAGCTTATTGTGATTGTCCTCATGCCCTTTTTATTTCTGTATGCCTCAAAAGCCTCAAGATATGAGTTTGCAGCCCCATAGTCACTCTGTCCTGCACTGCCCATGACAGCCATTATTGATGAGAACAATACGAAGAAGTCAAGTCCGTCCTCAGCCGTAAGTTTGTCAAGAATCCATGTACCCAGCATTTTTGGTGCTATAACATTGCTAAATGTTTGTTCATCCTTTCTCATTATAAAGCCGTTCCCGGCAATACCTGCTCCATGTATTACCCCGTTGATTTTCCCGAAACTTTTCCTTATGCCCTGAAGAACCTCATCCATTTCCTTTTCTATTGCCACATCGGCGCTATAGCATTGCACCTTTGAACCTGTATCTTCAATTGCCTTTATAGCATTTATTATATTGCCAGCTTTGGTATCTTCCCTTCTTTCAAGGATGTCATCCCAATCTTCGCGTGCCGGTAATTTTGAACGGTTGATAAGGCATATATTCACCTTGCTTTGCATTGACAGGTATTTGGCTATTTCAAGGCCTATCCCGCCGGTACCCCCTGTAATTACATAAACACCCCCCTCTTTTATAATGATTTTCCTGTCGGGAGTTTTATCAAGATTAACCTTTATGAACTTTTCCGTATAACGCTTGCCTTTTCTGTAAGCGGCTGAATAATGCCTGTTTTCAGCCCACAGCTCCGCTATAATGTCCTCTGTTTTTGTATAATCGTCTATGTCAATACACCTGCATTTTATGTTTGAATACTCCTGGCTTACTATCTTGCCGAACCCTATAAGCATTGTATTGTGTGGATTTATTCTCTCTTCGTCTCCGGTTACATCGTTAGCGTAATCCGTTACCAAAGCCAAATCCATACTGTCTTTGAATTTGCTTTCAACAATAGACCTTGTAAGCCTGAAAAGGCTGTATATACCCTTTTCCCTGATACCTTCAAGAGTTTCTATATCTTTTATTTCTTTTCCGTTTGCCAGAGTATTCAGATGAATAATACGTGTAATATTTCTGTCTTCAACTTCTTTAAACAGTGTCTTGTAATCAGCCTCCGATCCAGTAACTGTAAAGCTGTCAAACCCAACTCTGCCATAGCCGGCTCCAAAATCTACTTCTATGACATTAATTCCTTTATCTCTTAGTGCCTTGATAAAGTTTTCACCAATTTTACTTTCTCCTTTAATTGCTATTACGCTTCCCTCTTTGCCCCGGTCCATAGTTCCTGCTTTCATTTCAACAGGTACCCAGCAGGTCCTGTATAGCAAGTCAGCCTGGCTGGCTTTTAAATCTTTTTCATGAACCCTTTTAATTGTATAGTTTTCAATTTCAACAAGTACTTTTCCGCTTTCATCCAACAATGCTATATCAAAGGAAGCAGTCTCCTTATTTATATTAGGCTCCTCCTTAAAGCTTACATAGCTGTAAAATTTACCGGGCAGTTTATTGAAAAACTTTATATTCTTATAAGAAAACGGTGCATATACTCCGCTTCTGCCTATCCTTGCTTCAATATTTACAGCATTGTCCATCATTGCAGGATGAGTGATATATTCATCTAAGTCACCGGAATATTCCCCCGGTAATTCAAGTGTTATAAGCATTTCATTCTGTCCGGTAAGAATCCTCCCAAGACTGTTCCATCTTCCGTTAAACTCTGCCGTGTCGGTTTTTTCTTTTATTTTTTCTAAACTTATTTCACTGCTGCATCTTCTACTAATATCATCCAAGTTGTATTTATCCAGCTTTCCCTGCCTTATTTTCAGGGCCTTTCCTTCTACATGCTTCGCCCATTTGTCATCTTTCATGGTCGAAACAACAAACTCTACATATTCATCTTTTTTACTTAATATTGTGTAAACTTCTTTTATTTCTTCTTCTCCTATAAACAAAGGTGTAAAAAATATGACTTCTTTGAATTCCATGGCGCTGTCTTTAAAAAGTCTCTCACAAGCTGCCCTGACCATTTCCAGACAGCCGGTACCGGGAAGTACGTTTCTTCCTATCAGCTTATGGTCCCTCACTACCCAACTGTTCTCCGGCGTTAATCTGTTCATGTATGTTACATGGCTGATAGTATCCGCCAGACAGTATCCCAGCAGCGGATTAACCTTCTCTCCCAGATCAATGCTTCCGATACCTTTCAATTCCTGTTCGTTATCTTTATTTAAAATTGGCTCAAACCAGAATCTGATTTTCTCAAACGGGTATACCGGCAAGCTGACCCGCCTGCTGGATTGGCCCGCATAAAGCAGCCTGTGCCAGTCAATATCTGCCCCCTGTATGTAATAATTACACAACAGTTCCAGCATAGCTTCACGGTCTGTTTTATTCTCCAGCATCTCTTTTATTTTGGTATTTGCAGTTTCACTCAAGCTTTGTTTTTCTGCTTCAGTCAGTTCCCCATCCGCTTTCCCGTCTCTATGCCTGTTTACAAGCTTGTAAGCCCCGAAATAAATCCCTTTTTCCTTTATTTCATCAAACCTTTTACCCCTGATAAGCCTTATTTTTTTTAATAATTCCTGTTTTTCTTTAACTATGAATGCTATCCTGTGCTCATAATGCTCTCTTCCGGTACATGCCGTAAAACAAATATCCTCCAGAGACTCATTGCTCCCATCGAGATATCCATTGTATAGCTCTACCAGATCACCGAGGGCATTGCTGCTCTTGGCCGAAAGCACCAGCACATAAGATTTTTCATTGTCACTGTTCTGCTTTTTTGCTGCTTCAGGCGCCTCTTCTATAATCATATGGCAGTTGGTACCGCTGAATCCAAAACTGCTTATTCCAGACCGCCTCGGGCAACCGTCAGTCTCCCATTTCCGCAGCCTGTCATTCACAAAAAGCTGCGAGTCGCAAAAGTTGATATAGGGGTTAGGTTCCTCGAAGTTAATAGTTGCCGGGATTTCCCTGTTCTTCAATGCCATTATTACTTTCATCAAAGATGCCGTCCCCGAAGCGCCGACCAGGTGTCCGGTGCTTGGTTTTAGAGAACCTATAGCGCAGAACTGCCTTTTATCGGTATATCTCGAGAATGCATTTTTCAATGCTTTTATTTCTATCGGGTCTCCCAGTACAGTCCCCGTCCCATGGGTTTCTATGTAGGATATGGTTTCAGGATTTATTTTTGCATCTTCCCAGGCCTTAACTATGACATTTTCCTGAGCCTCAGCATTTGGTGCAGTTATTCCGCTGGATATTCCGTCATTGTTTATAGCGCTTCCCTTAATAACAGCATGGATATTATCCCTGTCTTCAAGAGCTTTGGAAAGAGGCTTGAGTATAAATGCACAAACACCTTCACCCCAAACTGTACCACTGGAGTTTTTATCAAAAGTTTTTACTATATCATTATTCGTTTCAACCATTTTAAAGGATTTGAATTTTACCGGCCATAACAAAAGATTTACGCCTCCTGCAATAGCCATATCGCATTCCTTGTTCTTTATTGCCTGGCATGCCTCATGCACAGCTACCAAGCCTGATGAGCATGCAGTATCGATAACAAGGCTTGGGCCTTGAAGGTTCAGGATGTATGAAATACGGCTTGGCAATATGGAAGGATATGTACCGGTCAAAGCAAGCGTATCTTCGTTATCCATTCCACCTGTATATTTCCTGTATATAGACCCGCTTACATGGTCATGGCCGACATATATGCCTGTTTTAGTGCCGTATATCATTCCTGAATATCCTGCATCTTCAATTGCTTCCCATACTGTTTCCAGAAACAGTCTCTGTTCAGGCTCCATATACTTTGCTTCTTTGGGAGATATGCGGAAAAATGATGCGTCAAACTTATCTATTTCATTCATGTATCCACCGGAAGAATATGTAACATTCTTTTTCTGTTCCTTATTAAACAAGCTCTCTATGTCTTCTTTTCTGTCCTCCGGAAGCTTTGAAATGCAATTAACTCCTGCTTTCAGGTTACGCCAGTACTCTTCAGGATTTTTAGCCTTGGGCAGCCTACCGGACATACCTATAACGGCTATATCGTCTTCAAGATATTTTTCATTGGACTGGAGTTCCTTAAAAACCAGCATTGCATCCTTTGGTGCTATTTTTTGCTCCTCGATTAGTTTATACAAGACATTTTTTACCGATCTCATTTTTTAAACCGCCCCTTTGATTTCATATAAAGCAAAGTATAAGAAATTAATCACATTTTATTTGCACTTAATTTTTCAATTAACTCATCTGCTTCAGACATTGATATTTCGCCGCGAGCCAAACGGTTCATCACTTCTTCGATAGCCGCTTCTGATTCGGCTGTAATTGCACTACTCCCGGAAGACGTGTCTTCAATTTTAGTCCCGGCATTCATTTTCTTACCTATGCAACCTGCCATTTGTTTTATTGTCGGGTAAGTAAATATATCCGATATATCCAGCATTCCCGGAAACTCTTTTTCCATTGCTTTAAGAAGATTTGCAGCAATTATTGAATCTCCGCCAAGCTCACTGAAACTGTCATAAAGGGTTACTTCCTCCAAAGCCAAAACTTCCGCCCATACCTGGGCAATTTTCATCTCAATCTCATTAGCTCCTTCTGCACCCTTGAATACCACATTAGCCGCTTGCTTCTTGCCCTGAGCCTTTTTAGCGTTCTTTACATGCGCGCACCTTTTTTCAACCTTAGTTTTGAATTCCGGAGAAAGGTTAACCCCTAAGTCCTCCTCTATGGAATTGATTCTTCCGTAGTCAAGTTCACCAACTACAAACCTTGTTATTCTCTTATTTAATGCATTTTCGAAAGCTCCCAAACCCTTGGCATTGGTCACTGCCTTGAATGTACCCCTTACCTCGTCAATGTTGTAATCGGTGGCCATCCCGGCTTCCTTCCAAACAGTCCAGTTTATAGCGGCAGTCTTTCCCCCTTTTTTATTCCTGAATGCTGCAAAGGAATCCATATATGCATTTGCAGCCGCATAATCACTCTGTCCCATAACTCCTACAATCGCCAGTATCGACGAAAACATCACGAAGAAATCCGGCTTATCCTGCCCGGTCAGCTTGTCCAGAAGCCATGTACCCTCTATTTTAGGAGCCATAACCTTCTTGAATTTCTCAAAGTCTTTCCTTATAATGATCCCTTCACCGGCTAATCCGGCACTATGGACAACCCCGTTTATCCTTCCGAATTCCGTCCTAAGCTTTTCTACCACAGACTCCATATCTTTTGCAGATGTTACATCGGCACTGCAGCATACTACTGTTGCACCGGCTTTTTCAATTTCTTTTATTGCATTAAGCTTACCGCAAAGCTTTTTATCTTCATTCGTTTCAAGAATTTCATCCCACTTTTGCTTCTCGGGAAGCTTTGTACGGTTGACAAAAGCCAGATTTACCTTGTTTTTAGCTGCCAGGTATTTGGCAATCTCCAGTCCGATACCGCCTGTTCCGCCGGTAATCAAATAAACGCCGTTGTCTTTTATCTCAACTTCTGTTCCGGGAACAGCTTCAACATTTAATTCCCTGAACTCTTCCACATACCTGCTGCCATCACGGTAAGCCACCTGGTATATCTTATCTTCCGATGAAAGTTCTCTTACAAATTCCTCTGCCGTAGTACTTCCGTCAATATCAATGCACCTGCATGCAAGCCCGCTGTATTCGTTCCTTACTACCTTACCGAGCGCATACAAGGAAGCATTATGCGGGTTTATCCTTTCTTCCCGCTTTGTAACTTCATTCACGTAGTCGGATACCAGTACTATATCAATATCTTTATTTACCTTATTCTCCATAAGCGCCCTGGTCAGGTGGAATAAGCTGTAGACTCCCCTGTTTTTTCTATCTTCCAGTTCTTCAACAGTATTTATTTCTCCATCAGAATGAATACTCATCATATGTATGATTTGCGACAAGCCGCTGTCTTTAAATTCACTTATCAGTTTCATATAACTTTCTTCGTCCGCATTTATTTCATATTTACCTTGTTCAATCTTTTTAAAGGATTTTCCATAACAGACTTCTATTACGTTATTGCCTCCATTTTTAAGCTTCCCGATAACTTTTCCGGCAAAATCCTTCTCATCTTTCATTATCAAGATGTTTCCTGATTTTGAATCCCGCCTCTTATGTTTTATATCCTGAACAGCCCAGCCCATTTCATGGTAAAGTTCTGCACTTTCATTAGAACCGGAAAACTTAAAGGCATCTTTTTTAACTTTCTTGATTAAATAGCCCTGAATTTCTGCAAAAATTTCTCCACTCTCTCTAATAAGGGAAATGTCAAGTGATACTGTTTCAGAATTTTTATCCAGCCTGCAGGTTATTTTCTGGCGGCTGTAGAACTTTGCGGGCATTGGTCCGTACAGCTTAAGACTTTTGTAGGATAGAGGCAGATAAGTACCTTCTTGTACTCTCTGTACCATTTTTTCTATGGCCATGTTTATTGCACAATCCAGCAGCGCAGGGTGCAGTATGCATTCCTCCAGGTCTCCCACAAGCTCATCACCCAATTTAATCTCAGAAAGCATCTCATTTTCATTTATATGAATCTTGGATATGCTTCTCCACCTTGGCCCGAATTTGAATTCGCCCATAGGTAAGCTTGTATCAACTTCTATCTCTTCTTTATTGCAATTGCTGCGGATTTTGCCGACATCTGCAACTCCAACAATGCTATCATCCAACTTGCAGATTTTACCCTCGGCGTGTACCACCCATGCATCATACAGTTCAGAACCGTCATTGGAAGTCCTGCTTGCAATGACAAACTCCAGATAATCCTTTTCCTTTTTTATAATTGTATGCACTTCTTTTTTTTCATCTTTGGCTACAACCAAAGGGGTCAGAAACATAATATCCCTGAGTTCTATATTATAGTCCCGGTAAAGATTACTGCCTGCCTTTCTTGCCATTTCAAGGTACGTAGTCCCCGGCACAATATTAAGATCCATTATGGTGTGTTCACTCAACACCCAGTGCCTGTCAACACTAAAACGGGTCAGGTAAACCTCCTGGTTTAATGTGCTGAGAATGCGCCTGTCAATTAATGGATGGGATATTTCTTTTTCTGTGTAAGCCTTCTCTGTAACAGCAGGCTCCTGTATATTTAACCAATACCGTTTTCTTTCAAAAGGATATGTAGGCAGGCTTACTTTCCTACATGCTGCACCTTTGTAAAGATCTTCCCAATTTACATCAGCACCTCTAATATATAAACGGCATATTTCATTTAGTGCCCTTTCGTACTCCTCATTTTGAAGTCCGCTTATTTGTCCCGCTTTTCCGGCTGCTACAGCGTCCAATTCCCTCTTTTCCCTATTTGTAATTTCCATAGGCTGTTTCTGGTTTAAATTATCTGCAACTACTTTATGTTCTTTGTAGAATATGTCCTTCTCATTTATCCCGTTTAAATCAATATTGCTCAATCTCCTGATTTTTTCTGCAAAATCTTCTTCACTTCTAACTACCATAGCAAGCCTGTGGCTGTAATGACCTCTGCCTGTGGCTGTTGTAAAGCAAATATCTGCAATATCGTATTGTTCACTTCCTCTTATAAAGCGGTCGTATTTACTTATATATTCCTTTAAAGCATTTTCGTTCTTTGCTGACAAAGTAAATATAAAAGCGGCTTTTCCCTTTGAATCCTTTTTACCGCTAACCGTACTTTCGGGAGGCTCCTCCAATACTACATGGCAGTTGGTCCTGCTGAAACCGAATGAGCTGACACCAGCCCTTCTTGGGAAACCCTCCGTTTCCCACTTTATCAACTTGTCACTAACATATATAGGTGAGTTTAAAAAGTCTATAAACGGGTTTGGCTCAACGAAATTGATATTTGACGGAATTTCTTTATGCTTTAAAGCTAAAACCGCCTTAATCATGGATGAAATAGCTGCTGCGCCGACGGCATGCCCGATATTGGGCTTTACTGCCCCTATACCGCAGAACTGCTTTTTATCGGTATATCTTTCAAAAGCAAGCTTCAAGCCTTTTATCTCTATAGGGTCGCCCAACACGGTTCCTGTAGCATGCGCTTCAATATAAGATATAGTCTCTGGGTTAATACTTGCATCTTCCCATGCACTAACAATTGCATCTGCCTGGGTTTCGGAACTTGGGGCGGTAATTCCGTTTGTAGTTCCGTCATTATTAACCGCACTGCCTTTAATAACGGCATAAATGTTATCCCTGTCTTTTACGGCTTGCTCCAGCGGCTTTAATATTACTGCGCCAATGCCTTCTCCCCATACAGTTCCTTTTGAATTCTTATCAAAAGCGCTCAACTTGCCTTCAGTGGACTCCACGCCTTCAAAATTCGATTTAAAGTGCTCTATAAGGTTGATTCCACCGGCAATAGCCACGGTACACTCCTTATTTTTCAACGCCTTGCATGCTGTATGTACCGATACCAGCCCTGATGAGCATGCAGTATCAATTACCAGGCTGGGACCTCTAAGGTTTAATATGTAGGATATACGGCTTGCCAATATTGAAGTCATACCCCCGGTCATGACCAGCAAGTCCTGATGGCCCATTTTCTTACCGTATTCAGGCAGATATGTGTGGTCAATACCTACATATACGGCTGTTTTGGAACCGTTAATTTTATCATTGGCATATCCCGCATCCTCAATCGCTTCCCATACAGTTTCCAGGAAAAGCCTCTGGGTCGGATGCATTAGACTAGCTTCTTTGGGCGATAGACGGAAAAATGGGGCATCAAACTTGTCAATTTCGTCAAGATATCCGGCTCTCATATTTGAGCCTTTACCCGAATCTTTTTCCCTTTCATCAGGAAATCTTCCAATGGTCTCCACACCATTTTTCAGGTTTTCCCAATAATCTTTTATGTTGTTCGCTCTAGGAAACTTACAGGCTAAGCCTATAACAGCTATATCAGTTTTAGCCTGCTCTTTATTCTGATTTATCTCCTTCAGGATCAAGAGGGACATTTCTTTGTCCAATTTCCCGTTCTTTATCTGTTCCAGCAAGTATCTGTTAATAATATCCTTATTGCTCATCTATCCGACCCCCATATGCACCTTCTGCTGCAGCCTTTATACCTGTCACAGCTTCCGCTTGCACTTAAACTTATTTTTCAAGACTCTATTCCTAAAATTTTAAGGGCATTTTCTATGGATGTTTCGCCTGACTCAAGCCCTTCCACCATGTTTTTAAGAACTTCATCCGACAGGTTTTCCTCTTTTTTCGAGACTTTATTTTCTTCCTTATTTAACCCCATTTTTTCATCAATATAGCTTGCCATCTGCTGTATCGACGGGTAGGTAAAAACGTCGGAAATGTCTATTATTCCGGGATATACCTTGTCTATCTGCTTCAACAGCTGGATTGCCAGCATTGAGTCTCCACCCATTGAAGAAAAGTTATCGAAAATGTCTATTTCATTTAATCCCAATACCTGCGACCAGATTTGGGCGAGTTTGCTTTCGGTCTCATTGTATTCAATATCCCCTCTGCCTTTTATTACTGCAGATACCGTATTTTCTTCCTCTACTTCCGTCTTCTTATTTGCATTTATTTTAATCTTATGTTTTTGTAGTGCTGTTATAATTTTATCGGATAGGCTGAAAGTCAGTCCTTCTTTTATGTTTAAAAGCTTGTCATAATTCAATTCACCCGGAAGAACTTTTGATATCCCGGAAGACAATACTTCTTCAAAGCAGTTTAATGCTTTTACAGTAGTTATGGGCTTAACTATGGAATCCGACCCGTCAATATTGTAATCAACAGCCATACCCGTTTCCTTCCATGCAGGCCAGTTAATTGTTGCGGTTCTTTTACCTTGTTTGCTCCTGTATACAGCGAAAGCATCAAGATATGAGTTCGCAGCAGCATAGTCTCCTTGTCCCTGGTCTCCGAATACGGCCAAAATTGAAGAAAACATTACAAAAAAGTCCATATTATCTTCTTCGGTTAATTTATTAAGTATCCATGTCCCCTGCACTTTAGGAGCAATTACACTGTCGAATACCTGTTTTTCCTTCCTCATTATGAATCCGTCGCCAGCTACTCCCGCACAGTGGATAATCCCGTTAATCGCTCCATATCTGCTCCTTAATGTGTCTATTGCCTCCTTCATTTCGTTCATGTTTGACACGTTTGCGCTTAAACATGTTACTTGGGCTCCTGTTTCCTCTATTTCGATGATTGATTTAATTGCCCTGCATGTCTTTCTCTCCTCAGCTTTTGCCAGTATTTCATTCCACTTGCTGCGTTCAGGAAGCTTTGAACGGTTTATGAGAGCAATATTTACCTTGTTTTTGGAAGCAAGATATTTTCCAAGTTCCAGACCAAGCCCGCCGTTTCCGCCGGTTATTACATAGACCCCATGCTCTTTTATCCCTACGCTGCCGCCTTTTTTTATTTCAAGGTCAATTTTCCTGAGTTCTTCCACATATCTTTTTCCATTACGGTAAGCAACCTTTGGCAACAATTCCTTTGATGCTATTTCACTAATAATACTGTCAACTTTTGTATCACCGTCTATGTCTATACATCTGCACTTCAAGCTTGAATATTCCATCGGCACTATCTTGGCTAAGCCGAATAATGCTGCATTATGGGGATTTATTGTCTTCTCGTCCTTTGTTACTTCGTTTGCATAATCAGCTGCGACAACAATCTCCAAGTCCTTATATTTGTTATCCACAAGGGTTCTAACAAGATAAAACAGGCTGTATACTCCGCTGCTCTGGGCTTTTTCGAGCTGACTTAAATCTTTTATCTCATCATTACCTGTTATACCTTGAAGATGTAAAATCTTTTTGATTTCTTTGCCTTTCAGTTCATCAAACAATGCACGGTAATCCGAAGCTTCTCCATTGATTGTGTATTTATCCTCACCTAACTTCTTAAATTCCGAAGCTGTCTCAACCTCTATAATCTTACTGCCACTCTCTTTCAGGCTGCGGATTAGCTGTTCTCCCATCCCGTTTGAATCTCTAAACACAAGAATATCTCCTTCAACAAGGTCTTTATCACTGTGTTTCAACTCCTTGTTGACCCACCCGAGTTCAAAATATGTATTGCTTTTTCCGCTTAGCTCCTTGAATTTGAATTCAGCTTCATTAACCTTCTTGATCTTGTAATCCTCAATCACTGCAAAAGCCTGTCCTTCTCTATCTGTCAATACAATATCAAAGTCTACTGTTTCAGGATTGGCCTCGACATCATTCTTTATCTTTATATAGCTGTAGAACTTGATGGGAATACGTCCGCTTAGCTTGAAGCTTTTATAGTAGAACGGGAGGTAAAGGCCGCTTCCCACCCTCTGACATACTGCATTGACAGCATTATCAAGCATGGCCGGATGAAGCGTATACAGGTGCAGGTCGTCTGCAACCTTATCCGGCAGTTCCATATCCACAAGCAGCTCATTTTTTCCAACTGCTATAATTGTATGGTTCTTCCAGTGAGCCCCCAATTTGACCGGGCCGTTTTCAGGATTCGGCTCGGCTAATTCCAGCCTTCCCTGCTCGCTTTTCAGCCTATTATATATTTCATCTATATTATAAGCCGAAGCAACAGCCTCTCCTCTATAAATCTTGCCCTCGGCATGTTTAATCCATCTTTCATCAAAATCATTCGTTGCAGCCCTGCTGGCAATTGTAAACTCAAGATAGTCCTGCTCTTTTATTATGATTGTCTGTACTTCCTTGACTTCATTCTTATCCACAATACACGGTGAGAAAAAGATAATATCTTTAAACTCTACAGGACTGTCGCCATAATATTTCTTACAAGCTTCCATAGCCATTTCTATGCACCCGGTACCGGGAATTACATGATTGTTCATAATTATATGGTCAGCCAGTATCCAATGCCTGTCCACGCTGAAGTCTGTAGCAAATGTACCTTGGTAAATGGAGTCGGCAAGGCGCCTGTCAAGAAGCGGGTGTTCGTATTCTTTAGAATCACCTTTTCTTTCCATTTTTAATACTTTCTTATCTGCCTTTTTCTCATCATACCAGTAACGTGTCCTTTCCAGCGGATAAACAGGTAAGTTCAGCCTTCTCCTGTTTTGGCCTATATATAATTTATCCCATTCCACCTTGGCACCTTTAATATAAAGGTCACATAATTCTGCAGCAGTAGGATAACTATAATTTTGCATTAAATCTTCAAGCTTTGTCTCGGAGGACCTGCATAATTTTCTCCGTTCGGCTTCGACAATCTCACCTTTTTCACGTACTGTCTTATTGTCGGGAACTATTTTATGCTCACCGTAATAAACCCCGGACTTATTAATTTCATTAAAATCCGTTTTAGAAATATATTTGATTTTTTCCTTTAAGTCATTGTAATCCTTTACTATAAGTATAAACCTGTGAGTATAATGTCCTCTTCCTGTATTGGCAGTATAGCAGACATCTTGTAAATTTAAGTCTATTCCCGAAAACTCCTTTTGATACCTCTTCACAATTTCCTTTAAAGCACTTTGGCTTTTTGCTGATATTGTGAACATCTCAAATTCTGACTTGGACATATCCTCTTTTACCTGTAGCTGCGGTGCCTCTTCCAAAACGACATGGCAGTTAGTACCGCTGAAGCCGAAAGAATTTATACCTGCCCTCCTTGGCGCTCCTTCCCTTTCCCATTCCCTCAGCTTATCGCTTATATATACGGGAGAATCGCAAAAATTTATAAAAGGATTCGGTTCAGCAAAATTCAAACTTGCCGGAATGGATTTGTTTTTCAGCATCATAACTACCTTTAGTAACGAAGCCAATCCCGAGGCCCCTACAAGATGCCCAATACTTGTCTTTACTGCACCTACACCGCAAAATTGCTTCTTATCGGTAACAGACCTGAAGGCATTGGTCATTGCTTTTATCTCTATAGGGTCGCCCAGTACGGTACCTGTTCCGTGAGCCTCAATATATTGTACGGTTTCAGGATTAATCTTCGCCTTTTTCCATACATCAAGCAGTAAATTCTCCTGTGCACCTGCATCAGGAGCGGTTATTCCATTGGATGCCCCATCATTGTTAATTGCACTGGCCTTTATTACAGCATGGATAACATCACCGTCAGCCAATGCCTTACTCAACGGTTTTAGAAAAACAGCGCCAACCCCTTCACCCCAAACAGTACCATTGGCATTTTTATCAAAAGTCCTGACAATATTGTCCTTTGATTCTACAGAATCAAGCTCTTTCAGTTCATCCTTAAACTTCAACGGACGGTAGTAAAAGCTGCTTAAGCCTCCGGCGATAGCCATCTCACACTCGCCGTTTTTCAAGGAATTGCATGCCATATGAACCGACACCAACCCCGATGAACAAGCAGTATCTATTACAATGCTCGGCCCATGGAAATTATATATGTAGGATACACGGCTTGCCAGGATTCCAGGCCAAGTCCCGGTTACAACCATAGGGTCGTCTGCAGCCAATTGTTTGTACTTTAAATCGGACACATGGTCAATACCTGCAAACACCCCCGTATTTGTTCCATACATCTTGCTTCCGCTGTATCCTGCATCTTCAATTGCTTCATATGCAATCTCCAGAAACATTCTCTGGTCAGGATCCATTGTTTTTGCCTCTCTGGGCGGAATACCGAAGAAAGCCGCATCAAATTTGTCTATCTCGTCCAAATATCCTCGGGTCTCATAGGTTACATTAAGATGTCCGTCTTCTTTTATGGCGTTTTCATCCGCTAATTGCCGGTAATGAAACCTTAACAGGAAATCTTCAATATCCTTTACTCTACCCTGTGGCAGTTCGCCAATACCAATTACACCGTTTTTTATGTTTTCCCAGTATTCTTCAATGTTTTTTGCCTTGGGAAACCTGCCCGCCATACCGATAATAGCTATTTCATCTTCTTGGACATGCGTTTTTTCCTTTAACTCAAGCAGCATTTGTTTCGCCTCTGGCTGAGATAAACTATGGTTTGCAACCTGCCTGTATAAATAGTTCTTTATCAAATCCATCCTACATCACCATCTATCAATAATATTTTTCAGCCTCATTTACGGATATTTCGCCTTTTGCTAGTTTTGCAAGCAATTCATCCAGATCCTCATTATCATTAATTTCTTCTGAATCTCCTTTAAAATCCCGTTTTTTTATCATTCCGTCTATATATTCCGCCATTGCATTTACTGTAGAATAGGCAAAAACATCTGCAATATCTACCATATCCGGGTACTCATTTTCCAGTTTTCTTAACAAGCGGGTGGCCAATATGGAATCTCCTCCTAGACTGTTAAAGTTATCATAAATATTAACTTCTTCCAGCCCCAGTAGCTCGGCCCATATACCTGCTATCTTGCGTTCTGTCTCACTGAATACGTCCTCATCGCTGCTCCCCTTAATCACAAAATCCTGCGGATGCTTTTTATCTTTTGCAGATATATTTGTTTTGATAGTAGAATCATATTCATTTATCATCAACTGCATATCATCGGCTATAGTAATAGGGAACTGAGCTTCAAGCGCTGAGAACACCTCGAAATTCAATTCTCCAACAATAACCCTATGAGTCTGCTTTCCCAACACTTCGTTAAGCACGCTGATTGCAATATCCGTTGGTAATGCCTTCAACGTATTCATAGACTCGTCCACTCCATAATCAACAGCCATTCCGACCTCTTTCCAAGCAGGCCAGTTAATTGCGGTGGTCCTTTTACCCTGCTTGCTCCTGTAAGCAGCAAAGGAATCCAGATAAGAATTCGCTGCGGTATAATCCCCCTGTCCCTGTCCTCCCAAAACTGAAGTTATTGATGAAAACAGTATAAAGAAGTCGAGATCGTCGGTCTCGGTCAGTTTATCCAATATCCATGTACCTTGAATTTTGGGAGCAGTAACACTTTTAAAAGTTTCTTCTTCCCTATTTATGATAAAGCCGTCACCAGCTACTCCTGCACAGTGGACTATTCCGTTTATGCTCCCATATTTGTTTCTGATTTCTTCAATTACACCCTTCATTTCATCAATTCTAGCTACATTTGCACTATAGCAGCTTACTTCAGCTCCGGCTTTTTCTATTTCCCGGATTGCCATGATAGCTCTGCAAACTTTCACATCCGCCTTAACTTCCAATACTTCGTCCCAAATTTCCCTTTCAGGCATCTTTGTACGGCTGATTAAAACAATTTTTGCCCTATTTTTAGAGGCAAGGTATTTGCCTACTTCCAGGCCAAGCCCCCCAATACCGCCGGTTACTATATAAGCACCCTTATCTTTAATTTCAATCTTTGTACTATGCTCTCCGGCTATATTGTATTTTTTAAATTCATCTATATATCTTGTATCTCCACGGTAAGCGGCTTGATATGTACCTCCGCCTAACTTCAATTCCTTTACAATGGTATCAACTGTAGTCACATCATCTATATCAATACATCTGCACTTTAAATTGGGATATTCCCGGGTAACTACCTTTCCAAGCCCAAACAAAGCAGCGTTGTGAGGATTTATTTTGCTGTCTGATTTAGTAATTTCATTTGCGTAATCGGACACCAGGACTATGTCTATCTCCTTATTAAACTTTTTGGCAATAAGCGCTCTAGTAAGGTAGAATAAACTGTACACTCCCTGATTTTGCTTTTCTTCCAATTGATTAACATTTTCAATCCTTCCGCCCCTGCTTATTGTTGAAAGGTGGAGAATACGCGACAACCTCCTGTCCGCTATTTCAGCCAACATACGCCGGTAATCATTCTCTTCACATTTGATTATGTACCGGTCTTCATTTACTTTTCTAAACTCACTGCCTATTTCTACTTCTACCAAACTATAGCCTTCGTCTCTTAACCTTTTGACCAAACTATCACAAATCCCGTTACTTCCTTTGAATACCAGTATGTCTCCATCATTCAGATTTTTTGCATTTCCGTTTAGTTGGCTGGGCCTCCAGTGTACTTCATGGAAAATATCCTTATTCTCTTTAAGCTGCCTGAATTTAAACTCTTCTTCCCTAACACTTTTTATCACATAGTCCTTTACTTCTACAAAAACCCTTCCATTCTTATCTATAAGCAAAATATCAAACCGGGCTGTTTCATGTCCGCCTTTTTCATAGTCCTTCCTTTTCAGGTAACTATAAAACTCATCAGGGGTAGGTCCATATATCTTTATATTCTTATAAGACAACGGAAGGTAGGATCCTTCTCCGATTAGGGTATTTACTGCATTTATGCTGCGGTCCATAAGAGGAGGATGGAGGTAATATTCTTTCAAGTCCTCTTTAAATTCATCAGGAAGCTTAAAACTTGCCAAATATTCACCGTTTTTTCCGGCGTATAGTTTCTTCTTTATACCTGTCCACCTGGGTCCTATCTCAACAATTATTTTTCTGGCATCGTCATCAATAATTTCTTCCATTTCCGCATCCTGCATAATCCGGTTTATATCATACAAAGGTACATCGTTCATGCTTACAGGTATTACCTTACCCTCTACATGAACATTCCAACCGTTTCCGGACTTTGCCCCGCTTGCTACCGTAAAATCGCAATATTCGTCCCTCTCGCTCACTATTACCTGGATCTCTTTAGCCTCTCCGTCTTCTGCAATAAAAGGCGATATGAACAACACATTTTCCAATTCCAGATAGCTATGTACCAGATGTTTTGAATAAATCCGCCTGATCATTTCAAGGTAAGCCGTTCCCGGCATTACGCATCTTCCGGCCACTTTATGCTCGCCTATCACCCAATGGGTATCTGTAGCAAATTTAGCGGCATAAACCTCCTGCTTATATGTTTTTACTATACAACGGTCCAGCAATGGATGGTCAATTTCCTTTGCCTGCCCAAGCTTCGGAGCCTCCTGCTTTGAAATGGCCTCAACCCAGCAGCGGGAACGTTTAAACGGGTATGTGGGCAAACTTACTTTTTTCACGTTCCTCATTGCATACATCAAATTCCAATCTATTTCCGCACCTTTTATATACAAACTGCAAATTTCATTTAAAATTGATTGATGTTTTTTTTCTACTCCGGAGATTGATTCAATAATTTGATGTGCAGCTCTATCAAGCTCTTTTTTTGCATCTTCGCTGATTTCGTTCTTTGCTTTTATTTCCTTGCTTCCTGAAACAATCCTGTATTCGCCGTAATAAGCATTATCCTCGCTTGTATCTTCAAAATTAAAACTGCCCAGTTTCTTCTTCAATTCCTCCCTGGTTCCCACTACCACTGCCAGCCTATGACTGTGGTGTATCCTTCCGGTATTTGCTGTATGGCAAATATCCTCAAGTGCAGTATCTTTGTCTTTTTCCAGGTACAATGCATACTTATTTACCAAAGCCATTAAAATATCCCTATTCTGCGCAGACAAAGCCAATATCTGCAGCGATTCTACAGGCTCGTTCATATATTTACGCTCTTTGCCCTTATACTCTTCAACAACAATATGACAGTTGGTACCTGCAAGTCCGAAGGAGCTTACTCCGCCTCTTAAAGGAGCACCTTCTGTCTCCCATCTTGCCAGTCTGTCGTTCACATACACAGGAGAGTCTATAAAATTTATCTTTCTATTAGGCCGTTTAAAATGGATTGAAGCAGGTATTTCCTTATGTTTTAATGCCAGTACAAGCTTTATCATACCTGCAAGTCCGGCTATGTTATCCAAATGCCCTATATTTGTCTTTACAGACCCGACAGCACAAAAATTCTTCTTACCGGTATGTTTCCTAAAAGCTCTTTCAATCCCGCTGATTTCAATGGGATCACCAAGTTTTGTCGCTGTTCCGTGAGCTTCTATATAAGATATAGTCTCAGGATCAATATTTGCATTTTTCCAGGCCTCCAGTATTACTTCCTCCTGGGCTGCCGAATTTGGAGCAGTCAACCCTACACTGCTGCCATCCTGGTTCACCGCGCTCCCCTTTATGACTGCATATATATTGTCCCCATCGGTAATCGCCTTGCTTAGAGGTTTTAGCATAATTGCGACCACCCCTTCACCCGAGCCTGTACCATCAGAACTGTCGTCAAATGTCCTCGCCCTGTCGCCGGGGGATCTTATTCCTATTTCATCATCCATCCCTTTTTGAATTGGCAATAGATTTACCTTTACCCCTCCTGCAATAGCCATTTCGCATTCACCGTTTATAATTCCCTGACAGGCCAAATGGATGGCTAACAGTGCTGATGAACATGCTGTATCAACCACGACGCTCGGCCCTTTTAAATCCAGAAGGTATGAAATCCTGCTTGCAATTATTGATTTAACATTTCCCGGCAGGGAAACATTCTTGTACAATTCTGTATCCGCCATATTCACATACATATGGTACTCAAACTTGAGATCACTGCTGTGTCCGACGTAAACACCCGTCTTGGTTCCTTTTATCCTGTTTCCGCCATATCCGGCTTCTTCAATTACATTCCAAGCTGTTTCAAGGAACAACCTCTGGTTTGGATCCATCAATCTCGCTTCAATAGGCGAAATATTAAAAAATTCATAATCAAACTTGTCAATTTCGTCAAGATACCCTGCTTCACATAACTTCGGAGGGTCTGCAGGCATATAACTATTAGGTAATATAGGACTTACATCTTTCATCCTCTGGTATGGAAATTCCCTTATGCAGTCTTTACCGTTCCTGATATTTTCCCAAAATTCTCCTATGTTTTCTGCCATGGGAAATTTACCGCACATCCCTATTATGGCCATATCCCTTTTTGAAACCTTCTCAATCTTGGGAAACTCATTTCTATCTCCATTATCTGCTTTAATTTCACTTAAATTCAGTAATTTATTAAGCACCTGCACTCCCCCTTAAGTCATTGACTGCAATAAATATCATTCTTTAACCGGCATTTTAAAGTCAGAGAAAAGATAGCGGGTGCCTGTTTCGTCAAATATCTGGTTAAATCTTTCAATCTGTTCTACAACAGGCGTTTGCTTTGTCACAAACACCGACCTGAGCATTTCAAGAGCTTCCTTCATCTGTTCTACAGTAGGCAGAACTCCGCTCTTTTCTGCCTCTTCCTGCATTTGTTGAATTTTTTTATAGGGCTCCGAAACGCCCTTTTGATATTCTTCATTGTTCCAATTCCGGTTTCGTGTACAAACCGCAACAGCCATACATCTGGTAACTACCGTAGGCCCGTTTGCCTTGGAGCTGTCAGCTGACTGTTCTTTTACCACCTTCAACAAAGCCTCTACATCTTCACTCTTGTCATAAGAATATGCTTTTACACTCGGTGCATTTCTCTTCATCAAATTTCTTAAAACAGTTTGCGGACCTGCCTCAACAGCAATATTTATCCCAAGCTTCTCAACATATTGCATCGAAGCCACCCATTGAACCGGCGCCACTATCTGTGTAGTCAGGTTCTCAATTATTTTATAGGAACCCTCATAAGGCAGTGCAGTCACATTTGAAATAACCGGGAATTTAAACTCATTAAATTTATAATTTATCAATTCATCCTTCAACCTATCGGCTGCAGGCTGCATGAGTGGGCTATGAAAAGGTGCACTGACTTTCAATGGAGTAACAGTTCCTCCCATATCCTTCAGACTTTGTCCGGCAGTATCTACAGCTCCTTTATTTCCTGAGATGACAGTCTGATTAGGGGAGTTGTAATTGGATACAACCACTATATTGCCTTCAGTAGATATTTTCCTGCACTCTGCTTCAATAACATCTTTTTCTAACCCGCCAATCGCGGCCATTGCGCCTACCCCTTGTGCAACAGCTTCCTGCATGAACTTTCCGCGCTGTCTTACAATTTTTACTGCATCGGAAAACTGAACAGCACCGCTGCAAACTAATGCTGAATACTCTCCAAGGCTATGTCCTCCCGCGCATACGGGCAATATTCCTATCTGTTCCATATAAACCTTAAAAGCTGCAACACTGGCAGTTAAAATAGCCGGCTGAGCATTTTCCGTTTTTGTCAGTTCATCCAAATCCCCTTCAAAACACAGTTTCATTAAATCAAAGCCCAAAGCTTCGTTTGCTTCCTCAAAAACCTTTTTCGCCGAAGCAAACTCATCGCATAAAGACTTACCCATTTTCACGTATTGTGATCCTTGACCCGGAAACAGCAATGCAAACTTGTTCATTGATAATAAACCACCCTTCGTTAACAATTTATTTTCTTATTCATTAAACTAATTAGTTTTATATACCACTGTAAAAATTCCTCTGCTTTTGTTGACCTGATCCTCGAAGCTGCATATTCAAATATAAGATTTATATTGTAGTTGTTATCAACAACTTTAAGCATAAAATCACAATCCTTCAGTGCCTGTAAAGTTATCTTTGAATTGCAGGTAAATGCTACAACTGCCGGACTATTTCCTTTAATTGATTTCGTCCGGCTTAAAGCTTTTACATCATATGTATTTTCCCTGGCTTTAACCAGCCATTCACGGCTTACTGCTCCAAAAAGCGAACTAAAGTCCGTAATATCCGATAAATCCGTGTCCAACTGAACTGCATTACTATCGTTGATAACCTCTTGAACCGCTACTTTACCTTGTCCGGTAACTTCCGACAGTAAGTACATATATACCGCAAGCATTATATCGGTCAAATTAATATTAAATTCCTTTGCTGTCATCTTTAACCCTTCATAAAAAGCGCCTTCCACCTCATATTCAAGGACAATATCCTCATTAGGCTCATCACTTTCCAGGAAATATTCGTGCGGAAGATTCAGCCCTGTTATATCTATATCGTTGAAGTTTACTTCTTCCCGGTTAATAAACTGTGCCAGCTTTGATATGGTTGGGTTTGCAAAAATATCTGCAATAGCCACTTTATCATGATACAGTTTTTCAAGACTGTTATGCATAACCACCAGCAGCAGGGAATTCCCTCCCAGGTCGAAGAAGCTGTCATTAATGCCTATGGAATCACGCTTCAATACATTTTTCCATACTTCAGCAATATTTTTTTCCGTAACTGTCCGGGCTTCGACATAGTCGGTTTTAAGCTGCGGCCTATTTCTGTCCGGCGAAGGTAAAGCATTCCTATCCACTTTGCCGTTTGGTGTCATAGGAATTTGTTCAAGGCACATATAGGTTTGAGGCACCATATAATCCGGCAGGTATTTTGCAAGGTACGTGCGCATTTCGGAAACCGGTATATCCTGCTCCGAAACATAATATGCCGCCAGGTACTTGACTCCGTAATCATCTTCTTTTACCACACATACACAATTTTTTATACCTCCGTATTCAATTATGCATTTTTCAATCTCCGGCAGTTCAATCCTATAGCCCCTTACCTTTACCTGGTTGTCCATCCTCCCGATATATTCAATCTCGCCGTTAGGGAGCCACCTTGCAAGGTCTCCCGTCTTATACATAAACTTTCCGTCTACAAAAGGGTTGGCGATAAACCTTTCTGTGGTCAAATCCTCCCTGTTGAAGTACCCTCTTGCCAAGCCATCCCCCGCTACATGCAGTTCCCCGGCAACTCCCACAGGTTGTAAGGAATTATACCTGTCCAATATGTAAATCTGAGTATTTGCTATAGGCTTACCGATATTTATAGTCTTAGAGTCCGTTAATTCTTTTATCGTAGACCAGACTGTAGTCTCGGTAGGGCCATATACGTTATATATTTTTGTATTCTCAAGGAAACTTAAATCCTGAAGCAATATCTCCGGAAAAGCTTCTCCTCCTATAATCAGTTCTTTAATATTTTGAAGGCATTGTGCGGATTTCTTAGATTTTAACAGCATTTGCATCCTTGATGGAGTACACTGCAGCATATCCACACCATTAGCTGCTATCACATCACTTAGCAAATCCGGATCCATCTGCTGTTTCTCATCGGCAATTACGACAGTTAACCCATTTGCCAGAGGTACCAACGACTCCAGTACGAATATGTCAAAAGATATTGTTGTCAGACACAAGATGGTCTTATTGGGAGAAAAGTCTATTTTATCAGTCATTCCTTTGATAAAATTACTTACATTCCTGTGTTCAATCATTACCCCTTTGGGCTTGCCCGTCGACCCCGATGTGTAAATTACATAAGCCAGATTATCCGGCTTACTGGCACTGTCTAAATTTGAGCTGCAACCTGAATACAAACTTTCATCATCCAAATGGATAAATTCTGTACTAGCTTCTGTTTTGCGAACTCCCCGGTTTGTTAATACAGTGCCGCATTCGCTGTTTTCAAGCATATATTGGACTCTTTCCGCAGGGTATTCCGGATCTATGGGAAGATATGCTCCTCCAGCCTTTAAAATGCCAAACAATCCAATAAACATTTCCATAGAGCGGGTTACCATCAGCCCCACTATGCCATCTGCCTTTACGCCTTTTTCCCTCAATTTTTCTGCAAGCTGATTGGCTTTTATATTCAATTCCGAATAAGTTAGTTTTTTACCGCCAAAGGCCAATGCCGTCTTATCAGGCGTTCTTTCCGCCTGTTCTTCAAAAAGCCGGTGAATTGTTTTATCAGACGGGTATTCAGTATATGTATCATTGAAGTAGAATAAAATTTGTTTTCTTTCCTCTTCCAGCAGCATATCAATGTCCGAAAGCTTAACTCCAGTGTTTTGGACAGCCTGTTTCAATATATTTGCATAATGCTTTCCAAGCCGTTCTATGGTCTCTTTTCTAAATAGCTTTGAGCAATATTCAAAACAAAGTTCAATTTTATCCTCACCTTCAACTGCAGTAAGTGTAAGGTCGAACTTTGAAACATTTCTGTCGACTTTAAAAAGCATAGTTTTGAGGTTACCCATGTTTACCTTTTCAAAGTTCATATTTTGCAATATAAACATAACATCAAACAGTGGATTTCTGCTCAAATCCCTCTCTATATCCAACTTCTCGATTAAATACTCAAACTGGCAGTCCTGGTTTTCAAAGGCTTGAAATGAGCTATCCCTTACATTCTCTAGGAAGTCCTTAAAAGTCTTATTCCCGGAGGGATTGTTTCTCATCGCCAGGGTATTTATAAATACCCCAATAATGCTATCCAGATTAGCATGTCCTCTACCTGCCACAGGTGATCCGATTACGATATCTTCCTGGCCTGTATACTTGGAAAGCAGCACATTAAGCGCCGCCATAAGAACCATATAAAGGGATGCCCCATTTTCAACTGCAACCCTATTTATTTTTTTTGTAAGTTCTTTACTAATTTCTACTCTAAAGCTGTCCCCTTCAAAACTCTGCCTGGGAGGCCGAGGATAATCTATAGGCATATTCAACACAGGCAGCTCTCCCGAAAACAAATCTAGCCAGTATTCCTCCTGCTTTCTGACAGCTTCAGACATTAACCGTTTATTTTGCCACTGGGAAAAATCTTTGTACTGTAGTTTTAATGCCTCCAACTCTATACCATTATAAAGTTTTGCAAATTCAGCCTTTAAAATTTCTTCCGAAATACCGTCGGATATGATATGGTGCATGTCACGCAATAAAACATATTTATCCTCTGCCAGTTTCACCAGGCACACCCTGAAAAGTGGAGCCTGACTCAAATCGAACGGGCGAATAAAATCATTTATCAACCCTTTTACTGTGGTGTCAATATCCTTCTCCTCACCTGACCAATTATTTACTTCAATAAAATCCATTTTAAATTCAAGATTATTATGGATACGCTGCACAGGGCCATCGCCGGTGAGTTCAAAAGATGTCCTCAAAGCCTCATGCCTGCCAACTATAAGTTTAAATGCCCTTTCAATTGTTTCCCTGTCCGGGTTCCCTTCTATCAGCAATGCTTCCGGCATATTATAGCTTGTTCCCGCTTCATCTATCAAACTGACAAGGTAAATCCTCTTTTGAGCAGATGAAACAAGATAATATTCCTTTTCTTCAACAAGAGGTATTGCTGCATATGCACTTTTCTCCGAGTTCTCTATGTACTTTGCCAAAGCTTTGATTGTATTGTTTTTAAATATCTCCTTTACAGGAATCTCTACATTAAATTCTTTGAACAGTTTTGCGGCCAAATTTGCAGCTTTAAGAGAATGTCCTCCAAGGAAAAAGAAATTATCATTCACCCCTACTCTCTTTATACGTAATACTTCCTGCCACAACGCAGTAAGTTTTTCTTCGATTTCATTCCGCGGAGCCTGGTATTCCACACCGGTATCCATTTCTATTTCAAATTTTTCCAATGTTTTTCTATCAATCTTACCATTAGGCAGCAAAGGCATCTTATCGATCTGTGCAAAATGTGACGGAACCATATAATCAGGCAGTTCTCTTGAAAGACACTCTCTTAGCCTGGATATATCCGGCTTTTCATCCGCGACTAAGAAAGCACAAATGTATTTGTCGCCATCGTCATCATCTTTAGCAATCACTACTGCTTCTTTAACAAGTTCATCTTTTAGAATATACGTTTCAATCTCTGACAGCTCTATCCTGATACCTCTCACTTTTACTTGGTTATCGATTCTGCCCAGACACTCTATATTCCCATCAGCCAGTACTTTTCCAAGATCCCCGGTTTTATATATGAGGTCTTTGGGATCTAAGCTAAAAGGATTTTTCAAGAAAACTTTCTTCGTCAACTCAGTGTCATTAAAATACCCTGAGGACTTGAAATTTGTATGAATGTATATTTCTCCTGTATTTCCTTCTGTACATGATTTCATATCACTGCCCAAAATTAAAATCTCAGTGTCATTTATAGGCTTACCTATAGGAACATTTATTTTGCTAACATCATTTTCACTAATTAAATAAAAAGTCTTTGCCAAAGTTGTCTCAGTTGGTCCGTATAAATTCACCAGCTGAATCCTTGAACCAAATAATTCGTAGAACTTTTTCAAATCATTACCCTTAAGCAGCTCACCGGCTAAAAGTATGTATTTGAGGCTGTCAAAGTGCTGCGAATCTTCTAATTCCTTAATCATACCTTTAAACAGTGTAGGAACCATATGTATCAGCGTTATACGCTTAGAATCAATCCAATTAGCAAGTTTTTTCGGGTTTAAAATAATTTCCCGGTTTTCAGGTATACATAGAGTTGCACCTGAGCATAGAGGTACAAAAATATCCCTTAGAAATGGGTCAAATGACGGCGTAATAAGCTGGCTTACTCTGAAATCTTCATTAACTCCAAATTGTGCCATCTCCCAATCGATGAAATGCTTTAAGCTTTTATGCCTGCCTAAAACGCCTTTGGGTTTTCCAGTAGAACCTGAAGTAAAGTAAATATAGCAGTCCTCACTGAAAATATCTATTTCATCATATAAATCTTTTCTCTTTTGGCCATTTATAATATGTACATTTAAGCATGGATAATCTGATATGATTTCTGAACATGAACTTTCAATTATGACGTTTATTTTTTTATTGACATTCTGCATAATCTGATTTAACTTATCGAGATAATGAATTTCTGAAAAAATCCAATCAGCCTGGGTTTCACGTAATATTATCCCTAGCCTGTTTTCGGGAAGACTGGTATCAAGAGGGACAAAGGTACCTCCGAACTTTAAAATCCCCAGTATAACTTCAATCAGCAAGGGTTTTTTATCAATGAAAACAGGAATAATCTTATTTTCAATAGCTTTTTCATTAAGTGAGTTTGCAATAAAATTGGCATTTTGATAGAGTTGAGAATAAGTGACATACTTATCCTGATATTCTATAGCTACTTTTTTTGGAGTTTTATCAGCAATTCTTTTTATCTGACTTTGAAGACTTGTATATTTCATATATCCTCCCTAGGCTATATTTAGTTAGATATGATAGCATTTTATTTCACTGCCTAAACCCTAGGGTGTAACACTTTAAAACCATATAATGTAGCTAGTAGTAAAACGTCAATGTCATATTTATTTGTAGAATGGTTTAAGTTATCATATTTGCAGTAAGACTTACCATTAAACTATTACATTAATATTGCATATCCGACAATAACATTTAATATTTGACATTATATACAATTTACATTTTACAAGGTTAAAAATACAGTATCAATGTGATATGTGTCATTCATCTTTCAAACAATGACATTTGTCATTTTAATTTCAAAAGTGAATTATATATGTCAAAAAATTGTGTAATAAATCTATAAAGAATATCGTTTAGCCTTACTGTATCTCGTGTGTACGGTTTCACTACTATAGGCAATGTATCAATAATAAACTGTTTGTAACTTTAAAATAAAGTTTGATAAAAACACATGCCCCAAACTCACATAAATCAGGAACGTATTTTTAAAATTTATAAATAAAGTTTGATAAAAATATGGGATAATTTGTTAGTCAAAGTTATGAGTTTCAAAATAAAGT
>JAOAEJ010000010.1 GCA_026416815.1 Clostridia bacterium | reverse complement strand
GGTCACACCCGTTCCCATACCGAACACGGCAGTTAAGCTTCTCAGTGCCGATGATACTTGGACGGTCGCGTCCCGGGAAAGTAGGTCTCTGCCAGATTTATACCAAGGCTCTATGGTACAAACCATAGGGCTTTGTTTTATTTAAAGTAAACAATTGTTATATTTCTGCAGGTTTAGCGTTACTATATTGTCATATCAATATTTTACATGTTAAACTGATAAAAATAAATGATTATAGATAACCAATTTTATAAGTGATTTTATCAAGCCAGGCAAGCCGCACTTGTCACAGATTGATGCCTAGCTAGAAATTACTAAGTTTAAATTGAGATAGGGATCAAATATATGAATTATTCACAGAAACTAGTCTTAGCCATTTTAGAAGCTGCTACTTCGATAATGTTCTTAGTAACTATAGTGTATTCCTTGGTCAAAGGAAAGAAGACAAAATTATTATATAGTGCTGTAGTTTGTTATAGCTTAATCCTTATATGTATTCTTTCTCATGCAAGTGGATTAGTAATAGCGCCCCTGATTGGTAGTAGGGATATGTTTTTGTATATTAAAACTATAATGTATACTCTAATAGGAGTTGCATGGGTAATATTTTGTTTGATATATATAGGGCAGAGAGCGTATCTTACCGCACGGAATATTGCACTAATATCGTTTGTTCCGTTTGTATTTATAGTACTGATACTAACTAACCCATACCATCGCCTTATATTCACTGAAATAGCATTTAATTATAAAACTTCGGGGAAATTATATTGGTTGTGCTTCTTTATACTTTCTGCAGAAATAGTAACGGCAGTAACTTTGTTAATAAGGTATACAGTAAAGCAGGTCGGGTATGCTAGAAGGCAGGCCATGCTACAGGTATTATCCGTCACAATCCCCTTAGTAATAGGGTTTATAATGGATTCTCCTCTAACGCCTTCAGGAATTGAGATAACACCGGTTAGTTTTTCTATCTCATTCATGTTGTGCTCTATAGCTACATTTAAGTATAATTTTTTAAATATAGTGCCTATTGCTTATAAAGAGATTGTTTCAAACATGAAAGAAGCTATCTTGGTAATAGATAACTATAATAATATTAGCGATTATAATAGTTCATTTGTTAATATGTTCGGAAAATTGAGCAGTGTTAATAAAAACTCAAAATTAAGCGATTTCATTAATGATATACATGGTTTTCTAGATAGCAATTTAGATTATCAAGATATTATAAATGCTCTCGGTGATAATACAGCTTATATTAATAGGGAAATAAAGCTGATAGAGCCTGAAACTAAATACCATCTTTTAAATGTACAGCCAATAATGGATAAAAAAAGACAAGTAGTTGGCAGAGTAATTTCTTTTAATGATATAACTGGATACAAAAAGCTACTTGAAGAATTAAATGATAAAAATTCTGAGTTATCGGCAATGAATCAAGAACTGATTGCGCTTAATGAACAGCTAAAAGAACATTCAGATACCGTTGAGGAACTAGCTGTCGCTAGGGAAAGAAACAGAATTGCAAGGGATGCCCATGATACTGTAGGACATACCATGACACTGCTTATTTCCTTATTGGAACTGACAAAAGGGTGGAGTGCCAATAATCCTGTTAAAACTAGCGAAAGCCTTAACCAGGCTATAAGCATTGCAAAAGGTGGGCTTAATGAATTAAGAAGCTCTATTTCTGGTCTTGTGCCAAGGAATATAGCGAAAAGTAGTATTACGATAATGTTGGAAAAAATGGTTTCGGAGTTTTCTTTTGCAGGTGTTAAAATTGACCTTTCGGTAGATGGGATACTAACCTCCAACGGAAGTGGCTATGATGAACTAATATATAGAATATGTCAGGAGGCACTGACAAACGCTGTACGCCATGGAAAAGCAAAACATGTAGCTATAATGATAAGATTTGCCTATGAAAGTATTAAAATATATATATTCGATGATGGGGCAGGCTGTAAGACCGTTAAAAAAGGGTTTGGTCTAACTGGAATGAAACAGAGAGTGAGGGAACTCAACGGTAAAATGATTTATGGTTCTGATGGAGAAAAAGGTTTTAATATCAATATAGAAATACCCTTAGGAGTGTACATAAAGTGATTAAGGTATTGATAGTAGACGATCAGATAATATTAAGTGAAAGTATCAAGTTCAGAATGAACATTGATAGTGAAATTGAGGTTGTGGCATGTGCCTCAAACGGTAAGGAAGCTATAGAACTATGCAATAAATTTTTACCTGATGTAGTGTTAATGGATATTGCTATGCCTATTTGTGATGGAATTGAAGCTACGAAGCAGATTAAAGCAAAGCACAGTTCAACAAGAGTTATTATTCTTACTGTATTTGTTGATGAGGAAAATATATTGAAGGCTATGAAAAATGGGGCCGACGGATATGTTCTAAAGGATGTAGGACCGGAAGAATTGATAGGAGTAATAAAAAATACTTCAAAAGGCCTAAGGGTTATACATCAGGATGTTTTTGATACAATTTTAAACCAGAATTTACAACTCAAAAACAGTGATATTATTAGTCTTTTGTGTGAGAGGGATTTAGAAGTAATTAAAATGATTGTTCAGGGTAAAAGCACAAGAGAAATAGCAGCAGGGGTTTACCTTAGTGAGGGAAGAGTTAAGAATATTATAAGCGAGATTCTTATAAAACTAGGATGCAAAGATCGTGTACAACTAGCGGTCTTTGCTGTGAAAAACGGGCTTATATAGTAAGGCAGTTGGATAATAGTTAATAAAATCTCAGCATTTTAAGTGAGGGGTAGAAGCTATGGTTAGAATTGAATTACTTGAGGAAGATGACTTTAGTACAATTGTAAAATGGAATAAAGGTAAGAATGCCGACTTTCTTTATCAGTGGGCCGGCCCAGGGTATGATTATCCTATAACCGAGGAGATGATAAGAAAGAGAATTGAAAATGGTGCTAACAGGGAGGGGGCGGATACATATATCTATAAGATTATTGATGATAGTAAGCAAGTAATGTTGGGCACTATAGAATTATTTAGAATTGATAGAGTAAATAAATCTGCTTCTATTGGACGGTTTCTAGTTGATGAAAGATATAGAGGGCGTGGTTTGGGCCAGATTATACTAAAGAAATTTATTAATATCGGATTTGAAGAGTTTAACCTTCAGGAGCTTATGCTACGGGTATTTGATTTTAATAATGCGGCGACAATTTGCTATGAAAAAGTTGGGTTTAGGAAGACCACATTTAAGGAAAATGCATGGCAAGCTTCAAATGGCAGCTGGGGAGTTTATGAGATGAAAATAGCTAAATAAGCTGCTTAGAATAGATGAACGCTCTTGCCTCACAGATGGAAGTTAGTATTCCGATGCCTATCCGCCCTGAAATGAGGCCTGTATTCTCTGAGGTAATGGCAGGAAAAACTAAGCCTGCGGATGCACCGGCAAAAATACAGAATATGGCTCTAAAGCTTAAAGCAGAGTATTTGGATTAGTAGTGTTTTAATTAGGAAAGTTCCTCATGAAGAATTTTCCTATACTCATGCATTTTTTAAGTACAACACGATACTAGGGACAATTGTCCCTAGCACAGCAACAACCATGGTACTGATTCCTCCAAGCTTATTCTTTTTGTTCCACTGATTCACCCCAAATGTGAAGGTGTAATAACCACTAGCTATCATAGCCAGCATAAACAGATATAACATATTTTATTTCTCCTCTGATAAAACGTCTTGATTAGAATATCTTACAGGGGCACTTTCAGTCATAAGACCCGTCCTTCGGACGTTTGCTTGTACGCTTACATTTACTTTAGCTTCCTTATAGTGTCTCAACCAATTATATTTCTCAAATTCCTGGATAGTAAAAAAATGTTTTGCTGCCTGGTAGCCAAAACTAAAGATATCCGTATTCCATTCCTTCTGAGTTTTTTCAATTGTCTTTTTTATACCGTTTTGTATAATGTCCGCAATCAAATCATTGAGTTCATCAATTCTTTCCAGCTTTTCATAGGGGATACGGCTTTGTATAGCTCCAATATCCGCCTCAATATTCAGATTTACATCAATTATTGGTACACCATTATTAAATGTTACTTTTACTTTTGGCTTTCTTCCTAGCCTTACATCAAAAGGAATTGCACTGCCGGGCATACTTCTATCTTCTAGTGTAAAAATCCCTTTTTCGAAACCACCGCTTACCATCATAAAGTATCTGGTTTCATAGGAATTCAAACTTCCTACCATCCTATCACCATCGAATACAGCCGTACCTATAGTTTCCCTTGCCAAATCGCCAGTTCTGGGTATCTCACCGGGCAATATTGGATATTCCGTTCTTAGTGGTGCTGTAGCTTCGCTTAAAGGTTTTAAATGCTTAAAATCGTTTATTCCAACATAAGTCGAGTATGCTTGCCCGTAGGGAGAAAGAATTCCTTTATAAAAAGTTTCAAAAGGTGTTTTTGGAAAATAACCTGTATTCTGCGATTGGCTAGTCATTAACTCCATCGATTTGGATATACTTTCCCCTATAAGTGTCTTATTCTCATTTATGAAATCCTCCGCACTTCCTCTGCAAACTGCAATTTGAGTAATTCTTCTTATTTCCCTGAACCTTGCAAGTGGCTCTAAATAGTTTTTTATACCCTGCCTTGCAATGTATTCTGAAAACACCACCTTTTTTAAGTGCACCAGAGATATACGTCTGCTTGTAACAGTATTTAATAAATTAATCCCTTCAAGTATCGAGGACGCTTCTATGGTTGTAACAACAGTATTATCTATCTGTCCTGATTTCTTATCTTCACCGCCACCTTCACTTTTTTGCATACCGCCGCCACCTTTATAGGTGGGATACTGGATGGTTAAACGGATTTTATTGTCTACGCCCTTATCCAACCCTAAAATGAGAGCATAAACCTGGTCGTCTATTTCTTTACCATCGGTTGTACAGGCGGTCATAATAAAGAAAAAAAATAAAGTAATAAGCAACAGGCTAACCTTTCGCATGTTTTGTTTCTGCTCCTTTTTTACCGAGTATGAAGGCTAATAATAAGACAAAAATGGGTATTAGATACAAAATAAAAATACTATATGTTCTTACAAATGCAATGTTTCTTTGTGTAACTTCCGTTAAACTTTTTGGCTCCAGAGCTACCATAAATGTCAGGAATGAAAAGGGAAGTATTAGCGGCCTATGTTGTTCAACATTAAATGCTTTGCAGAATATGCTCAAGGATATATAAAAAGTTGCTCCTACTGTCACCAAAGAGGCCATAATCCAAATAAACAGGAAGATAGACTCTATTCTCTGGAAAAAGCGGTTAAAATATATGATCCTGGCAAGCTGGAATAGGTCAGAGACGTTTTCTCCTCCCTGGGGATAATCGAACGCCATCAGAGAGCAAAGGATGGTGGCGCTGATTATAATTCCGGCAATCCCTAGGCTTATAAGCCCGGTTTTCTTGAAAATTTTAACCCCATGAATTGAGTTTATTATGAAAGCAAGGATTACTACTTCGGTATATGCTGAACTCCTTAGAAGACCTACCGATAAAGTCTTTGATATCCCGTATCCCCCAATAGGAAAGATAGCATTAAAATTATAATAGGGCACGGCAAGCAGTAAAATAGCTAAAATTCCTACCATGATAGGATAAAAGCTTACAACCGCAAATCTTGAGATTCCTTCCAGGCCAACATAAGCCAGCGAGACGATAACTGTTATAAAAGCAGCCAATATTAGGCTTGGTGGGGTATATGGCAGATTGTATGCCTTTATCATTTCAACAAATTCTCTTAAGCTTGACCCGGCATAGTAGATAAAATACAGCACAAATACTAGTGATAAGATTTTACCTATAATTTTTCCTGTTACTTTATCGAATATCTGTACCAGATCTTTACCTGGAAAACGCTTCATTAAAGTATAAAGCAGTAAAAATAAAACAATACTTGTCACGCAGGATATGAGCGTTGAGTACCATGACGCAGTACCGGTAGTTTTTACGACGACCCGGATACTGGTATAAAAAATCTTTGTAATTAATACAAGTATGGTAAGGTATACAGCTTCTCGTATCCCGAAATTACCTTCCTTCATCATCACTTTCCTCTCTGTCATAGTTATTTTCAGGGTTTTGCTGAGTCCATTTCCTTGAAATTTTCGTCTGTCTTTTTTTCCTTAAAGCGTTTACGTAATCAGGACGATACTCCTGATTCCATACAGGATACCTTATAAATAAGTCTGCACTTCTTGACGTCTTTGGGGCTACAGGGGAAAAGTAAGGTACGCCGAATGACTTTATGTTGAAAAGTGAAACCCATATTAGTGCAAGGCCGATTGTTATTCCATAAAATCCAAGTAAAGCACCTAAAAATATGAAGAAAAACCTTGCAAGCCTAACTGATAATGCCAAACTGTAGTTTGGTATGGCAAAGTTACCAAGTCCTGTTACAGCAACCACAATAATGAGTACAGGGCTTACAATATTTGCTTGAACCGCTGCCTGTCCTAGAATTAATGCTCCTATGATACCTAATGTATTACCGATAATTCCCGGGATTCTTATACCTGCCTCCCTTATCAGTTCGAAGGATAGTTCCATCAATATCACCTCTACAACAGTAGGAAATGGTACATTCTCTTTTGCCTTTGCTATAGCGATTAAGAGATCGGTGGGAACCATCTCCTGGTGGAATTTGGTCAGAGCGACATACAATCCGGGTAATAGGGTAGATATAGCTATTGCAAAAACTCTGACAAACCTTAAAAGGGTGCCATAAGGCCAGCGCATAAAAGCATCTTCAGGACTGTGAATCAGTGAAACTAACGAAATAGGTACAATTTTGCAAAACGGTGCTCCTTCAACTAATATAGCAACTTTCCCTTCTAAAAGGTGTGATGCTGTTCTGTCGGGTCTTTCTGTTGTCAGCATGGTGGGAACCAGTGAAAATGGGTTATCCTCAATGAATTGTTCCAACATACCGTCACCTAATATTGCGTCACTTTTGATACTTTTTATCCTTCTTTTGACTTCATCAACTATTGCAGGATTTGTTAAACCATTTATGGATAAAACTGCACAAAGCTGCTGGTTTTCAATACCTACCCTTATAAATTCTGTAGTAAGATTACTATTTTTTATATATTTTCTAATCAGCGTTATGTTTGTCCTTAAGGTTTCATTAAAGGCTTCTTGTGACCCCAGTACAACACCTTCAACCTGAGGTGTCTCAACGCCTCGTTTATCATAGCCCTTAGTCTCATTAACTAAATAATAGTCACAGCCATCCACATATAATACGGTGTTACCCGAAAGTATTTCATAGATGACATCCCGGGGCGTATCCAATTTTTTCGCCTGATTAGTCTGTAATACATTTAATAATATAAATTCTAACTGGCAGCTTTCGTCACCATTAGTAAACTTATCGTCATTTTCCATAAGAGCTGCTAAAATAAAGTGATTAATGGTAACCCTATCCACCATCCCATCCAAATAGGCAATAAATGCTTTATATCTCTTAGCTATGGTAAACTGACGAATGATAATGTCTTTGTTATCGGGAGCATTAAACTTTTGATTTATGTAGTCCATGTTTTGCTGTATGTTTGTCGAGACAGTATTATCACTAGCCTGATTTTGTCCGGCAGTTTTCTCTTTTCGCATTTCAGCAACAGGAACAGGTTTTATTATGCCTCTGTTTCTTTCATGACCTTTATTCGTATGGTCAGGTATATTACCTTGGTCCTGACTGCTTTCTTTTTCGTTTATTTCGGGAATATAAAATTCCTTAATCGGTTCCTTTTCTTTGTATGTTATATAAGAAAGAAGGTTTTGGAATAGCGTCTTCTTTTTTCTCATTCAATTCACCTTGGATAGATAATTTTTAGTTATTAGTAGTATTACTCTAAATAGACTTATATATCCATTACTTTATCTCATTAAAAATAGCTGCTATAAAAACCTCTCAGACATCAACTTGTGAATGGCTTTTTAGCTTATCTTCCATTACAAAGTACATTTTTCGTACCTGTAATTCCAGTTACAAAACCGTTACATTTAATAGCTTTTAGTGTTATTATCAATTTATTTTTAAGTAGATATTGACAGGGAAAGAAAATACTAATATAATGATATTAATAAATAGATAATAACAAAGCACAATTAACAAACTTGTTAATAGGAATTGTTTAAAAAGTGATGGAAGGATCCGGGAGGAAGCAATAAAGGGGGGATTTTATGAAGTATACTGCCGAAGAAATTTTAAATGCAGCTGAGCCGTGGGAAGTGTTTACTGGCGATATTGAAAAAATGAGATCACAATATGCTGCTATGGCTAAAAGGTGGCATCCGGATTTTAACGATAATTCCACAGATTCAAATGCAGTTATGTCAAAGATAAATAGCCTTTATAAACAGGGTATGGATATGCTTAAATCCGGAGAATGGAAACAGCCCGGTTTGATTAAATGTCGAGACATAAATGGGAAAGTACATGAAATCCGTTTTCAAATATCACATTCCTTTGAATTAGGAACGATGTATATAGGGGATAGGGTGGCAGTATACCTTGTTGATGATATATACCGGGATTTATTCAAAAATGCAGATAGGGTTATTCGAGAGTTTACTTTTGCAAATGACATAATGAAGGAAGAAATATCAAGGTACCTGCCGAAGGTGATATCAAAGTTTGAAACGACTGATAACCGGTTGGGAATGGTGGTTGAAAAGAAAGTAGATTTATTCCTGCTTCGTGATGTTTTAAGTTTTTATGATGGTAAAGTTCCTGTTCGCCATGTGGCATGGATATTAAGCACGTTGTACAATCTTGTTTGCTACCTTGATTATGCCGATCTTTCTCATAATGCTATATCTCTAGATACATACTTTATCTCCCCTCAAAATCATAACGGGGCCCTTCTTGGCGGATGGTGGTATGGAGTTTATCAGGGTAGTAAAATGATTGGTGTCCCGGAAATTACTTATTCTATCATGCCTCCAAAAGTAGCGGATAAAAAGTGTGGTGATATCATAACGGACTTGGAGTTGATCCGACTTATTGGGAGGGAGCTGTTGGGAGATCGTAATGGAAGCAAGTTATACGCTATGGGGGCAGCTCCGGTGCCGATAATAGAATGGCTTCGAGGGGTATCCTCCGGGAATGCTTTAGAGGATTATAGGAAATGGGGTAGGGTATTAGAAGAAAGCTTTGGTACCAGAAGGTTTGTAGAAATGAATGTTACCGGTGAAGAGCTTTATTCAAAAATTAACGGCAAAAAATTATAACAAATATAAAGGAGGGTATTTTTATGGGTTCAGGACGTTGGTCAACTACTGATTGGGCAGCTTATTCAAAGAAGAATATATCAAGTAAATCAAGGGTAGATGATATTTATACATCGAGGTCCCTTGCACCGGAATTAAACCCTTATGGTGTGAAGATCAGGGAATCTTGTGACTCCAGTGATAATCCGCAGTCAACGGCTCTTGTCGTGGCACTTGATGTGACCGGCTCAATGGGTATGGTGCTTGATGCCATGGCGAGAGAAGGACTTCAAACCCTGGCAACTGAAGTGTATAACCGCAAGCCTATTTCCGATCCTCATATAATGTTTATGGGTATAGGGGATGTAGAGGCTGGAGACAGAGCACCGTTACAGGTAACACAGTTTGAAGCAGATATACGGATTGCGGAGCAGCTGACCAAGATTTACCTTGAAAGAGGCGGGGGAGGTAATAGCTATGAGTCTTATGCGCTGGCATGGTATTTTGCAGCCATGCATACCCGCATTGACTGCTTCGAGAAGAGAGGCAAGAAAGGATTCTTGTTTACCATAGGAGATGAACAGCCTACCCCTTACCTTCGGGCTTCTGATATTGAAAGGGTGCTGGGATACCGACCACAGTCGGATAGGGTTTCATCACGGGAGCTTCTTAACATGGCAGCACGCCAGTACGAGGTATTTCACCTTATAGTGGAGGAAGGGAGTCATTTTCGTTGCTGTGGGGATAAGGTGGTCGATGAATGGACTGAGCTGTTAGGCCAAAGGGCTATAAGGCTTTCCGATCATACAAAGATGAGTGAGGTTATTGTATCTACTATTCAGGTTGTTGCCGGTGCAGATGTAAATAAAGTTATATCCAGTTGGGACGGGACTACCGGTCTTGTTGTAGCTAAAGCCATAGGTTCATTAAGTAATTCTGTAAAAAAAGCTATTGGTGGGATTGTCAGGTTTTAAGCCTGACAATCCGAGTAATTGGGGGTGTAGCAGATGAAAAATATAAAGGTAGTAATAGGGGCGAATTTTGGGGATGAGGGCAAAGGTTTGTTGACAGACTATCTTGCTTCCCGTATGGAGCAAGGAATCGTAATACGTTTTAATGGAGGCACTCAAGCTGGGCATACAGTAACAACACCCGAGGGATTAAGGCATGTGTTTGGACATATTGGTTCCGGTTCATTTGTGGGATTACCCACCTATCTCAGTTCTTTTTTCGTGGCAAACCCCATGACTTTTAGAAAGGAAATGAACTCTTTTATATATAAAGGTATCAGTCCAAAGGTTTATATTGATAAGGATTGTTTACTCACTACCCCCTATGATATGATGATAAACCAGGTTGCAGAAATAACCAGGGGTACTTCAAAGCATGGCAGCTGCGGCTTAGGTTTCAACGAAACCATACACCGCAGCTTACAGGATGAATTCAAGCTGTCTGTTATGGATATATACGATGAGAAGTATGTAAGAAGTAAACTTTATGAGATTAAAAATTGGTACGTTCCCGGGAGGTTAACCCAGCTGGGTATAAATGATATACCTTTACCCTATATTGATTTACTGAGTGATGAGGGTATTATTGAAAGCTATTTGGATGATATTTCTTATTTGATAAAAATGGCGACCTTAACAGATTCAAGTATTCTTTCATCCTTTGATAATCTTTTATTTGAAGGAGCTCAAGGACTTTTGCTCGACCAGTCACATAAATATTTTCCCCATGTAACCCGCTCAAATACGGGTATGAAAAATGTGAGGGAGCTCATTAAGCATGTTGGCTATGCTAACGAGAATATAGAAGTAGTTTATGTAACCAGAGCCTATCTTACAAGGCATGGAGCAGGCCCTTTTCCTACAGAACTTCCCGAGAAGCCTTATACAAGGATAGAGGATGTGACAAATGTACCGAATCCTTATCAGGGTGCATTAAGGTTTGGGGTAGTAGATTTGGATATATTAGCGGAAGCGATAAATCAAGACCTCATTAATGCTGAGGGTTTAAACTGTAATGTTAAATTGGCTATAACGTGCTTGGACCAGCTTGATGGGGAAGTGGACTATTTTGTCAACTCTTATAAATCTACATCTTCGGTAGATGATTTCATTCATAAGGCTTTAAAAGCCCTTAATATAAGCGATGGATACGTTAGCTTCGGTCCAACTCGAGAGACATTATCTTGTATTAAGGTATGATAGAGAAACAGCTTGTATGTTGTGAAGGAAACTAAACAGTTTTAGTGGCTATGGAAATAGAATAATTTGAACTTTGATATTGACAATCGTTATCAATTAATATACAATGTCAATGTGTAAATAATGGGAGGTGGAGTTATGCCGCTGACAATGTTATCCGTTGGGAAAGAAGCAATTATTAATTCATGCAGAGCAAAAGATGCAACAAGGAAATATCTAGAGGGGCTTGGTATTGTGCCAGGTGCTGAAATATCAATTATATCTGAAATGGGTGGAAATCTAATTGTTTCGGTTAAGGGTTCAAGGCTTGCACTAAGCAAGGGTGTAGCGAGTCAATTAACTGTACAAATATAATAGAGGGGTGTTTTTGGTGAATAAGACTTTAAAAGAGTTAAAGCCTGGTGATAAAGCAGTAATAAAAAGTGTAATGGGTGAGGGAGCCGTAAAAAGAAGGCTTATGGATATGGGAGTTACCCGGGGAGCAGAGGTTCTGGTGAGAAAGGTTGCTCCATTAGGAGATCCAATTGAGGTAAATATCCGTGGGTATGAATTAACCTTCAGAAAATCCGAAGCGGAAAATATTATAGTAGAGTAAACAAAGCTACTTGATATAAGAAGTAGCATATTTTTTGATTATATGATGATAATGATTATCAATATCTATGAAAGGGGCTTGTAAATGTCTTATACATTTGCTTTGGTGGGTAATCCTAATTGCGGTAAAACCACTATATTTAATGAAATAACCGGTAGTACCCAATACGTGGGCAACTGGCCGGGAGTTACTGTTGAGAAAAAGGAAGGAAAAGCAAGAAAATTCAAAGAAGAAATAAAAATTGTTGACTTGCCGGGAATATATTCTCTTTCCCCGTACACAATGGAAGAAATAATTGCGAGAGATTACATAGTAGATCAAAGGCCTGATGTAGTAATAAACATTGTTGATGCGTCAAACATTGAAAGAAATTTATATCTTACAACACAGCTTATTGAGCTTGGGATACCGGTTGTTGTTGCACTGAATATGATGGATGTAGTTAATGCCAGGCAGGATAGAATTGATACCCAAAAACTTATACACTACCTGGGGGTTCCTGTTTTGCTTGTAACAGCAAATAAAGGAGCGGGTGTAAAAGAGGTTGTTGAAAAAGCACTTGAAGTGGCACAAAGTGCTGCTGCAAGAGAAGCTGATATTCCATGCAAGGTATTTGACCAAGCAATAGAACAATCTTTGGGAAAATTACAAACACTGGTTAAGCCTTGGGCTCAAGCGAAAAAGTACAATGCCCGATGGGTATCACTAAAGCTTTTGGAAGGGGATGAAAAGGTAAAAGAGAAATTAGATGTACCGGTTACATTGATGGCTGAAGTAAAAACCTACCGCGAAGGATTGGAGCATGAATATGACTGTGACATAGAAACGGTAGTTGCTGATAACAGATACAGATTTATATCGAATGTTGTTTCCAAGGCTATAAAAAAGAAAAATAACGGCAATACTCTGACCCTATCGGATAAAATTGATAAAGTGGTAACCAACAGAATACTTGCAATTCCGATTTTTCTCGCTGTTATGTTTGCTGTATTTCAGGCCTCCTTTGGTCCTGTAGGTTCTTTCACTATTGACTGGATTGATGTATTTATCAATGAAACCATTGCAGGTGTTCTTACATCATGGCTTGAAGCCGGCGGAGCGGCAGAGTGGTTGAAAGCACTGATAATCGACGGAATTTTAGCTGGAATGGGAAGTATGTTGGTGTTTGTTCCTCAGATAATGATAGTCTTCTTTTTCTTATCAATACTTGAAGACACTGGATATATGGCTAGAGCAGCCTTTATTATGGACAGGGTACTTAGGAAACTCGGATTAAGCGGTAAATCATTTATTCCGATGCTTATGGGATTTGGATGCAGTACACCGGCAATTATGGCGTCCAGAACGCTTGAAAACGAGAAGGACCGAAGGCTGACCATCATTCTTACTCCTTTTATGTCTTGCGGTGCCAGACTACCGGTATATGCTCTTTTTGCAGCAGCTTTCTTTGCACAGAACCAGGGAGTAATCATCTTTTCGATTTATATGCTTGGCATTGTAGTTGCAGTCTTATCGGGAATCATCTTAAAGAAGTTTGTATTAAAAGGCGAGGTAGCACCATTCGTAATGGAGCTTCCCCCATATAGGATACCTACCTTAAAGGGCATAACAATACATATGCTCGATAGGGGAAAGGGCTTTGTCAAGAAGGCAGGTACAGTCATTTTTGCAGCTGCTGTAGTTATATGGTTTTTGCAGACTTTTAGTTTTTCCTTTCAAATGGTTCAAGACCCTGGAGACAGTATAATGGGTGGCATAGGAAAGTTAATGGTACCGGTATTCGCACCATTAGGGTTTGACGATTGGAGAGCAGCGGTTGCCCTTCTTACCGGTGTTGTAGCAAAAGAAGTTGTTGTAGCTACATTGGGTATATTGACCGATGTTGGAGAGGTAACTGAAGATTCTGTTGAGTTGGCGGCGGCATTACAGGTTTACTTTACTCCATTAAAGGCATATGCATTTATGGCATTTACTCTTCTTTATATGCCTTGTGTTGCAGCTTTTGGTGCTATAAAAAGAGAAATGAATTCGTGGAAGTGGACATTATTTACTGTGGCTTATCAAACGGGTGTGGCATGGATTGTAGCTCTATTGATTTACCAGGTGGGCAGGTTGGTTGGCTTAGGCTAATACTACTTTGTTATTTACCTTAATTTGCCGATGAAGAAATAATAATCAACGTTTTAGGGTGTTATTTCTTCATTATAAATTCCAAAATAACAAAGCAGTACTAAAAGGGGACTTGAAACCGATGGATACTAAAAGTGTAGACTTGAAGCAGTTTTTGAATGAAAAAGGCTATAGGCTGACACCACAGAGAGAAGCGATTTTGAATGTTATCATAAGCAACAAAGGTAAACATCTTTGTAGTGAAGAAATTTACGAAATCGTAAAGGAGCAGCATGTTGGAATCGGTGTGGCTACTGTTTACAGGGCGCTTCCTCTGCTTGAGAAAATGGGATTTATAAGCACGATATACCTTGATGATGGATGTGTGAGATATGAGTTTAACAGTGATGAAGGACAACATAACCACCATCATCTGATATGTGTATCGTGCGGTGAAGTGGAGGAGGTCCAGGACGATTTACTTGAATCGTTGGAAGAGCAGGTGCGTAAAAATAACCGTTTTATAATTAAAAACCATAGTGTTAAATTTTATGGATATTGCAGTAAGTGTAATTTAACTTGCAATATATCATCAAAATCAAATGTATGGAAGGTGAAATTATGATTAACTGGATTGTTGGTGGGCTGATTATCGGTTTTACATTATATATAATTGCTGGTTTTGTTAAACGTACACGAAGGGGTGAAAACAGCTGTTGCAGTGACTGTACTCAAAACAGTTGCAATTGCAGCAGTAATCACACCGATAGTGTAGCATGATTTACATATTCAACTGGCTTTTGGGCAAGAATGATTTTCACGACGCTATTGAATGTCTAGTTGCAGCTCTTGAAGCGAAGGATGTCTATACCAGCGGTCATTCCTCCAGAGTAGCGGACATATCCTATGATCTTGCTCGTATGCTGGGATTGAGGGGAACTACACTTGCGAATGTGCACGTTGCAGCTCATCTGCATGATATTGGCAAAATGGGTATCCCTGAAAATATTCTAAATAAGAATGGGAAGCTTCTGCCTCATGAATGGGCTATTATACAGAGACATCCTGAGATCGGATATAACATTCTTATTCGGTCAAAAAGGTTAAAAAAAATAGCAGAAATTGTTCTTTACCACCATGAAAGATGGGATGGTAAAGGATACCCTTTTGGTATTAAAATGGATAAAATTCCTCTTGGTTCACGTATTATTGCTGTTGCTGATTCCATCGATGCTATGACTTCTGAAAGGTCTTATAGGAAAGCGATGACCTGGGAGGCGTGTATGGAGGAAATCCTAGTAAATAAAGGGATACAGTTTGACCCAGTAGTGGTAGAAGCAGCTGAAAAGCTTTGGAAGGTCTGGAGAAAAAGGCAGGAGACGTATGAAACTACCGAATTGGTGAACTCCGTTTAAATCTAAAAAAGTATTGTTGCTGTCATAAGGGACAGCAACAATACTTCTTGCTTGCATGGGAATTAGGAAGCCTGTATAGATTTTATTTAAGCCACGGAGGAATCGGGAAAGTTTCAATATGTTCAATTTAAAAAGCTGTTTTAATGAAATCACCATGAAATCATCACCTTTCTACTAAAATATATGATTTGAAGAAGGATGTAATGATTTCATGGTTATCATTGATTTATTCTTCTCTTGATTTTAAGCCTTCAATCATATCAACCCGATTTATGAATCGGATACTCATAATCATAATAAGAGCAGATATGGCTATTAGAAGAATAGCTGCAAACCAGTAGCTCTCGCCATAAATATGTAGTGTAAGTGCGAAAGAATCATTTGAAAACTCATCTTTAATGCCCAATATGATAAGATTGCCGAGCAAAAAACCAAAGGGCAGGGAAAGGATTAGTTGGAAGAGGTTTTCTTTTATACATGCAAGCACAATGTCTTTTGTATCGTATCCCATAACCTTTAAAACAACAAACTCATAGCTCCTTGCAGTAAGGTTTATTATACCTACTGCATACAATACTGCAATTCCCAGTATGACGGCAAATACTATTATTACCTGAATCATAAAGCTGATGGTATCAAGTAGTTTGAGCATGGTGCTTTTGTCCTGTTCTTTTGAGGTTGTACTTATTACACTTTTACTATCATTAATTAGCTTTGATAAGCCTTTCACGTCTCCATTAGATTTTAAAAAAATAGTATTGTATATTGCTTTGTCAAAATTGAGCTTTTCTTTTATAAAATCAAATTTTGTATAAACATAAAAGGAAGAGGCTTGAATTGATAAGTCACTGATAGATACTTCAACATCGTCAAAACTGCTGCTTGGTGAGGATATTTTCACCTTATCACCCTTTGAGACTCCAAGTTTATCTGCAATATAAATCGGCAGTACAATTCCGTCCTGTAAATTAACAGCTTTACCCGTATCATTTTTTATATCAAGCATATCAAAGCCGCTCTCGGTTATTAGAAGAGGATAGTCTAAATTTTTGCTGTCCTTTTCAACTTTTATGGGCAGAATTGTGGCTTTAGAATACTTTTCTACACCAGGCATTGAAACAACATCAATATCCTTTTCTAAGGGAGTTGTTTGTACGCTTACCGCTAAATCATATTTGGTAAAGGTTTCATAATGGTTATTAATCAAATAATCAAAGGAATTATTGAAACCAAGTGCGAATACTGTCAAAGCTACAGCGGCAGTCATTCCTAATACAACAGCGAAAAATCTACCTTTATTCCGTAATGAAGCTTTTAATGCATAGCGGGTGTTAAAGGACAAACTGTTCCACAATGGCTTTATATTCTCAAGAAGAATTTTTTTCCCGCTCTTTGGTTTTTCTGCGTGCATAGCTTCAGCAGGAGTGATTTTAAGTATTGCCTTTATACCAACAAAATTAGATATTACACATACGATCAGTGAAAGTAAAAATGCTACGGCCCATAAATAAAAATAAAATGTGAAAGCAAGTCCGGGTATCTCAAACATTTCGCCAAATACATTCAGAATGTAGTCCCCGATAGATATTGATAATAGGCATCCGCCAATACTTCCTAAAAACGCTATTAATACCGAATACTTAGTATATATAAATAGAATCTTTATATCCGAAAGGCCCATAGCCTTAATAATACCTATCTGCTTGCGTTCTTTTGTAACATTGCGCTTTTGCATGACATAAATCATCATTGATCCTATGATAAAGAATATTACAGGGAAAATATAAGCTAGAGTGTCTATCTGCTTCAAGTCATCCTTATACATTTTATAGCTGGTCTGACCACTTTTGAATAAGTCATAGGATATTCTTTTGGGTATTAGTGCTTCCTTGATTTTCTCTGCGATTTTGGCAGTATCGGCCCCATCATCAAATAGAACATTTATCTGGTTATATCCGCTATTTAATCTACTTTTGAAAAAGTTTTCACTTATAAAAGTAATCCCAAAGTCATGAGCATCCGCCATAGGTACACTTTCACTCTGGACTAAATACACATATTCAGGTGAAGAAACTAGTCCTGCAATTTTAAAAACATATTTTTGATTTTGTATTTTGATTTCAATGGTATCACCGATTTCGAGATTATTAGCTTTAGCATACTTTTGGAGCAGCATACATTCGTCATCATTCTCAAGGTGCCTACCTTGGTATATATACGGTTTGTTTATCAGGCTTTCCTTAAAGGGAATAGAAAGTGCACGTATTGTAGCAGCTCCGCTTTTGAAATCTGCTACAAACCTACCTTGAGCTGCGTTTACGCCGTCTATGTGTTTGATTTTATCAACATCACTTTGGTCAAGCCCTACACTGTAGATGGTATAATCTGCAAGGGAATAGTGCTTATAGTATTGCTCCGACATATTTTCGTACTGAAAAAGCACAGTTTTCAAGGTAACAAAAAAGCCAACACCTATTGCAACAATTAAAGCGGCGGCAAGAAGCTGAGTAAATTGTTTTTTTATTTTTCGGAGTAATAGTTTATTTTCTATCTTCATAGTTTCACCTACCATTCAACTTCGTTGGGGGACTGAGGTGCAGGGTTCTCGAAAACGTCTATGATTTTACCGCTTCGCATTTTTATAACTACGTCAGCGATTTTGGCAATATCCTGACTGTGGGTGATTAATATTATAGAAGTGCTTTGTTTCTTATTGATATCGCACAGTACATTTAAAATCATAATACCGGTCTTATAGTCAAGTGCACCTGTAGGCTCATCACACAAAAGTACCTTAGGCTTTTTAGCAATGGCCCGAGCAATTGATATTCTCTGCTGTTCACCCCCTGAGAGTTCGGCAGGGTAATGGTCTTTTCTTTCAAATAGACCGACCATAGTCAGCGCGTTCTTGGCTCCATCCTTTGGAAGTTTGCCAATTTCGGTGGAAAACTCCACATTTTCAAGTGCAGTTAGGTTTGGCAAAAGGTTGTATGACTGAAAAACATATCCGATATTTTCTTTTCTGAACTTTGTCAGCTTGCTTTGGGTATGTTTTGATATGTTTTCACCGTCGAAGAAAATTTCACCTTCTGTAGGTGTATCCATTCCTCCCAGAATATTAAGGAGAGTACTTTTTCCAGAGCCGCTGGCACCAAGTACGACAACAAATTTGCCTCTTGGGATATTGATACTTACACCATTCAATGCATGTACTTTGTTTTCCTTTTCACCATATACTTTGACAAGGTTTTTGATTTCGTATAGATTCATAGCTGTTACCTCACTTCTTAAAATGTAGTAGTCAGATTATAGATAGTACTTCAAAGGATTAAAACAATTAATCAACCATAGCGCTAAAATGTAGTTTGGAATTATTGCAAGAGATAAACCAATAAGAATTTTTAGAGTCTAAATACATAACACCCATCCTTTCGTAAATTGGAATATCCGGGGTATGTGGAAGGAAAATAAAAAAGACTTCCAACATAACCCGTAGACCGGATTATGTTAAAAGTCTCGTCACCGTATATCGGTTACAAAGCCAGGATTGGCTACCCTCTCCAGTATGTTGACTTTGTAATTAAAACTACTCCCTCTTAACAAGATTATCTTATAATAGAAATAAATAACTTGTCAATATATAATAAAGTTTTAATATAATTTGTTACTATCCTTTTTTGGGCTTTAGCAGGCTGTACCGGTGTATATAAGTAATAGATATAAATGCACATAGGCTGCTGATAATTATTATGTAATCATATCTCCACAAACCTTCAATATTGTTTAGGGGAAGGAGCGCGTTAGTAAATGACGTGAACAGTGTTTCGGGTATTATTAATATGCAAATGGCCAATTTCTGGATTTTAAGTATCCGGTTATTCTCGTTCAGATAAGAATATATCAATAACGTAACGGCTAGAAGGATATAAGGCATAGCCCAAATAATGAGGATATTGTTTTTAGGAAGGAAGTTAGGGTATACAGGGAAAAATATGTACATACCTACTATAGGTATTAATAGTATTATAAACGCAGCTGACTTTATTTTCTTAATGCCGGACAATCGAGTTTCGTATAATCCGGAGTATTCAAGGCTGAATAATAGTAAAAGGTAGGGAATGAAATAATGAGAAAATGCTGATATATTGTCCTCTAAGTATAAAAGAAATGTATTTAAAGCTTCATTTCCATTGAAATAGCTGTCTACAGCCGGTCTGAAGGTGTCCTTCAAAACAACTGAAAGGGTACCGCACCCTCCACAGAAAAGAAGTATAGTTCCCAAACTAGAAACGTTTCTTTTTAAGTTTAAAAATGGAAAAATCGCTGCTAGTGACCATAGGACTAAGGTGTTTAAAATCATTATCATAGGATTCGACCTTCACTTTCATAATATTTCATAACAAAATCATACATCAACCCTTTAAATATTTGGAGGACTAAATTTTATAGTTTGGTTCAATGATCTTGTATTCAATTTCGTAAATAGAAAATTTACATTTATACCGAACCTTTTTAAACCTTGGTGTGAATATAGGTTGAAAAGAAAGCTATCGATAGTAGGGGGATAGGTATTTATGAGCTAAATTCCAAGTTTTATGTACACTAAAAAGATTAGTAGCAACGATTATTTGGATTACTAAAACATAGGTCAACGAAACCACGGAAGACTGGACAATAGCAAGTGTTTGGGACTATATTTTATGGTTTTGCACCAATATAAGATACCCCCTAGCGATGGAAAGAAGATGTGGATGAGTCGCATGATTCAATAATTGTAAGAAACTAGTGACTAAAAAACTTAGGCCTCCTCATTCGTTTGAATCTAATATAAAATTTGCTTGTGTAAAACTTAATAAAATAGCCCATGGAACTAATTGGATAGTTAATACTGAAATATATAAAGAGGTCTTGCTATATGAACAACAACATTAACTGTAAAGAAAACACGATTTTTTATCCCTTGACTCATGCACAAAAGAGGGTTTGGTATACAGAGAATATATATCCTGATATGTCTATACACAATATAGGTGGACCTATAAGAATAAAAGGTGCTATTGATTTTAATAAGCTTGAAGAGTGCATAAATATATTTATTAGCAGGAATGAAGGTCTAAGATTAAGGTTTATTGAGGAAAATGGGGAAGTGTACCAATATGTAAGTGACTATGAGCCAATAAAATTAGACTTTGTAGACTTTTCCCAATATGAACAGCCGGAAACGGAATTTAAAAAATGGGTTGAAAATGAAGCAAGGAAACCATTTCAGTTTAAAAACAACAGACTTTTTTATTTTGCACTATTTAAAATATCAGATAATGATAACGGATATTTAGCTAAGTTTCATCACATCATATCTGACGGATGGTCAATTAATATAATGACCGAAAATATTAGTAGTGTCTATATGAAGTTTTTAAATAAAGAAGAGATTAACGATACATATGAGCATTCCTATATAGAATACATAGAGGATGAAAAAAATTATCTATCATCGGACAGGTTTATAAAGAACAAATTATTTTGGAATGAAAAATTCAAGCCTCTTCCTGATGAGATTTTAAAAAAGAGTTCTGATAGTTTAGAAGGAAAAAGGAAAACTTATGAATTGGACTTAGATCTATCTTCAAAGATAAAAAAGTTTGCTAAGGATAATAAATATTCACTGAATACATTTTTTGTTGCCTTATATTTATTTTATTTAAATAAAGCAATTCAACAATCAGATATCATAATTGGCACACCTGTACTAAATAGGTCTGGGAAGAAGCAAAAGAGTATATTTGGCATGTTTACCAGTACAATGCCGTTTAGGTTTACCATAGATGAGGAGGCTACTGTACTGGAAAGTATTACAGAAATTAATGCTCAGTTGAAAAACTATTATTTTAATCAGAAGTACCCTTATAACCTTCTTGTACAGGATTTGGAGCTTAAGAAAAAAGGCTGCGATAATTTATTTGATGTTTGTGTCAATTATTATAACACCAAACTGGGCTCTGAACTAAACGGTTCAGCTATAGAAAATCTTGAATTTTATAACGGCAATCAGATTTTTTCCATGCAGTTGGTCATTAAGGACTGGTGCAGCTCCGGAAGGCTTACTCTGGATTTTGACTATAAGGTTAATGATTATACAGCTGAGCAAATTGATGATATTTATCGTAGATTAATTAACTTAACAAATCAAATAGTTAGTAACCCTTGTGAAAAAATAAGCACACTAAGTCTCATTGCAGAATCTGAGAAAAAAGAGCTTATATATGAATTCAATAATACTAATGCAGAATACCCAAAGGATAAAGTTATATACACAATATTTGAAGAACACGTGGATCGTACGCCAAATAAGATAGCTGTCAGTTATGGTGATATCAAACTAACCTATAGAGAACTGAATGAAAAGGCTAATCAGCTTGCAAGACTGCTTGATAAAAAAGGTATTGGAAAAGACAAAATTGTTGGCTTGCTGACTCTGCATTCTATTGAGACAGTCATTGGAATCTTGGGTGTTATAAAGGCTGGAGGAGCATATTTGCCAATTGACCCTGATTACCCAGCAGAACGGGTGGGGTATATGCTTGAGGATTCAGGTACGGATGTACTCCTTACGAATTATGATGTAACTGATATTGGGAGCTTTAGGGGCAAGATTATCAATCTTGAAGATCCAAGCTTATATACGGGAGAAAATTCAAATCTGAATAAAGTGAATAATACCGATGATTTGGTTTATGTAATTTATACTTCAGGCTCGACAGGTAAACCTAAGGGCACAATGATAGAACATCAAGGACTGGTCAATTACATCTGGTGGGCAAAACAGATGTATGTTAAAAATGAAAACGAAGTATTTCCATTATATTCATCATTGGCGTTTGACCTTACTGTAACATCGGTATTTACACCTCTGATAAGCGGAAATAGTATTGTTATTTACCGTGATAATGAGGATGAATACGTTTTGTATAGAATAATGAAAGAGAAAAAGGCAACTGTAGTAAAACTTACTCCTGCACACTTGGCTTTATTAAAGGATTTGGATAATAAAAATTCATCAGTTAAGAGGTTCATTGTTGGTGGAGAAGATTTAAAGGTAAATCTTGCGAAAAGCATACATGAAAGCTTTAATGGAGATATTGAGATATTTAATGAGTATGGTCCCACTGAAACAGTTGTGGGATGTATGATACATAAATACGATTACGAAAATGATGTAAGGGCTTCGGTGCCTATAGGAGTGCCTGCACATAACGTCCAGATATACATATTGGATAATAAAAATAATCCTGTTCCTGTCGGTACTATAGGTGAGATGTTTATTTCTGGAGATGGTGTAGCAAGAGGGTATTTGAACAGGGCGGATTTGACGCAAAGGAAGTTTATCGAGAATCCCTTTTTATCGGGTAAAAAAATGTACAGGACCGGTGATTTGGCAAGGTTCCTTAATGATGGCAAGATTGAGTATGTAGGTAGATCAGATCATCAGGTAAAAATACGAGGCTACCGTATAGAGTTAGGGGAGATAGAAAAGCATTTGGAAAATCATCCGGCAATAAGGGAAGCAGTAGTGATAGACCATAATGATGTTACTATAGGCAAGTATCTCTGTGCATATATTGTAACAAAGTCAGATATTACACCATACGATTTAAAAGACTACCTTTCAGGCAATATGCCTCAGTATATGGTTCCAACATACTTTGTTGAACTGGACGAAATTCCACTTACACAAAACGGTAAAGTAAACAGGGCTTCACTACCGCAGCCTGATCTATCGGAAAATAGGAACTGTGAATATGTAGCTTCCAGGACTGAAAAGGAAGAAGTGCTCATAAAGCATATTTCAGAGGTTTTAAATATAGACAGGATAAGTGTAAGGGATAATTTTTACCACCTTGGCGGTGACTCAATTAAGGCAATTCAGATTGCCTCAAAGTTAAGTAATGAAGGTTTTAAACTAAAAGTTAAGGATATAATGGCACACCCGGTGCTTGAAGAATTGGCATTGTGTATTGAACAAACTAAAAGCAGTGTAATTGATCAAAGCCCTTGTAAAGGGAGTATTAAGTCCACACCTATAGCAACATGGTTTTTCTCACAAAGTTTAGCTGAGCCGGGACACTATACTCAATCAGTATTATTGAAACTGGATAAGGGTGTTTCTGAAGAAAGCCTTAATATAGTATTAAATAAGCTAATAAGTCAGCATGATTCTTTAAGAATAAACTACAACTTCGCGACAGGTGAGCTATATTATAATGAAAAGCATTTAAACAAGGACTATTCTTTAGAAGCACATGACTTATCAGCGTTACCCAAGCATAACCAGTATGAAGAAATAGCCCGTATTGGTGAAGGTATAAAATCAAGCTTTGATATTGAAAACGATATTTTAATTAAGGCTTGTTTATTTAACCTTGGTGCAAACGGCAAACATCTGTTGTTAACAGCTCATCACCTAGTGGTAGACGGTGTTTCATGGAGAATTATTTTAGATGACGTATATATTTCATTAAAACAGATTGAAAATGGATTGCAACTAAAGCTGCCTTTGAAGACGGATTCATTGCAAAAATGGGCGGAAATACTTGAAATGTATAGTACAGGCGAGATGTACAAAGAGAAAGAATATTGGGATGAGATATTAAATAGAAAAATTACTTTCTCTGTGCAAAATCAGCAAACTGATTATTATGCTGAGCATAACTATGAACTATCTGTTCATATTGGTGAAGAAGAAACTCAAATGCTTGTACTTAATGCAAACACTCCGTATAACACAGAGCCAAAGGACTTATTGATAGCTGCTCTTGCCAGGGCATTAAATGAAATATGGGGAAATGAAGAAGTGGTAATTGAGCTTGAAGGGCATGGTAGGGAGGATATATTTGAGAATATAGATGTTACAAGGACTGTTGGATGGTTTACCAGCATTTATCCAGTACATATAAAGATGAATGTAAATGATTTGCCTTCTCATATAAAAGGAGTAAAAGAGCAACTACGGAGTATACCAAACAACGGGATAGGTTATAGTATACTGAAACATTTGGCTGGTTGTTTAAAAGATGATAGAGAAAAATATATCAGATTTAACTTCATGGGGGACTTTGGCAATGCATTTAAAAATGAATTTTTTGAGCTTTTAGATAGGCACTCGGGTAATGAGGTGAGTAAAAAGAATCAATTAACATGCCTTCTGGATATTAACTGCATTATTATTGATGGAAGGCTTAAAATATCCATTGCATATAGCAGGGATAAATTCACTGATACCACCATTACAGAGTTAATTGATAAGTATTCAGATAATCTTAAAGAGATAATAGGTCACTGTTGTAATAAGGAAACGGTTGAATTTACACCATCGGATTTCGACGCTGCAGAAATCTCACAAGATGAACTTGAGCTTCTTTTTAGTTAGTTGTTTAAACTTTACTTTATGAGGGTGAGTCATGAGAAAAAATATAATTATATACTTATGTATGCTTGTAGTAATAATCCTTACTCTACCGTTTAATGCCTTTGCGGAAAATGAAAAGTCAAATAACGGAGCGGGTATAACTAAGGACAAATTAAACAAAATAGAAGATTGGATAAATAAAAATATATCTGATGGGAAAATCCCAGGGTTATCAGTTATTATTGTATCCGGTAAAGAGACTGTATATAAAAAATGCTTTGGGTTTGCAGATTTAGATACCCAAGAGTCCGTTACTCCGGAAACGTTATTTGAAATGGGTTCTACAAGTAAGTCATTTACTGCGCTTGGAATCCTCAAATTGGAGAGTGAGGGGAAAATCAAATTAAGCGATCCCGTTACAAAATATTTGCCATGGCTCAAAACCAAATATAATGGAAAAGAATACAGCATTACGATAGACCACCTCTTACATCATACCAGCGGAATACCCACCAATGCCATTAATGATATTCCCATTGGTGAAGATGACGGTGCCTTAGAGAGAACTGCAAGGACATTGGTTGGAATGGAATTATCCAATAAGCCCGGCCATACACTCCAGTATTCCACAATAAATTATGATGTCCTCGGACTAATAATACAAGAGGTATCTGGGCAATCTTTCGAATTCTATATGAAACAAAATATTTTAGATAAACTTGGACTAAAAAACACATATCTCTTCAGAAGTGAAGCTATTCGTCATGGTATGGCTACCGGATATAAAATCGGCTTTCTAAAACCCCGTGAGTATAACGCTCCTATGTATAGGGGAAATACACCGGCCGGCTATTTTATAACCAATGCAAATGATTTGGAGAAGTGGCTTAAAATCCAGCTAGGGACTGATAACCAGTCAATATTTGATAAAAACCTTATTGAAAAATCCCATATTCCCAACCGTTGGGTTTCGCCCTGGCCTGATGGATCTTTATACGCAGGAGGTTGGATTGTATACCAAAGGCAGGGGCCTGAGATAGGGCACATAGGATACAATCCGAATTTCTCTTCCTTTATAATGTACAGGCCTGATGATAAGGTCGGAGTAGGAATACTAGCCAATATTAACACTGTTTACTCCAGAAAAATCGGTCAAGGAATAATTAATATTTTAAGAGATATAGATGAAGAGCAGTTCATAATACCGCCAGACAATGTATTGGCTACTGATAATATTTCTACAGCATGTGTTTTCATTTTGACTCCTATTATGCTTGTCATATTGTTTTTTATAGCGAGGTGTTTGTTTGAAGTTTATAAAAAGCAAAGAAGATTTACAGGCATCGGGATTAAGAGGATTATTAGTTTTAGTTTTCTTCTATCGTTCTTAGCTCTATTAGCGCTTTGTTTGTATAAGATACCTAGAGTATTATTTGATGAAGCTACATGGGATTTTGTATTTGTCTGGGGACCATCAACTATTCCAATTGCAGCAATTGTTATTTTCTCTACAGTGTTATTGCTTACACTCTATTACGCAATTATGACGGTTTTTGAAAAACCTAATGAGAACCCATTATTCATTTGTATAGTACTTGGCGCCATCAGTGGATTGGGAAATGCAATTTTAATTTTAATTATAAACATGGGACTTTCTTTAGGTACGGGTATAAATGATAGCACACTTTTTAACCTACTATTATTTTTTGTAATGAGTTTGCTGGTTTATATTGTTGGGCAAAGGCTGGCACGGGCTAAATTAATAAAAGTGACAAATGATTTTATCTATAACAAAAGAGCTGAACTAATTAATACAATTCTTAAAATACCCTATGAAAGATTGGAAAAGTTGCAGGACGGTAAGATTCTTTCTGTTTTAAACAATGATACGGAACTTATGAGCTTATTCATTAATAGTTTAATTGGAGCCTCAATTAGTAGTGTAACTATTGTTTGTTGCTTTATTTATTTAGGTGTACTTGACCTGAAAGTTCTCTTCCTTTCTGTAATGGTTATTATCATAGCAGCCGGATTATACTTCTTTGTAGGGAGAATGTCCAGTAGAATATGGGAACAAGCACGTGATATACAGAATGTATTCTTTAAATTTATCAACGACTTGGTTTATGGTTTTAAGGAACTTTGCATTAACAATAATAAGCAAAGTGAGTTTAAAGACGATATGCAGTCAAGCTGCAATTTATATAGGCAAAAACGTATTAATGCAGATACTAATATGGCTAATGTTGTTATAATCGGTGAATTGATATTTACTGTTATTATCGGCATAGTAACGTTTGTCTTTCCAAAGGTATTCGATAACATCCAGAGTGATACCCTAAGGAACTATGTATTCATATTTCTATATATGACAGGTCCGGTAAATTTAATATTGACTGCTGTGCCTAATATGATCCAATTTAGGATATGTTGGAATAGGATAAAAGAAATTTCTAATGAGTTAGAACAAGTGAGAGCGGAGCCTAGTAGCGTTGATGAGCCTTTGTACAATTCCCAGCCACTTACCTTAAGTCTGAAAGGTGTAAGTTATAAATACTATAATGAAAACGGTAGTGCTTTTAATGTAGGACCTATTGATTATGATTTTAGATCAGGCGAGGTTATCTTTATAACCGGAGGTAATGGGAGTGGAAAGTCTACTTTAGCAAAGTTAATTACAGGGCTATATTCATCCCAAAGTGGTGAGATAGCACTAAACGGCGTTAATGTACCGCATAATGTTCTAAGTCAACAATATTCGGCTATATTTGGTGACTTCTACCTTTTTAATAAGATGTATGGGATTGATTATCAGAAGAAAAGTGAAATGATTCAGCAATACCTCAAAGTTCTTCAAATAGAGGATAAGGTTGAGGTTCATGATGGAGTTTTCTCCACGACAAAACTTTCAACCGGACAAAGGAAAAGGCTGGCATTATTAATCAGTTACCTGGAGGATCGTCCAATTTACGTGTTTGATGAATGGGCTGCAGATCAGGATCCTGAATTCAGAAAGTATTTCTATGATACTTTATTACCGGAACTTAAACAAAAAGGTAAATGTGTTATAGCGATAACTCATGATGATAGGTATTTTGATTTAGCAGATAAGGTTATAAAAATGGAAATGGGACAGATTGTTAAACAAGAAGCACATAACAATGCAAATTTTGAAAATACAGTCCTCGCATAGTTATATGCGTTGATATAAAGCAAAAATCACACACATTCTTCGGTAGCTTAACTGGTAAAGCAAGCGGCTGTTTACCGCGAAGTTGTGGGTTCGAATCCTACCTGAAGAACCATTTCCCTGAACGCACGAATATCGCATTTAAGATAAATTGAGCTATTTTGATTCCGCATGCAAGCAGTATAATAAATAAATTTTATACATTCTTCGGTAGCTTAACTGGTAAAGCAAGCGGCTGTTTACCGTGAAGTTGTAGGTTCGAACCCTGCCTGAAGAACTACCTTGTCTAATATTAATACATGGTTTTGAACTGTTAAGTGAATGATATGTGAATCTTATGAATACAAAAATAGATTTTATTAAGAAATAATAAAAATTGAATTGAGGGGGTTTTAAATTGAGAAAGGTAAAGGTATTATTAATAGCTTTATATAGTGACAAGATGTTGAAAAACTTGGAGGAAATAGGTATATGCTACATAGCTGCATTTTTAAGGAATAAAGGGTACGATGTAATGCTTTCAGGGGTATATGAAAATGAAATAGACTATAAAAAGATATGTGAATTTGCTCCAGATATTATAGGTACTCCTGTATATAGCCAATCAAAGGATTTGGTCTATAGATTCATCAATAGAGTAAAAGAAGAATGTTCAGAAGCTGCCATCTGCGTGGGAGGGTTTCTGCCTACATATTATGGTGTAGAAATGATGGAAGAAAACCCCCTGATAGATTATGCAATAAGAGGAGAAGGGGAATCAGTATTTCTGGAGTTGATTTCTGCCATTGAGAAAAATGAAGGGTTTGAAAATGTTAAGGGCCTAAACTATCGGAAAAACAATAAAATTATTGTTAATGAAAAACAGGATTTAATTGAGGACTATGAAGCACTGCCTTTTCCAAGCAGAGACCTGTTGGTAGAAAATAAATTAAAAATTGCCCAGATATCAAGCTCTAGGGGATGTTCAGGAAGGTGTTCATTCTGCTGCTGTCCTAATTTCTGGCAAACTAATGGTAAGCATAAGTGGCGTGGGCGGAAGGTAAAAAGGATAGTCGATGAAATAGAGAATATCAAGCAAAATTATGGAATAGACTATTTTTCTTTAATAGAAAACAGTTTTGAGGATCCTGGATCTAATTTCAGAAAGGTATGGGATACCGCAGAGGAGATTGTCAGTAGGAACCTTCAAATATACTATTATTTATGTTTCCGTACTGAATTCCATAAAAAAGCTACTGACGAGCTTTTAGATCTTCTGAAAAAATCAGGATTGTGCAGCGTATACCTTGGAATAGAATCGTTCAACGAAAATGATCTCAAGGTTTATAAGAAGATAGCTACAGTAGAAGATAATATTAAAGCAATTGAACTATTTAGGAGTGCACAAATAAATATCACAATAGGTTTTATAAATTTTAATCCCTATTCGTCTTTTGAAGGGTTGAGGGAAAATATAGATCTCCTTGAGAAATATGGTTTTGCAAGCCATTTCCCCCAGATTAGGCGTGTTAGAGTATTTAGAGGAACATCGCTATATACTATGTTGGAAAATGACGGTCTGTTAAGGGAGAGCAGATACGATGACGATTATAGGTATTCGTATAGAGATAGTAGAATAGAACCCCTTGCGAACTTTTTAGACGAAGAATTTGTGAAGGTGGGCTCAATGCTTGGTACTCTTGTCAGTATCGCCGATTATTACAGTAATGATTATCTGGTAACATTGACCTGCTATAAAAGAAGATTTGAGAACGAGCGCTCTGATAAAGCATTAGAACTTGTTATTGATAATGAACTTAAGGTTAAGGAACTGCTTGCAGGCTTGAACACTCGAAGTTCAGGATGTTTCAGAAGGCTTCTTGATTTTGCGGAGAATGGATGGGATCAAACTCAGGCACAAGGTATTGTAAGAGAATATCTTGATGATAATTATGCAAAAAAAATGTGTATTGATTTGGGGAGAAAAAAAGCGGAATTATATTTAAAGCTAACAAAGCTAGATAGTAAGTACAAAGGCTATTTAATATGAAGCAAACCGCTAATTTCTTGAATACTTATTAAGAGGTGAAAGCATGAATAAAATAGCATTACTATTTCCGGGACAAGGCTCTCAATATGTTGGTATGGGGAAAGCGTTAGATGAAAATTTTTCTATAGCAAGGCAGACATTTGAAGAGGCGAACGATATACTGCAATTTGACTTGCAAAAACTTTGTTTTGAAGGGGATATTGAGGAACTTACCAAAACGGAAAATACCCAACCGGCATTGTTGGCAGCCAGCGTAGCTGCATTCAGAGTATATATGAAGGAATATGATTTGAAACCTTCGTTCATGGCAGGACACAGTCTTGGTGAATTTTCTGCCCTAACTTGTGCAGGGGCTATTGAATTTAAAGATGCCTTAAGAATAGTAAGGCAAAGGGGTATATTCATGCAGCAGGCAGTTGCACTGGGAACAGGCTCAATGGCTGCAGTCAGCAGCCTGGATAAAAGCGTGATAGAATACGAGTGTAGAAAGTTTTCAGAGGATGGACAGGTGGTTGTAGTATCAAATTATAACTCTCCTGCTCAGACTGTAATATCAGGACATAAAAATGCTGTTCAAACGGTTAGCGACAAACTGGCTGCCTTAGGTGGAAGAGTGATTCCTTTAAAAGTGAGTGCTCCTTTCCATAGTCCGTTAATGAAACCTGCTGCGGAAAAACTGGCAGTGGAAATGAATAAGTACAAATTCAACGAACCTTTATGTCCTGTTATTTCCAATGTTAGTGCCTTACCTTATGAAGGCAGTGGACAAATCGTTGAAAGTCTGGCTGCACAGATTACGGCACCTGTAAGGTGGCAGGAATCGGTAGAGTACATCCAAAACCAGGGTGTAGACATTGCTATAGAAATGGGTCCGCAGACTGTACTAAAAAATCTTGTTAAAAAGATAGCTCCAAGCATTAAAATTTTCTCATTTGATAAAGAGGAAGATAAAAAGGCACTAAAGGATGAAATAAATCTGGAGCAGATAGTAGCTAAAGAAAGTAAAGGCTTTAGGCACACAATAGTAACAAAGTCTATAGCTATTGCTATATGTACAAGAAATAGAAATTGGGACAATGATGAATATCAGAAGGGCGTAGTTGAGCCATATAGAAATATACAGAAAATGCAAGAGAAACTGGAGGAGGATGGTAAAGAGCCTTCGATAGAACAAATGACCCAGGCCATTGAAATGCTGCGTTCGGTGTTTATTACAAAGAAAGTTTCGGTTGAGGAGCAGATACAGAGATTTAACGAGCTTTTTGACGTAACAGGCACAAGAGGTATTTTCAAAGACTTTGAAATGCCTAAAGCTGAAAATTAAACATTTTTATTGCAAGAGATTAAATTTGGGAGTCAAATATGTATGATAATTTCTGATAAACTTGATAAAGCAAATGTTGAGGATATATTAGCCCTAACTCCTACTCAGGAAGGAATGCTGTTCCATTATCTGAATGAACCAGAAAGTGACCAGTACTTTGAACAGTTATCCATTACGCTTACGGGGAATACCGATATTCAAAAACTGAAGGAAGCATGGGAGTTTGTTGTACAAACTAATGAAATGCTGAGGACTATTTTCCGATGGACCGGGCTGAAAAAACCAGTACAGATTGTGCTAAAGAATTATTCTCCCAAGATACTTGAATATGATTTTTCAAATGCTGAAAAGGAAGTACAGGATATACTGGTAGGCGAGCTTAAGAAAAACGACAAAAAAAATAGAATAGATATTACAACTGAACCTTGTAGAATACTACTTTGTAAGCTCAATGACAGTGAGTATGAAATGATTATAAGCAATCATCATATAATCTATGATGGGTGGAGCACTGGAATACTATTGAAAGAATTCTTTGCTGCATATGAGGCCTTATCTGAAAATAAAAGACCTGAAAAGGTAACCAAGAACAGGTTTAAGGAATTTGTAAAATGGCACCAAAATTATGATAAGGAAAGACATGCTGAATTTTGGAGAAATTATTTTTCGGGCTTGGAGGCTAATACTGCACTGTATAAAGATAATAAAGACAGGGGAAATACATGCCTTTGTGAAAGTTACCATGCAGCTCTTTGGGAAGATTTGTCCAAAAAATTGATAAGCTTCTCAAAGGAAAATGAAATCACTTTAGCTACTTTACTATATACTGCATGGGGGATTCTTTTACAAAAATACAGTAATTCAAACGATGTGGTTTTTGGAACAACAGTTTCAGGAAGAACTCCAGAGGTAAAGGGAGTAGAAGATATTGTAGGATTGTTTATAACTACATTACCACTTAGGGTACAGGCAAAGGAAAATGAAAGTGTTATTCAGTTGCTGAAAAGGCAGGAGACAGATACAAGAGAAAGAGGAGATTTTGAGAGAACCCCTCTTGTAGATATTAAATCCTATGCCGGGCTTCATGGTGCGGATGAGTTGTTTGACTCAATCGTAGTAATAGAAAATTACCCGCTGGACGCCAGCTTAAGCCAAGTAGACGGGAATATCAGTGTTAAGAAGTTTTCTATGTTTGAAATGACAAACTTTGATTTAAACCTGGGAATAACAACAGCTGAGGATATAAATCTGAACTTCTTATATAACGGAAATTCTTTTACACAAGCTGTTATTGCCCGTATGGCTAACCACTATATCAAAATACTTGAACAAATAGCTAATCAAAGTGATATTAAACTTTCGGATATAAATATACTTACAGAATATGAGATACATTCTCTGCTGTTTGATTTTAATAATACTGCAAAAAGCTATCCAAGTGATAAGACAATAAGTCAATTATTTGCAGAACAAGTATCCAAAACACCTAATAACATTGCTGCAGTATATAACGGGCAAAGCTTGACCTATAGCGAGCTCGATAAAAGAGCTGCAGCATTGGCAAGCCTTTTACGCCAAAAGGGTATAAAGGCCAATCAATATGTAGGTTTGATGGCTCAACGTTCGTTAGAAATGATGGTAGGTATAATTGCCATTTTTAAAGCAGGAGGAGTGTACCTTCCTGTTGATCCCGATTATCCAGATGATAGGATTAATATTATGCTTGAGGACAGTGGAGCAAGCATACTTTTAACTCAAAAGAAATTACAAGATAAGGTAAGATTTGATGGTGAAATAATTGATTTAGAGGACGAAGGTTTAATCGGAGATAAACTGGTCGTACTTGATGAAATTAGTACACCCGCAGACCTTGCTTACGTTATATACACTTCAGGTTCGACAGGCAAACCGAAAGGGGTAGAAATAGAAAACAGGTCCCTTGTCAACCTCTGTTATTGGTACAAGGATGCCTATGCCATTAATGAAAAGTCAAAAGTGCTGTTAATAATACCTTGCGGATTTGATGCTTCGATAAAAAATATTATTACACCTTTAATTATAGGGGGAAGTGTAATTCTTGCACCAGCAGGCTACTATGACCCATATGCTGTTCTTGAAACAATTAAAACGAATGAAGTAACATTGATAAACTGCGTTCCAAGTGCGATTTATCCTGTTGTTGATTTGGCATCGCAAGACAACTATAAGAGCCTGAAAAGTCTTCGGAATCTGCTCCTTGGAGGCGAATCCATGACTCTTTCACGGCTTGAAGCATGGTTGGGAAGGCAGGAATGCAAATGTACTTTAAGCAATATATACGGACCTACCGAATGCACAGATATTTCTGTGGCGTATGTTGTTAAAAAGGAAGAGATATCTACTCTTAAGACAGTACCTATCGGTAAGCCAATTAATAACATTCAGGCATACATAGTTAATAAGCACAACAACCTGCAGCCAGTAGGGGTAGCCGGCGAACTGGTGTTATCGGGGGATGGAGTGGCAAGAGGGTACTTGTCAAGACCGGAGCTGACAAATGAAAAGTTTGTACCCAATCCATTCTCTAATGGGCAGGTAAAAGAAAATAACTGTCAACTGATGTACCGTACCGGAGACTTGGCAAGATGGATGACTGATGGAAATATTGAGTTTATAGGCAGGATAGATAACCAGGTAAAGATTAGAGGATACAGAATTGAAATTTCTGAAATAGAGGCACAGATACTCAGCTACCCAAAAGTAAAGGAAGCAACGGTTATAGACAATGTAGACGTTAAAGGGCGCAAAAGCTTGTATGCATATATAATTCCCAATGAAAAGTTTGAAATACCGGAGTTAAGGGAGTATTTGTCAAAGGACCTTCCAGGTTATATGATTCCGGAATACTTTGCTCTTATAGAAGCATTACCTTTGACTCCTAACGGAAAAATTAACAGAAAGGCTCTTGCCGGTATTGAGGCTGTTGCATATTCCGGAGTGGAATTTGTTGCTGCTGAGAATGAAATAGAAATAAAGATTGTTGATATCTGGCAAAGCATTCTAGGAAATAAAAAAATCGGTATGAAAGATAATTTCTTTGAAATTGGCGGAAATTCAATATTGATAGTACAAATGCATTCAAGTATAGATAAAATCTACCCAGGTGTTTTGACGGTAACCGACATATTTTCATATCCAACCATTGAAAAGCTTGCGGGATTTATCAGCGAACGGATCGGTACAAAGCATAAAGAGGTTTCTTTAAAAGCCCTTACACTGCCGGAGGATTACTTTGGTGAACACATTGGCGGAGACAATAATTCGGTATTTAAATTCTCTTTGAAAGATGAGTATTTCTTGAAGATCGAAAAGATTGCAATAAAGGAATCTGTAGATGCGTTTGATGTACTTTTAGCCGTATACATATATCTGTTTACTGAAATAACAGAAAAGAGGGACTTGACCGTTCATACACTATCGGATAATTCGGGGATAGTGGCACCTGTAAGAATAAAATTGGATGAAATCAGTGATTTCTCAAATTTATTCAGGCTTGTAAATGAGCATAGGAATAAAAAGGGCGGCAACGATATAAATGATGTGATTAATTTGCCTGAAGTAAGCCTTAAGAAGGAAAAGACCTTGGTTATACCTTTGTTTTATAGGACAGAAGCATTTACTTCAAGCAAAGACCTCACAGGCGTATTCGATATCGCTTTGGGGATTTCCAAGAATCCAGGACACATTGATTTGACGTGCCAGTACAATATGCAAAGGCTTAAAAAAGATAAAATAAAGGAACTTGTAAGCGATTATATAATGCTGATAGAAACAATTGCGGACAGGTATTGATAACATAACACCTGAATGACGGTTACTTAGTCCAAGTCTTTTGGCTATCTATAGAGCGCACTTAACTTTAGGGGGACATTAAAGATGATTGATTTCAATTCAATTAAACTTGATAAGGTGAAAAAAAAGAGTACTATCGACATTGAGGAAGCATCGGGGAAAGAAATAGCAGTTATAGGCATATCGGCAAGGCTGCCTATGGCTGGTAGTATAGACGATTTCTGGGACAATCTTGTAAACGGTGTTGATTGTATTAGAAGTATTCCTGACACCAGACGCAACGATATAATCAAGCTCTCCAGTTATCTTAATAAGAAGGAAGATGAATTAGAGTTTAATGAAGGTGCGTACCTGGATGAAATAGATAAATTTGATTATAACTATTTTCGCCTTTCTCCAAAGGAAGCAAGCTTAATGGATCCAAACCAAAGGTTGTTTTTAGAAACCTCCTGGGAAGCAATTGAAGATGCAGGATACGGCGGGAATAAAATTTTCGGAAGCAGAACGGGAGTATTTGTCGGTTTTGGCTCCGATTCCGAATATAAGAGAATAATTACTGAGAGTGACCCTCATTCAATATCAATATCTGTCTCGGGAAATGTTAAACCCATAATTGCAAGCAGACTATCCTACCTTATGGACTTTAGGGGGCCTAGTTTAATTGTAGATACTACATGTTCCTCTTCGCTCATGGCAGTTCACCTAGCATGCAAAGCAATAAGAAACGGTGAATGTGATATGGCGGTGGCCGGTGGTGCGCAAATACACTTAATACCTATAAGAGAAACCAATATCGGCGTAGAATCATCCGACGGAAGAGCAAAGACTTTTGATGATTCATCCGATGGTACAGGTTCGGGCGAAGGGATAATTGCAATGCTTTTGAAGCCATTGTGGAAAGCTAAAAAGGACGGAGATAATATCTACGCTGTTATCAAAGGGAGTGCGGCAAACCATGATGGTAATTCTATTGGTATTACTGCACCCAATGCGGTAGCACAGGAAGATGCCATTATAAATGCATGGAAGGACGCAGGAGTAGAGCCTGAGACCATCACATATATTGAAGCTCACGGCACAGGAACAAAGCTTGGTGATCCTATAGAAATTGACGGTATACAAAGAGCCTTCAGGAAGTTTACCGATAGAAAACAGTTTTGCGCTATTGGGTCGGTAAAGACCAATATAGGACATCTTGATAGTTCAGCTGGAATTGCAGGCCTCTTAAAAGCAATTCTCTCTTTAAAACAAAAAACACTGGTTCCTTCGCTGCATTTTAATAAACCCAACAGGAGGATTGCCTTCGAAGAATCACCCATATATGTAAATGAAAAGCGAAGTGAATGGGTGACTGAGAATTTTCCAAGGAGATGCGGGGTTAGCTCTTTTGGATTAAGCGGAACCAACTGCCATATTATACTGGAGGAAGCGCCTGAAGCTTCTGGTGAGCGTAAGCTTGGTAACAGCAAGCCTCAGATTCTTGCACTTTCAGCAAAGAATGTGCAGTCATTAAAGGAATTAATCAATAAATACAGGCAGTTTATCAGCAAACAAACAGACAATAGCATAGAGGACATATGTTATACGGCAAATACGGGAAGAGGTCATTATGGCTGCCGCTTAGCTGTCATAATCAGGGATATTGAGGATTTGAAGACGAAGCTTGAGGAGTTGAGTACTTCTGACCTAGACGGTATCAGTAAACCGGAGATGTATTTCGGTGAGCATAAAATTGTACCTGAAAACGTTGAAGAACGGGAAAGCGGAGATATCACCGACAAAGAGCTAAGTGACTTATCTCTGAAAGCTAATAAAATAGTTTCTGAGTATGTGTCTAATAGGATATACCACGTAGAAGACCTACAGAAACTATGTGAATTATACACTAAAGGGGCCGATATTAACTGGTCAGAGCTGTACTTGAATGAGATAAGAAAGAGGATCAGCGTACCTGTATATCCGTTCCAACGCAAAAGATGCTGGATAGAAGTTAAAAATAGTATAAGTAAAGATAATAAAGTCATTAATGGAACAGGATACCCTCTACTAGACTGGTGTGTAGCTGAGTCTATGAATGTGGAGATTTACTCTTCGGATTTCACTGTAAAAAGGCAGTGGGTTCTTAGTGAACATAAAATAGATGGAAACTGTGTGCTTGTGGGAACTACATATTTGGAAATGGTTGTAGAAGCATGTAAAAAACATTTTTCGGGAAGTGTACAGTTGACAGACATACAATTTTTAACACCTCTAATTGTAAAGGATGAAGAGGTTGTCGAAGTTCAACTTATATTGGAGTCAGAAGTTGGTTCTTATAAATTTTACGTTGTAAGCAAGCATAAAAACGCCGAACTGACTGATGAGGTAAAGTGGGTTAAACATGTAGAAGGAAAAGTTTGTGAGTTGTCTCAAAATGCAACCGAATCAATAGATGTTGATTCCATGAAGGTGAAATACAGGGATGGATATACCGTACCCGATTATGAAAACTATATGAATTCTACGGTGTTTGAATTCGGCCCTAGGTGGAAAAACCTCAGGGAATTGTATATCGGCGAAAAGGAATTGCTTGCATACGTAGAAATGCCTGAGACATTTAGGCAGGAATTAGTACAGTATCCTCTACATCCTGCATTGTTGGACAATGCACTAGCAACAGTTCCGCTTTTAAGCAAGGTTCTTGAGAAAAAACCTACTGGTAAGGAAGACGGAGATATATTTCTGCCTTTCTGCTATAAGAAAATGAACGTTTATAGCCCATTCCCAGCGGTTTTTTACAGCTATGTGAGGATAAAGAGTGATATATACGAGGGTACCGAAATAATTAATTTCGATATATCAATGGTTGATACCAATGGTAAAGCTTTTATTGAAATAGAAGATTACAGCTTAAAGAGAGCACAGAAAGGGAAGCTGAATTCATATAGAGAAAATGCCGGCAGCGATATTTTCTACAAAATCGAGTGGATTAAAAGTGAGCTGCAGAAAACTGACAGGAAACATGAAGGCGGGAGCATCCTTGTCCTGAAGGATAGCAAAGATATTGGTTATAAGGTTATCCAAAGGCTAAGGGAAGCTAACAAAAATGTAATAGAGGTAGAAATAGGTGAGCAGTACGCAAATCTGCAGGATAAGAAGTACGTCATAAGAGGTACAGCGGAAGATTATGATAGATTGCTGCAAAATATAAGCAGTGAAAATCCTACACAAATATTACATTTACTTTCTGTTGGGAGATCTGAGGAAATAGCAAGCATGGCAGAACTTGAACGCTGTCAGGATATGGGGGTAAACAGTCTCTTCCGATTGAGTAAATCAATTCTCAATAACAGTTTGAAAGACGAGATTGAAATTGTTATTATTTCAGAAAATATAAACAAGGTAACAGGGCACGAAAATGCTATAAATCCAGAAAATGCTTCATTAGCAGGGCTTGGTAAAGTACTGGATCAGGAATACCCTAATATTAAATGCAGATGTATTGATATTGATGAGCATTCTGCCGCAGAAACTATTTATGAAGAGTTATCAAATGAAGGCGATATGTATCAGGTTGCATATAGGGATGGCATCAGATATATAGAGCAGCTTGAGAAATATGATGTAGACAGCATAGAGGCTGAGGAAGTTCACTTGAAGAGTGAAGGTGTTTACATAGTAACCGGAGGCCTGGGCAGTATTGGTCTGGAGATTTGCAAGCATTTGGCTTCTAAAGGCAGTATTAATTTAGCCCTTATCAATAGGACAGCACTTCCTGATAAAGCTGAATGGGAGGCATTGCTGCAAAAGGGCGCAGATGACAAGCTGTGTAAGAAGATAGAGGGTATAAAAAAGGTGAAAGCTTCAGGCTCTCAGGTAACGTGCTTTAGTGCTGACATATCATCGGAGAGTGAAATGCGTCAAGTAATCGACGAATTGAGGGAGAAATACGGGCGCATTAACGGGATTATACATAGTGCAGGTATTGCCGGTGATGGCTTTATTATTAAAAAAGATGAGCAAACCTTCAGAAATGTACTTTTGCCAAAGGTAGAGGGAACATGTTTGCTTGATAGCCTGACAAAGTCTGATGAGCCAGACTTTTTTATAACCTTCTCATCTAATAATACTCTGATGGGAATGCCGGGGCAGGGAGATTACACAGCGGCAAACTCCTATCTTGATTCCTTCGCAGCTTATAGAAATTTGCAGGGAAGGAGAACTTTGACAATCAACTGGACAGCGTGGAAGGAAACCGGTATGGCGGTTGATTACGGGGTAAATCACGACGGAATTCTGAAGGCAATATCTACCGCTCAAGCATTAGAAGCCTTTGATAAGGCTCTGAACAGAAAAATAGAACGGATTATTATCGGCGAAATTAATTATGGTGGAGCCATCAATGACAGAACGATTTCAAACTTAAAGCTTCAATTGTCAGAGCAAATAAAAATGAGAATGCAGAAAAAGAAGGATAAAGCAAGTTCTGCTCATAAGATGGGGGAAAGCACACTCAATGGAAGTATCGAGCTGAAGGGTAAATCGGGGTGGACTTACTCCGAAACCGAGAAAAAGATAGCTTTAATCTGGAAGGAAGTTCTTGGGTTTGAGGAATTCAATGTTAATGATAACTTCTTCGAAATTGGAGGGGATTCTATACTTATCACTAAGGTGCATTCACTGATTGATAGGCAATTCCCGGGAAAAATCCAGTTGGGAGACCTTTTTGCTTACCCGACCATATTAAAAACAGCACACTTTATCAGTAAAGATGATGATAAAGAGATAAGCAAAAAAAATCAGGAGAAGAAATCCAGTGAAGATATTGAAAAAGATATACTTGCACTTTTTGAAGACGTAGAAAAAGGTAAGTTATCCATTAAAGAAGCAGACAGTATAGTGAATGGATGGAAGTTGAAGAAATAGAAAGGCTGTATGCGACGTAGCCAAAAGGGTCACTGTAATGATGTAAGTGAGGGGATAAAATGAGTGAATTAACTCAATTAATAATACAAAAAGCTGTTACAGGAAAAATTGACAAAAAAGCTGCTGCTGAAATACTGAAAACGGTATTGGAATCGGAAGGAAAAACACAGCATGGAGATATTGCCATTGTAGGTATTAATGTAAAAATGCCTATGGCTGATAACCTTGATAAGTTCTGGTCAAATATAAGGAACGGCGTAGACTGTATTTCTGATTTTCCGGATGAAAGAAAAGAGGACAGTGAAGAAATAGTACTCCTTAATACGACTTTGGAGAGAGATGATATCAAATTTTTTAAGGGAGGATATCTTCCCGATATAGATAAATTCGATTACAAATTCTTTCGTTTATCACCCAAGGAAGCCAGCTTGATGGACCCTAACCAAAGGTTGTTTCTAGAAACGGCATGGGGGGCTATCGAGGACGCAGGTTATGGCGGAAATAGACTGGTTGGCAGCAATACAGGAGTATACGTTGGCTATAGCAGCTGGCCTACTTATGAGAGTTATATAATGAAAACCGAGCCATCATTGGTCTCTATGTCTATACCCGGGAATATGTCTTCAATAATAGCGGGAAGACTTTCATATATTCTTGACTTTAAAGGACCTAGTATGCTGGTAGATACCGCTTGTTCATCATCTCTTGTAGCAGTACATCTGGCTTGTGAGAGTATCAGGAAGGGTGAATGTGATCAAGCTATTGCAGCAGGTCTTAAAATAAATTTCTTACCTGTAGAGGGAGTTTATGAAGTTGGGATTGAATCAAAATCAAATGAGACCAGAGCATTTGATGATAATTCCGATGGTACTATATGGGGCGAAGGATCAGCAGCCGTACTGCTAAAACCTTTAAGTAAGGCCTTGGAGGATCGTGATAATATATATGCAGTTATAAAAGGTACAGCAATAAACCAGGACGGCGCTTCTATAGGTGTAACAGCTCCTAATGCTCTGGCACAGGAAGAAGTAATTGTAAAGGCTTGGGAAGACGCAAAAATTGACCCTGAGACAATTACTTATATAGAAGCTCACGGTACAGGGACTAAATTGGGTGACCCAGTAGAAATAACAGGAATACAAAATGCTTTCAGGAGATATACAAATAAACGGCAGTTTTGTGCTATAGGTTCAGTAAAAACCAATATTGGGCATCTGGATAATGCGGCTGGATTAGCAGGCTTGATAAAAGCTGCAATGGCTCTTAAAAACGGAGAAATACCTCCATCACTGCATTTTAACACTCCCAACCGCGGAATTAACTTTGAACACTCTCCGGTATTTGTTGCTGATAAACTAACAAACTGGGAGCCAGATGGAATTGGCAGAAGGTGTGGCGTCAGTTCCTTTGGCTTTAGCGGAACCAATTGCCATGTTGTTCTTGAGGAAGCGCCTAAAGCTGATAAAGTAGTAGAGATTAAAGATGATGGACTTGATATCTTAACCATTTCTGCTAAAAGTCCTGAAGTACTTAAGGAACTTTTAAGCAACTACAGAGAGTTTTTAAATAGGAATCAAGTACATAATATGAAGGATGTCTATTATACTGCCAATACAGGAAGAGGTCATTATGAGTGTAGGATGGCAGTAGTTGTAAATAATGGGGAATGTCTAATACAAAAACTGGGCAGACTCGAAGGTGTTAATTTTGAAGAAGTCAATGCAGAAGATACTTTCTTTGGACAGTTCAAGGTATTGGCAGGAAACAAAGAAAGAAAATCAAATCAAGAAATCACTGAGAATGAAATAAGAAAACTTAGTGAAGAAGTAAGTCAACTTATTAATGAATTTAAATTGTCAGGGAAAAACAATGTTTCACTATTAAATAAAATATGTCAGCTATATGTTAAGGGCGCAGATGTTGATTGGGATGAATTCTATGCAGATGAAAATAGGAGAAGAGTGCCCATTCCCACATACCCGTTCGAACGAAATAGGTGCTGGCTGGAGGTTCCAAAGGAAAGAAAAGCAAGTACAAAGGCAAATAAAAATAACCTGTTCTATTATACCGGATGGGTAGAGGAAGAATTAAAACAAAATAGTCACGATCCATTAAAGGGAACAGCACTGATTTTCAAAGACAAAACAGGAATAAGTGAAATGCTTTCAAAACGGTTAAAGGAACAGGGCTGTGAAGTTATAGAAGTTGTAATTGGTAAGAGCGATACCGGAAGTTTTGCTTCTCATTTCACCATTAGTGGGTGTCAGCAGGATTATACCCGATTGTTTGAAGAAATTAAAGATAAAAGCCTGTCATATATTTTCCACTTGTCATCCATTACCGACAATATAGAGGTCGGCAATGCTGAGCAGCTTCAAAACAGCCAGACATATGGTGTGAACAGCCTATTTTATATTGTAAAAGCTATGTTGCAAAGCAATATTAAAAATGCTGTCAAAATTAATGTTATTTCAAGGTTTGTAAATAAAGTTACCGGAACTGAAAAGAATATCATACCGGAGAATGCAACTTTGTTTGGTTTAGGCAAAGTAGTAGGACAGGAATATTCAAATTTGAAGTGTAGATTAATTGATATAGACGATGTGTTTGATATTGATTATTTAATTTCGGAAGCTAAGTCAGAAGAACAAGCACCGATGGTTTGTTACCGTAATGGAAAAAGGTATGTTGAGGAATTCAGAAAAGCTAACATCCAAACGCTTTCAGACAGGCAGGTATCTATTAAGGATAATGGAGTTTACATAATTACTGGTGGGGCTGGTGGTATAGGTATTGAAATAGGCAAATATCTGGCCAGAAAAAATAAAGCTAATATTGTATTGGTCAGCCGTTCAAAAATGCCTGACAAAGCAGAGTGGGATGGAATTATCCAATCTAATGAAGATGAGAAATTATGCAGTAAACTCAAACAATTAAAAGAAATAGAAAAGCTGGGGGCAAATATTGAAGTTTGCACTGCTGACGTAGCGGATGAAGAGGGAATGGAAAAGGTTATATGCAACCTCAGAAATGCCTACGGCAGGATTAATGGAGTTGTACATTGTGCAGGTGTAGCCGGTAGTGGGTTTATTATTAAAAAGGATGAGGATACATTTAATAAGGTATTAAGCCCTAAGGTTAAAGGAACATGGTTGCTGGATAAGTTAACGAATACAGATAATATGGACTTCTTTGTCTTATTCTCATCAATAAATTCACTGACAGGCATACAGGGACAGGGGGACTATACAGCAGCTAACTCATACTTGGATTCATTTGCAAGTTATAGAAATGCTAAAGGAAAGAGAACCCTCACAATGAATTGGACAGGCTGGAAAGAGACAGGAATAGCTGTAGCACATGGCGTTAACAAAGATTCGATATTCAAAGCTATTTCTAATGACGAGGCGATAAGCGCATTTGAAAAGGTTATTAATAAGGATGTTGAAAGAGTCATTATTGCGGAACCGAATATAGACGGTTCAGTCTATGGAAGCGATATATTAAGTTTGGGTATCAGAATAGAGGATGATTTAAGATCGGAACTAGAGAAGGCTAAGGATACTTCACGGAGATCGTCAAAGAGTAAAGGCGGAAATCTTTCAACTGAAGTTAAGCTGATAGGAAAAGAAAATCAAAGCTTTAGTGACTATGAGAAGAATATTGCGGCTATTTGGAAGGAAGTATTGGGCTTTGAAGAACTGGATGTTAATGATAATTTCTTTGATATAGGAGGAGACTCCATTCTCATTATGAAGGCCCATGCCCTACTTGAGGAGTGTTATCCGGGAAAAACGGTAGTCGCAGATTTGTTTGCATATCCAACAATTGCGGGGCTTTCAGAATATATGAAAAAGCTTGAAACTGAAAATTACGATCTGGAACCGGAGAAAAATTCAGAGAATAAAAAGGATGAAATTATAAAAGAAGATATATTTGATTTATTTAGCGAGCTTGAAAGTGGAAACCTCTCTTTTGATAAAGCAAGCAAAATGTTAGTTGACTGGGGGGATAAAAAATGAGTAACAACATTCAACAAAGTATACAGGATGTAGTTCAAACAATAATGCAAAATACCGTCAGTGGTAAAATTGACAAAACCGTTGCTGCCGAAGTTCTACAGAAGATAATAAAGCTTGGGAATACGAAACAAATTCAGGATATAGCTATAATCGGTATTTCTGTAAAAATGCCCGGAGCAGAAGATAAAAATGAGTTTTGGGAAAATATAAGAAATGGGGTAAACTCTGTAGGTGATTACCCCGAATCCAGGCATAGGGACAGTAAGAACTTTGTTCTACATTACTCCAATTTGAAAGAAAAAGATATAAATTACTCCAGAGGCGGGTATTTGGAGAATATCGATAAATTTGATAATAAATTTTTCCGTTTATCGCCTAATGAAGCAAATCTAATGGACCCTGCGCAAAGACTTTTTTTGGAGACTGCCTGGGGAGCTGTTGAAGATGCAGGCTATGGCGGTGAAAAATTAAAGGGAAGCAAGACAGGTGTTTATTTGGGATATACCGGCTGGCCAATGTATGGACATTACATCTCCCAGACATGTCCCACTATGGCCTCAATATCTGTTCCGGGTAATGTTTCTTCCATTGTGGCAAGCAGAATCGCATATATATTGGATTTAAAGGGCCCAAGTATACTTGTTGACACAGCATGTTCTTCTTCACTTGTTGCAGTTCATTTAGCATGCCAGGGTATTAAGAACAACGAGTGTGATCAAGCTATCGTTGGAGGAGTAAAAATAAATCTGGCGCCTGCGGAAGGTGTCTTGAGCATTGGTATTGAATCTTCGGAAGGCATTACACGTACATTTGATGAGAATTCTGACGGAACTGTATGGGGAGAAGGCGTAGCGGCTATAATGTTGAAGCCATTAAAAAGGGCAATTGAGGATGGCGATGATATTTATGCCGTAATTAAAGGGAATTTTATAAATCAAGATGGAACATCTGTAGGTATTACGGCACCTAATGCCTTAGCACAGGAAGAAGTGCTGTTAGGTGCTTGGAAGGAATCGGGAATAGAACCGGAGACTATAACTTACATAGAGGCTCATGGGACAGGTACTAAACTAGGAGACCCAATTGAAGTAAGAGGAATAGAAAAGGCCTTCCGCAGATTCACAAATAAAAAGCAGTTTTGTGCAATTGGCTCGTTAAAAACCAATATAGGGCATCTTGATGGGGCAGCAGGGATATCCAGTCTCATAAAAGCTGCATTGGCATTAAAACATAAAGAAATTCCTCCTACACTGCATTTTAACATACCAAACAGAAGCATAAACTTTGAACAGTCGCCGGTTTATATAAATGATAAGCTGGTTAAATGGGAAACTGAAGGTGTTGCACGCAGGTGCGGGGTAAGCTCTTTTGGATTTAGCGGGACAAACTGTCACATAGTTTTAGAAGAGGCACAAAACATCGAAGATGGAATAAGCCTCGATGAAAAAGGATTTCACATATTTACCTTATCTGCAAAGAGTCTTGAGGTATTAAAGGAGCTTATAGCAAGATATGCTGGATTCGTTAGGAAGCAGCAAAAGTTGAACCTCGGGGCCGTTTGCTTTACTGCTAACACGGGCAGGGGGCATTACAGCCACAGGCTAGTGATGATTGTTAAGAGTGGAAAAGACTTTAAGGACAAGATTGAAAAATTAAACTCCTTGGGTATTGAAGACATAAAGGACAGCAGTATTTACTACGGGCAGAATAAATCGATTCCTGCAGGTAAGGGAAAAGAAATACGTGATGGAGAGATTCGTGAAGCACATATTCTGGAGTACAACGATCAAGCGAAAAAGATAATAAAGGAGTTTGTCTTATCGGCGCAGGAAAACGAAGAGATGCTACATGAACTTTGTAGGCTGTATATAAGAGGGGTAGATATAAATTGGGATGAACTGTATGAAAGGAAACAACCAAAGAGAGTAAGCATCCCGGGTTACCCTTTTGAGAGAAATCGGTGCTGGTTGGATGCTCCAGCAGGTACAAGTGTAGAGCTTGAAAAAAACGGAGTATATTGGATGAGTGTGTTTGAGAATGGCATACCCAAACTTGAAATACCCACTGATTACCCGAGAATCGACAGCAGCTTTGAAGCGGACCGCATTTGTCTCACACTACCCAAGAACTTGACCGAATCGTTAAAGAAAGTAGCGGACGAGGCTGAAGTGGATATAAGCACACTCCTGTTGGCTGCATACAGCGTACTTATGTATAAATCTACAGGGCAGGAAGCTATTGTTATAGGATACAGCGGCAAGGAAGTATTGGGAGGGGAAGGCAACGCCTGTACTTTACCGATAATGAGCCGCCCTGGAGGGAATAAAGCCTTTACAGAGTTGTTGGATGAAGTAATGGACGCTGGCTTAAAAGCCTTTGAACATCACAAATGCAGCTTTGGCGTCCTCATCGAAAAGCTTAATGCAAAGCACAAATATGATATGAAGTCTTTATTTGAAACCACATTCATCTTCAGCAACAGAGGGGAAAATAAGTCGGATGATTCAGGAGCCGGACAGCCCTATGACATTACTCTTGAGGCACTAGAAAGGGAATGTAGTATAGAATTGGTTATAAGCTACAACACAAGGCTGTTTGAGAAAGACACTGCAGATAGGATAATGAACGATTATAATTCAATATTAAATGCAGTAGCTGAAAATAGAAGTGTTAAAATCAGCGATATAGAGTTATTGAGGGAGTTCTCGGAACTTGAAAACGTATTGTGCAGCGATATAGACTTCAGTTTCTGATGTATAAAGCATTGAACAACGTAATTTAATATAGGGGTGATAAAGACATGTTAGATAGATATTCTCAAAATATACTAATATCAAGCGGCAAATTCGATAGAGAAAGGATATATTGGACCCGAAAGCTTGAGGGAAGTACCGCTATAAGTTCTTTTCCTATGGACATGCCCCGTGAGGGAAACCAGGGATATAAGAGCAAATCTATTGAATACGAATTGGATAAGCAAACTTGTGAGAGGCTTATTGCCATAAGTAATACGTCTGATTATGGGCTTTTTATAGTCCTGCTATCCGGTATAGAGTACCTGTTAAGCAGATACACCGGGAACCGGGATATACTTGTTGCAATGCCAATATTCAAACAAAGCAAGGATATTTCCACTTTAGTAAACAATATTCTTCCCTTACGGGTTCAGATGGATGGGTGCAAAACCTTTAAGGAACTGCTTGAACAAATAAAGGAGACTGTAACCGAAGCAAATTTCAACCAGAATATTCCGCTAAACAGCCTTGCAGAACTTTCAGGTATCGAGTACGAGGCGGATGGAAACCTCAATGTAAATACTTTGGTTTTGTTGGATAGCATCCATGACAGGAAGTATATTGAAAACCTCAAATCTGACTTAACCTTCTTCTTCACGAAATCTAAAGAGGAAATCAAGCTGCAGGTAGAGTATAATGCAAGGCTTTACCAAGGTGAAAAGATAGGACTAATAGCAGAGCATTTGATGAGGTACTATAGTACGGTATTAACACAGCCGACTATAAACTTATGCGATATAGAAATCCTGGAGGAAAATCAAAGAAAAGACCTATTGTCTTTGGGTAGAACATGCGAAATCAAGGTACACAACTCCTTTGGCTTGTCGAACATGAATATTGGCGCTATATTGAAAAATCAGACATGGAAAAAAGAAGACGGAGATGAATTGCCCTTAACAGATATGAAGCTTTATATCCTAGGAAAGGATAGGCTCCTACAACCTATAGGTATTCCCGGTGAATTGCATATATCAGGAGATGCTGAGTATGAGGAGTTTGTCAAAAATAGGGGTATTATAGCTCAATGTATTGGGGATGATCCTTTCATTTCTGGGCAAAAGCTGTATAGGACTGGAGTACTCGCAAGGTGGCTTACTGATGGAAGTATGGAATACTTAGGACGAGAAGAGCAGCAGGTAGTTGTTGAAGGACGGCAGTTAAACCTAAGGGAGATAGAAGCCTGCTTACTCAGGTATGAGAGTGTAAAAGAAGCTGTTGTGCTGCTGCAAGAGGATAACGAGGGGTGCAAATATATTTGTGCATATGTGGTTTCCGAGGATGAGCTAGAACTAAAGAGATATTTATCGGCGAATTTACCGGAGTATATGATTCCTAAACACACTATAAGAATAGAAAAGATACCTGTTACTGCACATGGAACCGTGGCTATAGATATGCTCTTAAGACCTTATATGGATATAGGGAAAAAAAGCCTTACCACTAATGAGATAGAGAAAAAATTAATAGAAATTTGGGAAGAGGTACTAGGAGTAGAGCCAATAGGAGTAGAAGACGACTTTTTCGATCTTGGAGGCAACTCCCTCATAGGGATAACACTAGTATCGTTGATACATAAGGAATTCAATGTGGAAGTGCCGGTAGGTGAGATGTTCGACAATTCCACAGTGGAAAAACTTGCATGTTACATAAAAGAAGCAGGGAAAAGTAGCTACACAGAAATTAGGGCTATCGAAGAGCGTGAGCATTACAGTGTATCCTCAGCTCAGAAGAGAATGATGGTAATAAACCAAATCGAAGGAAACCGTAGCAACTATAATATATACGGGGCGTGGACGGTGGATGGAAAGCTTGACAGGGAAAGGTTTGAAGAAACTTTTAAAGCCCTAATTAACAGGCATGACGTTTTCAGGACTTCTTTTGAGTTCATAGACGGTAACCCTGTACAGAAAATAGAGAGGCATGTAGAGTTTTCAATGAGATATATTGAGCTTGATGAAGAATTTGGTACTGGAAATGCCTATCCAAATAAAGTGGATGAGGTTCTAGGGAATTTCATCCAGCCTTTCGACTTAGGCAAGGCACCTCTCTTAAGAGCAGGGCTTATAAAACTGGCAGAGAATAAACATATGCTAATAGTCGATATGCATCACATTATAGGTGATGGCACCTCCCTTGATATACTGGTAAGAGACTTTATTTCCCTATATTATCGCAGAGAGCTACCTATACTTAAAATACAATATAAGGACTTCTCGGAGTGGCAAAATGAATTTCTCAAGTCGGAAGCTGTAAAGGAGCAGGAACGATATTGGCTCAATAGGTTTTCAGGGCAAATTCCTATGCTTGCCATGCCTACCGACTATCCAAGGCCCTCAATCCAAAGCTTTGAAGGTAGTAGGATAGATTTTGAGATAACTGAGGAGCTTACACAAAAGCTGAATGGTATTGCCCAACAGACGGGAACAACTATGTACATGATTCTACTGGCAGCATACAATATACTACTGTCCAAATACAGTGGACAGGACGATATTGTGGTAGGTTCACCTATCGCAGGAAGATCCCACGCAGACCTAAAAGACATAATAGGAGTGTTTGTAAATACTCTTGTGATGAGGAACCGGCCTGAGGCAAAAAAGACTCTCAGAGCGTTTCTTGAGGAAGTAAAAGAGAATTCCCTAAACGCATATGAAAATCAGGACTACCAGTTTGAGGAACTGGTAGAGAAGTTGGACGTAAGAAGGGATTTAAGCAGGAATCCGCTGTTTGATGTGATGTTTATACTTCAGAATATGGAACGCGAAATGGTAGAGATTGAAGGTCTAAAGTTTGCCCCCTACGAGATAGAACGAAACGTGTCGATGTTTGATATGACATTAACTGGTATTGAGAGTGGTGGGAAAGTGAGCATGGCCTTGGAGTACTGTACCAAGCTCTTTGAAAGATCTACTATGGAAAGGCTGTCGCAGCATTATGTAAATATATTGGAGGCAGCAGTACAAAGCCTTGAAACTAGGCTCTCTGATCTAATAATATTATCAGAAGCGGAGATAACCCAGATAGTTTTGAATTTCAACAACACCAAAGCAGAGTACCCTAAAGACAAAACTATAGCCCAACTTTTTGAAGAACAAGCGGAAAGGACACCTGACAACATAGCAGTGGTATTTGAAGGCAAGCAGCTAACCTATAGGGAGCTAAACAGCAGGGCAAACCAGCTTGCAAGGATGTTGAAGGAAAAGGGGGTAGGGGCTGAAAGCGTAGTAGCTATAATGGCACAACGTTCAATGGAAATGATAGTAGGAATAATAGGCATACTCAAAGCAGGAGGAGCATATGTGCCGATTGACCCCTCCTATCCTCTAGATAGAATACAATATATGCTAGAAGATAGCAAGGCGCACATACTGCTCACTGAGCGAAAATTGGTAGAAAAATGTCCAATGAATATAGAGGGACTTGAAAGCATAATAGACCTTGGAGACAGCAATTTGTATTCAGGCGATAGCACCAACATAGATGCGGAGACTACTAAAGACAACCTCGCATATATAATTTATACATCAGGAACTACAGGCAAGCCAAAGGGTGTAATGATAGAGCATAAGAGCATATGCAATACTATACAGTGGAGAAGGGAAGAATACAAACTGGATGACCGCGACACAGTACTCCAGTTATTCTCCTACTCATTCGACGGTTTCATAACCAGCTTCTTCACACCTATAGTATCAGGCTCTAAGGTAGTATTGCTGGGGGACATGGAATCAAAAGACCCTGCAGCCATAAAAGAGAGCATAGTTAAACATAAAGCTACCCATTTCATAATGGTGCCTGCACTCTACTCAGCACTACTAGACTGCATAACACCTGAGGAAGCTCAATACCTCAGAATAGTAACACTTGCTGGAGACAGCATAAACGCCTCCCTCGTGGAGAGGAGCAAGCAAAGGAATAGCAGGCTTGAAATAGTAAATGAATACGGGCCTACTGAAAACAGTGTAGCTTCCACCGTAGCAAGAAATGTGAGGGCTGACAAGACTATAACCATAGGAAGACCGATAGCAAACACCAAAGTTTATATAGTGGACAAAGACTTAAAGCCCGTACCTATTGGTGTAGGCGGAGAATTGTGTGTATCAGGCTGCGGACTAGCAAGAGGATACCTAAACAGACCTGAGTTGACAAACGAAAAATTTGTGCCAAACCCGTTTATTAATGAAAAATTGCTAATTGATAATGGAGAATTGAATGATTATCAACTAATATATCGCACTGGTGATTTGGCAAGGTGGCTGCCTGACGGAAGCATAGAGTTCTTAGGACGTACAGACCACCAGGTAAAAATAAGGGGCTTTAGGATAGAGCTTGGAGAAATAGAAGCACATCTGCTGAGGTATGGGCAAATAAAAGAGGCTGTAGTCTTGGCAAAAGAAAACGAAAACAGCAAATATCTGTGCGCATACATAGTTGCAGAAAAGGAGCTTACAGTAACGCAGCTCAGGGAGCATCTCTCAAAAGACCTTCCCGACTACATGATACCGTCCTACTTCGTGCAACTTGACAAACTGCCTTTGACTCCCAACGGCAAAGTGGACAGGAAAGCACTGCTTGAACTTAATGCGAGCATAAGCACCGAGGCGGAGTATGCCGAACCTGCAAACGAAATAGAGTTGGTGCTTGCACAGGTATGGCAGGAAGTTCTCAGAATTGATAAGGTTGGAACAAACAGCACCTTCTTTGAACTGGGTGGTGACTCAATCAAGGCAATACAGGTATCTTCACGCCTGCATAAGTATGGCATGAAGGTGGAGATAAGGGATTTAATGAGGAATCCTAATATACGTGAGCTGGCAACAATGGTAAAAGTCTACATTGAAGAAAAGGTAGAACAGGGTGCTGTTGAGGGAAGGGTTAATCTTACACCCATACAAAAGTGGTTCTTCGAGAAAAACTTTACAGGAATGCACCATTGGAACCAGGCGGTAATGCTGTATGGCAAAAATGGCTTTGACAGCGATGTTTTACGCAGGGTATTCCAAAAGATAGTTGAACACCATGATGCATTGAGGATGGTGTACTTGGTTGATGGAGAAAATGTGATACAGTACAGCAGAGGACTTGACGGCGAACTCTTTACATTACAAACCATAGACCTTACAGGGGAAAGCAATTATGAGGAAAGGATCGTGGAAGAGGCTGACAGGATACAGTCAAGCATAGATTTAAACAAGGGACCTCTTGTAAAACTTGGACTCTTCAAGACAACAGAAGGCGACCACCTGCTCATAGCCATACACCACCTGGTGGTTGACGGTGTGTCATGGAGGATAATTTTTGAAGACTTGGCAGCAGGCTATGAGCAGGCTGTTAATAACAGTGAAATTATGTTCCAAGAAAAGACATGTTCATTCAAGGACTGGGGCTTGAAAATACAGGAGTATGCAGGTAGCAGCAATTTATTGAAGGAAAGGAAGTACTGGAAAACCATATTATCCAAGAAACATGGAAATATTCCTGTCGATACGCCTGTGGTGGAGCGATATATGAAAGACTATCGCAATGTAAGCACAGTGCTGACGGAAGAAGAAACTGCCAGGCTGACAAGGCAGGCAAACAGTGCGTACAATACTGAAATAACCGATATACTCCTCGCTGCACTTGGTCTTGCAATAAAGGAATGGGCTGGGCTTGAGTCGGTAGCTGTGAACCTTGAAGGCCACGGCAGAGAGGACATAGCAGGGGAGGCAGACATATCAAGGACTGTAGGCTGGTTTACGTCTTCCTACCCGATTGTGCTGGAAATGCAGGGGGGCAGAGAGGCTGCACGAGCCATAAAGTGTGTAAAGGAAAGTATGAGAAAAATACCCAACAAGGGTATAGGGTACGGCGTACTTAAATACCTTGCAGCGCCAGAACACAAGGAGGACATTGGTTTTGGAGCAGAGCCCGAAATAAGCTTCAATTATCTTGGCAGCTTCGGTAAAGATATAGATACAGGTGTATTTGGTATGTCGCGTTTCCCAACAGGACAGTCAATCCACCCCTGTTCTGAGGAAATCTATAAAATTGACATAAACGGAATTATAGCAGGAGACAGATTGTCAGTGAATTTCAAGTACCACAGCGACGAGTACAGGGACGAAACAATTTTAATGCTGGCAGATATATATAAGCAAAAACTACTGGAAATAGTGGAACATTGCGTGTCAAAGGAAAGGACTGAGCTTACGCCATCAGACTACGGAGACACATACCTTGAGCTTGATGAGCTTGAAAATATAGTCAGTGTATATGGCGAAAACATACAGTGGATATATCCTCTAGCTCCCATGCAGGAGGGCATGTTGTTCCATGCGATTGCCGATAGTGGCTCCCATGCATACTTCGAGCAAATGTCCTTTGACGTTAAGGGGAATTTAGATATTGGACTTGTGCAAAGAAGCATAGCCATGCTAGTGGAGCGGTACGATATACTAAGGACAGGCATTGTGCATAAAGGGCTTGAAAGACCGAGGCAGGTAGTGCTGAAAGAAAGGCATGCCAAAGTATACTTTGAAGACATATCCGCAATGGCAGAAGATGAAATGCAGCACTATATTGAAAGCTTTGAGTGCAGGGACAGGCAGTTAGGGTTTGACCTTACACACGACATTCTTTTAAGGGTATCTGTGCTGAAGGTGGGCAAAACCAAACACAGGTTTATATGGAGTTTCCACCACGTAATAATGGACGGATGGTGTATGCCGATAGTATTTGGTGAATTTTTTGAGACTTATGCAGCCATGTACAGCGGCAATACTATAGATTGGGAGGAAGCGGCCCCATACAGAGAATACATACACTGGCTGGAAAGACAAGACAGGGAAGCGGCAATGAGCTACTGGTCCAATTACCTTGCGGGTTACGAAGAAAAGGCAAGTATACCATGCAGGACTAATACCCTCATACAAGGAGAATACAGGCAAGAGACAGATATCTTCCTGATGGACGAGGAAGTGACAGCAGGACTGTTGGCGTTGGCAAAAGAGTATCAGGTAACGCTGAACACGGTATTGAACGCAATATGGGGGATAATGCTGCAAAGATACAATAATACAACAGATGTTGTATTCGGAGCTGTAGTATCAGGGAGACCAGCAGAAGTGGCGGGCATAGAAAAAATGGTGGGGCTGTTCATAAACGCCATACCTGTGAGGGTGGCATGTGGGGAAGATATTCCTTTTGCAGCCCTGCTCAAAAAAGTACATGAAAACGCCATAATGTCAGAAAAATACTCATTCTGCTCCCTTGCAGAAGTACAGGCATTGTCGGCGCTTAAAAACGGACTGTTAGACCATCTTATAATATTTGAAAACTACCCTATGGGACCGCTTCAAGAAGGAAATAGATGGGAGACAGGCATAGAAGTTGACTCTGGCAGCGTAAAAGCTTTTGAGCAGACAAATTATGACTTTAACATTACAATAAGTCTAGATAAACAGTTGCGGATACAGCTTACTTACAACTCATTAGTATATGACGGCTGGTTTATACATAATATAGGTTTGCATTTTAAGGCATTGGTGGAAAGAATTATTAACAACCCCTGCATTAAGCTGTCTATGCTGGACATGCTACCGGCAAAAGAAAAAGAGTTGTTGCTATATGATTTTAATGATACAAGAGCAGATTACGCAAAAGGCAAGATCATACACCAGCTATTTGAAGAGCAGGTGGAAAAAACGCCAGACAACGCAGCTGCGGTGTTTGGGGATAGCCAACTCACGTACAGCGAATTGAACAGCAGGGCGAACCAGTTGGCGAGAAAATTAAGAGAGAACGGTGTTACAGCCGACAGCATCGTAGCTTTAGTAGTTAAACGTTCTCTGGAGATGATGATAGGTATAATGGGTATCCTTAAAGCAGGAGGGGCTTACCTTCCTATAGACCCGGATTATCCCGAGGACAGAATGCGCTACATGCTTGAGGACAGCGGTACTAAAGTTATTCTGACACAAGGTAGATATACAGGATTGTTCAATAGTGATGAGCTGGGTATTAACGTAGTAAACCTTGAAGCTGAAAGCCTGTATGTTGGTGAGGATACAAATCCTGATCCGATAAATAATTCGAGAAATCTGGCCTACGTCATATATACCTCCGGTTCTACCGGAAAGCCTAAGGGCGCTATGATAGAGCACTACTCAGTAATAAACAGGATAAACTGGATGCAGAAAAAATATCCAATAGGTCAGGAAGACGTGATACTCCAGAAGACTCCGTTTACCTTTGACGTATCGGTATGGGAATTGTTATGGTGGTCCTTTGTAGGAGCAAAGGTATGCTTCTTGACCCCGGGCGGAGAGAAGGATCCTGCAGCGATGGTGGAAGCAATAGAGAAGAACAAAGCTACTACAATGCACTTTGTTCCTTCCATGCTGAATATATTCCTTGAATATCTGGAGGCTCGCAAGAATGATATAGAAAGGTTGCCAAGTCTCAGACAGGTATTCGCCAGCGGAGAAGCATTAAACCTCCAGCAGGTAGAGAAATTCAACAGTATGATATATGCAAAGCATGGAACCACGCTGAATAATCTCTACGGCCCTACTGAAGCAACAGTAGACGTATCGTACTTCGACTGTTCTACAGGAGAAACCTTTGAAATAATACCTATAGGAAAGCCTATAGATAACATACACCTGTATGTAATAGACAAATACAACAACCTCCAGCCGATAGGCGTAGCCGGTGAATTGTGCATAGCGGGAGACGGCCTTGCAAGAGGATACTTAAACAGGCCGGAGCTGACAATGGAAAAATTTGTACCAAACCCATTCATTAATGGACAATTAAAAGAAAATAATTATCAATTGATGTACCGTACTGGAGACTTGGCAAGGTGGCTACCTGATGGAAATATAGAATACTTGGGACGTTTAGACCATCAGGTGAAAATAAGGGGCCTAAGGATAGAGCTTGGCGAAATAGAGGCACAGTTGTTGAAGCACGAGAGTATAAAAGAAGCTGTAGTGCTGGCAAAAGGAGATGGAAGCAACAAATACCTGTGCGCCTATATAATGGCGGACAGTGAAGTTGGGGCACCGGAGCTTAGAGAACACCTTTTAAAGGAACTTCCCGATTATATGGTGCCATCCTACTTTGTGCAGCTTGACAAAATGCCCCTGACCCCTAATGGAAAAGTGGACAGAAAGTCACTTCCGGAAATAGAAGGCAATGTAAACACTGGAGTGGAGTATGCAGCACCCGCCAATAGGATAGAAGAAGTGCTGGTAGGTATATGGCAGGAGGTGTTGGGCACACAGAAAGTAGGGGTTAAAGACAGGTTCTTCGATTTAGGGGGCAATTCTCTCAGTATGCAGCGAATACTCATAAACGTAGAGAAATATTTCAATGTTAAAGTGACAATCAAGCAATTCTTCCGCAGCCCTACGGTAGCGCAGCTAGGAGAGATTATATCGAAGGAAATTGGTGGCATTCAATTCACCCAGCCCGGCAGCTGTGAGGCAGAAGAGGAATCACACCCAAGGGAAAGATTTGGTGGCATAAAGGCCGACGAAAGCCTTATACTTATAGAAGATTTGCTGCCTATTCACGATGACATAAGAAACTGTCTAGAAGACAGCATAGCCTCGGTAGCAAAGTGGTGGGGAAGAGACTATCAACCTCTCTTTGCAAAATCCTGGGAGTTTAATTCTAAAGGATTTAGGCCCGATGCCTTGATAGGCGAATGTATAGAAGCATACAGCTATGAAGAAAGAATAGAATGTTTAAGGAAGTATTGTGGCATACAGGTGGAAGCCCATCAGTTTGAGAGCAGTAGTCTTGATGACGTATTACAAATACTGAGAAATCAGCTTTCACAAGGGCAGCCTGTGATTGTATCGCTGGATGTATACTGGTGTCCGTGGTTTAAGACTGCCTACCAGACTTACCATGCTAACCATTACTTCACTGTGGTGGGAATTGACCAAAAACATCTCTACTGTATTGATAGTTCTCCCTTTACCGACGGGGATATTTTGCCTATAGAAACCTATAAAAAAGGGAATACAGGGGTGTATGTAACTTTTTCTGTTGTAGACAGCGAAAATATTGATTGGCGCAGTATGATAAAAAGCGCAATAGACAAGCTCGAGGGTAAAGATGACGGAGTCAATACGTTTAAAGCAATGGAAGCTTTCGCCGATGCCGCAGGCAAAGGGCTTGACTTAGAGCGGGAGGTCAAGGGATTTGAGCACAACCCATTCGACGCTTTGCTGTTCCAGAGGATTCAGCAGGTAGCAAGAGGAAGGAGACAATTCGCTGAACTGCTCATGTACATCTCTAAGAGGTACAACCTAGGAGAATTAATACCCCTAGCCGAGAGACTGGATGTGACCGGGCTGAAGTGGGAGTCCATAAGGGGCATACTAATAAAGGCTTGTAGCATTGATGCCCATGATAAACTAAAGGAAAAAGCAGTAGCGCAAATAAGAGAAGTAATAGGTTGTGAAGAGGAAATAGCAAGGGGTCTGCGCAGAATAGCCCAGCAGGATGTTATAAAAGGGATAGAGGACTACGAACGGGAGGCATCAGAAAAGAAGGGCGTGGAGATTAAAGAAATAACCTTTATAAATTTGGAGGAATATTTCAATAATCATGGTTTTGGTACTTGCTCAATGGATTGTACTGCCGAACTGTCAAGTGGAAGCGGCAATGATGGCAGTGGAGGATACTTTATAAAAGAAGGCTTACCTCAAGGGAATATATGGGAGGTTGGGGCTATGAAGTTTAACTTCCCACACCTGGTGGATGGGGTTAAAGATAATGTGCAATGTAAAGGCCAGACTATACCCCTTCCTGCTGGACAATATTCGAACATAATGTTGCTTGGGTGTGCCGAAATGGGTAATTTCCTCGAGCAGGCTACTATAAAATATACAGATGGTAAAACCGAGACCATTCCCCTTGAGTATACTGACTGGTCTCTGACAAAGGCTCTGTTTAATGAAACTGTTGCCTGGGTTGGTAATGGTGCTGCCAGGCAGCAAGGGAGGGTAAACGTCTTTCCATTTGATGTAAAAATTTATGCGGTAATTCGAGAGTTGGAGCATGGTGGCACTGTAGAAAGTGTAGAGTTGCCGTACTGCCCTAATATACATATATTTGCTTTATCATTAGGAAAATAGTTTTTAAAATACTAGAGAGTAGGCGGATTTAGGGAATTGGATAACTCAAGGATTTAGCACCCTACAACATAATTTGGTATTAGTACAAAACAGACTTCTATAATAGTAGGTAAACGCACCACCCTGCAGTCCATAGGCAAAATTCCTGATGAATATATAGTAGATTTTGAAAAATTAGTAGGAAGCCTCTGAGCTTTGTTTACAAAGCTCAGAGGCAGATGAGTTAGGGATACCTATGGCTGCCAAGGGTTTTGATAATAAACATAGTAGGCCCATTGGAAAATAATAAGGTAAACATAAAAGAAGGAAAGGGAGAGGTATAAAAATGATACTAGAAGCTTTTCACCACGTACAGGACATACCTTATGCTTTTATTGCAAATATGTACGAATTAACGGTAAGACTTAGGGTCAAAAAGGACGATATAAAAGAGGCGTATGTTTACTATAAAAATAGGCGCTCATTAGAGAATGATAGTATAATGCAAATGGAGAAAATAACATGGGACAGACTACATGATTATTACGAATGTGTAGTTCCTTCAAAACAAAGGATTACTGAATATATTTTTAAGATAGTAGGTTGGGACGATCAGGAAGTATGGTATGGGGATGATGGTCCTAACGCTATAAGGGAGCTGGCTGGAATATTTGAATGCCCATACCTGCTCGAAAGAGACATGTTTAATAACATACCTTCATGGGCTAATGAAGCGATTATGTACAATATCTTTGTGGATCGGTTTTATAATGGAAACCCATTAAATGATCCTCAGGGTGTAGTACCTTGGGGTGAAACCCCTTTAGAGCATCCCTACTACGGGGGAGATATAGAAGGGATAATTGAAAAGCTACCGTATTTAAAAGAGCTTGGATTTAATACCATACTTTTAAGTCCTATAAATACATCGCCTATTTACCATAAATATTTTGCAACAGACTTTTTTGATGTAGACCCTGAATTTGGGGGAATTGAAACATTTAAAAAGCTGATGGAACTTGCACATAAGGAGGGCATGAAAGTTATAATTGATGGGATTGTAAACCACTGCCATCGTGATTTTTTTGCCTTTAAAGACGTAATGGAAAAGGGGCAGAATTCGGAGTATGCTGATTGGTTCTATATTTACGACTTTCCCGTTGTGACAGAACCGATTGCTAATTATGAAGTGCTTACCACTGTAGATAAATGCCCAAAATTCAACCTAGACAACCCCAAAGCGAGAAAGTATATGCTGGAAGTAGCACGCTTCTGGACAGAAGAAATGAAGGTTGACGGGTGGAGACTGGATATCTGCAACGAAGTGGATCACGGCTTCTGGCGGGAATTTAGAACTATAGTCAAAGGTATAAACCCTGATTGCCTGATAATAGGGGAAGTATGGCATGAATCAATAACATGGCTTAAGGGAGACCAATTCGATGCAATCACAAATTATAAAATTTCTCATTATATTCACTCCTTTATAGCAGTGCGACAAATAAAGGCTGAATTGTTTATGGATATTATAATGCATTCTCTGATGTTTTATCATCCAAAGGTAAACTATGCCTTGGCAAACTTTATAAGTAGCCATGATGTAATTCGCATTACAACTTCATGCCAGGGATGGGATAACCAGCCTCCGATTGATATTGCAAAGCTTTATAGAGAAAGGTCGAGGCTAGCTATACTTTTCCAATATACTTATATTGGAGTGCCCACAACGTACTATGGAGATGAGGTAGGAATGGAAGGGGGAATGATGCCTGATTGCCGCCGTGCTATGGTATGGGATGAAAGCCAGTGGGATATGGAAACGCTGCATCTTCATAAAAGGCTAATCAATATACGTAAAAATTCGCCTGCTATAAAATATGGCAAATTCGTGCGTTGGATAGCTGATGATGAAAAAAACACTATAGGGTATTTGCGCTGTCATGAACAGCAGACCATTGCTGTAATAATCAACAACAGCCCCTGCGAGCAGAAAATTGAAGCAAAGGTTGACTGGAAGAAAAATGGCGACTATTTGACCGACCTTATCAGTGACCAGCGGTTTGAAGTAATGGACACCATGAGCTTTACAATACCCCCGTTCGGGTACTTGCTACTTGATTAAGGATAGAAACTTTAGCAATGAAACATATGCTTGTGGTGCAGCAATGTCTAATAATAAATCAAGGCTTTTTATTATACTTATTATAAAGACCTTTTGTCTTAACCTGCAAAACAGCCTCCTGAGCTGATTTTACATTAAGCTTTTTTAGGATATTCCTAATTTGGTTTTTTAGTGTATGAACTGACTTAAAGAGTGTTTCACCTGCCTGGGGCTTGTTGTAACCCTCTTCAATAAGGGAGAAGATTTCTTTTTCTGCCGGGGTTAGCATTCTCATTTGCTCTTCCTCCTTTAATCTGCTAAATTCTTTCAACAGAACTTCGAGAGGAGAATTATTTTCATATGCAGCAAGTATGGCTTGCGGAAGCTGTTTGTAATTTCTTTTGTTGATGTAATTTACCGCTCCGGCAGTGAAGGAGTCTGTGATGATTTCCTCTTTATTCAGCGAGGTTAGCATAATAATTTTTACTTTTTTAAAATTAAGTATTTCAAGTGCTGCTTCTATGCCATCACATTCGTTTCCGTGGAGATTTATGTCCATGATTATAATATCCTCATCGGAGTTGCCTGCAATATGTAAAGCTTCTTCCTTGGTGGAGGCTTTCCATACTATTGATATATTCTCCTGTCGTGCCAGGAATTCACTAAGGGCTCTTTGCCACTGAGGTTCATCTTCAACAATTGCAACTTTAATTTTGTCCATTAGCTATGCTAACCTCCTATTCTTATCTATATAGTAGAGCTTTGAAACTCTTGAAATGGGAAAAATCAAAAGTACTGTAGTGCCGCTATTTTCCTTACTGAATATTTCAAGTGCTCCACCGTGTTGGTGCATAATATTATAGCAATAGGATAAACCCAATCCAAAATTGAGAGAACTTTTTTTAGTTGTAAAGAATGGCTCAATAACACGGGAAAGATATTCCTTAGGGATTCCCTTGCCTGTATCCATTATGGATATTGTAAAATGATTTTTATTAAAATAAGTTTTTATATCTATTTTTTCATTAGCAGCCATAGCCTCGGCGGAGTTTGTAACAATGTTTTTAATGACTTCGTGAATATGCAGTTCGTCACAATATAAATCTATATTACTGCCTAGGTTAAGATTTACAGATATATTTTTTTGTCTTAATATAGGTTGAAGCATTTCTAGCGGCTTTGTAACTAGTTGCTCAAAACTGCATTTTTTTTCTACAAGAGCCTTATCACTCAGTTTGTCCTGTATCCTTGCAGTGAAATCGAGAAGGTAGTCCACTGATTCAAGGATAGCTTTACCGTTTTCCTTTTTAAAGCTATCGGTAGACATCATGTTTTCGGTACACAGGGATATTTTAATTAATTCATTTTTTATAGCGTGGTTCAAGATAGCAGTACCGGAACTAAGGGATTGCCGGGCATTTTTATAGTGCTGGTGCTCAAGGCGTATGATAAGTTTTGTCCCCATAACGTTATACCGTATAGCAAAAAAAGCGAATAGAGAAAAAGTGACTGCCAGTACATAAGGATCATATTTGTAAATGCCCTCTATTCCATATAAAGGTAAAATCATATTAGTAAAGGATGTAAAAATTATTTCCGGGAATATGATTATACATATCAAAAAATTTTGCTGCTTTAACTTAATGTTTTTCTCGTAAAAATATGCGCTAGCAAGCAATACCAAGGAAATAAGGGTATAGGGTATTTGCCACAATGCTTTAATATCGTTCCGTGGGTTAAAATATGGATGTACCGGAAAAAATAAATACATAAAAATAATAGGCAGTAAAAGTGCTAAAGCTAGCCTGAATAGCCATGATACAGAGTATTTGGTGTGTTTTTCCAAAATATTTGAATAGCTTATACTAAATAATAGCAGGAAATATGGTAAAGAGTAATGAAAAAAGGAAGCTATCAGGTCTTCTATAAGCAAAAAGAGCATGTCTGTTTCATGCCCAAAACGGTATCGCATATACGGACGTATACTTTCTCTGATAACAACCGAAAAGAGCCCGCAGGCACCACTGAAAAAAAGCAATATTATCCAGAATGTAGATTTAGGTGCTGATTTTACTCTGTTTTGAACTATGAGAAAAAATATAATAACAAAAAAAAGGCCTATAAACGCAAAAAGCATCATAAATAATTCTGTGCCCCCCAATAAAAACAAAATTTACCCATGGGCAAATTTCACTTATAACAACTAATCCCTCTATCTATAATTGTTTAATAAATTGTTATTTGTATATTTAGAATGATACAACATTACTTTAGACAAAACAATTATTTTTAGTAATATTTTAGTCATAGTACAGTCATATTTTATCTGAATGCCTAAAAATGGAATAGAACAATGTCAAATCATTTCACCGTGCTGGTAATTCGCTAAGGGCTTTTGCCACTATAGTTTTGTTCATTAGCTATGCTAACCGCCTAACATCATTTATATGGTAATTTGTTGAAACCCTTGAAAAGGGAAAAATCAAAAGTACTGTAGTGCCGCTATTTTCCTTACTGAATATTTCAAGTGCCCCACCGTGCTGGTGCATAATATTGTAGCAATAGGATAAACCCAATCCAAAATTGAGAGAGCTTTTTTTAGTTGTAAAGAATGGCTCAAAAACACGGGAAAGGTACTCTTTTGGTATTCCCTTCCCTGTATCCACTATAGATATAGTAAAATAATTTTTATTAAAATAAGTCTTTATATCTATCTTTCCGTTGGCAACCATGGCATCGGCAGAATTTGTAACAATGTTCTTTATGACTTCGTGAAGGTGCAATTCATCACAATATAAATCTATTTGTTTAGTTAAGTTAAGATCAACAGATATATTTTTTTGTCTTAATATAGGCTGAAGCATTTCCAGTGGCTTTGCAACTAACTTTTCAATATTGCATTTTTTTTCTACAAGAGTTTTATCACTTAGTTTATCGTGTATCCTTGCTGTGAAATCAAGAAGGTAGTCGACTGAGTCAAGGATAGCTTTACCATTTTCCTCTTTAAAGCTATCGGTACACATCATGTTTTCGGTACACAGCGATATTTTGATTAATTCATTTTTTATAGTGTGGTTCAAGATAGCAGTACCGGAACTAAGGGATTGCCGTGCATTTTTATAGTGCTGCTGCTCAAGGCGTATGATAAGTTTTATTCCCATAATGTTATATCGTATAGCAAAAAAAATGAATACACAAAAAGTAGCCGCTACAACATAAAAGTCATATTTGTATATTCCTAATATCCCGTACAGAGGCAAAATCATATTAGTAAATGATGTGAAAAGTATTTCGGGGAAGAGGATCAAGCATACTAAGAAAATTTGTTGCTTTAATTTAATGTTTTTCTCGTAAAAGTAGGCCCTTACAAGAAGTATTAGCGACACAACAATATAGGGAAATTGCCATAGTATCTTAATATCATTGTGAGGGTTAAAATATGGGTGGACAGGAAAAAACAAATACATAAAAACAATCGGCAGTAAAAGTGCTAAGGACAATCTAAACTGCCATGTTTCAAGGTTTTTAGTATGCTTCGCCAAAACGTTTGAATAACTTATACTAAAAAGCAGTAGGAAATATGGTAAAAAGTAATGAGCAAAGGAAGCTATTATATCTTCCATAAGCAAAAAGATTGTGTCTGTTTCATATCCAAAACGGTATCGGATAAAAGGTCTTATAGTTTCTCTAATAATTACAGAAAAAACGCCGCAGGCACCGCTGAAAAAAAGCAAGGTTATCCAAATGGTAGATTTAGGTATTGATTTTAATCTATTTATAACTATGAAAAAAAATAAGATTACAAAGGAAAGGCCTATAAAGGCAAAAAGCATCATAAGTAATTCTATGCCCCCAATAAAACAAAACAGTTACACAATAATAGAAAATTTGCATTTCGTTAAACTATATTTTAAAGCATGAAACACCTATTTTCAATAGAATAAAAAAAGTTAACAAGAATGTTATAGCTTCAAGTTTGTAGATAGGTTAGAGATATAATCAAGTTTAAACCTATTGTTCTTTTGTAATGTAGTACTGTAGAGAATAAAATACAACTGGTGGTTAATATGAGAATTATCGAGAAAGTCAAAAAATATGGACTTGTGAAAAGTGCACAAAAAATATCAAAAAATTTTATGTTAAATTAGAGTATTTGACCAGAAAAGTATTGTAAGTTTGTCCTAAGTGTGATAGTATAAAAATACCAGCACAAGCAAATTAAAGAACCTAAGAAAAGTAATTGTTAGACCAATAATATAGAGAAACATGCTTAGTCAAACCAGAAACCATCTTATAAATGTTCTTAGTTAACTTTGTAGGGATAGTTCATTCTTAAGTCACTCTTATATTCTTCATTAGGTACAACATAATGCTTATATACTTTACTTAGTTTATTCCACTTACGCTGGTAAAGTTCTCATAACCCGATTATTCATCAGAAAAACTTTTGAAAGGGAGGGAGATGTTTTTAGTAGGGATGAGATAATTTAGTATGCGTGAGTTAAAGAATAAATATAGAAAAATAAAATAAGGGGGCAAAAAGTAATGTTAAAGAGAAAAATAAGTGCACTATTACTAACCCTATCACTCACCTTGTCTATACCTGGAATTGCTTTTGCATCAGGTACTGACATTGCCTACAATGGTAATGATACTACAGGCAATGATATCATGCTTCAAGGATTCCACTGGAATAGTGCCAACGGTACATGGTATACCAATATCAACAACATGGCAACTACAATAGGTTCGTACTTTAATGTAGTGTGGATGCCACCACCAAGCCAATCGTATTCAACTCAAGGTTATCTCCCTGAGGCTTGGTATAATCTGAATAACAGATATGGTACACAGGCTCAATTAAAAACAGCTATTGCTACACTCAAGAGTAAAAATGTAAAAGTATTAGCTGATATAGTTGTAAATCATAGAAACGGTATGACAGCCTGCCCACATGGAAGATATATCAACTTCAGCAATCCTACAATGACTCCAGGAACAAACCTGATAGATGGTGATTGGGATACTGTTTATAGCGGTTCACAGAAAACCTGTTCAATATGTGCAAACAATAACAACGGCGAAGGCACATGGAGTTATGGCGGCAGAACGTACTACAATGATGATTATAATGCAGCTCCCGACCTTACTCACTGGGCTGCAGATACACAAAACCAAATTAAGAGCTGGCAAACCTGGCTGAAGAATGCTACAAATGCAGGTTTTGATGGTTGGAGATATGACTTTATCAGAGGCTTCGCACCTCAATTCCTCAATACATATAATACAGCTTCTTCACCTTACCTTTCTGTAGGTGAGTTTTGGAAGTTTGAAAATGAAGGGCTACCTTCTTCAGCTAGACAGGCATTGGCTGACTATGTAAATGCTTCGGGTAATAAGACAATGGTATTTGACTTTGACCTTAAGAGGTCACTCAATAATGCCTTCTCAAGCACTACATTCAATGGAGGTGCGCTTGGTTCAGTAGGAACAAATACAGTAAACGGTTTAGTCGGTTGGTGGTCACAGGCGGCAGTAACCTTCGTTGATAATCATGATACCGGTTGGTCACCTGGAGTAGCTCAGAACCACTGGCCTCTTCCAAACCCCTGCAATGGTGACCTTATAAGCACAAAAGCTGCATATGCTTTGGTTCTCACACATCCTGGTGTGCCTAATGTATACTGGGCTGACTGGAGAGACCGTGGAACAGATATGACAGCTGTTATAGAAACTCTTATCAAGATCAGAAGAAGCAACAACGTTAAGAGATGGAGCGATGTAAGGGTAGTTAAAGCTGAAAATGGATTATATACTGCTTACGTAGGAACAGCTAATGCTGAACAGTTAGCTATTAAGATAGGTAATGCAGGCTGGGCTAACTACGAAGGGTGGACTCCTTCCTCAGCACTAGGCTTAACTAAGACATTTACTAGATATTACAGTGGTGGTCACGCATTCTGCGTATACTACAAGAACACTGCATATTAATACAAATAAGCACATTAAGGGGCTGTCAGAAATGGCAGCCTCAGACTATTTGTATATGTAATATGCCACTAGCCTGAGTGAATATAAATGAATTAGCTTCTCGATTATAAACAATATAGCCACCAATTCTTCTTCGGATGAATTGTGTGGCTACATTTTATTTCAGCAAATATTATTCGAAATCCACTATTTGACTTATTAAAATTAAAATAAGTTATACATTGAATAAAAAGATATGACTAATGGATAAAACAATATGACCATCGGATACTTTACAGTTTTATGGTAATTTATATATAATAATTAATATTGTTTACCAAAAATATAGCAGAAAAGAGGCAAAATAATGAATCTCGGTAGAAAAAAATTTATACTAGTTGTAATTTCACTAGTGCTTGTGATTGGTGTTTTTTCAACAGATATTGCAGTAGGAAATATCACTAAGGTACAAGCGGTTGCCAGCAGCTCTACAAGCAGCAAAGTTGTGACTATAACACTTTCAGAACAGGATGATTTCAAAACTGTTGACCCAACCTGGGATTGGATAATAAAAGCATTTATGGCCAAGAACCCCAAAATAAAGGTCAGGAGAATCCATAATGAAACGGAAGGACAGAGAACCGATTGGATGGACTCTGTTGCCTCAGGTGCAGGTCCCGAAATAATTTCCTGCCCAAATGACAATATAGGATTGTTTGCCGTTTCTAAGACAGCCATGCCTTTGGATGGCTTCTTATCAAAGGATTTCCTGGCTACTTTGTCTGCAAAGCAAGTTAATGGCTGCAGAATGGACGGCAAACTCTACGCAATACCTTACAAAACAGGTAATTGCCTGGCGCTCATATATAATAGGAAGTTTGTAAAAAAGGCCCCTCAAACTATGGATGAGCTTATTAAAGTATCAAAAACTTTTACGAAAAATGGTAACTATGGACTTGTGCTCAACATATCTGAGCCTTTCTTTTTCATCCCTTTTCTCGGCGGTTTCGGCGGTAAGGTGTTTGACGGAAAAGAAAATATTTCACTTAACACACCGGCTATGAAAAAACTTGCGCAGTTAATGTATGATTTAAAATACACCCATAAGATTATCCCGAAAGAAGCAAACTACGATATTGCTCAAGGTCTATTTAATGACGGCAAAGCCGCATTTACAATTAATGGACCATGGGCATATGCAGAGTATGCGGAAAATGGAATTGATTTTGGGGTAGCCAGAATACCTAAAACTTCTGACGGAATATACCCTGCACCCTACTACGGTTCAAAAGTGCTTATGATTAATCCAAACATTAAGAATCAAGATACGCGGATTGCGGTTAAGAAGTTTATTGAATTCGTCAATAGTGCACCTATGCAGTTGAAGCTGGCAAAGGTTACAGCGGAGTTCCCTACAAACCTAGAAGCACTAAGAGACCCTTCACTCAGGTCTGATGAAAGGATGAATGCTCTTGCTTCACAAATGGAGGTAGGGGTTCCTATGCCTGTTCGTCTTGAAATGAGGGCTGTATGGGATGCCATGAGGCCTGTGTTCGTTGAAGTAATGTCAGGAAAAACTAAGCCTGCAAATGCCCCGGCAAGAATGCAAAATATGGCTCTTAAGCTTAAAGCAGAGCAGTTGGATTATTAAAACAAGGTGCTTTGAATTAATAAACTTTGAGCAGAATTTTGCACCGGTCGCTATGGATAGTTTACAGTAATCTATCCATAGAAGAGGGACTGAGAGTAAATCATAAAAGTCATAAGGTATAAAAGTGAGGAAACAAATATGAATAAAATTTTGGTGTCAGGACTAATTAACATCGAAACTACGTTAAAAATTGATTCCTTTCCAATTGGGTACAGCCCTATACATTATCCGTTGTATGGTATTAATGCAACTGTTTCCGGTGTTGCTGTTAACGTCGGTAAAGCACTTAAATGCCTTGGAGATGAAGTGAATGTAATTTCCTTGATAGGCAAAGATATCGAAGGGCGAAATGTGGTTGAGGTATTGGAAAAAGAGAATATAAGTGCAAAGTATCTTAATAAGGGATTGGACGTTACTCCCCAGGCAATAGTATTGTATGATGGAGATGGGAGAAGGCAGATATACGCTGATCTTAAGGATATACAGGAAAAATCCTACCCTGAGGCTTTGTTTAATGAAGCGGTGGAAGGCTGCTCAATTGTTGCTTTATGCAATATTAACTTCTCAAGACCTTTTTTGAAAAAAGCGAGGGAAGCAAATAAAATAGTTGCAACTGATGTACACGTACTTTCGGACATACATGATACATATAATGCTGATTTTATGAGGTACGCAAATATTCTCTTTATGAGTCATGAGAAAATTACCGGATCAATAGAAGACTTTTGTAAAAAAGTGATTAATGAGTATGATAATGATATACTGGTAGTAGGCTTAGGTGCTGAAGGGGCACTATTGTATGTAAAAGAGGACAGTTTCCTGGGGAGATTTGAAGCAGTTAAGACAAGGGAAATAGTCAATACAGTAGGAGCGGGAGATGCACTGTTTGCAAGTTTTATACATTTCTATAACAAGACTAGAGATCCATATACGTCTCTGAGGAAAGCTATAATTTTTGCCTCATATAAAATAGGGGCAAGAGGAGCGGCGGAAGGATTTATAAATGAAAGGGACCTTGACGAGCTTTATAAGAATAAGTATAAGTGTGAATAGTGTGGTCTATGCTAATATATAGGATGTGGGTATATTGATACTGCCATTTTTATAAGCAATCAGCATATTATTTAAAGCCAAGCTGGCACCGTAAGAAAAAACGATGTCCGCTTGGTTTTATTGTTAATAGAGGCATGATGATTTAACAAGATATGCAATGCATTAAAAAAGTAAATAAGTATAGTAATTTGTGTTATAATTCTTTTGATAGGTAAAGGACTATAGATAACCAAACTTTATCTTAGTGATTGACCGTTAGTCAATGAGTTGTGGTAAGTGAGATTTGCCTAACTGGATAAAATCACTTTTAAGTTTGGATATCTATATAAATAGCCAAAGTCAAGCTTAGTGACTTTCAGCTAGGGAAACACCTGTAATAAGTAGTGGTCACCTAGCTGAGAAAACCGCTTTTAAGTTTGGTAATCTTATATAACAGAGGCTTGCAGAGTAAAGTTTATTTTGTCTAAATTTATAATTTACTTAAGGGAGAGAAGTTTAATGAGTAAGATATCTATATCAAAGGAGTTTACATGGGATATGGCCCATATGCTCTCAGACCATAAGGGTGCATGTAAAAACCTTCATGGACATACATACAGAATGCAGGTTCAGGTCTCTAGAGTAGGCAATAGGCTGCTAGGAAATACCGGACACTCCGATGGGATGGTAATGGATTTTTCTGATTTGAAAAACATCGTAAAGGAAAAGATTGTTGAACCGATTGACCATTCATTTATGTACTGGTGCAATTCCAATGATCCTGTTGAGCATGAGCTAGCCGAATTATTGAGAAAAAATGGAAGGAAAGTAGCTGTTGTTAACTATAGGCCTACTGCTGAAGAAATGGCGTATGAGTTTTTTAAAACACTAACCGAGGAGCTTAAGCGTGTAAATATTATTGTAGAAGGTATACGGGTTTGGGAGACGCCAACCAGTTTTGCAGAAGTGCGTAGGGAGGATTGATATGAAGCTGCAGGAGTTTAGGAAATGTAAAATACCTATAGTTGAAATTTTTAATAGTGTATCCGGTGAGGGGATTTCATCCGGCACTGTTATGTCTTTTGTGAGAGTAGCCGGGTGTAATCTCCGATGCAGCTATTGCGATACAAGCTACAGCCATGAGGAATCAAGCACGGAGAATGAATTAATGACACCGGACGCAATTGTAAAAAAACTAGTTGATATTGGGTGTTCGGATATTTTATGTACAGGGGGAGAGCCTCTGGAATTGGATAAACCTAAAAGATATCTACCTTTATATATAGCATCTAAAGGCTTCAGAGTGAGGATAGAAACAAACGGGAGTTTCCCCGTATATAGTGATGTAGAAATTGAGGAATTTACGGAGGGGAAAGAAAATCTGGTACTGAACTATGCCTTAGATATCAAGTGCCCTGGTTCGTACATGTCGGACTCTAATGTTTATAGAGAGAACTTTGAAAGATTGGGTATTGGAGATGAGATAAAATTTATAGTGGGAAGCAGTGAAGATATAGACTTCGCACTAAAAGTAATGGATGATTTTAGGGGAGTATTAGCTTCTCGAAATGTAGTAATAAATTTTTCCCCTGTATTTGGAAAGCTTGCTCCTTCAGCAATAGTAGATGCGCTGAAAAATGCTAATACTTATTTTGAAAAAAACAACCTAAGGGTAAGGATGAGCCTCCAGATTCATAAGTTTATATGGCCACCGGAAGCTAGAGGAGTTTGATTCTAATGGAGCTGTGCTTTTTGACATTACAAATTTCTGTTGATTCTAATGTTAAAAATGCACTTTCGTGACTGTTGTGCTTTGATGCTATATAGATTGCAAAAAAGAATCTACAACGAAGTTCTCCCTAAATCTTATTTGCAATTTGTTACCTTAATTAGTGTTGTGCACTAATAAGTTAAAAATTGTATTACCAATAAAATAGCAAAACAAAAGCATAAGAAGACCAAATGTGGTAGTTTTGAATTGACTAGAAACAAAAATCCACGGGAGGTCAATCTTATGCCTGAGATAATAATAGAACAAAGCCAGGAAGTAATCAATTATATAAAAATGTTTAAAACTGCCTATTTCTGAGGCTTTGCAAAACCATATAACTAATATGGTATCAGGCATAATAACTACCGAAGGAAACAAAAATGTTTCTAATGTATATTCAAGACTTACCTGTAACCGGGACCGGAGCTGCGGCTCAAGGTTTCTTGGAGAGTATGAATGGAGTAATGAATATGTGGACTACAAGAGAATTAATCATTCTCTTAATACAGTCCGAAGTAATGTATCCGAAGGAACCGTAGGTTTTCTAATAATAGATGACTCTTTGAGTAAAAAAGACGATTCTACTAAGAAAATCGAAGGCCTCCAGTATCATCATTCCCATAGTGATGGTAAAACCATGTGGTCCCATTGTATAGTTACTTCCCATTACAAAATCTCTGAATATTCTTTGCCGCTTAGCTTCAAACTCTATCTTAGAGAGCAATTCTTTGGTACTAAAGCCAAGAAACTCTTTAAGAATAAGCAGGAGCTTGCTATGCTGCTGATAGATGAATTTATGCCCGTTACAGAAACCACGTACTTGCTTGTTGATGCTTGGTATACATCGGGAAAGCTAATGCTTCATGCACTAAAGAGAGGATACCACACTATCGGAAGAATAAAATCCAATAGAGTGATTTATCCAAGCGGCATAAAGACCAGTGTCAAGGAATTTGCCACCCACATACGTAAGGATGAAATCTGCCCCGTTAGAGTAGGAGAAATAATGCCACTGTTATGCTGAATTATTTTGATTCTTGTGTTCGTAGGACACCCCAATCAGGTAATGGACGCTTACATGTACTGAGCAATTTAATACAGAGGACACTTCCAAGTACCGACAATGCCCCTTATGCTGCATTTATCGGTGGGGCAGGAGTGAGCCTTTATTCCGATTCCAATCGATTCAATAACTTTATCAGCAATTACCGGGATGCGGAATTCACCATTGATGCAGCCGCTTCTGTAAAAGATGTAGGTTCCTATACTAATAAGGGAACAAGCGCTCCGACTTCTACACCTTATTTACTTCCTACTCCGAGCGGAACTGTTACAACCTTTAATCCTGCTTCAAAATATGCCTACCCGATTGTAAAAGCTTATTCTGCTGATGGGTATGATGTAAAAAAATTCTGTACAACCTATACTGGTGCTGTAAACAGTGCTTCAAACCTAAAATACATACATTATCCTGAATTCCAAAGCTATTTGAAATAATATAAAAATTTCAGTAGTTCTCTTTCTGGAATAGATTTGTTCTAAATAGCGGGCTTCCACATTGTTTATATTAAAACAGTGTGGAAGCTTCTGTTATGTCACCTCTAAAAATCAATGTAACTAATTTTTGAATATAATTTCGGTAATGGTTTATATTTAACATCAGAAGTACTCCCAGAAGAGATATTCCGTATAGTGTTTCTATAATTCTACTTTATCAAGGTTAAACTACTTTTGAAAAGGAGCTATTTTGAAGAGTCACAAATTTATTTTTGAATAAACCCATCTAAGGAAATGATAATTTTTTAAGTATATTCGACACAGGTTGATAAACAAATAAGTGTTTAAAGCAAGAGATGTATTTTATGCAAATGATGGGGTTAATTACAGCTTAAGGCTGTAGCAAATATAACAAAGTGGTATTAGAAGTGAATTATATGATAAAGTTTAAAGGTCAAAGTATTCTATGAAAAAATATATACATGGACGTAAGTCATGTGCAGCCTAATTTTTAAAGAGGGTACAATAAGAAAAACGTCAAAGAGGGATAATTTATGAAACAGAGAATAAAAACAATAGGATTTTATACATGGATGATTGTCATTTTCGGGTCGGTTTTAGGACTCAATTATATATTAGATAATCTCGGGTATTCTTATGTTATTACCTTATTAGTTGCTGCAGGGTTAATATATATTAGACACAAACATTTTTTAAAAGGGATTAAATATACCGGTGTTTGCCTGCTGGCTATTGTTATTTCCTTTTTCTCATTAATGTATGGGCGACCTGATTTATCGATTTCTTTTAGGGGAAATCTGGTGAATGAGGTAGGTAAATTTATCGTCCATACTTATAATGATATCACTGGCGCAAATATTCTTGGCAAGATTTTAAGTTTTCCAGCAAAACCATATGATTTTACATCTTGGACTGCACCTAAAGGATACGAAAACAAAGAAATTAAATTAAGTCAATCAAGGGCCTACTTATTATCGAAGAATAATAGTAAACATGATAAAGTCATTTATCAAATACATGGTGGTGCATATATCTTAACATTCGTTAAGAGTTACAATGAAACAGCCGTTAGATATTCCAATGCCTATGATGGAGCAGATGTTTTTTCGTTGGATTACCGTACAGCACCAATAAATTTATATCCTAAAGCTTTAGATGATGCTATGGAAGGCTACAAATGGTTATTGGAGCAAGGTTACAAAGCTGATGACATTATCGTAGCTGGGGATTCAGCTGGTGCTGGCTTATCTCTTGCAATGACCTTGAAATTAAGAGATGCACAAAAAGCACTACCCAAAATGTTGATCTTATCATCTCCGTGGGCTGATTTATCAGCAGAAGGTGAATCATATAAAACTAAAATTCAAGCTGATGCGTTCTTTGGTTCAAGCGATGTGAGCAAGGAACTACGATATCCTGTTCCCATTACCTATGCTGGAAATAATGATTTACACAATCCCTATATTTCGCCAGCTTATGCAAATTATCAAGGGCTGCCCCCGATGCTCATTCAAACCGGTAGTGAAGAATTATTATTAAGTGATAGTAAAACAGTTGCAGAGAAAGCCAAAACGGCTGGAGTGGATGTGAAGTTTATTGAGTATAATGGGATGTATCATATATTTTATATTGCAACCCCCAATATTCCTGAAGGTCGGAAAGCATGGAAAAAAATTGAGGAATTTATTCATAGATAAATAAACATATATTAGGGATTAAATAAATGCTGCAATTGAAAGGATTGCAGCATTCATTCAATTAGCTTTTTCCGACCTAACTATACCTAATTCGCTAAAAGGCTGATATAGTTTGTTTTTCTTACTATAGCTACCAAGCATTCATAGTATGGTAGAAGGAGTTATACTTTCCATCCTTATAGACAATGCTCTCCTCATCGTATCAGGAAAGTATGTCTTGATGATTTCCAAATCAATAATATCGGAAAGCTACGGTATTAAAAAGGATAAAAACTTTTTTGAAGCTGCCGAAAGAGGAACAGAATTCAAGTGAACGGTGCCAATATGCCTTGGAGGTATTGGCTCCAACAGCTTTATTTCATAGATTAGGGATTTGTCCAACTCATAGTTGACAAAATTCTTGATAACACAAGCTACACCAAAATCAATCATGGCAAATTGGACCAGTAATTCAAAATTTCCAAGCTCTATTTCCGGTTGAAGTGTAATATGATTTTGAGCAAGATATTTATCAATGTATACTCTTGAATTGCTGTCCTTTTCCAAAAGAAGCATCGGATAATTCACAATATCCTTCACAGACACAGGAGAGCTTGCAAGCTTTTTATATTTTTCACCTGCCACAAAGCAATCCTGGATATCCATTATCTTGTGAATGATTAGTTCTCCATCTTCAATAGGAAGATTAACAATACCTAAATCAATTTTTCCCTTCTTAAGCAAGTCAGTTATCACTGGAGTTGTATGATTTGTAACGTGTATATGAATACCTGGATAAGTATGGTTGAAGATCTTTAAATGAGGAAGAAGATAATGCTTACAAATCGTATCACTGACTCCTATGGTGATTTCGCCTTTTTTCAGTTCTTTTACCTCGGATAGCTTTTTTTCTCCTAGATAGATAAAGTTAAAGGCTTGTTCGATATATTTGTAGAGTACTGCTCCTTCCTTGGTGAGTGTTACGCCTCTTGGTGTTCTAAAGAAAAGGGCACAACCGCTTTTTTCCTCCAATTGCTGAATTGCGCGACTAACTGCAGGTTGAGTAATGTATAAAAGCTCTGCAGCTTTTGAAATACTTCCTTCTTGAGCTACCGTAAAAAAGGTCCTGTAAAGTTCGGTGTTAATAATCATATAATCTATAGTTATACCTTCCATAATTAATATGCATTTTACTTATATTGCTAACCATATTATAATCAAATTGTAAAATTAGTGCAATCCAAAGTAGGGTTGTTCTTCTAAAAAAATCAGAATTGTATGTAGGATTTAATTATTTAAGATACTTGACTATAGATAATAACAAGATAGCTGAAAGTGAATTATGAAAGCAAAAGTATGCAATTTATTGTTAAAAAGTTAACAATATTTAAAACGATTACAAAATTTAAAGGAGGAATTGTTTATGAATAGTGAAAAGAACAATGTAAGCGCAGATGTCAAACAAACCATTGATATGCTTATAGCAAATGCACAAGAAGCATTGCAGGTATTGGAAAACATGGATCAGAACCAGGTGGACGCTATTGTAAAAGCAATGGCTATGGCGGGTGTCGATAAGCATATGGTACTGGCAAAGATGGCGGTAGAAGAAACTCAGCGTGGTATATATGAAGATAAGATTATAAAAAACCTATTTGCAACAGAGTATATCTATAACAGTATTAAAAATGAAAAAACCGTTGGAGTAGTTAATGAGAACGAGTATGAGGATTATGTGGAGGTTGCTGAGCCAGTAGGTATTGTCGCTGGTGTTACTCCGGTTACAAATCCTACTTCGACCACAATGTTTAAATCAATTATCTCTTTAAAGACAAGAAACCCCATCATATTTGCCTTCCATCCTTCAGCACAGAAATGCAGCGCTGAAGCAGCAAGGATTGTAAGAGAAGCAGCTGTCGAAGCCGGCGCACCTGAAAACTGTATTCAATGGATAGAACAGCCGTCTGTTGAAGGTACTAATCTTCTTATGAACCATCCTGGTATTTCTCTTATCCTTGCAACAGGAGGATCAGGAATGGTTCAGGCAGCTTACAGCACAGGGAAGCCGGCGCTGGGGGTAGGGCCTGGAAATGTTCCCTGCTATATTGAGAAAAGTGCTAATGTTAGAAGAGCAGTTACCGATTTAATATTGTCCAAGACTTTCGATAATGGAATGATTTGTGCCTCAGAGCAAGCAGTTATCGTAGATAAAGAAATTTCAGAAGAGTTTGAGAGATTTATGAAAGATGATAAATGTTACTTCCTTAAGCAGGAGGAAATCCCTATGCTCTCAAAACTGGCAATTGATGAGATGAAATGCGCTATGAATGGAGCGGTAGTTGGTCAATCTGCTTATACTATAGCAAGGATGGCAGGTTTGAATGTACCGGAAGATACAAAGATATTGGTGGCAAGGCTTGAAGGTGTTGGAGCTCAATATCCTCTTTCAAGAGAGAAGTTAAGTCCAATATTGGCATACTATGTGGTGGACAATTTTGAGGATGGTATAAAAAGGGCAGAAGAAATGGTTGAATTTGGAGGTTTGGGACATTCCGCCGTCATACACTCTGAAGATCAGCAGATAATTGAAAAATTCGCAAGAAGAATCAAAGCAGGAAGACTTATCATAAATTCCCCTTCAACCCATGGAGCAATAGGAGACATTTATAATACCAATATGCCTTCACTTACGCTAGGCTGCGGTTCTTACGGTAAAAATTCTACAACTTCCAATGTATCTGCTGTAAACCTTATCAATAAAAAAAGAATGGCAAGGAGAAAAATAAATATGCAGTGGTTTAAAATTCCAGGCAAGATATATTTTGAAGGCGGCTCAACACAGTATCTTAAAGACATGCCTGATATCAGCAGAGCATTTATTGTAACAGATCCTTATATGGTGAAAATGGGATATGTAGACAAGGTACTATACTACCTTAGGAAGCGCCAAGCCTATGTTCACAGTGAAATTTTTGCAGATGTTGAGCCGGACCCATCGGTAGAAACCATAATGAGAGGAAAAGAGCAGATGGAAAGGTTTAAGCCTGACGTGATTATTGCTTTGGGAGGAGGTTCGGTAATTGATGCTGCAAAAGGAATGTGGCTTTTTTATGAACACCCTGAACTTGACTTTAAAGTGCTTAAATTAAAATTTATGGATATAAGAAAGAAAATATTCACGTATCCGAATCTCGGAAACAAGACTAAAATGGTGGCAATACCTACGACATCAGGGACAGGTTCAGAAGTTACATCTTTTGCGGTTATAACCGACAAAGATAATAGCATTAAATATCCTCTGGCTGATTATGAATTAACACCTGACGTCGCCATCATAGATCCTGACTTTGTAATGTCTGTGCCTCAATCCATAACAGCGGATACTGGAATGGACGTTCTCACCCATGCTATTGAAGCCTATGTTTCCATAATGGCATCAGATTTTACTGACGGTCTTGCAATAAAAGCAATTCAACTGGTATTTGAATATTTGCCGAGGTCCTATAAGGACGGGAATGACCGTGTTGCCAGAGAAAAAATGCACAACGCTTCATGCATAGCAGGTATGGCCTTTACAAATGCCTTTCTCGGCATTAACCACAGTTTGGCTCATAAGTTGGGTGGAGAGTTCCATATTCCTCACGGAAGAGCCAACGCGGTCTTGCTGCCTTACGTCATTGAATATAACTCCAATAAACCAACAAAATTTGCTTCATTCCCCAAGTATGAGTCTTTTATTGCAGACAAGAAATATGCAGAAATCGCGAGATACTTAGGCCTTCCTGCTTCTACTGTTGAGGAAGGTGTAAAAAGCCTTATTAAAGCTGTAAGGGATTTGATGAAGGAATTGAACCTTCCAATAACAATAGCAGGCTGCAAAGTGGACAAAAAGAAGTTTATGGCTAAGGTAGGAGAACTTGCAGACCGTGCATTTGAAGACCAGTGTACTACTGCAAATCCTAGAATGCCTCTGGTAAAGGAATTGGAGGAGATATACAATAAGGCGTTTAACGGATAATGTTTGAATAGATTTTGTAAGTATAGTTGATTATTATCCAGCCCAAATTTAACATCATTTGGGCTGGATTTGTGTTGTGCAAAAACAGATGAATAGCATTAAGAGGTAAATTGATATATAGATAACGCACTCTAGACTTAGTAATTACCAAATTGCCAAGTCTGTGTAATTTATTTAAACCAGTTGCCAGCATAAAGACGCTTTTTGACCTTATCTTTATTAGCAGCAACGTATGCCTTAAACTGTTTTATGGTA
>JAOAEJ010000096.1 GCA_026416815.1 Clostridia bacterium | reverse complement strand
TTTTATAAAGTTCGCAAGTTACTCATTTTAATTAACAAGTTCCTTTACACTTACACTGTTTACTTTTCAAAGTCCATTGTGTCTCTTGCGAGACAGCTTATACATATTACCACGCTGTTTTTATCTTGTCAACACTTTTTTGTTGACTCTTTTTACCTGCCGTACCTTTCGGTCGATTTAGGTCACTTAACAGCGACAGCTATATCAATATAGCATTTATTCTACTGCATATTCAACTAAATAAATATGCATTTTACTGTGATATATCAATTTACATAGCAAAATCTTTTTAATACTCACTTAAAGTCACTTATATTACAGAATTTTAAGCTTTCATACAAAATTTTATATATCAATAGTAAAGTAATTACTATTTTGCTATGCCGATCACCACATTTACTATTATATTAATATTCCTATAATGTGTGATAAATATTTATTAACTTTCTATATAATTTTGCTTCTATCTACATTAAGTCATATATATTTCAGATTTTATTCAATTGATAGTGATTATCAGTTGCAAGTTGGGTATATATATTACATAACCTAATTAAAAAATTAGCTATATTTTATATTTATAGCCTAGTATAAATAGGAGGAATAATTATGAAACATGAATTACCCAACCTGGCTTATTCATACGATTCTCTGGAACCTTATATAGATGCTACTACAATGAATATTCACCACTCAAAGCACCATGCTGCTTACGTGAACAACTTAAACGCGGCTCTTGAAGCCCATCCTGACTTACAGGAAAGGAGTGTCGAAGAACTCTTAACATCTCTTGATAAGCTTCCCGATATAGTTTATTGGGCAGTACGTAATAACGGCGGCGGTCATTATAATCATTCGATATTTTGGTCTGTTATAGGGCCTCACAAAAATGTCTCCGAGCCAACCGGAGAGCTTGCCCAAAAGCTAGGTGAGAAGTATAATAGCTTCGATTACTTCAAAGAAGCCTTTGGTAAAGCTGCACTCACCCGTTTCGGCAGCGGTTGGGCTTGGTTGGTACTAGACAAAAACGGCTCATTGGATATAGTATCTACTGCCAACCAGGATAACCCCATATCGGATGGACTTAAACCTATTCTTGGTCTAGATGTTTGGGAACACGCTTATTATCTGAAATATACCAATAGACGTGCAGATTATATAAGTGCTTGGTGGAATATCGTTGATTGGGAAGCAGTATCAAAAAGATATGAATCGTTAAAATAACAGAAGGTTTTTAAAAGCTGTATAGGTAGAATACAATTCTTATACAGCTTTTTTTAATTCCTTCTTATTTACAAATGCTTAACACATATATTTATTTACCTCTTTTTAAGTCTTGAAAGCTTGTCTGCTGCAGCTTCGAGTGTGTCCATTTTCTTACAGTAGCAGAATCTCACCATTTGTGTGGCTTCGGGGCATTTATCATGATAAAAACTACTTCCCGGTACCACAGCAACGCCTATATCCTGGGTCAGGAACCTTGCAAACTCAACATCATCATTATACCCAAAGCCACTTATGTCAGCCATTATATAGTATGCTCCGGTAGGAGTATTGCACTTGAATCCTACATTCTCCATCACCTTCTGAAAATAGTTCCTTCGTTCCGAGTAAAAGGTATTTAAATGCTTATAATAGTCTCCGCAAGTATTCATCGCTTTTGCTGCAGCCTCTTGAAGCGGAGCCGCTGCACCAACCGTCAGAAAATCATGAACCTTTCTAACCGCCTCGGTTATATTCGGCGGTGCTATAACGTAACCTATACGCCATCCTGTAACACTGAAGGTTTTGGATATACCGTTTATTGTTATTGTTCTGTCCTTCATACCTTCTATTGTAGCCATAGGAATATGTTCAAACCCGTCGTAGACTATATGCTCATATATTTCATCGGTTATTGCTATAACATCATACTTCTGGCAATACTTTGCGATAGTTTCCAATTCACTTCTGGAAAACACCTTGCCTGAAGGATTATTTGGGGTATTTATTATAATTGCTTTGGTCTTATTATTAAAAGCTTCCCTTAAGTCCTCTTCATCAAAATTAAAATGTGGAGGCTTTAGCTTGATATACCTTGGTACAGCTCCGCAAAGTATGGCGTCAGGACCATAGTTCTCATAAAATGGCTCAAATACAATGACTTCATCCCCTGGATTTACAGTAGCAAGCAATGCTGCCATCATTCCCTCAGTAGAACCGCAGCACACTGTTATTTCTCTCTCAGGGTCAATATCCATACCATAAACTGTTTTCATTTTATTTGAAATAGCATCCCTCAGTGACTTTGCTCCCCAAGTTATAGCATACTGGTTATGGTTTTGTTGGATAGCTTCCAAAGCAGCGTCCTTTATTAAGTCGGGAGCCGGAAAGTCCGGGAAACCTTGAGCCAGATTGATCGCTTCATGGGCCATAGCCAGACGGGTCATTTCTCTTATAACCGATTCGGTAAAGTTTGACGCCTTATGGGAAACCTTCTGTTTTATAGATAACATGTCCATATTTATGCCTCCGGAAACTTTGTTGTTTGCTTATATATTAACACCTGCGAAACATGGAATTCAATTATCTATACAACTATTTGTAGTATCGCCTTGAATGATTTCTATTCTTTGTTCCATTTTCAAACTCCCTTCTATAATACGGAATGTTCTTGAAGTAACTTATTCTTGATATCCCATAGTTGTTTAGATAAATCCACATAGTATTTATGAGGGTTCTCAAATCTTAGTACTTCATCCCAAAGGGTATCAATCTGCTCTTTGCAGTAATTCCTAATGGTATTCAAATCAGGGCTGTTGTAAATGCATTGCCCATTTTCAAAAATCTTGACCTGAAGTTTTTTAGCATAAAAGTTAGTGATTGTCTTTCTCTTCCATGTGTATTCCGGGTCGAATATCTCGTAGGGTTTTGTATCATCTATTGTTTCATCTGCTAGAGTAATAACATCAACCAGTGCCTTTCCATTGGTACGGTCATACAGCCTGTATAGCTGCTTAAAGCATGGATTCGTTATTTTCCCCACATTTTCACTCAGTTTTATTCTAGGTGCGATTTGTCCACCTTCCTCTACTCCCACCAGTTTGTATACCCCTCCAAATACAGGCTCAGATTTGGAAGTAATAAGTCTTTCACCTACACCGAAAAGGTCTACTTTTGCACCTTGCTGCAAAATATCTCTGATGATATACTCGTCAAGTGAGTTGGACGCTACTATCATACAGTCGTGAAACCCTGCTTCATCAAGCAGTTTTCTCGCTTCTTTTGAAAGGTAGGTTATATCTCCGCTGTCAATTCTTATACCCTTTGGTCTGAATCCTCTCGGTATAACCTCTTCATTGAATACCTTTATAGCGTTAGGTACACCTGATTTGAGTACGTTATAGGTATCCACCAGGAATACACAGTTTTCGGGATAGACCTTTGCATAAGCCCTGAAGGCCTCAAGCTCTGTGGGAAACATCTGTATCCAGCTGTGAGCCATAGTACCGATAACCGGCACCCCAAAATCCCTTTCAGTTATAGTGCAAGCAGTACCGTGACAACCTCCTATATATGCAGCCCTTGCACCAAGAACAGCTCCGTCATATCCCTGTGCTCTTCTGGAACCGAATTCAAGCACCGACCTTCCCTGTGCTGCTCTTACTATCCTGTTTGCCTTTGTTGCTATCAAGCTCTGATGATTTATTGTCAACAGTACCATTGTTTCTATAAACTGAGCCTCTATAGCAGGACCTTTGACAGTTAGAATAGGCTCGTTTGGAAATATGGGGGTTCCTTCTGGAATCGCCCATACATCGCAGCTAAACTTGAAGCTCTTGAGATATCCAAGGAATTCTTCACTGAATAGTTTTTTGCTCCTGAGGTATTCTATATCATCTTCATTGAAGGAAAGGTTTTTTAAATATTCTATCAGCTGCTGCACTCCTGCCATGATAGCAAAGCCGCCGTTATCGGGTATTTTCCTGAAAAACATATCAAAGTAAGTGATTTTATCCTTTAGGCCGTTCTCAAAATAACCGTTTGCCATTGTGAGTTCATAAAAATCCGTTAACATTGTCATATTAATTTTTTCTTTCCACATCGTGTTTTCCATATATAATCCCTCCGCTTAATCTTCTATGCCTTTTACTACTTCGATACCGTTGCCCATCATATTGTATAGTGCCATTACCTGCATTAAATCACCATTGTGTATCGCAAAATCATAAGTATCAACTGCATTTACGGGCACTATTACCCGTACGTTTTTATTAACTATATTGTAATAAGTCTTTAGCGTTATTGCAAACTGCTGTACACATATATCGGTGCAATCCCCTACCACTATAAAATTATCTATTTGAGGATTTGCCTTCAACCACTCTTGGAACTTTTCTTCCAGAAACCCATTAGTAGAATTTTTCTCAATCAGTTCATAGCCGCCGACAGCTTTCAGCTCATCAACAACTTCACCTTCCCGTGTACCTGCTAGACAGTGTACGGGGTAGGCTCCGAACTCCGGTGATACTTGTGTATGGCAGTCTGCAAAGGCAAGCTTTCCTATGCCTTGTTCCCCACATACTCTAGAAAGCCTGGTTATTTCGGGTATAAGCGCTTCTACCCTAGGGCTTTGCAATGCTCCCTCTCTTGTAAATCCATTAATCATATCTACCATTATAAGAACTGTGTTCTCAACTTTTAACTCCTTTAGGTTTACTGCTGCAAGATCTTCCAACATGTCCAATATCGCATTTAACGTTTCTGTGCTTCTTTTTATAAAATCTTCCCTTTTGATATTAAACATAAAATCATCTCCTTTATTGTCTAGTACGCTTAATCACTTATATGTTTATTATTTATTTAATGTTATTATCAATTTGTTAATATGATTATACTACCATATTTATCCGTTGTCAATATGTTTTATTTACACTTACTATATAACCCAGCTTCTGGTATAATTAAAGGGAACAATGTTTTACACGTAACTCTAACTCTATATTGTAAAGTCAGTGAGGTGTTATTTTAATGCTGGACGCTTTTATTGCAATACCAGGCCCTTTATTTCTTTTGTTTTACTGCGTTCTTTCGGTAGTTTGTATTTATATGGGATGGCGTTGGTCAAACGATGATGGTTCGACTCGTTACCCATTACCTTCCCCCACACAATTAGACTCTATTTCTGTAGCTGCTTTAAAGGGAGGACCCAGACATGTTATCCAAACAGTGACCTTCAGTCTATGGAGCCGGAAATTTATATCTATAGAAGGTAACGGAAATTCTGCAATGGTACAAAGTACTACAATGGATGATAGTTCTTTGACTGCTATAGAAAAAGAAATACTGGATTATGTAAGACAGCCTAAGAAAGTCAGTGAGCTTTCTAACATTCGTTTTGTTGCAAAAATCAAGAGCCTTCTTGAGCCGGTCTATATGCAGCTAACTGAGTTAAGGCTTATAAAAACTCCTGATGATGAAAAACGCACAAGTCTGGCTAGAAGAGTGATTTTAGCTATATTGATGAGCATAGGCGGTTTTAAACTGCTTCTTGGAATTACACGGGATAAACCTGTGCTTTTCCTTGTTATTGCTATGGTGTTTTCTTTTGTTGCCACACTCCTGGTAATAAGCGGTCGTTCCGACAATCTAACTGTACTGGGACGCAATTATCTCAAGTCTCTATCCGATCATTTTAGGTGGCTTAAAAAACCTCAAAACTCATCAAGTACTTATTACGATATTGACCCGGCATTCTCTTTCTCGCTTTTTGGGCTTGCAGTACTATCGGATGATATATTTTCACCCTATCGCAATGCTTTCGGAAGCTATAATACTAATTCTTCAGGCTATACTACAGGGGATTCTTCCTTTATTAGCAGTGACAGCGGGGACAGTGACAATGGGAGCAATGACAGTGGAAGCAGTGATAGTGGAGGCGGTTGTGGTGGAGGCAGTGATAGCGGTGGCGGCTGCGGTGGCTGTGGTGGAGGATGTGGCGGAAGTTGAGAAGTTTTGATAATATAGCCCGATCACATTGTTTATCTGAAGCAGCAGGCTGTTCTAAAGGTCTGTTGCTTCAGTGGCATATTACCGAAAGGTGTAACTATAGGTGTACCCATTGCTACCAGGAAGATTACTCCGGTAAAGAATTAGACTATACTCAGCTTTTATCAATTCTTGAGCAGTTTAAGCAGCTGCTTCTTATCAGGAATGCTAAAACGAAGACTCAAAACTTCCGCTCTCATATAACGGTCACAGGGGGAGAACCCTTTGTTCGTGAGGATTTCATGAGATTACTTGAGGTATTGTCTTCCCATAAACACCTTTTCAGCTTCTCTATACTTACAAATGGCAGTCTTATTACCCCGGCGGTATCACGCTATCTAAAAAAGTTGCAGCCTTCATTTGTGCAAGTTAGTATAGAAGGCAATGAGGTTACGCATGATAAAATACGGGGTAACGAAAGTTATAGGAAGGTATGTGAATCTATAAAGCTGCTGGTTAAGGAAGGTATACGTACTTATATTTCTTTTACAGCTCATAGAGATAACTACAAAGAGTTCCCCGATGTTGCATTTCTCGGAAGGAGGCTGCGAGTTGCCAAGGTTTGGTCCGATAGGCTCATTCCCGCTGGAAGCGGCACGGAATTATGCGACAAGCTGCTTACACCAAATGAAACACAGGAGTTTTTTGAGATAATGCATAGGTGCAAGAAAAAGCCGCTGCGTTTTTGGTCCAGCCGTACTGAAATTACAATGAATCGTGCTCTACAATTCCTTGTAGACGGTGGAAAGCCTTACCACTGCACTGCGGGAGATACCCTAATCACAGTCCAGCCTAACGGCTACCTTCTCCCCTGCCGCCGAATGCCTATTGTGGTAGGTAATCTAATGGAAACACCTCTGCCAGAGTTGTATTATAACTCCAAGCTTTTAAAAGAGTTACGGGATAAGTATAAATCCGGTGACAACTGCAGCAGCTGCTTCTACTCAAAGCTTTGCCGCGGTGGTTTGAAGTGTCTGTCTTATGCAGTAACCGGTAATCCTTTTAACACCGATCCGGGATGTTGGATGAAAGATGAGGTAAAAAATAGATGAGTGTTGAAAAAATCAAAGCCAAACTTCAAAGCAATGAATACGGCTTTTTAAGGTCTGATAATCACCTCGGCAGCAACATAATTCTGCTTACAACCGGAGGCTCCTATGCCTATGGAACCAATATGGAGGCATGTCACCTATGTAAACTATCTTCATATGCAGTGTTTGGGCCATACTTATTACTCAATCGTCACTTTGGAATATCCATACATATTGTAATGATTACGTAAGATTGCTATAATAAATTATTGGACTTTTGCAAATCCCTCATCTGTTGCTAAGGATTCGCAAACAAAACGTTTATAGGGGGTTGTTACACTAAATGTATGGTATTTTGCTTCTTCTTGCATTCTTAGTTCTCGGCTTGGCTATTTCGAACAGAGTTTTTGGGGAACGGCCTATTTATGTAAGGGCTTGGGTCGGTTTACTAGTAGGGCTTCTTGGTTTAATGTGGCTGGTGGTTCCCTTCTCACTGTTTATAGGATTCACAAAAACAAGTCATCTTTTAGCCTTGCTTGCAATGGTTATCCTCTATTTGATAATAAGAAAGCTTTATGCTAAAGAAGGCTGTCTCAAATATCAGTCTGATGGTAGCGATGTTGTTATGGCTGCTGTTACTCTCCCAATTTTTCTACTCATTGCGTATTTATTGAACACTCATATAATTGCTCCCGGTAACGATGGCGGTCTGTACGTCGGTCAGTCTACCTATGGTGATTTAAGTCTCCATTTAGGGATTATAACCAGTATTGCTGAGCAGGGCATTTTCCCTCCGGAATACTCCATATTCCCCGGCAAGATTTTGAGTTATCCGTTTCTTGCAGACTCACTGTCCTCATCCCTATATCTTTTCGGTACACCCCTTAGATTGGCTGTTCTAATCCCTAGCTTTGTAATGGCTCTTACCCTTGTGTCGGGATTCTTTATATTAGCTAACGAGATATTAAAAAACAAATTTGCTTCTGCATTCTCAACTTTGATTTTCTTTTTTAACGGTGGATTTGGTTTTATATACTTTATGGATGGACTGGCTAAAGACCCTTCCAACTTTACACGTATCTTTAGTGCCTGGTATAACACTCCAACCAATTACAACGAGCACTTTATAAGGTGGTCAAATGTCATATGCGACATGATTATTCCTCAAAGAACCTCTCTTGCAGGGTGGACTTTTATTATTCTGGCTATTTGGCTGCTGTATAACGCAGTTAATGGAGAGAACAAAAGGTATTTTGCCTATGCAGGAATTGTTTCCGGTCTAATGCCAATGGTACATACCCACTCATTCTTAGCAATGGGCATAATATCCGCAGCTTGGTTTGCAGTCTATTTCTTTCAGCAGCAAAACAAGAAGGAATATATACTCAACTGGCTAGACTTTGGCATCCCGGCACTGCTGCTTTCGCTGCCCCAGCTTTTTTATTGGACCTTCCCGCAATCAACCGGTGGAGATTTCGTGAAACTTCATTTCGATTGGGCAAATGAAGGCGATATATGGTCATGGTTCTGGATTAAAAATGTGGGACTTGTCTTTATACTGTTGTTTCCTGCTCTTCTTGCGGCAAGGCGTAAAGAGCTCTCGGTTTACTCTGGAGCGTTATTGATATTTATAATTGCTGAATTTGTTCTTTTTCAACCAAACACTTATGATAATAATAAGCTTTTCTATATATGGTATATATTCACCGTTATACTTGTTTCAGATTTCCTCTGGAAGGTTTATAAAAGCATGGAGGGTATAAGAGCAAAATGGTCAATACTAGTCATTGCGCTAATCTTTTGCACCTTCTCCGGCGCACTAACTGTAGGCCGGGAAGTTAAATCAAGCTACATGCTTTTTGGCCCGAACGAGGTTGAAGCGGCTAAGTTTATAAAGAGTAATACACCTAAAGACGCTATGTTTATAACCTCTGACAATCATAACAACGCCGTTTCATCTCTCACCGGACGTAATGTTCTTTCAGGTACTCCTATATTCCTTCATTTTCATGGTGTAGGATATCAAGAAAGAGCTCAAGATGTGGAAGCAATGTATAAGAATCCGGAAAGCTTTAAAACTCTTTCGGTAAAACATAATATAGATTACGTTTATTTCAGCAGCTACGAAAAGGGGAAATTCAATATTGAACCTAGCTTCTTCTTAAGTAATTATCCTGTTGTATTCCAAAATGGGGATATATTCATTTTTGCTGTATCTGAGCGTGCTAAGAATTTGTATCAAAGCAAGACTCTCAAATAGAGAAAGAAATCAAATCATGGTTGGAGAAAAGCAGCGTTAAGTACGATATACTGGCTTACCTGACCCATGATGAGCCATATAAAATCTAACTTATATAAGCTTTTAAAATTTAGGAAAGAATTATTATAGGTATTCTTTCCCTTCCTCTATAGTGCTCGATGTGGGATAATATTCTTAGCCGGCGAGTTCACTGGAAGGGAGATGGTTATAATGTACAATGCAGATAGGTGGTTTAACACCTGATACTAGTGGGAGGCCGCAAGGTCTCCCTATTTTATGTTCTTCTATTCTTCAGGCTAATATTACAACCGATTTACAGTATTCAATCCTTATTGACTGCTGCGTACTATTACATTACAATTATACTGTAATAGCATTTTTTAGAAATCAAATTCAGGTGAAAGGAGTGCGAGATATGTTTGTAAAAATTAGAATTTCTATTGAGGTACTTGCTCCATAACTGAATATCGATCAGAAGATAAAACTCACTTTGATAGACCCTTGTAATCAAGGCTTTGTTTGCAATACTCTCTTCTGATCAAAATTTAAAATAACTGTCACCTGAATATCAAATATATTTCATTGATTGAAACAGGCAGCGCGATGAGTTATCGTGCTTTTTTAATGCGTTTTTTACCGTTCCCGTGGCAGGTAGGTTATACTCCCACGGGATTTTTATGTTCAAATTTAAGAATTGGAGGTGATTTTGATGAAGACTTTTAACACATTTTTTAGAGTTGTAGTGACAAATAAGGAGGTTTTCATCATTGATTTACAAAAACGGAGAGGATGTTTTTCCCCCTGAACTTTTGAGGGAGCTTCAAAAATATATACATGGCGAACTGGTATACATACCTAAAAGCAGCAGTAAAAGAGCAGGTTGGGGTGAATCTAACGGTACCAGATTAGCTATGCAAAACCGCAATAAACAAATATTCAGTTTATATAAAACCGGAGTTTCGATAGCAGAGCTATCCAAACGCTATCACCTTTCTGAGGATAGCATCCGCAAGATTATTTCGAAACTCAACAAGAATGATCATATATTAAATAGAGAAAGGAATTAGTATGGGCAATAATATTACAATAATATCATCGGACAAAAACTGGCTTGAGCAGAAAGCAGTGGAACAGCTTAAGCAAATCGCTGCACTCCCGGGAGTAGTAAAAGCGGTGGGACTCCCCGACCTCCACCCCGGCAAGGTTCCGGTAGGTACGGTGCTTATCAGCGAAAACTTTATTTACCCTCATATTGTTGGAAATGATATAGGCTGCGGCATGAGCCTATTTATAACAGGTATAGAAAAAAGGAAGGCTAAGGTTGACAGATGGTCAAAAAAACTTGAGGATTCACACAGCATTAGTCACATAGATTTGCCAGATGATGACAACCAAAGTTTCAGCCAAACTCCCTTTGATAAATACTTAGGTACTATAGGTGGAGGAAACCATTTTGCCGAACTCCAGGAAGCCGATAAGGTTTATGACCATGACTTATTTGAGAGGTCGGGATTTGACAAATCAAAGGTATTTCTCCTGGTACACAGCGGCTCAAGAGGATACGGCGAGTCTATACTGGATAAGTATATCAAAGAGTTTCAAGCACAAAAAGGCTTGCCTGCCGACTCTGAAGGTGCAAAACTCTATATGGCTGAGCACAACAATGCTGTAAAATGGGCCGAGCAAAACAGAAGATTTATAGCCTATAAGCTTCTTACTACTTTAGGGGTAAATACTGACGCTAAGCAAGTGATTGACAGTACCCATAACAGCTTGACCATAAAGAATCTTGAAGATAGAAATCTGTTCATTCACCGTAAAGGTGCCTCCCCTGCTGATAATGGTCTTGTTGTCATTCCCGGCTCCAGAGGCTCCTTGACCTATCTTGTAATGCCTTGCGAAGATACTTTCCTATCTGGATATTCACTGGCCCATGGCTCAGGCAGAAAGTGGGAGCGCAGTATGTGCAAATATAAACTTGAGGATAAGTACACTAAGGAGACGATTAAGATTACAAAATTCAAAAGCAGGGTTGTGTGCAGTGACAATAAGTTATTGTTTGAAGAGGCTCCCGAAGCATACAAGAATATTGATACGGTAATTCAAAGTTTGGATGAAGCCGGTCTGATAAAAGTTGTTGCAACCTTCAAGCCTCTTCTGACTTATAAGGTATAGGAGGTATATCTAATGTGGCTTCAAATAAGCTCGGGAAAAGGCCCTGACGAATGCTGTTTGGCTGTTGCCCTTTTCCTCAAGGAACTTTTAAAAGAATGCAATAGTAATAATATAAATATAGAAGTTATTAATGCTGTACCCGGAAGCAATGATGGGACTTTTAAGTCAGTGTTACTCACACTTGAAGGCAGTGAAGCATCTAATTTGGGAAGGCAACTGCAAGGAACTATCCTTTGGGTATGTAAAAGCCCCTATCGACCAAATCATAAGAGAAAGAACTGGTTCATTGATGTTGATGTATACAGCGAACCTGAGAACTTTCAATTCTCGGAAAAGGATATCAAGACAGACACCATGAGAAGCTCGGGAGCTGGAGGGCAAAATGTAAACAAGGTTGAGTCTGCAGTGAGGATAACCCACCTTCCTACCGGCCTGATTGCAACAGCTCAGGAGGAAAGGTCCCAGCATATGAACAAAAAACTGGCTTTGGCAAGGCTTATCAAGCTTATTGAGGCTAAAAACAGTTTAAAAAATAATAGTTTAAAAAATGATATGTGGAATCAGCATAATACCCTGGAAAGAGGTAACTCCTCAAGGGTATATGAGGGTGAAAAATTTAAGTTTAAGGGTAGAAAGCTTTAAGCTGATAGGAGTATCTGGATATGAGAAATAGAAATAAAACCGTACTTGACCTAATGCAGGAGGTCAGAGGGGCTTGGGTGATTAATCCGAGAACCAGAATACATGATAATGATATTAAAAGAAATAAAAAGAAAGACCGCATTAAAGGTAAAAAAGCTTCAAAGGAGGCTCTAAAGGAATATAGATGATAGAAAATGTTTGCTCAAAAAGTTTATATTACGTAGCTTTCCTGGTAAGACGTCAGGCACTGCATAATATATTATATATTATAGGAAGTTTGTAATATAATATAATATCATTTGAAAAAGTTGATGGTGGTAAAATGAGAAAAAATAAACTAAAGCTTAACAGAAAAATATTGATTTTATTATTACCTCTTGGTGTACTTTTATTTTATCTTTCAGCGTATGTGCCGGGATTTATAGAAAAGTATTACTCCAATGGCTTATATAAGGTACTTGCCCAAGTCTTAAGCCTTGTTACAGGTGTACTCCCTGTTTCCTTGGCAGAGTTTATAGTGATATCCCTAGCTTTATGTATTATATTCTATATATCGCTTACTCTCTTCAGAGTATTCAGACAGAAATCGGGCAAAAGGCATATTTTATTCGGTGTCCTGTCAAATGCCCTTATATTTGTGAGCATTGTATATTTTGCTTTTGTTATACTTTGGGGCTTAAACTACAATAGGCAGCCCTTTTCGGAAATTGCAGGCTTTAAGATTCAACCTGCCTCGGTGGATGTTCTGAGCAATATGTGTAAAGATATTATTATACGCGCAAATGAGCTGCGCGGCAAAGTCGCTGAAGATAAGGACGGATATATGACCCTTATAAATGGGCACTCCGATGTATTCAGCCGGGCTTATAAGGGATATGAAAAGGCTGCTGCTCTATATCCCGAGCTTGGAGGTAAATTCGGCAGGCCTAAGGCTGTCATCCTATCTGAGGGCATGTCTTACACCGGAATAACAGGAGTTTACTTCCCTTTTACTGCTGAAGCCAATGTTAATACAAATGATATCGATGCTATGATACCCGCAACCACCTGCCATGAAATGGCTCACCAACGTGGCTTCTCAAGAGAAGACGAGGCTAATTATATTGCCTACCTGACGTGCAGTATTCACCCTGATATTGACTTTCAGTATTCGGGAACATTATTGGCTTTATTGCATTCTATGAATTCCCTGTATAGCTATGATAATCAAAAATACAATGAAATATCACAATACTTGGGTGATGGGGTCAAACGAGACATTGTACAGTTAAGAGCTCACTGGCGGAAGTATGAGGGCCCTGTTGATGATGTGGCAACTAAAATAAATAATACATATCTGAAAGCAAACAGGCAAAAAGACGGGGTGCATAGTTATGGCAGGATGGTTGACTTGTTGATAGCAGAGTACAGACAAAAAACTCAGAACAATCCTTCTTGATATTCCAACTTGACTCACTGTTTATACACAGATAGCTTAGATCCAAAGTGGTTTTATCCCGTCAGGTAAATCGTACTTGCTACAGCTCGGTACCTGGCGGGATATCTCTAAGCTCAACCTAAATTTTCTATTAAACTAAAGCTTTTTTATCAATCCCTAAAATCTTGAACAATTGATTCAAATTAATATCTGTAGGAATACCATCCTTATGCCAATGGTTATTGCAACCGCAGTAATCGAGCAGCACACATTGAGCGGGAATTCCGAAGGACTTGAGCTTTAAGCCCCCACCAATGAGATTTGTAACACAGGCAACCCCTACAATTCCTACTCTATCACCGCTTGCCAACTCGGGTGACTCTTTGGGAGAAATTGATGACTCATGGGAAACAAGCCGCACCTTTATACCATACTTTTTCGCTATGCAGGTCAGTTTATTTATACTGCAGGCCTGATTACATCCGGTACATACCAACCCAAGCTCAGCCTCGTGAGCGCGGCAGCTGCTTTCACCCATCAATCTCATGCAGCCTGGAACAAGCACATATTTCCGCTTTGCCTCCAGAAATGCCTGCCTGAAAGCCCTGTTCATAATTTCAGCCCCAAGCATATTCAGGTGGTACTCAACCCTTCTACGCCCGCAAAAAATAGCATCTTCATGCCATAAATGCTTAGGGTGGGTTTCTCTAAGGAATTTCTCAACATTGGGGGTGTATTTTCCTAAAACCTCTTCGCTTCTCATCTCAAACCACGAGGCAAAGGTGATAGCTGTAGCAAGACTATCTCCTGCCTTTTTACACTCTACTGAAGTCAAAAAATCTTTCCAAATATTCAGCCTCTTTACCTCCTGGTTGAAATCTCCTGTTGCTTCAAGCCAGTTTATCAACAGCTTAAAGTGCTCCATAGTTGGAAGCAGTGAGCATAGATTATCCTGGGTATCAGGTGATAAAAACAGAGTTGACAGTACTCCCCTCAAAAAATCTATTCCCGGCTTCATACAGCCGCCATCCTGCCGCAGCTCCGCAAGACGGGTCAGTATCTGTCCCGGCAAATCAGGCATACCCGAAGCATCACTGCTATAAATCCTCCACAGGGTTCCCAGCATAAGAAACTCAAGCATGTGTTCTTCATAGGTTCTTGGTGATTCTTTTCCTGTTTCTCTTATATGTGCTTGGAATTCCTGCACTAAAGGCCTGACGAGTCCTTCTGCTTCAAACAATACCTCGTCGGTAAATGTCTCTGCGTCACTATAATATTGGTCGGAATTTCTTTGATTATCTCTGAGTGAATATGTTATTACCTCCATTTTTACCCCTGCCTTCTCTATCGCTACCTATCTCACAAAAATATGCTAGCTGTTTTAATCACTACACTAAACAATAATTTATTTCTTATACATAATACGGAAATTTATCTATTAGTGTCTGCAATTACAAGCTAATAAAACTATATTGATTTCTTAATAATACCTTTTCAGAATGACAAAGTCTTTGTCATAAGGTCTTTACCTGCTATGGTATTTGAGAAAATACTTGAAGCTACATGGAGATGTTCTTCGGGCTCTGTAAGTGCCGGACTGTAGTGTGTCAGCCATAGTTCCTGCACATTTCCCTGTTTTGCAAGCTTTGCTGCTTCGGAAAATAGCATATGCTTCTTGTCTATTGCTTTTTGCAGCTTTTCATCCTCACTGTACATACCCTCACAAATGAAAAGGTCAGAGTTTTCTATGAAACCAGCAAGTTCCTCTGTAGGGCGGGTATCTGTAGTATAACAGACCTTTAAACCCTTCCTTTCTTCACCTAGCACCATATCAGGGGTAAATAGCCTACCTTCCAACTCCATAGCCTCCCCTTTTTGAAGCCTGCTCCATAGCTTCATGGGGACTCCATGTTTTTTAGCCTTCTCCAGATCAAACTTTCCAGCCCTTTTAATTTCTATGCAGTAGGCCAGACACGGAAGAGTATGGTTTACAGGAAAACTGTGTATTATAATATCATCTATTTTTTTACTTTCACCGTGGTTTCCCGATAGCTGCTCAAAATTCAACTCAAAGGGCAATTCCGGCGCTATTACAGTGATACCCTTTATTACTTTTTCAAGCTCTGGCGGACCCATCAAAGTAAGCGGTGCTTCTCTCCCGGAATTTCCGAGTGTAAGCAGCATACCGGGCAATCCCGCTATGTGATCTGCATGGTAATGGGTAAAACATATGGCATCAATAGCTTTAAATCCCCATCCTAAGGTCTTCAACGGTATTTGCGTACCTTCTCCACAATCGACGAGTATCATTCTGCCGTTATATCTTAATACCAGGGCGGTGAGCCACCTTCCGGGCAGCGGCATCATACCGCCTGTGCCTAGTAAACAAACTTCAAGCATATATCCTCCAAAAACTGTTTTTCATTTTAGTTCTTTATACAAAAATAAAAGGTAGTTTGGAATATTATTTCCATTCTACCTTTTATCATATAATATCACAAGTAAAGCTCAATTTATAGGATTAATCACACTATTTATTTGCCGGTTATTTTTATAAATTCGGCGTTGGTTTTTATGTCATCGAAAACTGTGTCTTCCAAGGCCGTCTCCTTGTAGGAGCTATCGAGTTCAATTGCTTTAGCCAAGCTGACTAGTGCTTCGTCTACCTTATCCAGTTTAATCAGTATACAACTCTTATTATAGTAAGCGCCAGCAAACTCAGCGTCAAGCTCAATAGCCTTTTCACAGTTTTTCAAAGCCTCTTGGTATTTATCCATACAGAGTAGAATATACCCCTTATTGTTATACGCGTCTTTATATTGAGGGTCAATCTCTATGGCTTCATTGTATGCCTCGATTGCTTCATCAAGCCTCTCAAGACGGTATAGCACATTCCCCATATTGTTATACGCTATAGCAAAATTCGGGTCCAATTCTACCGCATTACCGAAATAGGCTAATGCATCCTCATAGTTACCTATAAAGTCCAACGCGACTCCCTTACCATTGTGAGCTTGAGAATTATCTGGGTTGATTTCAAGGGCGCTATCAAAACATTCAACAGCTTCTTCATACATCTCTAAAGTGTTAAATACATCCCCTTTTGCTACATAAGCTTCATCATAATTTTCATTTAACGCTATAGCATTATCGTATTCTCCCAGTGCTTCCATATACCTATTGAGCCAGGTTAGCGCATCCCCTTTAACCTTGTAAACCTCTACATATGTATCATCCAATTCTAATGCTTTATCATAACATTCTATAGCATCTTCATATCTATCCAACCATGTTAGTGCATTTCCTTTTCCGTGGTAAGCTCTGCTATCTTCGCTATCCAACTCTAACACCTTGTCGTAATATTTTATTGCCTCTTCATATTGCATTAAAAAGTGCAGTGATAACGCTTTACCGTAATAAGCTAAAGGTTTTACTTGGGTACTTATTTGAACACTTCTGTCAAAATACTCTATTGCCTCATAACAACTTCCATCATAATAGAATTTATAACCCTCATCAACTAAGGCATTTGCCAGCCTATAATCCAGCCCGGTATTTGGGTCCGGCTCAAAATTTTTAAATACACCTATCAGCCCGTCTATGATATCTTTATCTGCATTTTTATCAAATATATTTTTTATATCGCTTATTACTATTAAGCCCCGATCATAGAAAACCTGTTTTCCCAGTGCATCCACACAAAGCTTCGCAAGCGGTATAAATGTCCTTCCGTTTATACTTTGGGCGGGAACATCCAGTACTACTTCTTTACCGTTTACCGTCATCTTTTTACTTTTTAATGTTAACTTTATAACCTTATTGCTTGATGTTATTGTTATGGTAGAAGTTTTTTTATCCCATCCTACTTTAGCCCCAAGGCTATTTGCTATAAATCCAACAGGTACAAGGGTTCTACCGTTCTTTACTACAGGTGCTACCGCCATATTTGAAGTGTCAATTTTTACCTCATTGTTCTTTACAAACCCATTGGAGCTTCCTACAAAAAGAACTACAGAATTAAGCAATTTGTTTCTAATACCTCCCGTAGTATCGGTACCAGCTGCAAGAACTGCTCTTCCGTTTAACGGAGCAAAAAGTGTGCCGAACACAACACAAAAACAAAGAAATACAATTGTCAGTTTTTTCATTTCATTTTCTCCCCTTTATAGATAACCAAACTTAAAAGTGATTTTTTCCAGCAAGGGAAATACCGTGGTAAGTGGTGTTTCCCTTGCTGGAAAAAATCACTTTTAAGTTTGGTTATCTCCATATTAATATTAGAACAGAACAAAACATTTAAACTAAGCTTCTTAAGCTATAGACATATTTTCACATAGGCATGCCCCTCCGGTCAACATTTTTAATAATTATAAAGCTTGTCAGGAATATTACCAAGAGCATGATAGTATATAAATAAAGATAACTAAGTCTATCTAAATTGCGATAATGATATTACAAGGAAAAATTTGATTATCGTAATATAACTTTTTACTGTATAATCATCAAAGCAGTACTCGAGGTGATGAGGTTGAAGCTCTGGGATTTTATAAAATGGCTATTTGGATTCCCTATTTTTAACACAAATCTTTTAAGGATACTTCTGTCCCTAGCTGCCATGGTATTGTTTCTACGCCTGAGGCAAGGCTTTGCGCGGCTGCTTATGAGGCTTTTAAACAGGCTGGAGGGTGAAAACAGACTAGGGTTTGGTTGTCGGATTATACGTCTGCTCGAACCTGCCGCCCAGTGTCTTTTTGTTATAATAGGACTGTCCGTTTCAACCCCTGTACTTGGACTTTCGGGAGGAGCTAAGATATTTATAAATCATACTATGCGCTCAGGGGTTGCATTTCTCCTTTTCTGGACATTATATCGCTGCTCGGGGATTGCATCAGATTTCTTTCAACGATTCTTAAAGAAATCCGATGATAGTCTCGATAGTATGCTTGTACTCCTTTTTAATAATGGATTTAAGCTTGTAGTCATTATATTCGGAGCCACTGTCATTCTACAGGAGTGGGGCTACAACGTAGCAGGGCTGATCGCGGGGCTTGGACTTAGCGGCCTGGCCCTGGCCCTCGCTGCAAAGGATACGGCAGCAAACCTTTTCGGGAGTATAATGATAATGATTGACAGGCCGTTTGTACTTGGAGACTGGATTCGTACTCCCCACGCTGAAGGTATTGTTGAAGAAGTCGGCTTCAGGAGTACCAGAGTGCGTACCTTTGAACAGGCACTTGTGACCCTGCCCAATTCTCTTATGAGCAACCACCCCATAACCAACTGGTCACGAATGGGGAAAAGAAGAGTTTCTTTCAAGCTTCAGTTCAATAATAGCGTAGTTATAGACCAGGTTAAGGAGTGTATAAAGCATTTACGTTCTATGCTTGAAACTCACCCGGAAGTACACCCCGAAACTGTACTGGTATATTTCGAAAAATTCAGCAGTGATAAACTGGAAATTTTATTGTACTTTTATACTAAGACCACCGACTGGCAGGAGCACCTAGGAGTCAAGGAGGAAATAAATTTTGAGATAGTAGAGATACTGCAACAAATGGGTATATTTTCAAGCGTATCAGCAGTGGAATGTACTTAAGTGGTTAATGAAAATAAGGGTACTCTTATTTTAACACTTATAACAAGTGCCAGATAATGCGTACCCTTTTCTTTATTATTTATTGTAGCTCAAGCTGTACTTTGCTGCTAAAAGAATTGCCTCTGACATGCTTACCTGGCTTGCCTTCCCTGTTCCTGCTATATCGAAGGCTGTTCCATGGTCTACCGACGTTCTTAAAAAAGGAAGGCCGATTGTTATTGCAATAGTTCTTTCAAAATCCAGGGTTTTTGTTGCTATATGTCCCTGATCGTGATAAAGTGACAAAACAGAGTTGAATTTACCCTGTAGTGCCAAATGGAATACCGAATCAGCACCTATAGGGCCCACTACATTATAGCCCATTTTTTGGGCTTCTTCTACCGCCGGCTCTACGTGTTGTACTTCTTCATCGCCAAACAAGCCATGTTCACCGCTGTGTGGGTTGAGCCCTGCAACTGCCATAGTTCCTTCAGCCACACCAAGCCTTTTCAGCGCCTCATTGCATCTTTGGATATAATCCAACAGTCTTGCTTTTGTAACCATATCACATGCTTTACGTAGTGATACATGCCTGGACAGGAAAAATACCCTCATGTTTCTGACTTCAAACATGGTAAGTGGATCATGGGTATTTGTAAGACCGGCCAAAATTTCTGTATGTCCGATGAAATCAATACCCGCTGCCTTCAAAGACTCTTTATTGATAGGAGTTGTAGCTATGGCATCAACTTCTCCGTTCATAGCCATATCTACCGACTTTCTAATGTATTCAAAGGCTGCCTGTCCTCCCATAGCCTGAATCTTACCTATTTCCAGGCGATTAATATCGACATTGCCAAGGTCTACGATATTTATGATTCCAGCTTCGTACTTCCCCTCTTCCGGTTGCGACACTACATTTATGATTGCATTAAATCCACAAAAACTCAGGGCTTGGGTGATTACATCTCTGTCTCCTATGACCAAAGGCTTACAAACATCATATAGTGTTTTATCCATAAGTGATTTTACTACTATCTCCGGGCCGATACCCGCCGGATCACCCAAGGGGATTCCAATTACCGGTCTCTCCATAAACTATCCTCCGATTTTAAGCTGATTATATCACGCTTATTATTAGCTATTAATACTTTTATCAACTTAATTATAGTCCCATTCACTGTCCTATATCAATTCTATAATTTATTTGTTACTATCTACAAAGCTGAAAAAGGTTAAAGTATTTGCACACTTTAACCTTTTTCAGCTACTTCCTATTATATCCCTTATCACCAAAGGGCTGAAGCTTCTCAAGCCACTTTTGTTCCAGCTCTTTTAGCTGCTCTGTATAGTTTATGGTTGTATCTAGTCAACTAATTCGAAAACTTTATTCCTCTGTATTCAAGTATGTTAAAAAGAATTATATTTTTAAATAATAAGCTCGATTGCTGCATAGGCGAGCAATGTAGCGGAGTATGCAATCAGCGTTATGTTATGCTAACAAACCCTCTTCGAGATGTGAGATAGCTCGACGGGTATAGATGACAGGCACACCGCTTCTTTTAGCCTGCTTTTTTATATGACCCATCAAATTATGATTGATAAAATCACAGAAAACAATAATTTTTTCAACATTCTTAGGGATGGCGCATTTTTTCTCACAGGAGCTGCAACGTCCCTTCCAGTGGATAATCTCATTCACACCATCTCTGATTAGTCTGTCACTTATGCTTCCCAATCGGTCCGCTCCTACAATCAAAACTGTCATTTGCCCAACTCCCTTCATCATTATTGCTTCTCAATACTTATTCCTATCAAAAATCCATACTAGTCCTATTTAATTACTTGGTATTCAGTGGTTTTTTATCCTCACGGTAATATGAATCTTCTCAATATTACCGTGAGGATAAAAAATTCAAATACAAGTTTACCTATATGTTTTGTAGGATATATATTATAATAATATACTATGTAAAATTTGTCAATGCATGATTTTTATTTTTGAACCGGAGAATTTCATCCCCCAAATCCTGCAGTAGCTCAATATCACCGCCAAAGCTGACATAGCTCTTATTCAGTATAACTCTTTCACTTAATGGATAGGCCACCTCCAGCAAAGGAATACCAAGCTCCGAAGCAGCTCTCTTTTCAAGAGAACTCCCAAGGATAAGTTCAGGCTTATATTTATGAATTATGTCACTGATTTCAGCGCTATCCTCACTGAAGAAAAGCTGAGTATCACTTTCTGCCAATAACGGACCAAACTCCTTATTTAGCAGCTCTTTCTCTCCTTCGGGCAAATTATCGGTAACTACTACAGCCTTTGATATAAGTCCCAGCTGATTATACAACAGCTTCCACAGTCCTATCACAAGACTGGATTCTCCAACTAGGACAAACTCCTTTTGAAAGCCCTGAGTAAAATAAATATCTGTAATTTTCCTCAGGTTGTATGACACTCTGGCCTGCTCAACAGCAATGAGATTTTCAACCGCATTTAGGTTCAATCCAAGCTTTTCACTTGCTTTGCGAAGAAAACTACTCGTTTCATCAGCACCTACCGGCAAGCTTTTTAATCCGAGAAACTGTGTACCAAATTTCTCCTCAAGGTACTGAGCAATCTCAATTCCCCATGTAGAGAAAGTAATATTAAACTCCGCGAGACCAATATCTTTCCAATTATTTATGCTCTGACCAAAGCCAAACAGGGTATTTACTTTCAGGCCTAAAGATTCCAGCAGTGTTTTTAATTTTTCCAAATTGCCTTCCCATAATACATCCTGTTCAGGGATAATACCAATTATATTGACTAGGCCCGGAACCTTTTCCGATACCTCTGTTTTAGGCTCTGCAATCTGATCTACAACACCCTTAAAAAACAATTTATATCCATCGTAAATACTACCTCTAAAGCCGGGCGTACCGATGTGTATGACCGGATATCCCTGCTCCCGCGCTTCTTTCGTCATCGCCGGAATATCGTCTCCTACAATCTCAGTGGAGCATCCTGAAAGGACCAAATACAGGTCTCCCTCCAAAACCTTCACTGTGTTTTTTATCTGCTCTCTGAGCCGTGAAGTTCCACCAAAAATAATTTGTTTTTCCTGTATATTGGAGGAAGGGACTTCAAAACCTCCTAAATGACCTGCCCCGAAGCTGCTTCCGGAAAAACGGCCTCCCAGGTGCTCCTGAATACTGCAGCCCGCATTTGAATGAACAATGGGTATAAATCCCTGTACCGCTTTGGCAGCCTTCAATGCCCCATGTAATGTGCAGCCATTTCTGGCCCGCTCTATTGGTTGAGACATTTACTTCACCTCCTGTTTTATATACCAGTTGGGTCTTTTTGAGTACCAAAGGGTTTGGTATGTTTCCTTTGTGTCTACAGATAATCTTTGTAAAAAGGACTGGTTTTTTAATGCTTTTGAAATTTTTCTTACCAGTCTATACGCCCCCTTATAACCCAGCACCCCTTCCTCAGACAATAACACACTTGGAATACCAAGCCTTGATGCTGAATTGACCTGACCGGCCCACCCGATATATAGGCTGGGCTGGAGGCGTTCTAAAATATTTACCTCTTCAAAGGTCTGCCCTTCCGCTACATGCAAATTGAATTTCTCATCTTTCCGGAGTATAGTCTCCAGATTTTGAACATGAGTACTTTGTATGAACGGAACGGTAATTCCGGCAACCGAAGCACCCAGTTCCTCTAAAAATTCCTTAATACCAAATGCATAGGAGGGAGGAAGGCTTAAATATACAGTTAGTCCTTCCAGGTCATTCTCCTTAAGCAAGTCTTTTAGGCCTGAAACCTCTCTTTCCTCTAAAAGCTTTGCTTCCTTCTCAATCCCCAGTTGTTTTGCTAAAGCAGAAATCCATTGGGAGGTGCCGTTAATTCCTATAGGCAAAGAAGGTCTTAGAAATTCAATCCCAAATTTTTCTTCAATCACCCTCCCAAGGTACTCGCTGTCATCGGGATTCACGCTCACTGTCACCCGGGCCTTGGCTGCGTCTATAAAGTTCTGAAGGTTTGCATTTTGCGGCAGTATGTTAGCTTTGATGCCCAATTCCTTTATTAATCGTTTTATTTCTTCCAGGTCCTCATTATTTTCTCCAACCGAAAGGATATTAATGAAGTCTCCCTGAATCGATTGCACCCCCTTAAAGAGATATTTACCTAGAGCATGATGAACCTGATCATAACCTATTGTACTAATTTTTGATTTAAATCCGTCAGAATAAACGGGTACAACTTCTACCCCCAACTCATCCTTTAGCTCTTCCACCACAGCCTGAACATCATCATTGTTGATTGCTACTACAGGCGTGGTTACAATGAATATAATCTCCGGTTTATATCTGCGGTGCAATGATATGGCTGCTTCTTTCAGCTTTGCCTCGCTTCCCAGGATGGAATCCTTTTCATTGATATTGGTGACAGCCCACTTCCTATCATATCCGTTTTGTGACTCGAAGTACACTTGTGAAGCGGCGCAGCCTCGAGGACCATGGATTACTACTACTGAATTGTGTATTCTATTTATGATTTTTAAAGCATATATGATGTCATTAAAGATATCCTGTGAGAAAGTACGTACACGCTGATTGACGTTGTTCTCATCAAACTCTGCAAGCAACTCTTTTGCAGAGTTATAAAACGCATTGACAGCCTGCAGTCTTTTTTCTCTGATTTGTGGCGCCTTTTGTCTCAACAATCCCATATCCAGTCCTCCTTATATAGCTGCTGCTCCACGCACTACTCCAGACTCAAACTGCAGTATTCTATCGCCCCAATCCCTTGCCCAATCTCTGAGCTCAGTGACATTCAACGGTTTTGGAACCACCGTTTTTTCACCTTCAGAAATAGTTCTTGCCAGCTCCCTGTAAAGGTCTGCGTGGTGTGAGTCAGGATTGGCTTCTATGACTGTCTTTCCATATAATTCGCTCTGTGAAACTATTGATGAGCGGGGTACATATTGTACAGCTTTTGTGCCGGTTTTAAGTGCAAAGTCATCCACAATGGATTTTGCGTAGGGAGCTATCAACCCATTGGCGATAATGCCTCCCAGCCCGGCTCCTCCCGAAGGAGCATACTTGTTGATAGCCTTAAAGAGATTGTTGGCCGCATAAATTGCCATAAAATCCGAGGACGTTACAACATACACCTTATCTGTAATCCCTTCTCTTATAGGAACCGCAAACCCTCCGCACACTACATCCCCTAAAACATCGTAAAGCACATAATCCGCTTTAAATTCTTCAAACAGATTCAACTCTTGCAGCAAACTCACCGCTGCATTGATTCCTCTTCCTGCGCACCCTACTCCCGGCACCGGTCCTCCTGCTTCAATGCACAGTACTCCCTTAAAACCTGCTACAGAAATATCCTCCAGCCTTACCTTCGAGCTGTCCCTGACGCTGTCCAGAACTGTGGGCAAATAGTTTCCGCCCCTCAAGGTATTGGTTGAATCGCTTTTTGGGTCGCAGCCGATTTGAATTACCTTATATCCTGCTTCTGCAAGTGCTGCACTGATATTGGAGGTAGTTGTTGACTTTCCAATACCTCCTTTTCCATATATAGCTATGTGTTTTGCCTTATTTACTGCCATCTTATTCGCCCCTTTAATATTAGAAATTAGCTACTTTATCTTTAAAAACCGGCAACAGGCTGTCTTCAATCTTGTAAATGTCGTGGCATAGTGTTGTAGGCGCAGCTGAGCAATCGTACAGTTGATCATAAGTAAAACCGGCTTTTCTGAAAATTGAGCTTACTTTTTTTGCTACATCTAAGTGCCATTCTGCTTCTGGAGTTCTATGTCCCTCAAGTGCAGAACCGGGATTTGGGCACCATGCTCCCGCAAAGCAAATAACCCCTTTAGAAGCGAGGTATTCTACTCCCTCCAGTGTAGACTGCTTTGGCTCTATCCCTGCAACGATGTTAGAGCGAACACGCCCGAACCCAAAAACCTCTACCGCATACTCCAGGGCTTTCACCCAGTTGTCCCAGCCCCCGCACGTAGCCTGTTTTCCGGGGCAGATAGATTTGAATACGTTTTTATCCCACAGTTCGATGTTCATCGCAATAGTTCGGTAGCCCAAATCCTTGTACTTATCGATAACACTAAAGTCAAGAGGGGCTCCAATTACAGCTGTTCCGTTAAAGTCCTCCAGCCCTGTGTGTTCTCTGATGGATTCAGCTACATCAAAATAGTACTCCACTTCTCTTCTTTCGGGTATAAAACCACCGGTGATGGTAATATGCTTTGCACCGTCTTTATAAGCCGCTGCAGCTGTTTCTCCAATCTGCTTGGGGTACTTCCAGAAAATGCCCTCTTTTTCGGCGTATGTATCTTTCGTAGCATTGATATTGCAGTACAGGCAATCCTGCCCTTTTTCCTTCAGGGAGCATTCATTACTGTATGCTACGAAAATAGCCCCTTCCCTGTTGTATGTTGCGATATGAGACATCTCTACCCCGTCGGAGGTCTTGTAATCATAGTACTTTGGACGGCTTAAAAACTCTATCGGGAACAATTCCTGGCCTTTTTGAGTCAAATAGTATTTGCCGTTCTCAAGCTTAATTTCATACTGTGACCTGCGATCCCACCGAAAGCCTATTGTGAGGCCATTGGGTGAAGTAAATCCTGATGGGAAGTCAATACCGGCATGAGTCTCGTGGTCCATTTCAAACAAATCATGAATCTGCTCCTGATATTTGCTCCCAAGGGCAAGATTTTTGAATATGATGGGATTAGCATTTATACCTTCTACCATTGCAGCATTTTTTATCTCTAATTCCTTGTATAGTTGTTTTTTTAGCTCACTCATTTCAAGCTCCTCCTTATAAAATATTAATTGTAAGGTAACACACTACCTGTTGGCGCATTCCTCACGAATATGGAATGACACCTCAATATTTATTTTATTGTCTCGGCAAGGTTGGATTTAAACTATCCCCCGCCGAATCTCGTTTCATTCTTAATTCCATAGCGCCTCATTGTTCTTGCTCCAACCTCTCTTAATATCCTGTCGGTTAAGAACCCCATAAATCCTAGGGAGAACAGTCCTACAAATACCCAATCGGTCTTAAAATACAACCGGGCTGTCCATATGAGATATCCCACCCCTTCTTTAGCCGCAATCATCTCTGCACCTACTATAGCCATGAAGGAATTCCCCATAGCAAGCCGTATACCGGTAAATATATAGGGGACTGCTGCCGGAATGACCACATGGAAGAGTATTTGAAGTTCTGTTGCTCCCAGTGACCTCGCTGCTCTGACTTTGTTTTCATCCAATGCCAAAACCCCGGCAGCTGTATTAATCATCACAATAAAGGATGTGGCATACATGATTAGAATTACTTTGGATTGCTCGCCAATACCAAACCACATGATAAAGAGTGTAATAAAGGCAATTGCGGGTACGAAACGGAAGAAGTCGATAAACGGCTCAATCAGTTCCTTGATGATTCTAATCCTTCCAATCAAGAGCCCCAAGGGTATAGCTATCAGGTTTCCCAATATCCATCCGCTGATTACACGTCCGAAGCTGACAAGAATGTATCGTGCAAGCGACCCATCTTCAAGCAACTCTCTTACGCCCAAAATGGTTTGTATGGGGCCCGGCAGGTATTCAGGCTTGGATAACAGGGAAGCGATTTGCCAGATAGCGACGGCAACCAACCATGAGATTATTCCTGCCTTTATTGAGCTTCTTAAAATTTTTTTCAAACTGCTCATAGCTACCTCCATTCTCAGCTTTTACTTAAATCCCGCTTCCATAGTCAAAATGCCCTTGAATCGTTCTGTACAATTCATTGAATTCCTGACTGGTCTCGTCTTTGGGATAAGGCAAATCCACTTCATAAGTCTTATAAATGGTTGCCTGAGGTGATTTGGACATAATCCCAATTCTTTGTCCCAAAAGGATGGCCTCCTGAATATCATGGGTCACAAAAATTACTGTCTTCTTTGTCTGTCTCCAAATCCGTATCAATTCCTTCTGCATGGTACGTCGTGTCTGAGCATCCAGAGCTCCGAAGGGTTCATCCATTAACAGAATATCCGAATCATTTGCAAGAACCCTTGCCAGCTGAACTCTTTGCTTCATTCCCCCCGATAGTTCATGGGGAAATTTATTTTCGTGACCACTCAGTCCAACCAGATTGATATATTCAAAAGATACAGTCTTCCTTGCTTCAGCCTTCACCCTACGCATTTTCAAACCAAACTCAACGTTTTCCTGAACATTCAACCAGGGAAAAAGGGAGGCGTCAGGGTGCTGAAAAACTACTGCCCTATCAGGACCGGGCTTTTGAACTGCTTCATTGTTTACCAATAGTTTTCCGTTGGTCTTTCGAATAAATCCGGCAATGATGTTTAATAGCGTTGATTTACCGCACCCGCTCGGACCAAGCAATATAAAAAATTCACCTTTTTTCAATCTAAGATTGACATCATCAATAATGTAGTTGGAATCTTCCCATTTGTTGCGATAGCTCTTACTGAGATTTTCAATAATGATAGAGTTTTCTGCCAGAGCAGTGTTTGACATATATTGTCCCTCCTCTCAAGATTACGGCTTATAAACATCTTTATTTGGTAAAGCCTTCTTTAGTGGTTCAATATCGATTTTATCCTTCGAATCAAACTTTTCTTTGATAAGACCTTTTGCATTTGACCATTCATATACTTCCTTCAAGTGGTTATAGTCCTCCTGGGTAAACCTTACTTCATAATCCCAGTTTTCCTTGATTTCTTTAAGAACTGCATCCTTGGGAAGCTTTAATTCCTTGAAGGCTATATCTGCTGCCTCTTCAGGATGCTCCTTTAAATATTGTGTCGCTTCATCAAGGGCCTTTAGGATATTCACAACAACTTCCGGTTTATCCTTTACGATACTTTCCTGAATTGTAAAGTATCCTCGCTGTCTAAATCCAATTAACGAATAATCCCCAATGCTTTTTACGTCCTCAACTTTTGCTGCCTTCACCTTGTTTGCTCCATCAAAGAAAGCTGCCTCTATATCGCCTCTTTCAATGGCTGCCAATATTTCAGGAGCGGACTGGAGATATTCGAGGGTCACTTCTTTTTCGCTTATATTGTATTTTTCCAGCAATCTTGCCCATATGTACTCATTGACTGTACCCTTTGCAACCCCGATTTTCTTGCCTTTTAAATCTTCAGGTTTTGAGATGTTGCCTTTTACAAAGAGTTCTCCGTTCTTTTCCTTTGGTGTATTAATAAGACCTACCACTTTTAATGGTCCTTTTGCCAGTCTGCTGGCTGTAGCATAATCCATTCCTTCCGCAGTATCCACCTGCCCCAGCACTGCTGCATTTAGGGTGTCAATTCCAAAGGAGAAGGTTTGAACATCTGCGTCGATTCCATTTTTCTCGAAAAAGCCTTTTGCCTTTGCAACACGGAATTGCAGTGAGAAGGCAGCAGAATCGGCACCTATACGAATCTTTTCAAGTTTTTCTTTATTTGCAGCAGCTTCAGTATTCGTTGCAGTCTCAGTTCCCTTTGTTCCGCAGCCAGTTAAACCTATCAAACCTCCAACGAATGTGATAACCAATAACAAGCTTATTAATTTCTTCATTTCTTTCATCCTCCCATAATTAATTATTTGAATCAAAGCGTTTCAACGCCGGATTTCCTGAATTGACTGTACATGGTATGCTATCCTGCCTCAGCTATTATGTATCTGTACTTTTACTGTTAAGGCATTTAGCCACCTCCTACTACAACTATTCCTATCTGTTTACTAGTCTTTAGGGTTTTTAAAAATTCCTATGCAATAGGAATCGCTTCTAGAGTATATGAATAGCATTCTATACCATAGTCTGCTATACTTTTAGACTAAATCGAGGTAAAAAAATAAGAGGCATGGTTTTCCACTTTACATGTGGATTACCGAGCCTCCAGTTTTCTGGTAAACTTTTATTAAAAGTTTTCGTATGTGATATGTTTTATCTTATTTTAAAGTAGATTTTACCATTTGTCAATAGTTATTTCTTATTTTTCCTATATGTTTACTTGTATTTATTTTGTACTATCTTTCGTTTTACTTAAGATTTTCCAAAAGACCTTTGAATCTATATAAGTTGCTTGTGAATTATTGACAAGCTTTAAACTAATTATACCATACAAAGGTGTTTTCTTTGCTATTTTCACAAATTTATGCTATTGAATATTATTTGGAAAACTTTAACAAAAGATATTTCCTGGGCTTTGGCTAGGCTAAACAATATTATGCTGCTGTTATGGGAACTTTTTATCCAACTTGCCAATCACTTTGCACCATATGTATATTGCAATCCCTTCACATGTTATAGCTAGGATATATTTCAGCATCTATTAGACTTCCTTCCTGCACAACTATAAATAGATAAGACAAAATCCTTTATCCACGCAAGTGTTGCCATAACTAAAATATTATCTATCAAACTTAACAAGTAACTGTAGTGAATATATTTCAACATTCCGTTTTTAACTACCAAATATTCAAAAGCTAGAAAACCTCCTGAAAATATTAATACATGAAGTATTTTCGGTATCTTGTTTTGGGGTATGAATTGTTGAAAAATAACTCCCATTGTAAATACGGTTCCAAAAGTAAAAAAGGCTGATGATTTTAATATCCAAATTCCTGCATCATAAATATAATAATTGCCCAAGAAACTTTGTTCCGTATCATGAAGTAATTGTAATATACAAGCAGCTATTCCTCCCGAAATGTTTATATGAATTTTTCTCCAATCAATAAGTAAAAAAAACACTCCAACCAATTACCGCACTTAAAAACCATTTATTAAGCAGAATTTCTATTAACATCTTCATTTTTATTAGCATTCCTTTCAAAAATGTTTTTAATCCATGCTAAAGTAAGCATGTTTACCGGTATAATATAAAAGTACATCCACGTTCTCCAATGAAGAAATTGAACCATACCATTTTGTTCTGCTATATAATAAAGTAATCTGAAAAAGAAAGTCCAGACAGAAGAATGAATTAATTGCAAAAAATAGTTCTTAGGTAAAAACTGTACAAATAGTATTCCCATTAAAAAAGCACTACCAAGGAAAAATATGTTTATAAAGTTGGAGAATACAATTAAGTTTGGCAACCCCTCATTCACCCCAAAATAATTCCAATACCCTAGTTTATATGCTAAAATATGCGCTGATAGTTGGTGTGTTATACATACAAACCCAGCCCAAATATTACGAGTAAGATCTCGCCAGTTAATTAATAATAAAAAAACTGATACACTTATCAGAAAAACATATAACCAAAAATTCATAAAAACCTCTTTTTAATTATTATGTTTTGTAATATATCAAAAAATATTCATTAATGGCTGATTACTTCTTTTTGCAAACTTTCAGAAGCAGATAGTTATAGATGACCAAAGTTAAAAGACATAAATTATGTATTCATAGCCCTCCAGTAATACATCTTTATTGTTAAGAAGGCTGTTAAAGGTTTTAAAAAAAAGTTGCTGCACAGCTAACTATTCAGTCAGTTGTGCAGCAACCTCTATTTTGCTCAGTGATTTACTTGTTAGGGGAAATGCCCTTATGTTCCAAGCTTATGCCACCTCTACACCTTTATTTAAGCCTTCCTTTTTCTTTGGAAATAACTTTGCTAAAGCACTTGGAAGAGCAATCATTGCCGGTAAAAATACCGGAAGTAGTATAAAGCAAAGCACTACAAGTCCTGTAATTACAGCGACAGCTAATTGAACCAAAATCGCAAAACCGGAAGGCATAAGTGTAGCAAAGGTACCTCCAAGTATTATTACCGCCGACATAACTACACCGCCTATATGCTTGGAAGCCAAAACTATTGCTTCTTTATGGGACATATGAGGGTATTCCTTAAAGCGCATCATCAGGAATATACTGTAGTCTACTCCCAGGGCTACGATTATTATGAAAGCGAAGAACGGAACGAAGGATTCGACACCTGCAAGTCCTTTCAAATCCACGAAAATATAGTTTAGTATGAACATGGCTGCATAATATGCTCCCCAAAGAGATGCGGTTATCACAACCGGTTCCCAGAGGGACCTTATTACAAGAATCAGTACAAGTAGTATACCTATGATTACTATTACAGTCATTCTGTTAAGATCGCTGCTCAATATATTATTCATATCATTTGTCGCAGCACTTGGTCCTGAAATTCCAGCCTTGGCATTTGAAAGAACTGTGCCATTAAGTACATTTGAAACTGTATCATTTATTTTCTCAATAGTGTCTAAAGCTTTTGGTGAATAAGGATCATCCTCCAAAACAATAATCATTTTTGTAATGGTTCTATCTTTAGTCATGAAAGCATCAAATACTTTCTTATAGTCAGCACTAGTCAATGCTTCCTTTGGCATAAAGAATGTTTTATTACTATTAAGTTGTTTTAAGAAACCATTAGTCTGCCCTAATCCATCAGAAATTTGCTTTAATCCGTTGTTTACATCGGATAGCCTTTGCCCGAAGGTACTAAATCCGTTTAGACCGTCTACAAGCTGCTGCTGACCTGATTTCATTTGACCAAGTCCATCAGCTACTTTATTCATGTTAGTAACTACTGTACCTATACCTGAAGACGCCTTACCAAGACCACTTTCAAGCTGTTTCAGCCCACCTGCCATTTGGGATAAACCACTGCTCATTTGTTTAAGTCCCTCATTTGCTTTACCAAAACCGGCAGTTGCAGCATTATAATTATCATCTAATGCTTTTATTCCTTCAGGAGTAATTTGACTTAATGAAGCTACTAACTGATCAATGGTTCCTTTTAATGTGAGATAATTGGTATCACTTTGAGAATTCGAATAACTGCTTCCTAAAGCTGTAACAACTGTTTGCATCTGAGTCAATGCACTTTTTACTCCAAGAAGAGCCTGCGCCGCCTGTTGATAGTTGGTACCCATCTGTGAGTAACCAGACTGCATCTTTACATAATTATCAGTTAAAAGTGCTAACCCACTGCTCATCTCTGAAAGATTAGTTTGTATGGCTGCTATACCATTGCTTATATTTTGTGTATTACTTGAACCATCATCTATGCCGTTTTGAATTTGCTTTAAACCATTGCTTAAGGCAACCAAACCATCTTGAAGCTTTGCTGTACCATCAACCATTTTGCTTACCTGAGAAAAGTCTGCTGTTCCAAGTTTATCCGAAGCTAGCTTCAATCCGTCATTCATTTGGTCCACACCATCTTGAGTTTTTGATATACCATCAGTAATTGTTCCCATTTGCCCGCTGATATAAAAATTATCTATTTGTTTCCCCTCAGGCTGTGTAACTGAAGAAACCTGCTTAACTCCCTTAGTATTCTTAATTCTTTCAGTTAAATTATCAATTACTGTAAGAGCTTCATTATTATCAAGAGCTTTATCATTTTCAATTGCTATGGTAGCAGGCATGGCCTGCCCTTTACTAAAATGTTCACTAATCAAATTAAACCCTTTTGTAGAAGGTGCTGAATTTCCAAGAGCTTCAATAGTATTGGAGTTTAATTTTTGCTGATGTAGAGCTACTGTTGGTACTATTAACAATAGTATAACTACAACGGATATAATAGGGTGCTTTGTTCCAAAAGAGGAGGTTTTCTCCCAGAACTTGTTTTCACCATGTCCACCTATCTTCTTGGATGGCCAGAAAAGCTTTTTGCCTAAGACCTTCATTACAAAAGGCGTCAAGGTCAATATTTCAAGTATTAGTATTGTTACACCTATTACTACAACAACACCGGATTGATAAATCGGTGATTTAGCAAAAACGAGGCTTAGGAAAGCTATAAATACCGTTAGTATGCTATAGGCAATTGTTTTACCTGCGGTTTTATAAGTATTCACTATGGCATCATCTACTGAATAACCATGAGATAGTTCTTCCTTAAATCTATTAAATAGAAGAATGTTGTAATCAGTTCCTATACCAAAGAGTATAAGTACAAGCAGTACTTGGGTAAGGCTTGTTATTGGAAAATTGGCCTTATCAATTAATTGGGCTGCAATTCCCATAGAACAGAGATAGGAAAAACCTACAGCAATTAAAGAAACCAAAGGGGTAACTACTGATCTAAACATAATCATGAGTACTACTAGAATAAATATAACTGTCAATACAGCACTCTTGTCTACCCCACTCAAAGCTATCTTTAGATAATCATTGCTTATAAAATCTTCTCCGGTTAAATAGTATTCAGCCTTTACATTAGTTAACTTACTATCTATTTCTTTCTTGATGTCATCTACTTCTTTTGCCCCCTTGTCAAGCTTAAAACTCACCATGAGAGTTGTGCCATCTTTAGAAATTAAAGAGCTCTTTGCATCAGGCATACTGAAGGGATCTATAATGTTACCGATTCCAAGCTCAGTACTGCTGTCAGCAATTGCTCCTACACCATCCTTGATTTGATTCATTTCATCATCAGAAATTTTATTCTTATCGTAAAAAACTATGAGGTTATTGGTGCCTTTAGTGGTATCCATCTTACTTAATATGGAACTTGCAATAACTGATGGACTGTCTTCACTCAAGGGTTGCTGACCTTTAAGTCGCAGTATTGCATTAATATCCGGCTGAAACGCTGCAAGCAATATAGTTGCAATGAGCCATATTGAGAATATCGCCCAGCGGGCTTTTATAATTTTTCTCACCTTCATTACTCCTCTCTTATAATCAACAATAATTTTATTCAACACAGTGTTGAATAATGACCACATTTGAATTATAATATGCACAATGGTGTATTGCAACCAACAGAATTGACTATATTGTGTGTACCGCAACACATTTGGCAGATGTGTCGGTTATTAATAAAATTTTTAATTATTAAGGAGTTGTCATGAAAACTGAAAAAGCTGACCAAAGAGTAAAGATTACAAAAATGTTACTGAAAAAAAGCCTTGTGGAGTTAATGCGAGAGCATCCAATTTCAAAGATATCAGTCAAAATGTTATGTGAAGCCGCTGATATCAACAGAAGCACCTTTTATGCACACTATACCGACCAATACGATTTGCTTAAGCAGTTGGGGCAGGAAGTGATTGCAGAATTGAAGAAACATATATCTAAAGAGGCTTTTTCAAAACATACAGCACAAACAGCGCAGGCATTGAACCAAATACTTGAATATATAGCAAATAATTCGGACTTATTTAGGATTTTACTTAGTGAAAACGGTGATTTCACTTTTCATAGAGAAATCATGTTTCTTACACAGCAAAGAATAATCTCGGACATTAACAACACCCCGAGTATTGATGAAAGAACTTCGGAGTATTTGCAGTGCTTCGCCGTTACAGGTGCTCTAAGCATAGTGCAAAAATGGTTACAGGACGGCATTGTCGAATCAACGGAAAAAATGTCTGAACTTACTTCAAAGCTGCTTTACAAAGGTATTTCTGCTTTTTATTCCTAATGCATTATTTTTATGCTGATATATAACAGGTGGGCTATCGCCCCCTGCACCCCCAATTTTAAGTTCTAGAGTTCGGCACCTATAAATTCTTTGTACCTAGATTAATTATATATTGATTATAAACAGTATCATATCTAAGATAATTGCCATTCGTATCCTTTAATCGAAACCTTGCTCTCACCTCCTATTGCAAAATCGTCTTTTGATTTTATGAGCATATCATATACTATTCATATTACAACTATTAATCTTGTTCCGTTTATCAGCGTCCATAGTATTAAATCAAAATGCGCAGGGGAAAATATGCCTGTCTAAAGAAGATAATGGAGGTGAATATATGGAACCACATAGCCTGACATTGCATGAAACTATGGAAATACATGAACTCCTCAATTTCAAAACTATCTGCATGACAACATCCAAGCTGATACAAGGAATAGTCTTTGATCAGGATTTAAAAGCATTGCTTGAAAAGGACGTACAGCAGTCCATGCAAGCAGTAACTACATTACAAGGTCTTTTAAGCAAAACCCAACTACAATAATTGGAGGTGGAAACAAAAATGGATTATGAAAAGAAACCCATAAACACAATTAAAGGCCCAATGAATAACGATTATTTGGAGCTTGAAAATGCAGATGGAATGCCCGGTCTTGTGGATTCAACCATTGCCCTAAATTTTTTACTGAATGTAAAAAGCGGGATAAGGAATTGTGCGATTGCATTAACAGAAATTGCAGACCCACAGGCAAGAACAGAGATACGCAAAATGTTGGATGCCCAAATTAACCTGCATGCTGAGGTTTCAGACCTAATGATGAGTAAGGGATGGTTGCACCCTTACAAAGTAAATGAACAGTTCAAACTGGATAAGACTTCCGCCCAGGCAGCTCTTCAAATTAGCAATTTGCAGCTCTTCCCTGGTGATACGAGCAGGCTTGGTACATTTGCAACACCAAATTATTAAAACCGGGAGGTACTATAAATAATGAAAGCTGTAACATTTCAAGGCATAAAAAACGTAGAGGTCAAAGAAGTTCAAGACCCTACAATCCATAAACCCGACGATATTATTGTAAAGATTACAACAACGGCGATATGTGGTTCCGACTTGCACCTGATCCATGACATGGTTCCTAATCTCCCTAAAAACTATATAATCGGCCATGAACCCATGGGAATAGTTGAGGAAGTGGGGCCGGAGGTGACAAAGTTAAAGAAAGGAGACAGGGTAATCGTCCCATTTAACGTCAGTTGTGGAGAATGCTTTTATTGTAAACACGACCTGACAAGTCAATGCGATAACTCAAATCCCCATGGAGAAATGGGAGGCTTTTTTGGATACTCCGAAACTGCCGGGGGGTATCCCGGAGGCCAAGCCGAATATATGAGGGTTCCATACGGTAACTTTACTCCTTTCAAAATTCCCGAGAATAGTGAAGTAGAAGATGAAAAATTAGTATTACTATCAGACGCTATGTCAACTGCCTTCTGGAGTGTAGAAAATGCAGGCGTGAAAAACGGAGATACCGTCATTGTCTTAGGCTGCGGACCGGTAGGACTGCTGGCACAGAAATTCTGCTGGATGATGGGTGCTAAAAGAGTTATTGCAGTAGATTATATAGACTATCGTTTAGAACATGCAAAAAAATACAACAACGTAGAAACAGTCAACTTCGAACAGCATGGCAATACAGGCGAATATTTAAAAGAAATTACCCAAGGCGGAGCGGACATTGTTATAGATGCTGTAGGTATGGATGGCAAGATGACACCATTAGAATATCTAGCCTCCGGCTTGAAGCTGCAAGGTGGGGCTCTAGGTAGTTTTGTTATGGCAAGCCAGGCAGTCAGAAAAGGAGGATTGATTCAGGTAACTGGTGCTTATGGTGCGAGGTATAACGGCTTCCCTCTCGGGGATTTAATGAATCGCAATATTAATATAAGAATGGGTCAAGCTCCGGTAATTCCTTATATCCCACGTCTTTATCAAATGCTTGTAGAAAAAAAAGTTGACCCAAGTGATATTATTACCCATAGATTACCGCTGGATCAAGCAAAGCACGGATATGAGGTTTTTGATACAAAAACCGACGGATGTATTAAAGTTGTCCTTCATCCGGGAATACACTAATATATCCTGTAAACAGATAAGAAAAATAGGCAAAGAATCATCAATTTCCAAAGCATAGGAGGTGTTAACAATGATACAAGGAAAGAGAATAGCACCGCATGAAACGTTTGAGCTTCATGAAATACTTACTTTTAAAAATGTATGCGCTACAAAGTCGTCGGCAATGGCTGCATTAGTTAAGGATGAAGAGTTAAAAGCACTACTTCAGGAGGACTTTACCATTTCACAGGGACAAATTATAGAACTTCAGAACTTAATTCAATCATCAGAACTTCTAGGCCAAGGAACAGTGAATACTGAAATACACTAACATAAATTTTCAACTAATCGAAAGAAGGTGTAAGAATGGGAAATCTACTACAGAACCTCGCAGGCATGAGTGATATGACAGAACAGGTAATTGCAACAGACTTTTTAATCTCTGCTAAGACAGGCGTCAGAAATTATGCGGTGGCTATCTCTGAAACTGCAACCCCTGAAGTAAGGGAGGTACTCCGCAGACACCTGGATATTGCTATTGGAATGCACGAAAAAATAGCAAGGTATATGATGAATAAAGGCTATTATCATGTCAAAGATCCGCAGGAACAAATAAAGGTTGATATGAAAGCTGCTGATACTGTTTTAAAAATTCAGAAATAGTATCACAATTCAAATTATTTTTCTTTGAAATAATATTATACGCAGCATTTCGAACAATAAAATGCTGGAAAATCAATTTAACTTGGAAGTAATTGAATAAACGTTGGCAATATCTCCTCTGGATCTCCTCTGGACGATACTAAAATTGTAAGGATGAGATTTTGTAGATCACGAACCCTAAAATTAAAAATATTTTACCCCCACCCCAGCCCCGCCCCGTGGGCGGGGAACTTTTATTTGGCCGCGGTGCGGCCATCAGGTGACTATCGCCCCCTGCACCCCCGATTTTTAGTTTTAGACTTCGTTACCTATATACTGTTTATCTCACTCAAATTTATCCCAATAATAACGAAAGCCCTTGAAATCAAGGACTTTGTATTGTATTAAAATTTTAGTTCTTATCTGTTTACCAATACCGCTGTTAATGCAATTTAGCGGTATTGTCTTTGGAATACTTGCTTTTAATTATGCTAAAAAGTATTTGCAACTTATAAAAATACCTAATTTATAAATTCATGAATTCATGTGTATCGCTTTTACACGATGGTTTTCCCGGTACATCTCCGCTAGAAGGATATATTCTTTTTTTATGGCATTGTTCAGCTAGAAGCTTCTCTAATAGGACCTGAACGACTTCCGATTCTTTCGTTGCAAATTCCGGGTTGGCTAGATTCTGAGCTTCTATAGGATCAAGTGTCAAATTGTACATTTCTATTTCATCAGGCACAGGAGCAGTTTTAACAGTTTCAACACATAAGCTGCAGCTGGTATCTTCACACACCGAGACACTACATTCTTGTTTATTGCTTTTATCCTCCTCTCCAGGGCTGCTCCAAAACTGCGGATTATCAAAATAACGTGAATACTTCCAGGTTTCCAGTTCACCATTAATTCCTGTAGGCAGCTTCACAATAACCGTTTCTATATGACTGGGTTGAACAACCGGTTCAAAAGGCTTCCCTAGGAACGTTCTATGCTTTAAGTTTTTGGACGGATCATCGTCTGTCATAAAATAAACAGGTTCATTTGCTTCCTTACTTGTATCGCTGTCTAAAATAAATTGAGCTAAGCTTTTTCCTACCAAGGGATGTGCTTCTGTATGGCTCTTCTTTAATTCCTCTAATGCTTCATTGGGATCTATCCCTGCAAGCTCCAGCATCGTCGGTAAGATATCTACATGACTTGTTAAAGCATCAATGGATTTGCTTTGAGGAACAATCCTGGGATTATGGATTATTAAAGGCACATGGATTGCTTCTTCATAAGCTACATACCATTTTTGGAACAAGCCTCCATGGGCACCCAGCATATCTCCATGATCGGAAGTGTAGATAATGACTGTATTTTGATAAAATACCGATTCACGAAGTGTTTTAATAACCTTGTATATCTCCTGGTCAACCTTTAGCTGGAGAGAATAATAAAGCCTGCGGTAGGTGTCTGTATCTGCCAGCGGCTGTAAAATCTCAGGATAAACTCTGCGGTAGCTTGCCTGGACTTTGGGTTTGGTATCCAATCTTTCATGGGAAGTGGGAGAAGGAGGAATAGGCGGTACTGAGCTGTCAATCTCAAAATTAAAAGTAGGATATAGTCGCGTATATGCCCCAAATAGGGCTATATCATGGGGATTAACGAAGGATGCAACAATTGCCCACGGATTACCACAATCTTCTTCTCCAAGCTTTTTTTGCTGCAGCTTATTCAGAAGTTCTATTACCTCAGCTGAGTACACCACATCCCTGCCTGATATACCAACGGCAGCAGAAGATCCTGAATTATGAGGATCACTTCCATGTGGTTCTGGCCCTATCCATCCATCAAATCCGAAGTCATTAAGCCGATTGGCATTTAAATATAGCCGCTCTCTTTCCGGAATGGGAATACCTGTTTTATCATCAAAAGAAAGAAAAGAATCATGGGTTCCCGGTATAAGAATATCGGGATGTGACGCATGCCATTTGCCCTTCCAAAAAGTATGATAGCCTGCTGTCCTTAAGTAATCTCCAAAAGTCGGTACTGTATTTGAATCCAGCCAAAACATATCCGAGCCAAATGCTGTACCACCCCCGCCATCAGTTTGAGTAACACCATGAAGGGAGGGATATTGCCCGGTATAAAGCGTTGTCCTGCTTGGAGAACATGCAGTGCTGCCTGCATAATGATTTTTAAATTCAACACCATTACGACGGAGGAAGTTTTGCGCCTTTAAATGCTTTGCACGCCATTCCTTTATGGAATCATCTTCATAGGGTGGAGGAAATCGCTGTTCATCCACCATGATGATCAGAAAGTTTGGTTTTCTGGTAAGATCAACTGTATCGCAATTCTGGTCGTCTATATTTTTCATAGAATCAGTTGTCATTTCCATGAGCCTCCCCCAAATTTTAGCTCTGAGCCAACTTAAATATTAACTACCTAATTAATATTATGTGGCTATATTTTTAATATGCTAAGCTATCATAACAAGAACAGGCTAAATTGGCATTGTCTCCCTTTGCACATGGGTAAACTATCCATTGCTGCTCTCATAGCTCCGATACCGCCTCGTAATTCCTCTTGCACAAAAGAAGCGAGGATGGTAAGCATCAGCTCTCCATCCCCGCTCATCAAGTGTATATTTTTTTCAAAACACTCTTATTTACCGAAATATCTTTCACCCCAATATTATTAACTTCCTAAACGTGCTTTTTCCAATGCACTCAAATCAAATTTTTTCATTTTCAAGAAAGCTTCAGTAACTCTTTGGATTTCATCCCTTGATCCACTAAGAAAGACTTCATTCATGTTTTCTGGAACGATCTGCCACGATACTCCAAACCTGTCCTTTATCCATCCACATTGCTCTGCCTCCGGTACGGCAGAAAGCCTTTCCCAGTAGTAATCTATCTCTTTCTGATCCTTACAGTTTACAATGAGTGAAAATGCCTCATTAAAACTAAAATCTACGTCAAATGCATTATCCATTGCAGAAAAGTCAATACCACAAAGTTTGAAAGCAGCGTAATTCACCTTTGCCTTTGATGACTCTGCTTCTCCTTCACCATATCTGCTGATTATTCCAATTTCTGAATCTTCAAATATTTCGGAGTAGTACTTTACAGCTTCTTCAGCTTTCCCACATGATTCATTTGAGAAAAGCAAGTTTGGTGTAATCTTTTGACCAGCTTGTCCACTGTCTGTCAGCATCAACTGCCACGACAAACCATACCGGTCCTGCACCCATCCATACCACTTACTAAAGGGATATTCCCCTAGCGGCATTAATTCAGTCCCACCTTCTGATAAAGCTTTCCATTTGCTATTAACTTCTTCTACAGAGTAACAAGCTACCATTAAGGAAATTGACGGGTTAAACTTGAAGTAAGGTCCGGCACTTATTGCAGTAAATTGTTGCCCCGCCAACTCAAAACTTACAATTTCTGAATCCCCAGAAGGTGTATTTTCTATAACTGTCACATTTAATAGTTTAGATTGGTCAAATAAACTGATATAAAACGAGGCAGCTTCTTTTGCTTCCTTGTCATACCATAAATGTGGAACAATTTTTTGCATAGTGACCTCCTTGTATTGTTATTGATTACATGCCATTTTCTCAATCCTCATGGCTGAGCTGCCACCCTATCCCGAACTTATCTATTATAAAGCCGTAGCATTTACTCCAGAATGTTTCCTGAAGGTCCATATGTATAGTGCCTCCAACTTTTAGCTTATTGAATATTGCTTTGATTTCATCAACATCCTTGCTGGTTATAACAAGGCTAATGTTGTTTCCGGCAGTAAAAGGCATGCCTTCTGGAACATCGGAAAACATAAACTTGCTTCCTTTAATATTTAGGAAGGTATGCATTACCAGATTTTTTGTTTCTTCAGAAACAGGAAATTCAGGGTTCGATGGTACTTCACCAAATGTCATAATCTTTTGTTTTTCTGCTCCAAATGCTTCTGCGTAGAACTCCACAGCTTCACGACAATTTCCTTTAAAATTTACATATACATTTATAGCCATTTCCTACACTCCTTTGTTTTTTGTTTTATTAGTACTCCTTTGTTATTTGGGAATTTGCCATAATTAAGGTAAATAACAAAGTAGTATTAGTCTAACATAATTTTATTAATTTTATATTACCAATATATTTCATAATTAAACATTGAAATTTGATAAATGTATTCTTCTCAAGTTCTTTAAAAGCTAAATTCTTTTTCATCTATTAAAAATAGTCCTTTCCCCTGTAGTTTCCCTTGATACTTTCAAAAAAACATAAAATTGAGGAATGTTGTCTTTGCAACATCCCTGAATCTTTAACACTTAAATATCGTGTCTTGACAACCAGCAAACACATGTACTGTCCAACTACACAAAAGGTTGGAACAATTCCAGAAATACCTCCGCTTTAGCACCTATTATCAGGCGCGTTGACGCTTACATTTGAGTAGGATTTTTCTTTAGATAATTTTCTATCCTTAAGCATTTCACCAATATAGGTTGAACCCAATATTAAAATCCCGCCAATAATCTGAGGGAGTGATAATGTCTCTCCGACAAAGATCACACTGAATAAAATACCAAATAGAGGTTCTAAATAACTGTAGGACACTATTTCAACAGACTTCATATGTGTATAGAGTGAAAAGAACATGGTATAGGCCACACCTGTGTGTAATATCCCCAATAAAATGGTATAAGTGGCTGCCATAGCATCCAGGTGTACAACCGTTAAAATATTTCCATCAACCAATACAAACGGCAGCAAAACACTCATCGCTGTAAATATCTGCACAAAGGTGGCAGTTTGATTATCTACCCTGACTTTAATGCCGCGGTTGATAAGCACGATGGCCGCGTAAAGCATCCCTGAAACGGCACTAAGTGCCAGCCCCATGTACCCGTAACCTTCCAATAAATTATTACCGACGATCAGAAAAAGGCCTAGAAACGAGATGGAAATGACCGCAATTTGAATCCTTGAGATAGTCTCTTTCAATATCAGTGGTGCAAATATCATTACATATACCGGGCACATATTGTAGATCATGACAACAGATGAA
>JAOAEJ010000084.1 GCA_026416815.1 Clostridia bacterium | reverse complement strand
GTAGTAACCCCTACCCCAACGCCAGTAGTAACACCAACACCTACACCAACTCCTAGTGCTGTAGTAAGTTGGACACCATCTACTGTATTAGCTGGTCAGAGCGTAACAATAACATATAATGCTACAAATAGAGTTTTAGCAAACAGTGCATCAGCTATTAAATTGCACTGGGGATATAATGGATGGAATGGCGTAACAGATACTACTATGACTGCAGCAGGTACTAACATCTGGAGAGCAACCATTACAGTTCCTTCTGTTGCAACTAATAAATTAGACATTTGCTTTACCAATGGTACAACATGGGATAACAATGGTGGGCTAAACTGGGCTATTGCTTTAGGAACTGCAACACCAACACCAACACCAACGCCTACAGCGACGCCAACACCTACACCTACACCAACACCTACAGCGACACCAACGCCTACACCAACACCAACACCTGGAACAAAGATACCTGTAACATTTACTATTAACAATGCTACAACCGTAATGGGGCAGAACGTATACGTTGCAGGTAACTGTGCAGAATTAGGTAACTGGGCAGCTGCAAGTGCGGCAGGACCTGGAACGTGTCCGAACTATCCTACATGGAAAGTAACAGTTAACTTGACGCGTGGGCAGGTAATCCAGTTTAAGGCTATAAAGAAAGACGCTAACGGTAATACAATATGGGAAGGTGGAAGTAACAAGACATACACTGTTCCTACAACGGGTACTAGTGGAAGCTATACTTGGACTTGGGTTAACTAACTAAGTGCAGGTTAATACCGACATAATTTAAGCTTATTATAAAGATTCAGGAGAAACGCTAAATTAAGCGCTATTCTGAATCTTTATTTTAATAGCCTAAATTTAAAATAAACCTATTTAGTGAAAGGCGAAAGGTTAATGAAGTATGACCTTGCTTCAGTACTTGGAAACACTGTAGAACACGGAAACTTCTACTATATAATTTGGACAACAATAGCTTCATGGTATAACTGGAACGATTTAACTACCCATAATAAGATATATCAGTTCTTTAAAGGCATAATAAAATTAAGAAAAGACCATGCAGCATTCACAAGAACAAATTTTTACACAGGGACAGATCATGATGGCGATGGCATTCCTGATATACAGTGGCATGGAGCCGGATACAAGAATGCTGATTTCTCAGCAACAAGCCGTGCTTTAGCGTGGAGAATAGATGGAAGTAAAGCTGAAACCGGTACGGCAGTGGATGATAATGATTTCTATGTTATTGCTAACCATGGTTTTGGAGTTGTAACCTTTCAGCTCCCGCCAAACCATGCAGGGAAGAAATGGTATAGAGTCCTGGATACAGCAGGATGGGCTGAAAGCGGCACCACTATAGCAAACAATATAGATTCCCCTGGAACTGAAGATGTAATTACCGATGGTACTTGGACTAATACTTCAGCTTCAAGCTTTGCCGGTAATAGTTCTTATACCTATAATGTAAATGCGAGAAGTATGGTTGTATTTATTCAAAAGTAATAAATATATTTTAATACTTAATTTAGAGAGGTAGCCTTAGGGTTACCTCTTTTTACTATACAACCAGTATCCTATGTTTAATTTTGGTTATCTATAACGATAGACAATTATATAAATTTAGTTAATGACGGATGTTTGAAAAAAATGTAACGAAATTGTGCAATATAAACAAAAAATATAAAATAAACATTTTGAAATATATAACATATTGACAATAATGTTTGTGTATAATAAAATGGGATATACAAAATTCAATAATTTGTATATGAAAGCAAGAAAAAACTTTTTTAATCCATCCGAAGTAGGAGTCTTGGTAATAACACTTCTATCATGCTTTGATAAGTTTATTTATCGTCATTAGGGAATGGTATCCATAGTTAATGTTGAGTAATATTTAAGTAGATATTATAGAAATAAAAAGTGATGGCAAAGTGCAACGTATTCGTCTTAAGGTGCTGTTGTTCAGCGTCTAAATATTGAATAAAGCATTCTAGAGGCTGCATTGAAAGCGTTTGCATAAAATAAGCAAGAGACTACAAACTTATTTTAATTGTATGTGCAAGCTGGTCCAATCCAATGCCCCTAGTTATGGGCTAAAGGAGGCTAAATAATTTCGTAGTGTTATGGTATTTTTTATATATAGGCCATCACACATTAGTAAGGTACATCCAAAGAGTAAACAATATTTAAAAAAGGGGAGGTGCATTAAGGGGTGTCTAGCTATTTATTTTAGTTTATCCTTTGGAGCCTAAATAAAACAGTTAAGTATCAGGAGGTAAAGAGATGAAGAGAAACGGTGTACTAAATGTTAGAAAAGTAGTTAGTATTTTTTTGGTAGTTGCATTATTGATTACGGCTTCCTTTATACCTACAGCACAGAACATATTTGTTAAAGAAGCGAGTGCGGCTACTAATAACAGCACATTAATGCAATACTTTGAATGGTATCTCCCAAATGACGGAGCACATTGGACAAGACTGCAAAACGACGCAACAAATCTCAGCAACGTGGGTATCACATCTGTATGGATTCCACCTGCTTATAAAGGTTCAACTCAAGGTGATGTAGGTTATGGCGTATATGATATGTACGACTTGGGTGAGTTTAACCAGAAGGGTACAATAAGAACAAAATACGGTACTAAGGCTCAATTGCAGTCTGCTATCACAGCACTGCATGGAAAAGGAATCCAGGTTTATGGTGACGTAGTTATTAACCACAGACTTGGCTCTGACGGTACAGAAACAGTAAATGCTATTGAATGCCAATCCAGCAACCGTAACAATACACAATCAGGTTTTTATAATATTCAAGCATGGACTTTATTTAATTTTGCCGGAAGAGGAACTACATACTCAAGCTTTAAGTGGAATAAGAATCATTTCAATGGAACTGACTGGGACCAGGCTACCAGCAAAAATGTAATTTACAGGTTTAACGGAAAGACTTGGGACTGGGAAGTTGATACAGAAAATGGTAACTATGACTACCTCATGGGTGCAGACGTAGATTTTGACAATGTTGACGTAGTTAATGAAGTTACAAATTGGGGTAAATGGTATGTAAACACCCTTGGTCTTGACGGTTTGAGATTGGATGCTGTTAAACACATCAAATTTGACTTCATGAAGAACTGGTTGAATAATGTTAGAACTGGAACAGGAAAATCCTTGTTCACAGTAGCAGAGTACTGGTCTTCAGACATGGCTAAACTTGAAAACTATGGAACTAAAGTGGGCTGGAATATGTCATTATTTGACGTACCGCTCCATTTCAAATTCTTTAATGCTGCAAACGGTAGTGGCGGATTTGATATGAGATATCTTGCAGATAATACATTAATGAAAAACCGTTCTGCTAACGCAGTTACATTTGTTGACAACCATGATACACAGATGGGGCAGTCCCTGCAGTCATGGGTAGCAGATTGGTTCAAACCTTTGGCATACTCCTTCATTCTTACCCGCGAGCAGGGTGTACCTATGGTATTCTACGGAGATTACTACGGAATACCTTCAAAAGGCTTCAATGGCTTGAAAGCTAAAATTGATCCTCTCCTTAAAGCAAGAAAGGACTATGCATACGGTACACAACGTGACTACTTCGATCATGCAGATATTATCGGTTGGACTAGAGAAGGGGATACAGCTCATGTAGATTCCGGTCTTGCAGCCCTCATCACCGATGGACCTGGCGGATCAAAATCAATGTATGTTGGAACTAGCAATGCTGGTGAAGTATGGTATGATATAACAGGTAATATTACTAGCACAGTTACAATCGGCAGCAACGGTTATGCTACCTTCAGCGTAAACGGTGGTTCAACTTCTGTATGGGTTAAAAAGCCGGGAACAACTCCGACACCTACACCAGTTGTAACACCAACACCTACAACAACACCAGTTGTAACACCTACACCAACACCAAGGCCAACAACAACACCTGTTCCAACACCAACACCTACACCCGGAACTAAGATACCTGTAACGTTTACTATTAACAATGCGACAACTGTAATGGGGCAGAACGTATATGTTGCAGGTAACTGTGCAGAATTAGGTAACTGGGCAGCTGCAAGTGCTGCTGGACCTGGAACATGTCCAAACTATCCTACATGGAAAGTGACAGTTAACTTAACACGTGGGCAGGCAATCCAGTTTAAGGCCATAAAGAAAGACGCTAGCGGTAATGCAATATGGGAAGGTGGAAGTAACAAGACATACACTGTTCCTACAACGGGTACTAGTGGAAGCTATACTTGGACATGGACCAATTAATACTTCTTTAAATAGGTAGTTTTAAAACTAGGTTTACAAGTAATACATAAGGGGGGCTCATAAGGAATCTCCCTTATGTATTATATTTGCTTGCTATATAAATTGCAAAAAAGAATCTACAACGAAGTTCTCCATAAATCTTTTTTGCAATTTGTTACCTTAAGTTATATTGCGATAATCAAATTTTTCCTTGTAAAATCATTATCGCAATTTATATAGCGTGAGGTATAATAAAATAGTTCGGCATATAAAAAATATTCAATAAAATTGTGAAAATAGCACAAAAATATCATTAAATAAAGGAATTAATATAGTATATATTGACAATAGAGATGATATAGTATACAATTTGAATATAGGCAATTGATAATTGCAATTTTTTATCACTCTAATGCACACGTTTCCATTTAGTGTTTAAGTAACAGATATAGGACACATTCAGTTTTGTAATAGTATTATAGGAAATATTTTGTATATTTTGCATACGTATGCATTCACGTATTACAAATAAATATTTCAAATTTGATAACGGTTAAAAGGGAGGAGTTGTTTATATGAAGGTAAATAGAGATAAACTTGAGCAGCTAAAGAAAATATACTGTCTAGGTAACTGTTCTAGATTTGCAAGAGAGTTGGGTATGAGTACTTCACATCTGCACTACTTCCTTTCAACCGGAGAAGGCGGCGGTAAAAAGTTAGTAGGAGCTGTTGCAAGTTTTTGTAGAAGAAAAGGATTAAATATGGAAGATTACTTGGAATTTTAAATTATCATGAAGGTAGTAACTTACTTTAACATATAGTGCACCCTTTATTTTATTTGCGATATTATATACAGTCCTTTAACTATACCGGATAAAGCCTGATTGGTACTTACATAAGGCAATGTTCGGGATTTTTTTATGATTATATACCATATATTCCAAAATGTTTTATATAATGGATGGCCATATCAAAAAGAGGTCTTTTACACCAATTTTTGGGTTCCGTTTTAAATACTAACGCTCTAACCAATAAATCCAAAATAGAGTATCGTTAATATCTGATTAAGTAAAATTATCTAAATTAAGCGCTTTATTGGCTATTACTGAACAAAATAAAAACTAGCTGGCAATAATCAGATTGTGATATGCCAGCTAGTTTTTTATGCCATTTGTATTTACCCTACTATTATTTTACCTTCAGGATAAACTGTCTCTGAAGCCTTTTTATTAGCTCTCAGTGATAAAGCTATTGCAAATGTTAGAGGGCCAACCCTTCCAAGAAACATAGTAACTATTAAAAAGACTTTACTTATTGCAGACAGGCCGGGAGTCAATCCTGTAGATATTCCTACCGTTCCGAATGCAGAGGTAGCTTCATACAAAACATTTATGAAGGGCTTATTTTCTGCTGCTAATATTACCGTTGTAACTATTACAACCAGCATACCGCTTAATCCGGCAATGGACAGCGCCTTATTTATTACGTAGTGGGGAACTCTGCGTTTGAATATAATAGTATCATTTGAACCCATTATCTGTGATATAATTGCAAATATTATTACACCAAAGGTAGTGACTTTTATTCCGCCTCCGGTAGAACCCGGTGCAGCTCCTATAAACATAAGTATAATAGTAGCTACTTTAGATATCTCCCTCATATCATTTGTAGGAAGTGAGTTAAAACCCGCAGTTCTGGTAGTAACAGAGTGAAATATTGCAGAGTTTACTTTTTCAAACGTACTTAAATTACCCATTGTGGCAGGATTGTTATGCTCAAAAGCAAAGAAAAATATTGCTCCAAACACTATTAAGCATGCTGATATGACAAGGACAAGTTTTGTGTGCAACATAAGACTCTTGGTTTTTCTATATTCGTACAAATCCTTCCATACCACAAATCCCAATCCACCTATGATAATGAGACTGGCTATAGTATATATGATTATTGGGTCATTGTTAAACCCAACTAGACTCATATATTCACCGTTGCCTGCAATGCCCATAAGGTCGAAGCCTGCATTGCAGAAAGCAGATATTCCATGAAATATACCCAGGTAGAAGCCCACAGGGCCAAATCTAGGTACATAGCTTATTGACAATATCAATGCGCCTGCAAGTTCAATAGCGAAAGTTATGAGTACAACTCTTTTTACAAGCTTTAAAACACCCTCGAAGCTAAAGTTATTTATTGACTCCTGTGCTAGGAGCATACCTTTAAGCCCTACTTTTCTACCTAATAGCACCGAGAAAAAGGTAGCAAGTGTTATTATTCCAAGGCCACCCATTTGAATCATGGATAGAATGACAATCTGTCCGAATAAACTCCAATGATTATAGGTATCGTAAACAATCAGTCCCGTTACACATGAAGCTGATGTTGCTGTAAATAAACAGTCAAGAAAAGGTGTACTCTGTCCATTCTTTGCTGCAATAGGAAGAGTGAGTAAAAATGATCCTGTAAGTATCAGTATAGCAAAGCTGAAAACTATAATTCTTGTTGGAGCGATATTCAGTAACTTGTTATTCTTGTTACGGAATGTTATTTTTTGCATAAATCATACCCTACCTAACATTTTAAATTAAATAGCGAAGCAATAAGTATATCGTACTAATTATAATAGTTATTAACATTATTGGGAAGCATACTTTGAAATATTCTCCAAAGGTTATTTTGAATCCTCGTTCCTCAGCCATACCTGAAGCTACTACATTTGCACTTGCACCTATTATGGTTCCATTACCTCCAAGGCAAGCTCCAAGAGAAAGCGCCCACCACAGAGGAGTTATAGGAATTCCGGTCAAAGCCCCTACGTCTTTGATAAGTGGTATCATGGTAGCAGTAAAGGGGATATTATCTATAAAAGCAGAAGCAATCGCTGAAACCCAAAGTATAGATAGCCCAAGGAGTAATAAATTTGAACCGGTTGCATTAACTATACTTTCGGCTACAAATTTCAGTACCCCCGTATGTTCAAGTCCACCTACCAGCATAAAAAGTCCGGCAAAGAAGAATATGGTTTTCCACTCAACTTCCTTTAGGATGTGTTCTGTATTGGTACGTGAAATAAGGAGTAAAAGGACCGCTCCGGTTATAGCTATCGTCGAGGATTCGAAATGGAAAATGCTATGTGTCATAAATCCAATTATGGTCAAGAACAATACAGCAAGAGATTTTATGAGAAGCAGTTTATCTTTTATTGCATTGTTTTCATTAAGGAGTAAAACTTTTTGTTTGTCTTTTTCATCAGCATGTAAGTATTTTTTATATATCAATAAGAATGCTAGTACTGTAACAGGAAGAATTATAATTATTATTGGTGCTATATTAACTATAAATTCTATAAACCCCAAACCGACTCTGCTGCCTATCATAATATTTGGCGGGTCGCCAATAAGCGTAGCAGTGCCGCCGATATTTGAAGCAAATATCTGACTTATTACAAACGGTACCGGCCTTAACTTAAGCTCCTTGCAAACATCAAGGGTTATTGGTAATATTAACAGGATGGTAGTAACATTATCTAAGAATGCTGAAGCCGTAGCTGTAATTAAGGATAGATACACAAGGATTTTCCACGGCTCACCTTTAGCTAGCTTTACTACCTTAATTGATAGATATTCAAAAACTCCTGTTTTAGCTGTTATCATAACTATAACCATCATACTGATTAGTAATCCCAGTGTGTTATAATCGATTACATGGAAAGCAGTTTCTTGATTAAGAATACCTACTATTACCATAGCAATTCCGCCTGCTAGAGCGACAATCACTCTGTCTATTTTTTCCGAAACTATAAGTACATATGCTATTATGAATATTATTGTTGATAATATCATCTGAGACGTCATAGCAAATTCCTCCCATATTTAATAATAACTTATTATGTATTTAAGGCATAAAAGAGGCTTGGTAAATGTCAATATTCGTTTTCACTCAAATATTTATTTTATTTCTCAAGCAGACTTTTATACTTAAAAGTAAAAATAAAAAGATACCAAAAAGTCCCATACTTACCAACATTTTGACATCCCAAACGGCTAATTCAGACTCATATTAAGCCCTTATTATAGCTATATAAGTTGCGATAATGACAGTACAAGGAAAAATTTGATTATCGCAATTTAACTTAAGGTAACAAATTGCAAAAAAGATTCAGGAAGAACTTCGTCGTAGATTCTTTTTTGCAATTTATATAATACCGGCTATTCAATTATATGTAGAAATAATCCAACCTATAGGTGTTTCCATTGTTGGGCTTATTTTCTTTATTTACGATAGCATAATACATTTAAAATTGCAATATTGTTTTATCTCTGGAAGTATAAAGAGTTTTCCAAGCTATAATCAGTATAAGTAAGATGTTCTTTGGAGTTTCGAGTGTTATAAAATGATTAAAAGATAGGTGTTAACTACTTATAAAAAGCTGTGGATTATATCAAACGCATGAATATTATTTAGATTAATGTAAAAGCTAATTTGGGTAAAGTTAATATATTAAATTACAAAGGAGGATGTTTATGGCTTTAACTGCAAAAGAATTAATGTTGGTACAGGATAACATTAAGATGACTCAAAATACTATCAGGTTTATGGAAGGGTGTGCAGAGTTGGCTTCAGATGCACAAGTTAAGTCTGTATGCCAGCAAATGGCACAGGATCACCAGAGTGATTTACAGACATTTATAAAACATATCAATACTGCGACTATGCAATAAGGAGGGATTAGGATGAGAAATCTTACGGATAAAGAAATTGTAAATGTATTATTGGATGAACATAAATTGGCTGCTTCGTCCTTAACAAACCTGATACTTGAAAGCAACAATCAGTTTTTAAGAAACGATGTAACTACTATACTTACTAAGACTTTTCAACATCAGAAGCAGTTATATGATTTAATGACCCAAAAAGGATGGTATCAGGTGCAGAATGCCAGCCAGCAGGATGTTAGTAGGGCTCAGCAGGAAGTAAGTAACATTCAGTCACAAATGAATATGTAATAGTTATTACAAAAGCAGGTGATTTTAACCTGCTTTTTGTATGGATTTAAAATAATTTTTAAAAACGTATATTTTGTTGATTTTTGAAGATAATATGTCTGACGTTAAAAATCTGGAGGTATATGGCTATGAAGTGTAAGGATTGTGGTAATTTTAAGTCTGAGAATAATATAGAAGCTGGGGCGGCGATTTTACCCAATGTTCAAGCTATGAGCGGAAGATGTGCTATTAACGATAAGAGTTGCGGTGCCATGGATAAATGCGGATGTGGTGGATTTGTTAAAAGATAACTACCGATATGTTTGTCAGTTCAGGCACTACATTATATATTAAAATAAAAATAGCAGGAGAGAAGCCCCCTGCTATTTTTATTAAGATTATGCTATTTATTTGCTTGTATCGCCGAGCTTTTCAGTAGGATAGCTGTTTCCAGTATAAGATTGGAAAACTTTCTTAACAATGTTTCCGCCAACCTTACCAGCTTCCCTAGATGTCAAGTCTCCATTGTAGCCCTGTTTTAAGTTAACGCCAACTTCTCTAGCGATTTCATATTTCATGTTTTCAAATTGAGTTTTGCTGTTATTATTGTTGTTTGCCATATTATCACCTCCTCACTAATTATTGTGGCTCAAAAACCTTCAATTATAAGTAGAAAGTTTTGGTTTGTAAACATAAAGTTATCCAGTTTTTTTGTTAAAATTTTATGGACGTCTATCAAGTGTTGTGGTATACTAAATTTGATTAAAGACTTTTAAATTAGCCCTGTGAGGCTAGTAAAGTAGAGTGTGTTTTATTTATTAATACAAGCTGGTTTTGCTTCACTGAGGAAGATTATGTAAAGTTTGAGCAAAGACCGGTTTTTAATGAGTAAATAAGCTTCTTACTGGCCTTGTGAGAAGTTTTTTTTATGCAATTTTTTGTTAACTATATTATTGATATTACCAAAATGAATTTAGAGTAAGCTGGATACTATATTAGGTTTAGTCTAAAAATAGTATTAGAAGTTTGCTTTAAAATAAAATTTTAACTTTAGGGGGATGTTAAGTTATGCAAAAAAGAGTTATCCAGGTGGAGGAGAAGGTTCCTTTTCTTCAGGGACTGCCTCTGAGTTTTCAGCACTTGTTTGCAATGTTTGGAGCATCTGTGTTGGTACCGTTTCTTTTTAATCAGGCTGCTCAGCAGGCAGCAGGGGATCCTAATGTACAGGTTATTGATCCTGCGTTAGTATTACTTTTAAATGGAATTGGTACACTTATTTATCTGTTTTTATGTAAGGGTAGGGCACCAGCTTTCTTAGGATCAAGTTTTGCTTTTCTAGCCCCGACTATAGCAGTAATTACAAGTAGTGCAGATGTAAAAGGTAATTTTTCTAAAGCTTTAGGCGGCTTTATAATCGCCGGATTAATATTCTCATTGACAGCTTTACTAATCGGTGCGGTAGGTACTAAATGGCTTGATGTGGTATTACCCCCTGCAGCAATGGGACCGATTGTTGCTCTTATAGGTTTGGAATTGGCAGGTACTGCAGCAGGTATGGCAGGTCTTTACCCAAATAAGGATGGTGTTTTTGATAGAAATGCTATTATAGTATCGGTATTTACATTGACAGTTGTTATTCTTGGTTCACTGGTGTTCAGAGGATTTTTAGCCATTATACCTGTATTGTTTGCAGTGTTGGCTGGGTATGGACTTTCAGCATTTTTGGGAATGGTTGAGTATACTAAAATTACAAATGCAGATATAGTGTCTTTGCCACATTTTGTTTTGCCAAGCTTTGATTTTAATGCGATGTTAATTATTGCACCTGCGGCTCTGGTTGTTATATCCGAGCATATAGGACACCTCTTTGTAACAAGTAATATAGTAGGAAGAGATCTTGCAAAAGACCCGGGTCTTCACAGATCGCTTCTCGGTGATGGGTTGTCCACGATGTTGTCCGGATTTACAGGCTCGGTACCAACAACGACATATGGTGAAAATATGGGTGTTATGGCGATTACTAAGGTTTATAGCGTATGGGTAATCGGTGGAGCAGCTGTAATATCTATAATATTTGCTTTCTTTGGTAAGCTGTCCGGAGTAATATCAAGTATACCTGTTCCTGTTATGGGCGGTATATGCATACTTCTTTTCGGTGTAATTGCAGCGTCAGGTATCAGAATGCTTGTTGAAGCAAAGGTAGACTACAGTAAAGCAAGAAACCTTATACTTACTGCGGTTATCTTTGTAGTAGGTATCAGCAATGTTGCGGTTAATGTCGGACAAAACGTACAACTTAAAGGTATGGCTTTAGCTACTGTTGTAGGTATGCTGCTAAGCTTAGTGTTCTATGTACTTGAGAAACTAAAGCTTACTAACGACAAGCAATTATAATTCAATTCTTCAGTCTGCAAAAAGGAGTTTGAAATTAAGATAGTTTAGGTTGAAAGTGATTTTATCCCGATAGGAAACTACCACTTACCATAGGTATTTTCCTATCGGTTAATCACTAAGTTCAACCTAAACTATCTCTAATCAAGCTCCTTTTTTGTGTTAAATAACATAATGCACGATGATATAAATCACATCTTTGTTTTAATAAATCATATATAATAAACTTATCAAGTGAGTGATACGAAAAAAATAGTTCTGTATGATAAAAAACTTACAGAACTACATAATTTATAAATTAATTATTAAGGAGGAGTTTACTATGGCTATTAGAAAAATTATAAAAATAGATGAAGAAAGATGTGACGGATGCGGTTTGTGCGTTCCGAATTGTGCTGAAGGTGCAATTCAGATAATCGATGGAAAAGCAAAGCTTGTAAAGGATTCGTACTGCGACGGTCTGGGTGCCTGTCTCGGGCATTGTCCGCAGGACGCACTCCACATAATTGAGAGGGAAGCTGATGATTTCAATGAGGAGGAAGCTATGGAGTTTGTGAAGAAAACTAGGGGAGAAGCTCCAAAACACAATCATGCACCTGCACACCAGCCTGTACACCACCACCATCATCATGGGGGAGGCGGATGTCCGGGAAGCAGAATGATGATGTTAAATAATGATAAAGCAGATACATCAAAGGCTAAAGCGGTAAGCAGTGATGATATAGAGGTTAAGATTAAACCGCAGCTCAGGCAGTGGCCGGTACAGCTTAGTCTGGTTCCGGTAAATGCTCCATACTTTAATAATGCTGACTTGCTTGTTACAGCGGATTGTGTACCGTTTGCATACCCAAACTACCACCTGGATTTACTTAAAGGTAAAGCAGTGGTTATTGGATGTCCTAAACTGGACGATTTAGAGTTTTATATTGAGAAGCTTACTGACATTATAGAGAGTAATAATCTCAAGAGCATTACTGTAGCGCATATGGAAGTTCCTTGCTGCTCGGGGATTGTTAGAGCGGTTGATGTAGCACTTCAGCGCTCAGGAAAGGATGTACCTGTTACAAAAGTAAGAATAGGTATCAATGGAGAGGCAACACAAAGATAAATTTAAATGGGATAACTCATACTTTACTGATGAGTTATCCCATTTTTTTATATAAACTAATTTTTACTACTTCACTTCATAAGTCCATTTCATTTTATCTTCCAGTTTACCGCTCTGGATGCCTGTAATAGCGTCGAATATCTTAGCGGATAATTCTCCAGTTTTTCCTTCATTGACGAGTATTTTGTTGTTATTCCAGTTAAATTCGCCGATAGGAGATATAACCGCAGCAGTTCCGGTTCCAAAAGCCTCTTCCAGAAGACCTTTTGCATGAACATCATATAATTCTTCTATTGATATTTTTCTTTCGACAACCTTTATGCCCCAGCTTGTAAGGAGTTCAATTGTGGATTGTCTTGTTATACCGGGAAGGATACTTCCTTCAAGGGATGGGGTAACAACTTCACCGTTTATCTTGAAGAATACATTCATAGTTCCTACTTCTTCAATATATTTCTTTTCAACTCCATCCAGCCACAATACTTGGGTATAGCCTTTCTTTTTTGCTTCCATCTGTGCTTTCAAGCTTGCAGCATAATTTCCTATGGTCTTGGCAAAACCTACGCCGCCTTTTACAGAACGCACATATTCGCTTTCTACATATATTTTTACAGGGTTGATTCCCTCGGGGTAGTAAGCACCTACCGGAGAAAGTATTATCATAAATTTATAGGTAAGAGAAGGCCTTACTCCAAGGAACGGGTCTGTTGCTATTATAAACGGTCTTATATAAAGGGATGTGCCTTCTGCGTCGGGTATCCAATCCTTATCTACGAGAACTATGGATTTAATAGCTTCAACAGCAAAGTCAACATCTATTTGGGGTATACACATCCTGTCATTTGAGATATTAACTCTTTCCATATTCTTGTGAGGTCTGAATAAAAGAATTCTTCCATCTTGTGTCTTATAAGCCTTTAGACCTTCGAATATAGCCTGACCGTAATGAAGCACCATTGTAGAGGGATCGAGCTCAAGAGGAGCATAAGGTACTATCCTTGGGTCGTGCCATCCTTTACCCTCTGTATAATCCATAATGAACATATGGTCTGTAAAGTGGTTTCCAAATCCTAAATTGTTTTGTTCAGGCTTTTGTTTTGGCGTTGTAGTTCTTTGAATTTTTATTTCATATGACATACTTAAAAAATCCCCTTTCCGAGCCCTTAAAGAGAAAATATAGTCTTTAAGTTTTATAGTTTAAATAAATTTTTTATAATAAGATAATTTAGATGTACATGGGTATTTGTTGAAAATACTCCTTATAAAAACTTCAGTAGCATTTTAGGCTGAAGCTTAAGGGAAAATCAGTTACATTATATAAAACTTATACTTATTATGCTACTTTTTTACTTAAAAGTCCAGAGTTTTATTGGTAAATCATTTTTATAGTCATGCCTCCACCGATGGTAAGATTGGTACCGGTTATTATACCGCATAGAAACACTCCTTTTTATTAATTTTATGCATGAAGCAGTTGGTTTGCAAGGCTTGGACAAATATATAATGAAGTTTGTATATTTATTATTAAATATATCCAGTGTAATATATAATTGATGAAATAAAGTTGTTTACTTGCATATGATTTTTGGTATAATTATAGTAATGGTTAAAAAATTAACGAGGTTTATGCAATGGAGAAGGAAAGAAGAATTGCGGTTATTGGTATAGTAGTAAACAACCGTGAGGAATCAGCAAAGAGGGTTAATGACATATTAAGTAGCTATGGACATATTATAGTAGGTAGAATGGGGATTCCCTATAAGGAAAGGGATGTCTCGGTCATTTCGATAATTGTTGACGGAAATAGTGATGAAATAGGGGCGCTCACCGGCAAATTGGGTAATACAAGCGGTGTAAAAGCTAAAGTGGCCCTTACGTATTAAGAGTCATGGACTACTTTGTTTTTTTAATTTAATAATTCAAAAATTCTAAAGCTCTAAGGAGGAGGATTTACCCGTATCCGACTCTAAGGAGGAAAGAAAATTTGTGATGTTGCCTAACGAGACAGATTGTTCTTATCGAAGGGGGAGTACATATGGTGTGCTTGTCTGTAAACTCTTCTTGAATAATCAAGGGGAGTTTTATTATTTTTATGACTTATAGATTTATGATGAATATTCAGGTAGGGGGTTGTTTTATGGTGGATTTTATTAAGGAAGATATAATTTTTTCACTTCTTGAAAGGGCAAATAATACTGATAAAGGCGAAATCAGAAATATCATAGACAAAGCCAGGGATTGTAAGGGATTGGAACTTTCTGAGGTTGCAAAACTTTTGTTTGTAGAGGATAAGGAGCTTCTTGAGGAGCTTTATGCGGCAGCAAAGTTTGTGAAAAACAAGGTTTATGGCAAGAGGGTGGTGCTTTTTGCACCTCTGTACACTAGCAATGAATGTACTAATAACTGCTTGTACTGCGGATTTAGAAGGGATAACAAGGAACTCCACAGAAGAACTCTTGGACTGTCTGAAATTGTTGAGGAAGCCAAAGCTATGGAAGCTCAAGGGCACAAGAGGATTTTGCTGATATGCGGAGAAGACCCGAGGAAAACCAATGCAAAGCATATGACGGACGCAATGGAAGCTATATACAAAAATACCGGCATAAAAAGAATAAATGTTGAAGCTGCTCCAATGAAGATTGAGGAATATAAAGAACTTAAAAATGCAGGAATAGGAACATACGTAATATTCCAGGAGACATATAATAGAGAAGTTTATAAAAAAATGCATCCTACAGGCTTGAAGGCTGATTATGACTGGAGAATAACTGCTATTGACCGGGCTTTTGAAGCAGGGATAGATGATGTGGGTGTGGGTGCTCTCTTAGGGCTTTATGATTACAGATTTGAAGTTTTGGGGCTGCTTATGCATGTTAAAAGCTTTGAGGAAAGATATGGCGTAGGCCCGCATACCATATCTGTTCCGAGATTAAGGCCGGCTTTAGGGTGGGGACTTGATAAAATTCCTCATTTTGTAGATGACGACGACTTTAGAAAGATAGTAGCGATTTACAGGCTTGCAGTACCCTACACCGGAATGATACTTTCCACAAGAGAGAGAGCTGAGTTTAGGGATGAACTTCTGAGTTTGGGGATTTCTCAGATAAGTGCAGGATCAAAAACCAGCCCCGGAGGATATAAAGAGGAAGAGGAAAAAGCCGATCAGTTTGAGGTGAGTGACCATAGGAGCTTGCCGCAAATGCTGGAAACAATATGTGAAAACGGATACATTCCGAGCTTCTGTACTGCATGCTATAGGAGATGCAGGACAGGGGAAGCGTTCATGGAGTATGCAAAGGGTGGAGAAATCCATGAGTTTTGCCAACCGAATGCGATTCTTACCTTTAAGGAAAACCTTGTAGACTACGGTACCGAGAGTTTGAGACTAAAGGGAGAGGCAATGATAAAAAAAGCATTATTGGATATCCATGACGACAAAATGAGGTCGCTTACTGAAGAAAAGCTTAAGGATATAGAAAAAGGTGAAAGAGATATATATTTCTAAGGGGGAAGATTAATGCAGGGAAAATACTATTTGATAATATCAAAAAACACAGCTCAAATGCTTATTATTAATAAAGCGCTAAAGGAGAATGAGGTAGATACCGACCTTGTTCCTGCGCCTCCTGAAACCGGGACTGTATGCGCTATCGCAGTGAAAATAAAGGAATCGGATCTGGATAGGTCCAAGAGGATTTTAGACGAAAACAGTATTGATGTAAAAGACATTCTTGAGGAAAAGAAGTTTAAGCTCCAAGGTCTTTTGGATAAAAAGCTTGGAAATAATGTTATTACAGACGAGTTTATAGCAATCCTCAAAAAAATTGAAGAAGGCGAAGACCTCGAAAGGAACGAAATAGTCTATCTCCTATCCACAAATAATAAGAAGGAGATTGAGTTGATTTACGACGCTGCCGATAGAATCAGAAAGCTTATGGTAGGGGATGTAGTCGAAATCAGAGGTGCTATTGAGTTTTCTAATTACTGTAAAAAATGCTGTAATTACTGCGGCATTAATGCTGCAAATTCCAGTGTAGGAAGATATAGAATGACTGAAGATGAGATTATGGAGGTTGTTGATTACCTGCAAGGCTTGGGTCTGAAAACTGTTATACTCCAGTCAGGAGAAGATATGCAGTGGTCTACCGAAAGGCTTATTGCTCTTGTCCGCAGAATTAAGGAAAAGACAGGTATGAGGATAACCTTAAGTGTGGGTGAAAAGACGAGGGAAGAGTATGAGGCATTGAAAGAAGCTGGAGCAAATAACTTCCTGCTCAAAATTGAGTCTATAAACCGTAATCTTTTCAACGAAATTCATCCCGATGATGACTACGACTATAGACTGCAATGTTCAAGGTGGCTTAAAGAGCTTGGATATATCAATGGTTCAGGTAATATTATAGGGCTGCCCGGGCAGACAAATGAGGATATAGCGGACGATATTCTTTACTTTAAGGATATGGGCATTAATATGATAGGTATTGGGCCGTTTATACCTGCTAAAGGTACAAAGTATGAAAACCACCCTCATGGGGATGTAAATCTGACTCTTAGGGCTGTGGCTGTTACTAGGATTGTATGTAAGAAAGTATATATACCGTCTACTACAGCGTTGGCTTCTTTAAATAAAGATGCGCAGGTTTGGGCGCTACAATCCGGAGCAAATACCATAATGCTGATAAACACACCGGATAGATACAAAAAGGACTACAGGATATATGACAACAAAAACATGGTTGACCTTGAAGCAGCTTTGTATGCAGTGGAAAAAGCAGGACGAAAGCTTCCTTCGTATCTGAAGGTAAACTAATGCCGTTTTATAGGGGGTAAATATGCGGATAGAACGGGATTTGCTTGGGGAAAAAAGTTTTGATGACAGTTGTTATTATGGAATAAATACGCAGAGAGCTATTGAGAACTTCTGCATAAGTCTAAAGCCTATCCATCCCGAACTTGTAAGAGCACTTGTAACTATTAAAAAGGCTGCTGCTCTTACTAATGAGTATATAGGGCTGTTGGACAAAAGTATTGCACAGGCTATTGTTAAGGCTTGTGATGAGATACTTGCAGGAAAGCTGAATGATCAATTTGTGGTGGATGCTATGCAGGGCGGAGCGGGAACATCGGCAAATATGAATGTCAATGAGGTCATAGCAAACCGGGCGATTGAAATACTGGGGGGCAGTAAGGGGGATTACTCCATGGTACATCCCCTGGACCATGTAAACATGTCTCAGTCTACAAATGATGTTTTTCCTACAGCCGTAAGAATTGCTGCCATAAGGCTTTTAATTCCGGTCAGCGAGTTGTTTGCCGAGCTCCAGAGTGCTTTGCAGGAAAAGGAGGAAGAATTCTCTGGAGTTATAAAAGTAGGAAGGACACAGCTTCAAGACGCGGTACCGGTGCTGTTGGGGCAGGAGTTTGGGGCATGGGCCCAGGCTATAGCTAGGGACCGATGGAGGCTCTATAAGGTAGAAGAAAGGCTTCGCCAGGTAAACTTGGGGGGGACTGCGGTTGGGACAGGCTTGAATGCGGATAGAAAATATGTATTCATGGCGATCGAGAAGCTTAGAGCACTTACCGGCTTGGGACTGGCCAGGGCAGAGCATATGATGGACCCAACTCAGAACTGTGATGTTTTTGTTGAGGTTTCTGGACTATTGAAAACTGCGGCAGTAAACCTTTCGAAGCTGGCAAGCGACTTAAGGCTGCTTTCGTCGGGGCCAAGGGCAGGGATAGGTGAGCTTTCACTTCCTGCGGTACAAGCGGGATCAACCATAATGCCGGGCAAGGTGAATCCGGTGATTCCCGAAGCTATAAACCAGATAGCCTTTCAAATAATGGGTAACGATTTGACTATAACAATGGCGGCACAATCGGGGCAGCTTGAGTTAAATGCTTTTTTGCCGATTATAGCTCATAACCTGTTTGAAATGCTTGATTTGCTCAGAAACGGCTTGAAATTATTCATAGATAAGTGTATTAAGGGGATACAAGCGGACCGAGAAAGGTGCAGCCAATTGGTAGATAGAAGTTTTACACTTGTGACGGCACTAACCGGGTGTATAGGGTATGAAAGAGCAGCTGAGGTTTCCCGCAGGTGTGTTGCTACCGATAAGACTGTAAGGGAAGTACTGCTTGAGGAAAAAATACTAGATGAGGATGTTATAAACGCAATATTAAATCCGGTAGAAATGACGAAACCGGGTATTCCGGGTAAAAAACGATAAGGATTTTTATATCAGGAGGTCAATATGAATACGACGCCAGTATCAGACAGGCTTCATATAGCTATATTCGGCAGGAGAAATGCGGGAAAGTCAACTTTAATCAATGCACTTACAAGTCAAAACATTGCAGTGGTATCTCCTGTAGCAGGGACAACTACTGATCCTGTTTATAAGTCCATGGAGCTTCTTCCTATAGGTCCTGTGGTTATAATTGACACAGCGGGCTTGGATGATGAAGGGGAATTAGGAAACTTACGCATAGAAAAAACATATGATGTGATGAGGAAGACAAATGTAGCAATTCTTGTTTTTAGTGCAACTGAAGGTATGACGGATTTTGAAATGGAGTTTGCGGGGAAGCTGAGACAAAAGGGAATTACTACAATTTGTGCTGTAAATAAAACCGATTTAAAAGAAGTAACCGATGAGGAACTTGAGGGGTTTAAGGTTAAGTTGGGAGTTCCTGTAGTGAAAATAAGCTCTCAAACCGGAAATGGGGTTGAAGAATTAAAGAAGCTTATAGCAGCAAATGCAAAGTATGATGATTCTCAGCTTAGCATTGTAGGAGATTTGATAAATCCCGGTGATATGGTGGTGTTGGTGACACCAATTGATAAGGCTGCACCGAAAGGAAGGCTTATTTTGCCCCAGCAGCAGACTATAAGGGATATTATTGAATCGGATGCTATTGCCGTAATAACCAAAGAGCATGAACTTAAGGAAACGCTAAGTAACCTCAGGAAAAAGCCAGCGATGGTAATTACCGATTCCCAGGCGTTTTTAAAGGTTTCTGCAGATACACCTGAGGATGTGCCGTTAACATCATTTTCTATACTTTTTGCTCGGTATAAAGGGGAATTGATAGAGATGGTAAGAGGACTCAAAAAAATTGAGAGCTTGAAGGAAGGGAGCAGAGTGCTTATAGTGGAGGGCTGCACCCATCACCGTCAAGCTGATGATATAGGTAAGGTGAAAATTCCAAGATGGATAAGGCAGATTGCCGGTGGCGATATTGAATTTGAGTGGGCAAGCGGTACGTTTTTTCCAAAGGATTTGGAGAAGTATAGCGCTATTATACACTGCGGCGGATGTATGCTGAATAAACAGGAAATGCAGTACAGGATTAATTTTGCTAAGGAAAATAATATAGCAATTACTAATTACGGTATGCTGATAGCTTATGTACAAGGGATATTGAAACGTGCGCTAGAACCGTTTCCTGCTGCACTGATGATAATGGAAGATGAATTGTAGTAGAAGCGGTAAAGATTTTTCAACCCTAAGAAAAGGGGGGACATTATGATATACCTTGATAATGCCGCAACTTCCTATCCTAAGCCTGAAAAAGTGTACAGCGAGATAAACCGGTGCATGAGGGAATATTGCGCCAATCCAGGTCGTGGCGGGCACTCTATGTCTATTGCTTCAGGAAGTGCGGTTTTAGAAGTTAGAGAGATAATTGGAGCGTTCTTCAATTTTGCTAATCCTATGCAGCTTTGCTTTACTAAAAATGCGACAGAAGCTCTGAATGTAGCGATAAAGGGTCTGCTGGAAAGCGGAGACCATGTAATTACCACAAGTATGGAGCATAATTCGGTGCTTCGGCCCTTGAAAACTCTTGAGAGGGATAGTGGCATTGAATTAACTATTCTACATGGTAATGATTATGGGGAAATTGCCCCCGAGGATGTAAAGAAGAGCATTAAGAAAAATACCAAGTTGATAGCCTGTACTCTATCTTCTAATGTAAACGGTATTGTTATGCCTGTTAAAGAATTGGGGAAGCTGGCAAGGGAGAGCGGTATTATATTTTTAGTTGATGCTTCTCAAGGTGCGGGGAGTATAAAAATAGACGTTAATGAAATGAATATAGATGTGCTTGCTTTTCCGGGGCATAAAGGGCTTTTGGGTCCGCAGGGTATTGGTGGGCTATATGTTGGTGACGATGTAAAGCTTAAGCCAATAATGCAGGGTGGAACGGGAAGCAGTTCTGAGAATCTTTATCAGCCCGAAGTAATGCCGGATATTCTTGAAAGCGGTACCTTAAATACACCGGGTATTGTAGGGTTGGGGTGCGGCATAGGGTTTATAAATAGTTTTGGTATTGATAGTCTAAAAGTTTATAAATACGAACTTATAAAAAGGCTGCACGAAGGCCTGAGTGAGATGAAGCAAATAAAGCTGTACAGTAAAAATGATATCAAAAACAACTCGGGGATTGTAGCCCTAAACGTAGATGGTGTTGATTCTACTGAGGTTAGCTATGTACTGGATAAGGCTTATGGTATAGCGACAAGGGCAGGGCTGCATTGTGCACCTTTGGCCCATGAAAGGTTGGGAACCTTAAAAACAGGAATAGTCCGTTTAAGTGTTGGGTGTTTCAATACTTTAGAGGAAATAGACTTGACTATTAAGGCTTTCAATGAAATCGTTTCAAGTTTGTAAATTTAATATATGAATATATTAAAACAGGAACCCGCCGCTAGGAGGGTTCCTGTTTTGGGGTGTTTTCCAGAATATTTATAAGCATTTCATCAACTTCATTTTCCAATTCTTTAATAAGTTTCTCTATAGTTTCTTTCTTTGCTTTTAATTCTTCCAAGTATTCATAACGTTCTTCGAGGGCAGCTTCTAGAATATTGTATCTAGTCATATAAATCAACTCCTTGAATATACTTACCACAGTTATGTTGATTTAAACATTTAAAAAACAAAAACGATTAATTAATAAAATCAAAAAAATGATCAAAATAATTAATTTTTATTAGACAATAATTAATTAATATCGTATAATGAATTAAGAAAGTTAAAATAAATACGGAGGGTTTGTTATGAAGGATGGATTGGGAAATATTATTTTAAAAGGTGTTATATTTGTAATATTATTTGTAGTAGCTTTGAAGATATTGAAGTGGGCGTTATCTATACTTGTTCCTATAGCTATTGTAGTTATTGCAGCCTACATAGTATACAACCTTGTATTTAAGAAACGATGGTAGATAGAAAAAAGTAGCGAGGGTTTTTAGTAACCCTCGCTACTTTTTTGTTATCAAATTGTAATTTTAAATGGTTAACTGCAAGGAAATATTCCTATGCATAATATATTCCAGGTTTTAACTGTAAGTCGCAAGTTGTATTTTGTCGATTATTGTACTAGAAGTTTTTTAATAGAAGGAGCTATGTATGAATCAACTATTTTCTATACTCTCTAAATCCAAGTTTTCTACCCTCCCTGCGATTAATGCCGGCGGTGAAGAATTAAAACAACGTGATATTGAAGAAATGGTTTTAAGATATGGAATAGATTCTCTTTCGTACCTTTCTCTTGAAGGAAATAAGCAGTATTATGTTGACAAAAATATTGATGGATTTATTGCATATGTCGTTATCCAAAACGTTGCAGTTTGCATAGGTAATCCTGTATGTGCAAGCTCAAATTTATTAGAAATTGTTAGTGAATTTAAGGTGTTTTGTGCCAAACGCAATCTGAAGATTTGTTTTAGTTCAATAAGTGAAGAATTTTCAAACCTGCTCGAACAGGATGGGTTTGTTATTTCAAAATATGGTGAGGAAGCTTTGTTGGACTTACATTCATATACAATAGCCGGGGGCAAGACGGAAAAGCTCCGTCAGAAGCTACGACGTGCTGAGAAATTGGGAACTAGGATTGTGGAATATATACCTAGTATTCGGAGAGATTGGGATATAGAGGAGAAAGTAGAAGTTTTATCACGGGAATGGTTTTTGCATAAGAAGGGCCAATTAACGTTTACACTAGGGGACTTAAACTTCGATAATCCATTAAACAGAAGGTTTTTCGTTGCATTGGATGAAAAGGAGGATGTGGTTGCTATTTTGATGTTTTCACCTTTTGATTCTCAAAAAGGATATTTCCTTGATGTTATGAGAAGAAAGGTGGATTCGGTTCCCGGTGTAATGGAAAAAGCTATTATTGATGCCGCAATGAAAATAAAAGGTGAAGGTGGGAGATGGATAAGCTTAGGGCTTGCTCCGCTTGCAGGCATAGATATTCATAATCCCAAAGCTACTCTCCTGGAAAAACTATTTAAGTTCGTATATGATCATGGGAATTCAAGTTATGGTTATCAATCACTGTACCATTATAAGAAAAAATTTAATCCAACTTGCTGGAATACCAGATATGCAGCACACGAGAAAGGACTTTCAACAATTAGAGTTGCCTATGCAATGGCAAAAGCACGAAATGTAGAGAGTGTTTTCTAAAAAGTACTTGTTGGTATTTTCCAGTTTCCTGCAAATTGTACGCGCAAATTGATTATAAATAATCCGGAACCAAACCAAATCTAATATCTATTATAGGCTGATTATCGAATAAAAGTAGTTGCGCATTCATAATGCGAGTATAATACATTTAATTAGATATTATGGATTAATGGTCAAAAAACTATAGAGATAGGACATTTTTATTATGGACACATATTTTTTCAAAAGTATAATAGCAGGGCTTTTACTTGGTATTCCAGCAGGTCCTTTAGGTGCGATAGCAATAAGAAAAATGATTACCAAAGGCTCACTTCACGGGGCCTTTTTTTGCTTAGGGTGTGCTCTGGTCGATATCATATATGTGAGTATAACAGGGCTGGGCGTAAATTTTATATCAGATTTTATAATCCTCAATCAAATGTTGATACGTTTACTTGGGGGATTATTTTTAATTGTGGTTGGGATAAAGGTGTTTTTTACCAATCCTTTCCCCAGTTCAAATACTGCAAATGATGAAAGGAAGTATCTTGGCTCTTTTGTATTTTCATTTATTTTAGCACTTACCAGTCCTGCTACATTGCTTTCTTTCACAGTGGTTTTTGCAAGTCTTAATTTGGGTTTTACCAGCATGAAGAGTTTAATTGCTCTGCAATCAATAATTGGTGTGGTAATAGGTGGTGCTGTATGGTGGGTTATTCTTTGCTTTAGTATAAGATACATGACTAGAAAGATAGAGCTTAAATCGTTAAAGTATATAAATAAGTTTTTTGGTATTCTTATAATTGGTTTTGCAGTGCTTATATATGTATATAATTAAAAATAATAAATTTATATACATATATAAGCAATCCACACTGTCAAGTCAAATACCTGTTTTATATTATCGTTATCACATTTTGTACGACTGAATCACTCCACATGCCAACCGTTTTCCTGCATTTCCCGCGGGTTGCGTTCTATAATCGTCGGGGTTCTGATGAATAATTATCGATTTGCCGATGATATCACAGGGCGTAAATTTATCGGTAAAAAAACACATTCGTGCAACTCCATGGTTGGAGAACAAGACGGGGAAGTCACCGGGGTGATTGCCATGGGGCTGGTTAGTAGGGTTCCAGTGTTCACCTGCAGCTTTAAATGGATCATTGGGGTCACCTACCTCACATGTTCCATTCTGATGTATGTGAAAGCCGTGTGGGCCAACGGGTTGTTTACCTTCCTGAGCCGGTTGAAAGGGGGGAAGCCCCATTACATCAACGCACACTTCTGTCCCTCCAGGAGCATCCTTGAATGTTGCTACCCCGATTATTTCCGGTGCAAGCGGCCCTCCTCTTATAATGGCCGCTGCTTGTGGCGGTCCAGGGTCATACGCTACCTGGCGTAGTATTTGAAACGGGCAATAGTACATAAAATCACTTCTCAAGTAGTTGCTTCTCCTACATATTATGCCGATAGTGATAAAAAGCTACCTTTATTACTCTGATGATTATTGGGGGTAAACTTCGTATTTTAGTGCCAATAGGGAAACTGGCCTGAAAATCAGTAAATCCACATTTATTATATTTATCTTTTTCAACAGTAACATATCCCCTTCGATAAAAACCATATTATAATTAATGATTTACCTCCAGGTTGGTAACCTGGAGGTAAATCATTAACCTGAGGGATGTATACAATAATACACCCTTCTCTCAAAATGAATGGTAGGTTCGATTCTGTATTAATTTATAACTCCCAGTCAAGCAAATTTTAAGAAAATTTACTAAAAACCTTTTAGCTGCCTACAAGTATCAAGTAATTAGTTAGATGGGTATAGTTTTCAATTACCTAGTATAGAAGCATAGATTTCTATAGCTTTTTTCTGTATAATTGCCGGAGCTTGCTCTGGCTTGACTTTTGCATCCATAACATCTTTAAACACTGGCTTCATTGCATCGAAGGCAAAAATAGTACCTGCATGAGGAGGCATAGTTGTTCCAACCGATATCTGTTCCCAGACTACCTTAAGTGTTGGGTTTTTTTGTACATAAGCATTATTTAATGCATCTTTATGGGTCGGTAGTGAGAACGCATGAGTTTTGTCAGCTGCGACTATTCTCAGTTGAATTTCCGGTGTATTCAAATATTCAATAAACGTCCGTACAGCATTTTTGGTATCGGTATCGGTGATATTAGGATTGACCATAAATACTTTCGAACCATAGAATGGGACTGACCACTTACCACCCGGCACTTGTGGTATTTTAGCAATTCCAAAATTCATACCTGCATCTTTATACTCTTCAAATGCCCATGTCCCGTTAATAATAAATCCAGCCCTTCCGTCCTTGAAGAGTCCGTTAGCAATGTCGTAATTAGCTTCTTTAGGAACTATTTTATGCTTAAACTTAAGGTCATACATAAACTGAGCAGTTTTTTTCATAGCTTCGCTATTGAGTGTAAAATTTCCTTTGCTATCAAATATCTGTCCACCGAACCCACCAAGGAACGGTATATAAAAATAGGGTTCAGCCATGTTGAAAACCAGACCATAACGTCCCTGAGAGTTTGTTAGGCTTTTTGATACCTTGACTAATTCATCCATAGTTTTTGGAGGCTCTTTTACAAATCTTTTATTATATATAAGTACAAGGCTTTGGATAATTTCATAGGGTATAGCATAGGTTTTTCCATCCAGTTTGGAATCATTAATTATCTTTTTATCAAACCGATCATAGAAACTTTTAGAAAATAAACTATCCAGCTGCATGACTGTACCCGCTGTTGTAAAAAGACCTACATTATCTTGGGGGCAGGATATAACATGAGGACCCTCACCATAAGCTACTTGATTTTGCCAGCTGCTCCTTTGGGATTCCACTGTAGCATGGGTACGCTTTATGATTATATTGGGATATTTTGCACTAAAAGATTTAATTATATCATCCCAAAATGAGTGTGACCCTGATGTTAAGTCGTCACTTTCAGAAAAGTTTAGGGTTATAGCCTTAGTCTTATTTCCTATGTATATTGAATTGGTTTTGCTATCCCACTGCACGGGCTTTTTAAAAGCTTGCCCCATTGTTTCTAGAGGTACATAGGTAATACCATTATACATAAAGGGCTCAATATTATTGCCTTTGCTATCCTTAAGCTGTATTAATGTACCATCAGCGTAAATTTTAATATTATTAAACGTAGCGGTAATAGTTTTATAAACAGGGGCTGCAAAACCTGTCAAGGCTAATGAAAATATTAAAGCCATTGCTATTGCACCCATTATAAATCCTTTTAACTCTCTTTTCATGTAACTTCCTCCATATGTTTTTATGTACCGTAGAACTTAAGCAGTTCATCAGCTTTTTGCTGCATTTTTGCCGGAGCTTCCTCTGGTTTTAGTTTATCTTGCATTACTTCGGTAACTATTTCTCTGGTGGAGTCGAATATAATACGCATTAGCGTATCGAAGGTCAGATAAGTTCCTACAGCAACTTGATCGGATAGGGGCTTGAGTATAGGATCTTGCTGTATAACGCTGTTACTTATGGCATCCTTATTAGTCGGTATAGGATACGTTCCTTTCAGGCTTGCTAGTTTAAGCTGAGTTTCTACCGAATTGACATATTCGATAAATTTTTTAATGGCTTCCATTTTTGTAGTATCCTTTATATTAGGGTTAACCATAAGTGCCCTGGTGCTTAAATATGATGAAGGCCAACTCCCCTCAGACATCTGGGGAATCATTGCTATTCCAAAATCTATACCCGCATCTTTATATTCGTCAAACGCCCAAGGCCCGTTTATGATAAAAGCTGCTTTGCCATCTTTAAATAAAGAATTTGCAACATCATAGTTGGCATCGGGAGGAATGATTTTGTGTTTGTACTTCAGGTCATATAAAAATTGGATTGTTTTCTTCATTTCTTCGGTGTTTAGTGTAATATTCCCTTTTGGATCAACAGTCTGACCACCAAAGCCCCCAAGGAAAGGCAAGTAAAAATAAGGCTCAATTTGACTGAATACCAGTCCATAGGCCCCAGAATTATTTGTGAATTTTTTTGCTACAGAGATTAATTCATCCATGTTTTTTGGAGCATCTTTAATTAGCTTTTTATTATATATAAGCACAAGGCTGTTTGTGACCTGGTAAGGAATACCGTAAAGTTTATCCTTATATTTAAGGCTGTCAAGAGCTTTCTTATTAAATTTGCTGAAAAATTCTTGTGAAAAGGAGCTGTCCAACTCCATAGCTGTATTTGCTGAAGCAAATAAATTTATATTCTCTTGTGTGCATGCAATGATGTCAGCTCCTTCTCCGGCTGAAACCTCGGTTTGCCAGTTAACTTTCTGAGTTTCGGAGTCGGTAGAGACCTTTTTAACTCCGATTTCAGGGTATTTATCCATAAAGGATTTTAAAATATCGTACCATAACTCTCCATTAGGGTCACTGTAATCTTTATCTGCCGATAGCGTAAGCTTTATCGGTCTAGACTCTATATCAATTTCCGGAGTTTTTTCATTTGTTGTAGTTAAATTATCGGACTGTTCTAAAATGAATTTTTCAGCCATTTCCTGCATTCTCGCAGGAGCTGCTGACGGATCGAGATTACCGCTCATAACTTCATCGAATATACGCCTTATAGCATCCCAGATTGAACGCATTTCTTCATAATATGGCATTAGTATGCATGAGGATACTTGATCAGACAGAGCTTTAAGTCTGGGATTATTTTGAACGTAATCGTCATTTAACGCATGTTTGTTGGTAGGTACGGTATAGATGTTTGTTTCTAATTTTGCCTTAGCTAATTTAATTTGGACTTCGGGGGTATTTATATACTCCATAAAGTTCTTGGCAGCTGTCAGCTTTTTGCCATCATTTAAATTAGGATTGGCTAAAAGTACCTTTGCAGTAACGAAAGGCCCAGGCCAATTGCCTTTAGATAATAATGGAATTTTTGTTACGCCGAAATCAATATTGCAGATATCATACTCATGGTACGCCCATGGCCCATTTATGATAAATGCAGCTTTTCCTTCTTTGAATAAGCTATTTGCAGCATCATAGCCAGGCTCATAAGAAAGGATATTATGTTTATATTTTAAGTCATACATAAACTGAGCAGTTTTTGTCATTGCCTCAGTGTTAAGAGTAATATTGCCGGTGTCGTCAAAAATTTGTCCGCCGAAGCCCTTAAGGAACGGGATGAAAAAGTAGGGTTCCACATAATTAAATACTAGACCGTATTTGTTTTGGGCTCTAAGGTTTTCAGATAATTTAATCAACTCGTCCATAGTCTTAGGAGGTGTTTTTACCAGCTTTTTATTATAGATAAGTGTTAGGGCATTATAATACTGATAGGGGATGGCATAAGTTTTACCCTTATACCTAAGTTCATCAAGGAGTTTTTTATCAAACTGACTGAAAAAATTCTGAGAAAACAAACTATCCAACTCTTTTGCAGCATTTGCTTTTAATATTTTACCGAGAAAGTCATGGTTACATGACATGATATCAGCTGCTTTCCCGGAAGCGACAGATTCATTCCAGTTGTTCCCGTGTTCATATTCCTCTATATGTGTCCTTTTGATAGTTACATTCGGATACTTTCTTGAAAAAGAGTCAATTATTTCATTCCATACGGGGTCTATAGCATTAACGTCATCATCTTCGGAAAAAGTCAATTCTACTGCTTCAGGGTTGTCACCGATATATATGGAGTTGTTGTATTTATTCCATTTTACCGGTTCACCTAAAGCTTGAGCAATAGCACCTACAGGCAAATAGGTAGTACCGTTGTAGACAAAGGGTTCTATTTTATTCCCTTTACCGTCTTTAGGCTGAATTAGATTTCCATCAACATAAATTTTAACGTTATTATAAACAGCATTAATTGTCTTGGATACAGGAGCAGCAAAAGCACCTAATCCTAGTGAAAAAAGTAGGGAAATAACTATACAACTCATAAAAAAACATTTTAATAGTTTTCTCATAAAATTCCTCCATGCAAGTTCTTTGTGTACAGGTATGTAGTGAAATTCTTATAAAGATAATCTAAGTAAACTATCTTTAAGTAAAAGTAATCTGTAAGTTTAGTTATCACCTCGACTTTCTGATTAAATATATGTAGAACACCCTTTTGTGCATATAATTACCATTTTATTATAGGGCGAATGCTAAATCAAGTATATGATTAATCACAGGCCTAATTGTTCCTTTGCCAGTTTCACAGAATGAAAATAGCTATTTAATGATATAAGGTATAAAAGTGACCTTAGGAATTAGAAACGTGACTTCCAGTACAAAAGCATGACTTTGAGTACAATAATAGTGACTTCAGGTAACTAGGAAAATTTTACGAAACATAATACAATGTTTATATAATTTGTAGAAAAGTAGTATTGAAAGCAAATATTTATATAATTTGTGATTATTTGCTTAATACCTGAAAAATGGATTCATTTTTCAATCGAATTGGTCAAAGATAGTGTTCACTTCCATATTAATTTCAATACAGAAGTATTTAAGAAGACGAAATAATTTTAATTCATATGATCCAATATCTACATTGTTAATAGATTGGGTTTACTTTGTGTACCTATTTATAGATAACGAAGGGTATAGCCATAAAATTTCAGGTTTATATCAAAGTTTTTACCGTGGGCTTTATTCTTAACTACCCATTTATGCAGAAAGTAGTACTGAGTTTATCTCTGTTTATGCACAATGTAGAGCCGTTGATGAATTGTATATAGTTAAGAAACATTGGTTTACAGATATCTGTTTTATGAGGAGGATGTATGGATTTTAAACATTTACAAAATCAGATAGATGGTTTTGTTTATAAAGAGCCTGATAAAGTGGCCTCAGATTTATCAACAGAACTTTTGTCCATGAACAATAGTTCCTTTAAGTCTCAGGATATATGCAAGCAGGAGGAATACTGGCTAGGTGTATTTTCAGGAGATATACCTGTACTTAATCTGACTACAGATTATCCACGGTCTATAAAGCAGACCTTTGAGCAGGATATTATAAAAATTGAGTTAAATAAAGAATTGACTAAAGCACTTATGGCATTTGTTGTTGAAAGCAGAGTTCCTATGTATACAGTACTGCTTGCAGTATTTAACATATTGTTTTTCAAACATACAGGCCAGGAGGATATAGTTATTGGTTATCCAGTAACTGCAAAAAACTGTGCAAATCCACAGGGTAATAGGGATGTGTTTGACAATATCCTTGCAATGAGGAATTTTCCTGAAGGAGAAAAGGCCTTTAGCGAGTTTTTAGAGGAAGTAAAAACACACGTATATAAAGCTATTGATAATAAGGATTACCCATTTGAAAAGCTGGTGGACAGGCTTAATGTAAAAAAGAATTTTAACATAGACTCACTTTTTAATGCAGCTTTAGAATTCCGCAGCATAAATTCCCAATCGGCGGATAGTAGGGATTTTAGCTATATTTCAAGCGTACATAAAAATAATGTGTATAAATTTGATTTGCTGCTTTGGGCTTTGGAAGCGGAAGAAGAGTTGAGCATCAACTTAGAGTTCAATCAAAAGCTTTTCATGAAACAAACTGTAGAAAGAATGGCTGGGCACTTTATAAATATAATAAGCCAGGTAGTGAAGAAGCCTGATATAAAACTCCGAGAAATTAATGCTATTTCAGAAGCTGAAAGAAATAAGGTGTTGTTTGGCTTCAATCAGACAGAGGTAGACTACGCAAAAATAAATCCGATTCATCAGATGTTTGAAATGCAGGTACAGAAAACTCCTGAAAACCTTGCTGTGACCTATAATGGACTAAGCCTTACATACAAGGATTTAAATGAAAGGGCAAACAGGCTTGCCAGGGTATTGAGGCGGAAAGGTATAAAACCGGATAGTATAGTAGCTATAATGTCCGAACGTTCTATAGAGCTTATAGTAGGGATATTGGCAATATTAAAGGCCGGTGGTGCTTATCTGCCCATAGACCCTGAATATCCTTCAGATAGAATTAACTATATGCTTGAGGATAGTGCTGCTTCTGTGCTGCTGACACGCCGGCAACTGGCAGGAAATCTAATGTTTGAGGGTGAAGTGCTCTATTTAGAGGATGGGATATTGCAAGAGGAAGAAGTTTCAAACATGGAAATAATAAATACCCCACAGGATCTTGCTTATGTTATTTATACCTCCGGTTCGACAGGGAAGCCAAAGGGTGTGATGGTGGAACACCGGGCATTGGAGAACTTTATATATTCCATATACGCCGCATTCTCACAGGATGTCGGAGGAGGAGACAGGTGTCTGAGTCTTACTAACATTTCCTTTGATGTAAGTGTGTGTGAAATATTTTTACCGCTGGTTTATGGCGCTGATTTAGTAATGTTTGATTCCAATAAGTATCTGGATATTAAGCTGTTGAGTGATACTATAACAAATAATAATATTACCTTTGCATATATCCCGCCTGCTATCCTTAGTGATTTAAATGTCTTTCTAAAGGAATCGGGAAAGAGCATTTCACTAAATAAAATGCTGGTGGGCGTAGAACCAATAAAGGATTATGTTCTTGAAGCATATCTTGAGTTGAACAATTCTATGAAAATTATAAACGGATATGGACCTACCGAAACAACCATATGCTCTACTTTTTATGTCTATAAATCCAATACTCCTATGGGGAGAAATGTACCTATAGGAAAGCCGCTGCAGAATACAAGGATATACATACTGGACGAAAGCGGAAGTCCTACAATGATTGGTGCTACGGGAGAGGTATTTATTTCGGGAACAGGCATAGCCAGAGGTTATTTAAACAGGCCGGAGCTGACAAAAGAGAAGTTTATAGGCAACCCTTTTATCTCCGAGGGAAAAATGTATCGTACGGGGGATCTTGCAAGGTGGATGGCTGATGGAAACATAGAGTTTGTAGGCAGAGTAGACCACCAGGTGAAAATAAGAGGATACAGAGTAGAACTTGGAGAGATAGAATCGGAGCTTATAAAGCACCCTGATATAAAAGAAGCAGTGGTGATAGCAAAGCAGGATACACACGGTGTTAAATACCTCTGTGCCTATATAGTATTAGCAGAAGAGTTAACTTCTATGGAATTAACAGAGCACCTGCTAAAGACTCTACCACATTATATGATACCCGCCCGATACGTAAAACTGCATAAAATGCCACTTACCGCCAATGGAAAGTTGGACAGGAAAGCTCTTCCTGAGCCTGAATACAGCGCTGATTCCAATATAGAATACATTGCACCTACCAATTATGTACAAGGTAAGCTGGTAGAAATGTGGGAACAGCTAATTGGATTAGAGGGTATAGGAATAGAGCACAATTTCCTTGAAATAGGAGGGAATTCATTAAAAGCTGCAAAGTTGGCAGCTAGAATACACAAAGAATTGAATGTGGATATCGCTGTAAAAGAGATATTTTTATATAGCACTATAAAAAAGTTAGAAGAGTATATTGCACAAGCACAGAAGAGCAGCTATTTCGCAATATCTCCGATTGAAGAAAAAGAGTACTATCCTGTATCATCGGCACAAAAAAGACTTTATTTGATGGACAAGATGGAAGATCTGGGTACTAGCTACAATATCCCAAGCGCACTGCAGATTGAAGGACACTTGAATAAAGATACTTTTGCTAACGCTTTTAAGCGTCTAATTGATAGACATGAGGCATTGAGGACATCCTTTGAAATCGTTGATGGTGAACTGCTGCAACGTATACATAAGCATGTTGAGTTCGAAATGGACTATATAGAGCTTGAAATGCTTTGTAAAGATAACATAGAGTTTGGTAGCAGGCTCGATGAAATTATTGAAGGGTTTATCCGTCCCTTTGACTTGAGTATAGCTCCGCTTATAAGAGTGTGTCTTGTCAAAGTGGCAGAGGATAAGCATGTTTTAATTCGTGATGTACACCATATCGTATCTGACGGCGTATCTGAGGAAATCCTGAATACAGAGTTGGGCGAGCTTTATAGTGGTCAGGTATTGTCTGAAATGGGTATTCAATATAAGGATTTTTCCTACTGGCACAATGAACTGCTAAAGTCTGAGGAAGTACTAAAGCAGGAGGAATACTGGCTGGAAGTGTTTTCAGGGGAAATTCCGGTACTCAACTTACCCACTGACTACCCTAGACCTCCAAAGCAGAGTTTTGATGGAGATAGTATTAGGTTTGAATTAAGTGCCGAGGCTATTAAAAAACTTAAAGCAATTGCGATTGAAAATGAAGCAACTCTATATATGGTTTTACTGGCCGCCTATAATACATTGCTTTATAGGTATACAGGGCAGGAAGATATAATAGTAGGTTCACCTTCAGCAGGAAGAAGACACTATGACACGCACAGTATGGTGGGGATGTTTGTAAATACGCTTGCTATGAGGAATTTTCCAAAAGGTAGTAAAACCTTCAGGGCATTCTTACAGGAAGTTAAGAGAAATACACTGAAAACTTTCGATAATCAGGATTATCAGTTTGAGGAACTGGTGGTTAAGCTAGGTTTGGAACGGGAGGCGAGCAGAAATCCGATTTTCGATACTATGTTTGTATTACAAAATATGAACATCGGCGAAGTTTCAATAAAAGGGTTAAATTTTACAAATTACACCATTGGGAATAAGACAGCTCAATTTGATATTACTTTGGAGGTTTTAGAGAAGGGGAATAAATTAGAGTTAATAATTGAATACTGTACCAAACTGTTTAAGGCAGAAACGATACAAGCATTTGGCAGACACTTCTTAAACCTCTTAAGCCATATAACTGATAACCCTGATACGAAACTGTCGGAAGTAGTTATGCTGTCTCAAGAAGAGGAACAGCTGTTGTTGTCCGGTTTTAATCTCACAAAAGTCGATTACCCGAAGGACAGGACAGTTCAGCAGATTTTTGATGAGCAGGTAAAGTTGAACCCGGACAACATAGCAGTAGTATTTGAAGACAGGAGTTTAACTTACAGAGAGTTAAACGAAAGAGCAACTTCTGCTGCATTACTGCTGAAACAAAGAGGGGTTGGAGCGGAATCCATAGTAGGCATAATGCTGGAACGCTCAATTGAAATGATAGTAGGTATAGTTGGCATACTTAAAGCGGGTGGAGCGTATCTGCCTATAGATCCGGCATACCCGGCGGACAGGATAGAATATATGTTGAAAGACAGCGGTTCAACTATGCTGCTGACAAAACCCCATCTGGCTGAAGCTCTAAACTTTCAAGGGGAATATATAGATGTATCGGATATAAACAAGTTTGAATTTAAAGGCTCACTTGACGGAGATGGCTGTATGCCTGAAAATCTGGCCTACATTATATATACTTCAGGCTCTACAGGACAGCCTAAAGGTGTAATGATTGAGCACAGAGGCATAGTAAATTTATCCTATTGGTTTAATAGAAAATACAAGCTTGATGAAAATAAAAACGTACTTCAAATGACTAGCATATCCTTTGATGTCTCAGTAGAGGAAATACTGGTATCCCTTATGAATGGAGCAACAATTTATATACCAAGGCAGGAAGTAATATTAGATAAATCCGGCTTTGCAGAATTTATTAAGAAAAATAACATTAACATAGCACAGTTTGTTCCTATGACTCTAAGAGAGTTGCTAGCGGATAATGAAAAGCTTGACAGTCTTAAAGTAGTTATTTGTGGCGGTGAAGCACTGGATGAACAGCTAAAGGATAGGATTATTGAAAAAGGGTATAGCCTGTATAACAGCTATGGGCCTACCGAAACTACCGTAGATGCAATAATGTGCAGATGTAAAAAAGGAAAAGTTGTATTGGGTAAACCCATTTCAAATACAAGAGTATATATACTCAACGATAATACACAGCTGCAGCCTATTGGGGTTCCTGGAGAGCTATATATTGGAGGGGACGGTCTTGCAAGGGGATATCTTAATAAGCCTCAACTAACTGAAGAAAAGTTTGTAAAAAATCCCTTCATACCGGGGGAAAACATATATCGTACAGGGGACCTTGCAAGGTGGCTGCCTGACGGAAGTATAGAGTTTTTAGGAAGAGTGGATCATCAGGTAAAAATAAGAGGACACAGGATAGAGCTTGGGGAGATTGAAACTCAGCTTTTAAAGCACTATGCGGTAAAAGAAGCTGTAGTAGTAGAAACTCAGGATCAACAAGATGATAAATTTCTGTGTGCTTATATAGTCGGTGATAGCAAAATAACTCCGACAGAACTAAGGGAACATTTATTGAAGATACTGCCCGATTATATGGTACCAGCCCACTATATCAAAATGGACAAAATGCCGCTATCTGCTAATGGAAAGGTGGACAGAAGAGCGTTACCAAAGCCTCAAAGCAGTATTTGCTCTGATATGGAATGTACTATGCCATCTAACTATATAGAGTTTAGGCTGGTAAATATATGGGAGCATGTGATGGGGGTAGAGGGTGTAAACATAAACCACAATTTCTTTGATGTAGGAGGACATTCTCTTAAGGCGGCAAAATTGGCCTCTATAATACATAAGGAATTTAATGTGGACATTACTGTGAAGGAAGTGTTTAAGTACAATACCATAAGGAAATTGGAAGAGTATATTGAACACGCACATAAGAGCAGTTATTCAGCAATACTTCCTGTAGATGAGAGAGAATACTACCCTATGTCAGCGGCACAAAAGAGACTTTACCTATTAAATACGATCGAAAATTTACATACGAGTTACAACATGCCTGAGGCGTTTCTGTTAGAGGGAGTCATAAATAGAGAACTTTTCAGCAATGCCTTTAAAAGCTTGGTTGACAGACATGAAGCTTTAAGGACATCCTTTGAGGTGATTGACGGTGATCTGGTACAGCGTATACACAAGGATATAGAGTTCAAAATGGATTATATGGAGCTGGAGCAAATAGACGGAGAAGACGGGGAAATAGCTGGCAGGATTGATGGATTAATCAGTAGCTTTATTCGTCCTTTTGACCTAAGTAAGGCTCCTCTTCTCAGAGTATGCCTTGTCAAGCTGGCTGATGGGAAGCATTTGCTTATGCGTGATATGCACCATATCATTTCCGATGGAATATCGGAGGAAATCCTAAAGGCTGAATTGGGTAGACTGTGTAGAGGACAGAAACTCCCTGAATTGAAAGTACAGTATAAGGATTTTTCTAATTGGCATAATAAGCTGCTTAAGTCCGAGGCGGTGCATAAGCAGGAGGAATATTGGCTGGATGTATTCTCGGGAGAAATACCGGTGCTCAACCTTCCTACTGATTATACCCGTCCTGTAAATCAGAGTTTTGAAGGCGGAAGTATCAGTTGTGAAATCAATGGGGAGTTGGCTAGTAAGCTAAAAAAAACTGCTGTTGAAAATGGGGCGACTCTGTATATGCTGCTGTTGGCAGCGCTGAATATACTGCTTTCGAGATACTCAGGACAGGAGGACATAGTAATCGGTTCGCCTATAGCAGGAAGAGATCATGCAGACATTGACGGAGTTGTGGGATTGTTTGTAAACACTCTTGCTATGAGGAATAAGCCGGAAGGTAAAAAAACTTTTAAAGATTTTCTCAAGCAGGTTAGAGACAATACCTTCAGAGCATATGAAAATCAAGGCTATCAGTTTGAAAACCTGATTCAGAAGCTGAATATTGATAGGGACATGAGTAGAAATCCGCTTTTTGATGTAGCGTTTGTACTGCAAAATATGCACTTTGAAAAGTTGAAAATAGAAGGCTTGAACATAACTTCCTATAAAGTTGAGGCTAAAGTTTCAAAGTTTGATATTGCCATTAGTGCATTTGAGGACAAGGACGTAGTAACGCTTTGCTTTGAATACTGCACAAGGATTTTCAAAAAGGAAACTATACAAAGACTGGTGGGACATTATATTAATATTTTGCATAGTATAGTGAAAAATCCTGGGGCTAAAATCTATGAAATAGATATGATGTCAGATAACGAAAAGGCACAAATTTTATTTGGTTTTAATGATACCTGTACGGAGTATGACTCTGATAAAACCATTCATCAGCTTTTTGAAGAGCAGATACAAAGAATACCCGATAAAACAGCGCTGGTTTTAGGTAACAAGCATGTAACATACAGTGAGCTAAACACCAAGGCCAATCAGATTGCCCAAAGACTAAGGACTTTAGGGGTGAAGCCCGGTGAGATTGTAGGGCTGATGGTGCCACGCTCCATTGAAATGCTGGCAGGATTGATGGGGATACTGAAGGCGGGAGGAGCATATCTTCCGATAGATCCGGAGTATCCTGATGAGAGGATCAGATACATGCTGGATGATAGCAACTGCCGTATTATGGTTTCTTGTTCACCCATTGTTGGCAGCAGTGCATTAGGTGCGCATGCGATTGATTTATTGGATGAAGCACTATATGAGGATAATGCTGAAAATCTGGTATGCAGCAGCACTCCAAATGACCTGGCATACGTTATATATACCTCAGGTTCTACCGGAAGGCCTAAAGGGGTTATGCTCCGGCATAGAAATGTAACAAACTTTATAAAAGGCATGAGGGATAAAATAGATTTTAATAGTGACAAGACCATACTTTGCCTTACAACTATATCCTTTGATATTTTTGTACTTGAGACATTACTGCCTTTGGCGACAGGCATGAAAATCGTTATAGCAAACGAGAGAGAGCAGTTAGACCCGGATTTACTGAGGGATGTAATAACAAACAATGGAGTGGATATGCTTCAAACCACACCCTCAAGGCTGCAAATGCTTCTCAAATCACAGAAGGCGGAGAGGTGTCTGAAAAGTATACAGGAGTTGATAATAGGCGGTGAGGCTTTCCCTGAAACGCTTTTCCAAAAACTCAGCAAGCTTAAAAACGTAAAAATGTACAATGTTTACGGACCTACTGAAACTACAGTCTGGTCTACAATTAAGGATTTATCAGGAGCTGAGACTATAAATATAGGCAAGCCTATAGCCAATACCCAAATTTATATAACCGATAAAAACAACTTGCTGCAGCCTGTAGGTATTCCAGGAGAACTCCACATTGCCGGTGACGGACTGGCAAAAGGGTATTTAAACAGACCGGAACTTACTGCAGAGAAATTTATAGAAAACCCATTTGCTAAGGGTAATCTGATGTATAAAACCGGGGATTTAGCAAGATGGCTCCCTAATGGGGAAATAGAATTCATTGGTAGGATAGACCACCAGGTTAAGGTGAGGGGCTATAGGATAGAGCTCCATGAGATAGAAAAGTGCATGATGAGTTATGAGGGTATGAGGAATTGTGTATGTATTGTAAAGGAAAATGATTATGGAGACAAATATCTGGCTGTGTACTATACTGCGAGCGGAGAACTATCAATCTCAGAGATACGTTCTCACTTGTCAAAGTATCTTCCTGACTATATGGTGCCCGATACTTATATGCAGCTTGAGCAAATCCCGATGACCCCAAACGGAAAGGTTGACCGAAAGGCTCTCCCAGAGCCCGATAAAAAGCGTCCGAAGCTGGGGAACGAGTACGCACAGGCTGAGACACAGGTCGAAAAGGAGATCGTGAAAATATGGGAAGACCTATTAAAGCGTGAGCACATAGGAATCAATGACAACTTTTTTGAACTGGGCGGGAATTCTATGCTATCGGTTCTCATGCAAAACAACATTGAACTTATATATCCGGGTAAGGTAAATATTGCCGATGTTTTTACAAATCCTACGGTAGCTAAGCTGGCAGGGTTTATCAGCAAACAGGGGGAAGGCCTTAAGAATATTGACATAACACCTATAAAGCTTCCGACGGAGTACTTCTTATATAATGATATGTTTAATGCTGATACAGTGCTGGAATATCGTATGGATGGGGATTTGTACAAGCTTTTATACGAGCTTTCTGATGAAAAAGGGATAGAGTTGAGTGATATCATGCTTTCCGTATATGTGTATTTATTGGCGGAAGTTTCAGGACAGGAAAAGATATGGCTTCAGGGTATTCTTGGAGATAGCAAGTATGGAGCTCAAATATATATTGATTTATCGGAAGTTACAGACTTTACCTCGCTTTTTGCTATAGTTAGCCGGGAACGCAAGGAAAAGGCTGAGTTGAAACCTTATATGCTTGAAGCATTGAGTCAGATGAAATCAGATAAAGAAACCCAAGATGTGGTTGCGGTATTCACAGATATTAACAAAATAAACTTAAGCATGTTCAAGGCATGCGATATTATTCTGAAGATAAATCAGGGCAGTAATTATGTAGATATGGTATTGGAATATTCCGCGACTAGGATACGGGCCGGGAAAGCTGAGGAGTTATTCCAATGGTATATAAAACTAGTCAAACTGATTTTAAATAAGATAAACAACTAAGTGGAGGATGGTAAGCTTATGGACAAAGAGTTAAAACCTAATATTGTAACTAAAATTGCAGAGGATGGCTCTACTGTAGTTACGAGGTGTATGGCCATAGCGGTTTGTATGCGAAACACTAACTGGAATAATGACGAATACCAGAAGGGTGTTTCGGAGCCTTATAAGAAAATACAGCAAATGCAGGAGGAAATAGAGAAAAGCGGTAACCAGCCTACAGTTGAGCAGATGAAAGAAGCTCTGGAAATGTTAAGGTCTGTTTTTATAACAAAGAAAGCTCCGGTTGAAGAGCAATTTGAAAGGTTTAACCAGGTATTTGATGAGACAGGAACCCACCATCTATTCCCTGACTTCAAAATGCCCTCTAAAGAGTAAGTCTATCCATACTAAGGAATAAAAGCAGCAAGTTTTACAGTGCGAAGTGTTTTTAGCGTTTACTCTTAGGAGGGAATTCGGTTGCTTAATAAATTACTTAATTTTAATGAAGTAAAGATGAGTGATGGAGACGATGGGCTGGCTGTCAAGTTTGAAAAGGTCTCCAAAAAGGATGTTGCCATTATAGGAATTAGCGGCAGACTTCCTATGGCGGAAAATATTGAGGATTTCTGGGAGAATCTTAGAAACGGTAAAGATTGTATAAGAAAATTGCCGGAGCAGAGAATGAAAGACGCAAGTGCACTGCTTCCAAATTCCTATAGGCCTGCTAACCCTTCTGTAATGGGTGAAGCGGCTTATCTTGATGAAATTGATAAGTTTGATTATGAATTTTTTAATCTGTCGCTTAGCGAAGCTAAGCTGATGGACCCTAATCAACGACTGTTTCTGCAAACCGTATGGGACTTGATTGAAGAAGCCGGCTACAGTGGAAGTAGGATAAAAGGAAGTAAGACAGGGGTATTTTTAGGGTTTAGCAGCGATATAAGTTTTGAGTATCATATGTGTGTAAACCATATAAACCCTGAGCTATATAAGGATATTTCGGTACCGGGTAATATAAAGTCTGTTATTGCAAGCAGAATTTCATACCTCTTAGACCTCAAAGGCCCTAGTATGTTGGTAGACACAGCATGTTCCTCTGCTCTGGTAGCTTTACATCTTGCATGCAGGAGCATTATAGAAGGTGAGAGTGAAATGGCTATTGCAGGGGGAATTAAACTGGACATTTTACCGTCACAACAGGATATGGGAGATGAAATAGGAATCAGTTCTTCCAGTGGTAGAGCAAAGACCTTTGACGATAGCTCCGATGGTACAGGCGAGGGTGAGGGCGTTATTGCTGTTATGCTGAAGCCACTGAGCAAGGCAATGGCTGATGGTGACCATATCTATGCAGTGGTAAAGGCAAGTGCAGTTAATCAGGATGGCAGCAGTATAGGACTGACAGCTCCTAATTCCGCTGCACAGGAAGAGGTTATACTGGAAGCGTGGAAGGAGGCAGGCATTGACCCGGAGACCATATCGTGCATAGAGGCACATGGTACTGCGACAAAGTTGGGTGACCCAATAGAAATAAGTGGGATAGAAAGAGCCTTTAGAAGGTATACCGATAAAAAGAGCTTTTGTGCTATAGGTTCAGTTAAGACGAATATTGGACATCTGGATAGCGCAGCAGGCCTAGTGGGCTTTGTAAAAATGGCGCTAGCACTGAAGCATAAGAAAATACCGCCATCGATACACTTTAAGAAGCCAAATAGAAAAATAAATTTTGTTGATTCGCCGTTATATGTCAATGACAAACTGGCGAATTGGGAAACATCGGGAGTACCCTTAAGGGCCGGTATTAGTTCCTTTGGGTTGTCGGGGACAAATTGTCATGTAGTGCTGGAAGAATACAGGGAAAAACGAATTAAGGAAGACAGTGGTGTAGAAAATCCTGGTTATAGAATTTTTGTTATATCTGCTAAAAGTAGGGACGTATTGGCACAGCTAATAGAAAAGTACAGGCTTTTTTTAGAGAAGGGCACTGAGTACTCTCTGGATGATATATGCTATACCGCAAGCACGGGGAGGATGCATTTTAGCCATCGTATTGCGATTGTTGTTAAAGATATAAATGAGTTAAAGCAAAAGTTAAAATCCTTGTGTGCTGAATCAATAGACGAAACAGTAGCTTATTACGGTGAACATAGGATAGTTTCTTATAATAAGGAATCAAGGTCTAAAGTTGAAATAACAGAAGACGTAAGAAGGGAATTGACTAAGTCTGCCAATGGCAAAGTACTATCTTTTATTGAGGGAAATGAAGATGGGGAAGCTGCTTTAAATGAGATTTGCCGTAAGTATATAGAGGGGGCGGAGGTGGACTGGGACCTCATGTACAAAGGGCAGAGAAGAAGAAAGGTGAGCTTGCCTACATACCCCTTTAAACGTTCCCGCTGCTGGGTTGAGTCTGGAAACGGCAGAGTACTTCAATATGCTCCTGGTGTTAAGGAAATACGACACCCATTGATAGACCGCTGTGTTATCAAGACTGTGGGACAGGAAATTTATGCTGCAAAGTTCAACATAGATACCCACTGGGTTATCGGAGAACACAAGGTGGCAGGAAAATGTGTTATGCCTGGCACTGCCTATCTGGAAATGGTCAAGTATGTATATTCTATGAAGCTGCCGAACTGCTGTGTAGAGATGGACAATGTACTTTTCATATCTCCTTTTATATTAGAGGAGGGCGAGAATGAGGAACTTCACTTAATACTGAGCGAAGAAAACGGTCGTCATAGTTTTATGATAGCGAGTGAATCCCAGTTGGAAGGTCAATGGAATATACATGTTGAAGGAAAAGTAACTACCCTGGGCACGAGAGAAGCGCCCAAGTATGACATGAACGAAGTTATGAAAATAGTGGCAAAGAATAAGGTTGTGGTAGAGAGTGAACGAGAGCTTATAGTAGATGTAGGCCCCAGATGGACAGGTATTAATATAAAACTATACCGTGGGGCAGATAATGAGTACCTGGCTTCTTTTGAGCTTTCTGAAGCGTTTACAAGTGATTTGGTTGAATACTTCCTCCACCCTTCGCTTGTGGATTGTAGTGTCAACGCTATAAATGATCTTATAGGAGAGGGAGCTTATCTGCCGCTTTCATATAAAAAGCTTACTGTTTATGGGCCAACACCTAAGGTGTTTTACAGCTATATAAGAAGGACTGACAACGGAAAGGGCAATCCTGAAACGGCCCGATTAGATATTTTACTTATGGATACCAGCGGAAAGGTTTTCGTAGAAGCCAAGGACTACATAGTAAAACGGACTAGTGAGGATGAATTTAAGTTTAGACAGCTTAAGGAAAATAAAAACTTGTTCTACGAAGTAGCATGGAAAATTAGTGAACCCCAAGGCAGTCAACGGGAATTAAACCATGAAAATATATTAGTATTCAAGGATAGAGGACAACTAAGCAGCAGCCTGGTACAGAGACTGAGGGATGAGGGCTGTAACGTCATTGAAGTTGAAATGGGCACTGAGTTTAAGAAGTTAAGTAAAGACAGGTATGTAATAAAGGGCGAGGAGGATGATTATTGCAAACTGTTTGCAGACACAGGGGGGAGAAAGCTTTCTAAAATCCTCCATCTTGCAGCAATGTCGCATGTATCGATAGACAGCATAAATCAATTGGATGACGAACAGAGCAGAGGAGTAGACAGCCTTTTCTATATGACTAGAGCCCTGATTGCTAATAAGCTTAACAACAATATAGATATAGTACTTCTATCTGACTATGCAAATGCAGTGACAAAAGATGAGAGGAAACTCAATCCCCTCAATGCAGCAATGTTTGGATTAGGTAAAGTAGTGACCCAAGAATATCCTCATCTCAAATGCAGGTGCATTGATATAGACGAAAATACATTGGCGGATAGTATTATAAAAGAATTAAAATACGAAAAGAAATCCTATCAGGTAGCCTTGCGCGGCGGTAAAAGGTATATAGGTGAATTCAGCAAACTAGAGCTTGGAGCGGATAGGGAAGACGGAGTTGAGATTAAAGCTTCTGGCGTTTATGTTATAACAGGAGGAACAGGCGGCATAGGGCTGGAAATAGGCAAATATCTTGCGTCTAAAAATAAGGTGAAAATAGCCCTTATAAACCGTTCTCAAATTCCTGACAAGGATAAATGGGATGAAACGCTTGAGGCCGGTGAAAGCAAAAAGGTTTGCAGAGCAATAAGAGCTATTCGTGAGATGGAAGGGTACGGTTCGGAGGTATGCTGCTTTAATGCGGACATATCCGTTATGTATGAAATAAGCAAGGTTTTAGACAGTCTAAGGAACAGCTATGGAACTATCAATGGGGTTATACACTGTGCCGGGGTGGCTGGTGACGGTTTTATAATAAGGAAGCGCAAAGAGGTGTTTGACAGCGTTTTAGCCTCAAAGATAAAAGGTACATGGATAATTGATAAGTTGACAGAAGGGGATAAGCTTGACTTCTTTGTAATGTTTTCTTCTATAACAGCGGTGTTTGGTGCGCAAGGGCAAGGTGATTATACAGCTGCCAACTCATATCTTGATTCCTTTGCAGCCTGCAGGAGTATGCAGGGGAAAAGAACTCTGGCAATCAACTGGCCTGCTTGGAAGGAGACCGGTATGGCGGTTGATTATCAGGTAAATGGAATGGAAGAGGCATTCAAGCCGATTTATACCGATACGGCGCTTAGTGTATTCCAAGAGGTATTAGCTAAAAATCACCATAACATTATCTTAGGTGAACTGAATAATGAAGTGTTTGCTTTATCAACGGAGCAATTCCAAATTGACGTTTCCGACAATATAAGGGCAGCGATTGAGGCACATGGAGCTGCTGCTAAGACAACTGCAATATCTGATGACCAAAAGAAGTACCAAAATGTTGTATTAAAAGGTGGCAGCCACGATGAATTTAGTGAGACCGAGCGTAAAGTTGCGGGCATATGGGCTCAGATACTAGGGTTGGAGCAGGTTGACATCTATGATAACTTCAACAGCATGGGAGGTGACTCCATACTGGCTACTCGTCTTCTTAAGAAGCTGGAGAATGAATTCCCGGGTTTGATAGATATAACCGATGTATTTACATACTCAACGGTATATGAAATGGCTCAATATATAGACAGTAAGACCGCTAAGGTTGAGAGTCAGCCAGTGTTATCCGGCACTGGAGAAGCTGAGAAAGATGCGCTGGATGACTTCCTAAGCAAGCTTGCAAACGGTGAGATATCTATAGATGAAACCGGAAAAATATTATAGAAGGGTAGATGTGATGAGGAATGGAATTGGTTAAAAACTACATATACAAACAGGTTGCAAACCATTCACTATCCCAGGGTGAAGCAAAACAACTGCTTCTGGAGCTAAAGGATAAGACTGAAGCTCCTGATAAAGATGGAGAAATTGCTGTAATAGGTATGGCAGGCAGATTTCCTGTGGCAAACAATATAGATGAATACTGGAAAAATATCAGGGGTGGAAAAGTTTGTATAGGAGATATTCCCGAAGGAAGGAAAAAGGACATTGAGGATTTCTTTTATAGATTTTACTATGAGCGTCTGGTTAAGAATAACGCTATAAAAGATGACGGAAGTTTGCACTTAGAGTATTTAAAATCAGGATATATGTATGAAATAGATAAGTTTGATGCTGCCTTTTTTGGAATTCCACCTAGGGAAGCAAAAGCAATGGACCCTGGGCAGAGAATGTTTCTTGAGGTTGCTTATGAAGCAATGGAAAACGCAGGTTATGGCGGGAGCAAACTATATGGAACCAATACGGGGATATTTGTAGGACTTGATAACGTACCCGGTATGGTATATAAGCAGATTGCAGCCTCAGACCCCATGGTGGTAACAGGGACGTGGCCCGGCATACTCGCAAGCCGTGTATCGTATACCTATAACTTCCACGGTCCATGTATGGTTATAGATACAGCTTGCTCATCCGGTCTGGTATGCATTCATAGTGCATGCAATGCCTTGAAAAACGAGGAATGTGACATTGCTATTGCAGGCGGACTGAGCGGCTTTGGCTACGATCCTGTAAAATTTAATGATGAGCCCAATGAGCTAGAATCGGTTGAATCAAAGGATAGAATTGTAAGGTCATTTGATAAAAAAGCAAATGGAACTGCTTGGGGTGAAGGTATAGGAGCGGTTATACTGAAGCCTTTGAATAAGGCTTTGGCAGATGGAGATGTAATACATGCTGTAATCAAGGGAAGTGCTATTAACAACGATGGCGCTTCAAACGGAATAACTGCTCCCGATGCAGGAGCACAGGAGAGCCTGCTGCTTAATGCTTGGAAGAAAGCTAAGGTTCACCCTGAAACAATACAGTATGTTGAGGCACATGGGACAGGTACTGTTCTCGGAGACCCTATAGAGATAAAGGCACTTACCAATGCCTTCAAGTCTTCTACAGACAAAAAGCAGTTTTGCGGTATAGGTTCGGTGAAGACCAATATTGGGCACCTTGTAGCTGCTTCGGGAGTAGCTTCGCTTATAAAGGTTGTTATGATGTTAAAAAACAAGCTTATTCCAGCAAGCTTAAACTTCACCGAGCCCAACCCGTATATAAATTTCTGTGATTCACCTGTGTATCTAAATGACAGGTTAACTCCTTGGGAAAAGGGAGAAGCCCCGAGGAGAGCGGGAATAAATTCCTTTGGATTTAGCGGTACAAACTGCCACGTCATACTAGAGGAAGCTCCTCAGCAGTTATCAGAAGACGATAATTCAAAAACAGATGTTGAAATCTTTACTATATCCGCAAGAAGCCAAAATATTTTAAAAAAGATAATAGAAAAGTATAATGAAGAATTTTCGGCAAAGGAGTTTAACATTCGAGACTTGTGCTATACAGCCTCTACGGGAAGGGGTCATTATACCCACAGGCTGGCACTATTAGTAAAGGATTATAAGGACCTTAAAGAAAAGATTAAGTATCTAAGTAAAACAGATTTGAATGATATTAATAAATTCGGAGTTTACTATGGCGAGCATAAAATTGTACCCGATAACAAGACAATCCGGGAAAAAGGTGAGATTGTTGAAGGAGAGAGAAGAAAGCTGAGCAGAGCAGCAGCTTCCAAGCTGGAGGAATTGGTTAAGGATTATGGCTATGCTGCGGCTGCAGAACTTTGCGACTTATATATAAAGGGCGCTATGGTAGAATGGGAAGGTTTATACAGCAGTAGAAAGATGAAAAAAGTCAGCCTTCCTGTTTATCCTCTGGAAAGGGTGCGCTATTGGTATGAGGAGAAAAATGAAAGCAGGAAACTATTAAAAGGAAAAACACTAGGAAGCGCCAAGGAATTTGAACACCCTCTTTTGGACAGGTGTCTTGCGGACTCTATTTTCCAGGGAATATTTGCTACCGACTTCAGTGTGGACAGGCATTGGATACTTTCGGAGCACATAATTCTGGGCAGCCATATAATACCCGGAACGGGATGTATCGAGATCGCTATGGAGGCTTGCAAAAAGTATTATGGAGACAGTTCTGTGGAGTTAAGGGACATAGTATTTTTATCCCCCTGTATTGTAGAAAAGGGCGAGGTTAAAGAAGTCCATACAATAGTAATAAAAGAAGAGGATCACTTGAAGTTTACCATTGCAAGTAAAAGTACCCAAAGCAGCACATTTGATCCTGAGGAAACATGGATTAAGCATGCTGAGGGTACTGTTTACAGGAAAGAGGCTTCAACGCTGGTTTGCAATATTGATGAGTTGTATAACAGGTTACAAAGTGAACACGAAAAATTACAATTAATCGAGTCTAATGACGAAAATGCTCCTATACAGGTAGGGGAACACTGGACAAACCATACTTTTGCTGCAGTAGGAAAAAATGAGGTTCTTGTTGATATGGAACTGCCTGATGAGCTCACTAATGACCAGCACCTATATACATTGCATCCATCTTTGCTCGATAATGCTGTAAACGTTGTATCTCAAATTGTAGGCAAAGGGCTATATCTTCCATTTTATTACAAAAGCTTTAAACTTAATGAGCGTATGCCCAAAAAGTTTTACAGCTATATTACGATAAAGAAGGATTCTGTTCCAGACCCTGAAACTATAAGGTTTGACATAGTGATGATGACTAAGGAAGGTAAGGCCTTTGCAGTTATCGAGGATTATAAAATCAAGAAGGTAAGCAAAAATGAATTGAAACCCAGGGAAACAAGAGACACTGCATACTTCGAACTAGGATGGGTGAGCGAAGAACCCAAAGGAAATATAGCAGATATTGGCGGCGAAGTTATTTTAGTATTTAAGAATAATGGAGATATAAGCGATGATTTAGTACAAAGGCTGAGGACGGAAGGTAGTAGAGTAATAGAAGTAGAAACAGCTTCGGAATTCAGGAAGATAAGTGAAGATAGATACACCATCAAGGAAGATGAGAGGGATTATCAATGCCTACTTGCTGAACTAGATGGAAAGAAACCGGCAAGAATTATACACCTTAGCGGGATAGCCGGCACTAGCCGGATAGAGGACATCAAGCGGTTGGAGGAGGCGCAAAATAAGGGGGTTTACAGTCTGTTCAACCTGACTAAGGCTCTTATTGCCAACAAGTATAAGGACACAGATATAATTCTGATAGCCGATTATGCAAACGAGATAACCAAGGATGAATCGACGATAAATCCTCAAAATGCTGCATTGTTTGGGCTAGCCAGAATAGTGCCTCTTGAGTACCCCAACCTGAAATGCAGGTGTATAGATATAGATGATAGCACAAAAATTGAGAGTATTATAACCGAAATCAAATCTAATGAGTCGGCAAAACGTGTAGGCTACCGTAACAATAGGAGATATGTGGAGGAGTTTGGAAAGCGGGAGCTGATAGAAAAGCCCGGCGCTGGTATTAATATAAAAGAACAGGGAGTTTATGTGATAACCGGCGGTACCGGAGGACTTGGACTGGAGGTAGGAAAATACCTTGCTTCAAGAAATAAAGTAAATATAGCCTTTGTAAACCGTTCAAAACTGCTTGAAAGGGATAAGTGGGATAGTGTATTGGAAGAAGGGAAAGACATCAGGACGTGTAGAGCAGTTAAGGCTATCCGCGAAATGGAGAGCCTGGGGGCAGAGGTAGTATGCCTAAATGCAGATGTAGCAAATATAGATGATATGAAAAAAGTACTTAACTCTCTAAGGAACCGATATGGGGTAATAAATGGAGTTGTACACTGTGCAGGTGTGGCAGGTAAAGGATTTATTATGAATAAGGATAGGTGTGTATTTGAAAGTGTTGTTGCTCCAAAGGTACAGGGCACATGGATACTGGACAAGCTCACAGAAGATGATAGTCTTGACTTCTTCATAATGTTTTCATCGATAACATCTATATTCGGCGTAGAGGGGCAAGGGGATTATACTGCAGCGAACTCTTATATGGATTCCTATGCAGCGTACAGGCATATGAGGGGCAAGAAGGCAGTAGCTCTGAACTGGCCTGCATGGAAAGAGACAGGAATGGCTGTTGACTTTGGTGTGGATGATAAAGACTCTGTGGTCAAAGCAATTACGACTGAAAATGCTTTGAGATACTTAGACGAGATAATGAATTGCGATACTACAAAGCTTCTTCCAGGAGAATTGAACTACCGTAAACTTGCAGAGGTAAAAGAGGAGCTGCCATTTAAACTCTCGGAGCAGATAAAAGGTATACTCAAAAAACGTAACATGCAAACAGACAATAAAGAAGTTCATCAGGAAAATACTGCAAAGGCAGTTATAAAGGGTAGAGGCGATGTAGATTATAACGAAACGGAAAGCAGGCTTGCACAGATATGGTCACAGGTTTTGGAAGTAGGAGAGGTGGATATATTTGAAAGCTTCTCTTCAATGGGTGGAGACTCAATGATGGCCATTCAATTATTGAAGCAGATAGAAAAGGTTTATCCCGGAATAATTGATGTATCTGATATTTTTACCTACCCTTCAGTGCAGCAAATGGCTGAATACATAGATCAAAAAAGAGGAGTAGCAAGAGAGGAAAAAGAAACCCCGGCGCAAGATGGGTTATCGGATGAAACATTGAAGAATCTGTTGGATAATTTGGAATCAGGAGAAACCTCCATTGAGAATGTTCTTGGAATTTTAGACAGTCATTCATAAAGGGAAATAAATAAAACTACGTGGGGGTCATGTGCTGATGAGCAATAAAGATGTTATAAACAGATATATTTTGGAGCAGGTTAAGAACGGCATACTAAATAAAGAGATGGCACTTTTGGTTTTAAAAGAAATAAACATGACCAGAGAGCCGGTAAAGATGGACATTGCTGTTATCGGTATAGCCTGTAAGTTTCCTAAAGCTAATAACACAAAAGAATATTGGCGTAATCTGAAAAACGGTGTAGAGGCAATTAGCGGCTATCCTGAAGAGCGGCTTGAGGGCTTATCAAAAGGCCACAAAATAAAAGCGGGGTTTATAAGCGGAATTGACAAGTTTGCTGCTGCATTTTTCCGAATCTCACCAAAGGAAGCTAATTTAATGAATCCTGCCCAGCGGCTTTTTCTGGAGACTGTATGGGAGGCAATAGAGGATGCAGGCTGTGCCAATGATAAAATTCATGGTTCCAAAACCGGTGTTTATGTTGGCATGGATCACACATACCAGCTGGAGTACGGAAAAGAACTGGAGCAGCAGGATTTATTAGTTATGACCGGCGCCATGACATCCATATTGGCAAGCCGCATATCCTATATATTAAACCTCAAAGGACCGAGCATGGTAATAGATACTGCCTGTTCCTCCGGATTGGTGGCAGTTCATACTGCTTGTAAAGCTCTACAGAATAAGGAATGCTCTATGGCAATTGCCGGAGGGATAAACCTTATAGGCATTCTTAAAACTAATTTTGAAGGCGTAGAGTCATCGGAAGGCAGAGTAAGTGCATTTGATAAAAATTCAACGGGAACGGTATGGGGGGAAGGGGTTGGAGCTTTACTCCTAAAGCCGTTGGATCAGGCAGTCAAGGATAGAGACAACATCTATGCGGTCATTAAGGGGAGCGCCGTTAATAATGATGGGGCTACAAACGGGATTACTGCTCCAAGCCCTGAGACCCAAGCCGAGGTAATTGCAAGCGCATGGGAGGACGCAGGGATAAATCCTGAGACTATATCATATATAGAAGCCCATGCTACAGGAACTGTTTTGGGGGACCCAATAGAGGCTAAGGGATTAAAACTTGCATTTGAAAAATATACACAGAAGAAACAGTTCTGCGGAATTGGAGCAGTAAAGCCCAATATAGGTCATGCTGTAGGTGCTGCGGGAATCACTTCGCTGATTAAAGTAGTTCTGGCGTTAAAGCATAAGGAAGTCCCACCCAATATTAATTTTACTGATCCGAATCCTTTCATAGAGTTTTTAAACTCACCCTTATATATCAATGACAGATTGACTAAATGGGAAGCTGATGGATTCCCAATGAGGGCTGGTGTCAGTTCATTTGGTTTTAGCAGGACCAATTGCCATGTAGTGGTAGAAGAGGCGCCGAGCTATAATGCGAATGGCGATAAAGCGGCAAAGGAAAAATCAGCCTATGCATTTACTTTATCAGCAAAAACAGAAGCAGACTTGAAGGAGTACATAAGGAAATACAACGATTTTATAGAAGAGTGTGAAGAATACAATATAGAGGATATATGCTTTACCGTAAGCACCGGAAGAGGCCATTATAGCAGCAGGCTTTCCATGCTGGTTTGTAGCAGAGAAGATTTCGAGAAAAAAATCAAAATGCTGTACAGCAGAGAGTTAAGAGAAGCGGTGGGTAAGGACATATACTATAACGAACATAAAGTAGTACCTGATTCCACTGAACACACACAGCCCTGGGAAATTACCAATAGAGAGAAACGGGAGCTGGATGGAATAGCAGCAAAGATAATCTCAGAAGGAAAGGAAATAGAGGATAATGCATATATAAAAGTACTCGAAGAGCTGAGCAGGCTTTATGTAAAAGGAGCTGATGTGAGGTGGGCAGAGCTTTACAAGGACAACCTATGCGTAAAAGTAAGTTTACCTACCTATCCATTTGAACGAAAACGCCACTGGCTAAAGGTGCAGGAGTCTGCACTTAGAGATATAGCGACAAAAAACGTGAACCAAAAGGATGATGTGGCAAAACAGGGCGATATGTTCTTAAAAGGTGAATGGGTTCCGCTAGAACTAAAAGTAGATGAGAAAAATGCAGCTTCAGGAAGCATTCTGATTTTCAAGGATGAGAGCGGAATGGGGCAGCAATTGGTAGAAGCCCTTAAATCAAACGGTACAAGCATTATAGAAGTAGAATATGGAATGGAATTCAGGAGGCTTGGAGATTGCAATTATGTGATAAGTGGTACAGAAAAGGATTACTACGACTTGCTCGCAGATATCAAGGATAAAAGAATATCGCAGATATTGCACCTTTCTACTTTAGGAAGGGCGGATGAAGATTTTGGGCTTCTGGAGGAGAGTCAGAGAAGAGGTACATACAGCTTGTTTTATCTTGTTAGAAGCCTTATGTCCAACATGTACAACGAGCCTACTGACATAGTGCTGATATCCGATTATGCAAGCGAAGTAACAAAGAGTGAAATAAAAATCAATGCTTACAATGCAGTTATGCTTGGTCTTAGCAAGGTAGTAACTCCGGAGTGTCCAAACCTGAGGTGCCGATTCATAGACATAGACAATGACATTACTGTCGAGCAGATGATTAAGGAATTGACAGACGATAACAGACAGTCTGTTGTAGCTTACCGAAACGGAACTAGGTATGTGGAAGAATTCAATAAGTTAGATATAGGGGGTATTCCTGACAGAAAGCTGGAGGTTAAAGCGGAAGGTGCATACATAATAACCGGTGGAACCGGTGGGATAGGTATTGAGATAAGCAGGTATCTTGCCGCAAGGGGCAAGGCAAATATTTGCCTTATAAATCGTTCACCTATGCCTGAACGTGAACAATGGGAAGAAATACTCGAAAGAGGCAGCAATAAAAAACTTTGTGACAGGATAAACGCGATTAAATCCATCGAAGAATTAGGCTCTAAGGTAGTATGTTACAGCTCCGATATCTCAAGAGAAGGTGATGTAAAGCAAGTACTCAAGGATATACGGACAAGATTTGGAAAAATCAATGGAATATTCCATTGCGCCGGTATTTTGAGTGATGGATTTATCAAAGAAAAGGATATAGAGATATTCAATGAGGTAATAGCACCAAAAGTGCAGGGTACTCTGCTGCTTGATATGCTTACTCAAGAGGATGACATGGATATATTCGTGATGTTCTCGTCAATTGCTACCGTTATTGGAAGTCCAAGTATGGGAGCTTATTGTGCGGCCAACTCATACCTTGATTCCTTTGCAGCATACAGGAACAAAAAAGGAAAAAGGACGGTAACCATCAACTGGCCTGCATGGAGTGAAACCGGAATGGCTGTTGAGTATGGCATAAGTAGAACAAGAGGACTATTTAAAACAATAACTACAGAAAAAGCAATTAATGCTTTTCACGAGATAGTGAATAAAAACATACCAAGAGCAGTTATAGGAGAGTTTGATTACGAAGCAATGACCTATATTTTAGACGCGTTGAAGATAAACTTCTCAAGCGACATACGGCAGATGATAGACGACAGAATTAGGCAGGCAGGGGTTGAGAAGAACAATGAGGCTTCATATAAGGCCTTGGTCAGGGGCAAGAATGAGAGTGAAGTTACTCCTCTTGTAACAAAGGTTGGACAAATATGGGCTCATGTGCTTGGGCTTACTGAAATAAATATTCATGATCCATTTCAGCATATGGGGGGAGACTCCATACTTGCAACAAATCTCCTGAAGGAGTTGGAAAAGCACTTTGAGGGAGATGTTAATATATCCGATATCTTCACTTATCCGACAGTATACGAAATGTCTAAACAATTAGATAAGAGATTGAACTCAAAGGGGGCTACTGCTGCACTTAAAATTGAAGCCGAAGACAGTAAGGATGATCTGGATACGATTCTGGAGCAATTACGTAACGGAGATATATCAGTAGATAAGGCTAAAAAGCTGTTCAACATTGATTAATAGGGGGACGATAGCAGATGGACTCAATAGTAGATTATATTTTCCGGGAAGTTGCCGCCCAGAGGCTGTCAAATAAAGAAGCAAAAACCATATTAACTGAGCTTCAGGGATTGAAAAATAGCCAAAAAGACGACATCGCCATTATAGGAATGGCATGCAAGTTTGCCGGTGCAAACAACATTTATGAATACTGGGATAACCTTGTCAATGGTGTAAATAGTGTTAAGCCCTTCCCGGAGCAAAGGAAAATCGGCCTTTACGAGGCAAACTTGGACAACCTTCATTTCTATGGCGGACACCTTGATGAAATTGATAAATTTGATGCTGCATTTTTTCGTATATCTCCACAGGAAGCTCAGTGGATGACACCAAACCAAAGGCTAATGCTGGAAACTGCATGGGCAGCAATTGAAGATTCAGGGTACGATAGCAGTAAATTATACGGTACAAGAACCGGAGTCTACATAGGTCATGATAACTGTCTTGGGAATGACTACCGTGAAAATTTTATAGATGTTAATGAGGCTAACCCTATGGTTACTACCGGATCGGATCCATGTATTCTATCCCGACGTATATCCTATGCTCTGAATCTTAAAGGTCCAAGTATAGTACTTGACACGGCGTGTTCCTCGGGGCTGGTTGCAGTGCATAGTGCATCTCAGGCTATAAAGAATGAGGAATGCGATATGGCTATAGCCGGAAGTGTATTTGTAAGGCCATCAGGCCAGAATGATGGAAGTTTCTCGGTTATTGAAGGCAGTGGAAGCATGCAAAGGTCCTTTGATGACAGGTCTAATGGGACTATTTGGGGAGAAGGTGTAGCAGCTCTGATATTAAAGCCTTTAAAAAAAGCACTTGCAGACAAGGATAATATATACGCGGTCATTAAAGGAGGGAGGATGAATAATGATGGCTTATCCAGCGGGCTAACCGCCCCACATGCCGAATCCCAGGAGGAGTTAGCGGTAAGGGTATGGAATGAGCTTAAAATAAATCCTGAAAACCTATCCTATATAGAGGCTCACGGAACCGGTACAAAGATAGGTGATCCAATAGAAATTACCGCATTAACCAATGCATTTAGGCGATTCACCTCAAAAAAACAATTTTGTGCGTTAGGAACGGTGAAACCCAATATAGGTCACCCCTTATGTGTATCGGGCTTAGCTGTTGTAATTAAGGTAGCTTTAGCGTTAAAAAACAAGAAAATACCGCCTACTATAAATTTTGGCATTCCTAACCGGCATATAAATTTTTATGATTCGCCCGTATTCTTAAATGATAAACTGAAAGACTGGGAGAAGGCAGATAAGCCAAGGCTTGCAGCAGTAAACTCCTTCGGCTTGAGCGGAACTAACTGTCATATGATCCTTGAGGAAGCCCCACAAGTTCAGGATAATTACAATTGCAATGATGAAAAGCCATGTGTACTTGTATTATCCGCTAAGGACCCCGAAGTATTGGAAAACCTGGTGAAGGAGTATACAAAATACCTGGGAAGACATTCTGCAACAGGGTTGGAAGACATTTGTTATACAGCTAATACCGGAAGAGGCCACTATAGTTATAGGCTGGCAGTAGTCTCTAAAAATAAATCGGATTTGAAAGATAAGTTGATGGAAATTTCCAGTGGAGGGCTTAAGTCTGAAGCGGGTATGGGAGTGTACTATGGCGTACATAAGATAGTCAATAGAGCGAATAGCCTGAGTGATAAGGGAGAGATTACTGAGACTGAAAAGCAGCAGCTAAGTACTAGTGCTTCTGAAAAGGTGAAGAATCTTGCGGAAGTGAAAGAAAATCAAGAAGAAGCATTAGAAGTAATGGCACAATACTATGTAAAGGGAGCAGACATTAATTGGGAGGAGCTGCTTTTTGAAGGGAAAAGCAGGATAAAGACAAGCTTGCCTGCATACCAATTTAAACGCACTCGCTATTGGTCTAAGATTAAAAGTGTCGTGTCGGCACAGGTACTGAAGCAAGAGGGTGAAATCAACAGCAGCTGTAAGCAGGATAGTAAAATAAGGCCAGAGGAAAAGTCTGTGGAGGTATTGAGCAGGGAGTTTTCTGGAGCTATAGCAGGTGACCTGAATTTCGGTAGCAATGTACCAAGCAATGACCATCGAATTGCACTTAGCCTTAATGAAAATGAAAAGGCCGATATTAGAGTAACTTTAAAAGGAAGAGGTGACAATGGAGTATACTCAGACATAGAAACTAAGCTGGCTGATATCTGGGCAGGGTTGTTTGGGCTTGAGGAGGTAGATATAAATGATGACTTCTATACCCTGGGCGGCAACTCCCTTATAACTATAAAAATGGAAGTAGAGCTGGAAAAGGTATTTGGTATTGAGGTGGATGGACAAAACATATTAGCGCAAAACGATACCATAGAAAAACTTGCTTTGTATATTGCAGGAAAAGCGGGGGCATGACAGTGATAAATAAAAAAATACTAGACAATGTAGAGCCTTATAATGATTTGTACTATAGGAGCTGCTTCTATAACTCATTGTTTCCAATATTGGGCCATTTCAACAAAGATATAATGCATTTTCTCTTAAATGATATAGTGGCTTATTATAATGACAGCAATAGAGACGGGATTCAGTTTGATATAAACTATCTTACGATAAAACCGTTGGAAGAGGTTTATAAAGATGTGGGTATATATTGTGATACCATGTGGCAAATCGAAAACATAGTAGAGGAAATAATTAAAAGCCTGGACGAGGATAAGCCGATTATAGTATGGATTGACCGATTCTACGAGTCAATAACTCCCGAGACTTACAAAAAGCTTCATTGGCTGCACACACTTTCTGTATACGGGTACGACCGCGGAGAACGGACATTTAATATAATAGAGCACAGGCATATGGACAATCTGGCCTATAGAAAGTGCGCCATAAGCTTTGAGGATATGGAAAATTGTTTTAAAGGATTTGAAATGAACTTTAAGCAAAAAGATGAAATACCTTCGCTCTATTCCTTCAGTTCAAGTGAACAAATAGTCAGAGTTGAAAATATCGACTATATGCAGAGCTTTAAAGACAGCTTGATACAAAATCGTGAGGCAATAGTCGGTGGGGTGGAATGCTTAAAATCCTTTGCTGCAAACTTTGAGATAATTGCCTTAGATGAGTCGCAGCTCAACTCTAATATAGAACAGCTTGTAGATATATTCAAGAATATAATGAATGTTAAAAAAGTGGAAAAGTACAAGCTTGAAAAGTTGGTAGGTCCCGACGACCAAGCTGTTGTTCTGTTGGGCGAAATCATAGATAGGTGGACTTCTGTTTGGAAGGCGACTACTAAGTACATGTATACAATGGTGTATAAAGAAACCATTATCAGCAATCTGGTAAATACAATAAACAATATTTGCCACATTGAAGATAGATATGTTGCTAGATTATTTAGCCTGACTCGAAACGCATAAGAACCTGCCTGTTGCAGGTGCAAATACACATGGGGGGAAGGAATGTTTAAATTGGATAAATCTAAAGCAGCACCGCTGCAAAGCCCGTTGAAATGGTTGTTTTTATCGGTAAAATCCCAAGGTAGATGGTTTTATTTGAATATAGCATGTTCTTTCCTTGAAGCAGTTCTGGTGATTTTAGTAGCATACTACATGAGAAAATTGGTGAGTGTAGCCCTGGCTCCTGAGATTCACAGAGAACTTGTACCAACAATAATAATATTTCTCGGGCTGATTCCTTTAGGTACACTTTGCCTGTATGTGAGAAACTACAGTGCAGGGCGCATAAGCGCAAATACTATGTTTCAGCTGCGAAATCAACTATACAGCCAAATAGAAAAGCTGCCTATATCGTACCTTGAGTCCCATCACTCAGCTGAAACGGTATCCCATGCAACAAATGACGTCTCAAAAGTTGAAAACTTTTTAAACCAAAAGCTTTCAAGAATTACATACACACCGGTAGGTTTTATAATTACTTTTGTATATATGTTGACTATAAAATGGGATTTACTTTTATTCAGTATGATTATAATTCCTGCAACAATGGCAGTATCCTTTTGGGTAGCAATGTCATTTGATAAGCTGTTTAATCGTTTTCAAGAACTTATAGGGGAAAGCAACTCGGTGGTACACGATACTATATCAGGCATGCCTATACTTAAATCATTTAATCTCAAAGATCGGCTTTATGATAGGTATAAGCAGGTAGTAACAAAAACATTGGAAAAAAGCCTTCACATAGTTATGAAAATTTCTCCGCTGACCCCTTTAGAATACATATTGAGGGAAGTGCCCAGGATATTATGCATTATATACGGCGGAAATCTGATAGTTCAAGGTCATATGACAGCTGGAGATTTAATAGCGTTTTTGTACCTGCTGGGTACGTTGGCAGGAACTATGGGCAGTATACCCGAGTTGGTGGAAGAATTGAACAAGGCTTCAGGAACAATGAGGCATGTTATGGGAATATTGAATGAACCAATAGAAAATGCGGAAGAATGTACTGCAAAAATGGACTACAGCCAAAAGCCTATAAATGTCAGAAATATAGCTTTTAGCTATAATGATGGCACGAAGGTTTTAGACAATCTCAGTTTTGATATCAATAAGGGCAGCATAGTGGCATTGGTAGGTCCCAGTGGGAGCGGTAAGAGCACTATATTTAAGCTGCTTGGCGGGTATTACCCCCCTCAAGAGGGCAGTATAGAGTTATTTGGAAATACAATCAATGCTAAGAACTTAAAAGTAAGCCGCAGTCAAATATCTATAGTAACGCAAGATTCTTATCTGTTTCCCGTTAGCATAGCAGAGAACATTTCCTACGGGCATCCGGGTTGTACAATGGAGGAGATAACTTCTGCTGCTAAAGCTGCCAATGCCCATGACTTTATAATGGAGCTGCCTGAGGGTTACGATACTGTTGCCGGGGAGAGAGGTGCAAGGCTTTCCGGGGGGCAGAAACAGCGGATTGCCATAGCCCGGGCTATATTAAGGAACACCCCTATTTTAATGTTGGATGAGCCTACCTCAGCTCTGGACAACCAATCGGAAGTACTTATTCAAGAGGCTATAGAAAAGCTAAAAGGTGAGAAAACCATAATAATTATCGCTCATAGATTGTCTACCATAAAAAATGCTGATGAAGTACTTGTACTTAAAGAAGGAAACATCGTTGAAAGAGGAACTCATGAGCAGCTAATGGAAAAAGGAGTGTTATACAGGCAGCTTTATCTCAAACAGCAGAGTGAAAAGGCTTTATCTGCATAATAAGAGTTTAAGTCATTGTTTTAATAGTTTGGTTGGAGTAAATAACAATACCGGTATAAAGAGCAGTCTAATAAATCGAGCTTTGTCCATTTTATAGTACAGTGTATAGTGAGGACAAAGGGGGGGAGGGTATGACAATTGTTTGGAGAGTTTCGGAAAGATGGTTCTATACGGCAGATAATAAGATTGATGTCATATATGAAGAAAAGAATAGTACTGTATTTGGCAAGCCTGATAGGTATGGCTCTTGTTTTTGCCTTATTCGTAAATTTGTTTATAGCATATAAATCCAAGCCGCTATTTGACGCAGCAGTTGAAGGAAACCTAGAAATGGTAAAGACTACTGCTATAGAGATAGGGGGACTGGTACTTATTGCATGTATAATATCCCCTTTTCTGGCTTATGGCGTATTCAGCTGTATTCAAAAGACTATAACGGAGGTACGGCTGCTGATTTTTAAACAGGTAGAAGAACTGCCCATGAGTTATTATGACAAAAACCATAGCGGTGAGATTATGTCGCACTTCAATAATGACCTTAATGTGATGGAGGATGTATACTTTTGGCCAATATTTATGACTTTTGTTTCAATCATTATGGGAGCTGGAGCAATAGTCATGATGGTACATCTAAATTGGATTCTTGCATTATTCACTATACTAATGGGCATAGTTACTAGTTTCCTGAATTCGCGTTTTGCCAAGCCGATGCGTGTTGTAAGTGATGCTGTACAGCAAAATTTAGGTGCAATATCTGAAAGACTGATGGATTTACTTACCGGATTTTATGTAATTAAAATGTTTGACATAGGCAAAATACTAGCTTTGCGCTTTAAAGACAGAACCAATTCTTTAAAAGAAGACACAATAAAATACTCCCATGTGGGAGCCTGCCTTGAGGGAACCAACTATTTTCTGGGCAATCTGACTTATATGGGGATACTGAGTCTATCAGTGATTTTAATTGTAAATTATGACCTGAGTATAGGCACAGCAGTAGCTTGTATTCAGCTCCATGGTGCAGTAAGCTTCATGTTTGGGCAGCTGGGAAATTTTATAAGTCAGACACAGTGGTGTCTTGCAGGAGCTAGCCGTGTATTCAAACTGCTCGATGAAGCTGTAGAGCCGGAACGGTATACCGTAAATGAAAGTTCTCAGATAGGTATGGTAAAACTGCATAACGTTACTTTTGCATATGGGGAAGAAAAAAAGGTGATTGACAACATCAATATCACAGTTCCAGCAGGGAAGGTTGCAGCGCTGGTAGGGTCCAGCGGGAGCGGAAAGAGTACCATTGTAAAGCTATTGCTGGGATTTTATCCGCCTGAGGCTGGGGATATTGTTATAAATAACAAGTCAATAAACCGATATACACTAACTGAGCTAAGGGATTTAATAGCATATGTGCCGCAAGAGGCTTACCTGTTTCAGGGTACTATAGAGGAAAATATAAGAATGGGTAGAGATAATGCCACAAGAGACGAAATTATTGAAGCAGCAAAGGCTGCCCATGCTCATGAATTTATTACAGAAATGCCTGATGGATACGATACTTTGGTTGGTGAACGCGGTTCTAGATTGTCAGGCGGACAGAGACAGCGGATAGCAATAGCCCGGGCTCTTATAAAGGACTCCCCTATACTATTATTTGACGAGGCTACGTCAGCTCTGGATTCCGAGTCAGAATACCTTGTGCAGAAAGCTGTGGATGAATTAATGAAAAATCGTACTGTACTTATTGTAGCTCATCGCCTTTCAACCATTAGACATGCAGATATCATATACGTAATGGAGGAAGGTAGGATTGTGGAAAAGGGGACACATAGTGAATTGTTGGATAAAGGCGGGAGTTATGCAAACTTATATAAGCTGCAGTTTAGCGCATAAAGTTTCATAAGCAGTAAAGCTGATGTTGTATTAAATACCTCCATGTGAATATTGATAGTTCAACCTAAATCATCTGTAATACAAGCTCATTATAATAGTTAAGGAGGATTAAACGATGTTGAAAGAAGCTATATATCACCAGTTTGATTCCAGCTATGCCTATGCAGTTTCAAAAGATCGCCTTTTACTAAAACTTAGAGCTAAAAAAAATGATCTAAGCTACGTGAAGCTTATTTACATGAATCGTTACGAGGTACCTGACTTTTTTTATAATTTAGATAGTTGCTCTCAAACTACCACTATGCAAAAAGTGTGTTCAGACCACTTATTTGACTATTATGAGGCAGTTATTACCGTCGGGCATACCGGCGTAACTTATTATTTTGAACTTCGTGACAGAGAAGAAACCCTTTACTATGGAAATTATAGCTTTTTCAAGAATAAGCCTACCTCTGACTTAGATATGTATACAATGAATAGCTTAGCTGAAAAAGACATCTTTCACACACCCGAATGGGCAAGGGAGGCCATAGGCTATCAAATATTTGTTGAAAGATTTTTCAATGGTGATCCATCTATAACTCCACCTGGTGCCTCACCTTGGGACAGTCAAGTGAATGTTAATACTGCTCTAGGAGGGGACCTGGCAGGGATAATTCAAAAACTTGATTATCTAGAGGAGTTGGGTGTAAACCTTCTTTACCTTACTCCAATATTTCAAGCAACCTCCTGCAATCACAAATATGATACAGTAGACTACTTTAAGATAGACCCCCAGTTTGGTACACTTGAAACTTTAAAAGAGTTGGTGGAAAAGGCACATGCAAAGGGTATAAGGATTATTCTTGACGGGGTATTTAACCATGTCAGCCATGAATCCTCCTTTTTTAGGGATGTAATTGAAAAAGGTAAGGAATCACATTACTACAATTGGTTTGATATTTATTCCTTTCCACTTGAAATGAATCTCAAGCCCAACTATGCTTGCTTTGGAAATTTATATTATATGCCCAAATTAATGACAAAAAATAAAGAGGTGTCTGATTATTTTCTAAATGTGGCAAGGTATTGGATAGAAGAGGCTGATATAGATGGATGGAGAGCTGACTGTGCGAGTGAGATAGATCATAGGTTTTGGAGAGAATTTAGAGAAGTCGTGAAAAAAGCTAAACCAGACGCAATAATTATTTCAGAGATATGGAGCGAAGCCAATGCTTACCTGCAGGGCGACCAGTTTGACTCAACAATGAACTACCAGTTTGCCCGTGCAGTAACAAAATTTATTGCTGAAGAGAATGTTACCACACAGGAATTTGACAATAGACTAAGGTTTCTTAGGGGATTATACAAAAAGTCTGCTTATGATATTTTATGGAATCATATCGACAGCCACGATACACCACGTTTTCTTACCTGTGCCGGAGAATGTGCGGACAAGTTGAAACTTGCTGCACTGATTCAACTGACATACACCGGTATACCTGCTATATACTACGGTGACGAAGTAGGAATGAGCGGCAGCTTCGATCCCGACAACCGAAGGGGAATGATATGGGAGCCTCAAAAGCAAAACCTTGACCTGCTGGCATACTATAAAAAACTGATAGCTATAAGAAAAAAGTATAAGGTATTACGCTACGGTGATTTGGAAAGTACATATATATCTGATGAAAAAAGCGTGTACGGCTACTTGAGGCAGTATGAAAATGAGGTAATGGACGTACTTGTAAATAACAGCAGGTTACCGCAAAAAGTTCAACTACACCGGGAGTTTTCAACTGCGGTTGATTGTATAACCGGGATGGAAATACACATAGACAAAGGAGCTTTAAGCATTGAACTTCCTCCTTTGACTGGAGTCCTCTTTAGGTATGCATAGCAAATAATTTTGTAAATCCAAATGAAATATTCCACACATTACTTGTATTTTTGATGGAGGTGATAATTATGTCAAATGATATTGAAGCGAGGGTAAGGCTTATACTGGGTCGGAATTTGGGAAATGTGGTACCGGCAGAACAAATAAGTATGGAAGAAGACCTGTTAGACTGCGGATTAACATCTAATAACTATATAAAATTGATAGTAAGTCTCGAAAAAGAATTCGGAATTGAGGTTCCCGAAGAGGATATGACTATTGATAATTTTATGACTATCAACAGAATAATGTCTTATATACATACAAAGATATGAATTAACGTAATAGTACTTTGTTATTTTGGAATTTGCCATAGTTAAGGTAAATAACAAAGTAGTACTAATATAGGAAGAGCTTATTTTCAATACATATAGATAACCAAAGTTAAAAGTGATTTTATCCAGTTAGGCAAGTCGCACTTACCACAGCTCATTGCCTAACTGGAAATCACTAAGTTTAACTTTGGTTATCTATAGAACCTATACAGCCTATTTAAAATGACTGCCGTCTAATTGAAAGGAGACTGTTAATATGGATGAAATGGATGTTTATCTAAAAAGTTTAATCAATAACTGCACGCAGTATATAACATTTTCTGGAGACAAGCCTGCTAATCTTAATAGGTGGCTTATAAAAAGCGAGTTGGCAGACAAACATAGTATAGCAAGCTTAAATCCTTATATAAGTAAAGACGAAAGAATACTATCAGGTGATGAAATTAATACTCTGCCCAAAGATGAGGCGGAAGCTAATTGGAGGTTTTTTGACGCCGGCATAACATTCGGCTCCAACACACCGGAAAGGGAAATTTTTACCGGGAGAGTTGATAGGTATATATATTGCCTATGTAACGTATATTGCCAAAAGCAGCAGGATATCTTGATGTATATAAACACGCCTATACCCATTAGAATGTGGATTAATGGACAGTTAGCTTTTACAAGCAGTCATTATTATCACCAAAAGCCTTACACTATTGCAGCTAAATTTAATGAAGGGGAAAATAGTGTACTGGTAGAGAAATTAGCGTTTTTAAAAAGTAATCCCACTGCTATGGATGTCAGATATTTTAGCGTCTCGCTAAAACCGTTGGATTACTTGCTGGATAAAAGGCTGAAGCATGAAGTCTTTTTTGATAGACGAGTTTTTGAATACATGGACAAAAGCTATAATATAGCGCCTGATAGAGCATTTTATCTACCCCAACATGAGACTGGGCTGGTGGTGCTGCCAAAATATATAACAAGCTCGCAGGAAGACAAAATTAAGGTTAGTGTCTTAAATTCCGCAGGACAAGAAGTCCAGAGCATTTTTACAACCACATCAAGACAAATTGTCTTAGATATTGCAAAAGAAATAAATGGTGTATTGTACATAAAGGCTGAGGGAGTAGATAATCAAAGGTTTGGAGAGGCGTTTGTATTCAGAGGCAATTTTGAGGAATACAGGGATTTAATGATGCACCGGGTACAACAAAGGTTGGATTGCAATGAAAGTATTATTGATATAATTAAGGGAATTACCGAAATTCCTGAAGTTGATACAGGAGTTATTAAAGGAACTACCGAAGTAATAAACGGAATGCTTTACGGATACATTCTTGAAAATCTTTTTGAAATTGAGAAATATATATATTCCCCTGATAGCAGCTCCAACAAAAAAATGCCGACGGATATTTTTAAAAGAAGATTTATGGCGTTTAAAAAGAGTGAAATAGACGGAGAAGCTACAGCCTATACCATTCACCTCCCAGAAGGCTATAAGCCTAACAAAAAGTACCCTGTTGTAATTTATCTAATGTATGGCTATGGATCTTCAAAATATCCTGCAAACATGGGATTCATACTCAATAGGCAATTCCAAGACGCTATATTGGTAGGTATGTGCGGAAGAGGAGATTTAAGAGGAGAATACATTGACGAAATAAATACAATAAATATTATTAGTGATATAGTAGAAAATCTTAACATAGGCAAAGATAAAGTATATTTGGTGGGTACATGTGCCGGTGTAGTAAGAGGCTTTGCTCTTGCAGCAATAATGCCTGGAGCATTTACTGCAGTAGCAAATACCTCCGGGGGATATATATTAGGTGAGGCAGATCGTGAATTCCTAAAAAATGTAGACAATACGGTAATTTACCATTTAGTCAATATTGAGAACCTCGCATGGAATGTTTCAGCAACAATGCATGTCTCGAAATGGATTAACAAAGCAAAAACTTGGGGCTATTATAATTTCACCCATGAGGAGTTTGATGAGATATTTAACACAGGGAAGCTGGTTAAACACCTGATAAGGGAGAAAAAGGATAAATTTCCTGTACAGGTGCAATATACAACTTATGAACCAATATATAACAAGTCCTATTGGGTAAAGATAGATCGTATGGATTGCATAGGTGCTAAAGCAATAATAAAGGCCAACATTCAAGGTAAGGAATTAATTACTATAGACACAGAAAATATTAAGGCGTTCAGCATGTTAGTGGACAAGAATTCTATGGGACTAAACAATAATATAGAAACTCGGGTAAATAACATAAACCTAAAGTTTGATATCCCAAAGTACTCATTAGTTTCAATAATCATTGAGGGAAATAAAGCAACCGGTCAAGTATCAAAGTTAACACGTGAGGAGTTCAACGCTTTATACAATCGTATAAGAATTGATGAAGCGCTTATGGGAATTAAGCAAATTTATCTAAAGAAATGTACAGTGGTTATACACGATGCTGCTGATCAGGATGAAAAGGCTCTTACAGATAAGCTTCTGGCCATGTTAAAACAGCCACTTAAAGAGAGAATTAGGAATTACAGATATAGCGCTACCTATGAAAGCAGCCTTAAGCCTGAACTTTTAAGTATGGGGAACTTTATATATGTCATTGATTCCAGGAATGTAAGCGAGTTGCAGCAACAGGTTCTTAACGAGGCAGGGGTGAAGGCAGGGGCAGTAGCCTTGAACTATGACGGTAAAGAGTTTTATGGAGACTATTTCGCTGTATTAAAGAGGAAAAATCCGTTTAATAGCCAATGCAACGCACTAATTATAGCCTACAATAACAATGCCTTTCTAGAGGAATTACATAAGCTTTTTAGTGATTTCGGGATGAATCCGAAGCTTTATAACGATGAAATTATATTTAATAATGGTGAATATAAGTACCTTTCAAATCCTGGTTAAATAAAGTATTGTGTTAAAAATTAGTGGAAGGTAATTTAGGTTGAAAATGATTTTATCAAATCAGGCAAATATTGCTTGCCACAAGTCAGTGCTTGGTAAGTAGGGTTTCTGATCAATCGTAAAATTTTATCTTTATTATGTTGATTTGGACAATTTCTATATGGATATATATCTAATAGGATGTTATACCATTGTGGGATGGTGCAGTTATGAGATTTTCGACTATAAAACACGGTCCCAGTATTTATCATGGAGTAGTATTACAAAAGGAACAAAATAAGTTTATATTCGGATTTAGAATACAAGGAAAAAACTATATCTGGGAATGTCATTATGATTATTGGAAACTGATAGAATAACTATTACTGCCTAAAGATTTTATACCTCCAGTATTTTTTAATTGGGCCTGAAAAAGGCTCTTCTTATTTTGAATAAAAATAATGAGTTTGCAAAAATTATGGTTATATATATTTCAGGAGGTTATGATATGGGAATAGAAGTATTTGAAAAAATAAACAACATGCTGAAAGGTACAGGCTATAATAAAGAGATTACAAACTTAGCCGACTTAGGAGATTTTATAGGCGATAAAAATAACATGGATTTAAAGGTCTATAATGACTTAAAAGACATATACAATGAGCTGATGTTGGGCGCAGGTATGTGGTAGGACATAAAAGTGGGCTGTAGGTATTATAAAAGATGAGATTACAAATACTTACAGCCTTTTTTACATTCAAAATGAAAATAACAAGAGCTCATGATGATCTACGCTACAGCTGATACAAATCCCTGCATACCTATAGACAATCTTCCGACTGTCCACAAGCATTACGAAACCTGCACCAACCTTTGCTCGACTACCAAGGATACCTTAGAAGCCTGCTGCAATCTCTCGACTGCAACAAACCTCCAGCAAGGCGGAAATCGAAGGCCGGAAGGAAGAAGCCCGATAAAAGATATACATAAAGCACATCAAAAACCAAACCTACAAGTCCTTACTTCGAAACCGTATTGCCTGCGGAACCCCTGATAATCTTAGCTCGAATATCATATATCCCTTTTGACCATACTGCAATCTTTTGACTGCAATACAGCCTTACAGGACATATAATATTCTTCTCTCCGGCTAACATCAAGCCTTAGCGTCAACTATAGGACGAGACCTGATATTAACCTTCGACCGAATATTATAAAGCCGATTAAGACCTTATAACACTCTTGGCTCAACCATCACGAACCCTGTGCTATTATTATGGGACGGTATATAGGTTTATATGTAAGGAATATTGTAGAAAGAGAAGAAATCCTTTAGAGTATAAGTCTAAAAATCAGAATTATTCAAACCTAATATATAGGCATTTCTAAAGATTTTTTATCAATTTATTAGCGATTTTATTGATAAATACTCCTGGTTTTCAATGTCATATGGCTTAGTGTAATTTTGTGGAGATTTATTAAAAAAAAGTGCGTTGCAGTATATAGGTGTATATAGCAAAAACCACACGGTTTTAAATATTCAAAACCGTGTGGTTTTTACTTGGTGCGCCATCGGGGACTCGAACCCAGGGCCCACTGATTAAGAGTCAGTTGCTCTACCAACTGAGCTAATGGCGCATGTTTGCGTTGTTTTTTTGTGTAGCTCGTTTCAACACTTTTATATTATAAGAGCAAAGTGGCTAGTTGTCAACAATAATTTTAAAAAAATTTTACTTGAACAATTTTCACCTTTTTTCAAAAAAAATACCCTATGGTATAATGTACTAAGAGGAATTATAATCTTTAATGTAGAATATACTACGTAAGTTTCTTAGACAGGAAGGTAAAGAGTGTGGCTAATTTCAAACTTGATGTATCCAAGCTGGACAAAATCATTAAAAAAACTATCGAGGCTATAGATAATAGCAAGAGCGAAATTTATGATATTGCTGAAAGTGCGAGAAGAGAATGCAAAAAGCTTGAAGAAGAGCTAAAACAGCTAAAACAGCAGGTTAAAGAGCTAATAGATTCGGTAGAGGTTATTGAGAACGAACTAAAGGAAAGCAAACGTAAGCTTATGCTTGTAAACAGGAATCATGAGAAGTATTCCGAGCAAGAGCTTAAGGGTGCATACGAAAAAGCCGATAATCTCCGTATAGAGCTAGCAATCAAGCGCGAGCAGGAACAACACCTGATTAAAAGAAGAAATGATTTGGAAGTAAGGATTAAGGAGTCTTATAAGACTGTTCAGAAAGCAGACAACCTTATAGCACATGTAGGTGTGGCACTCAGTTACCTGACCGGTGATTTGAAAGAAGTAAGTTTACAGCTTGAGGGAATGCAGCAAAGGCAGCTTCTGGGACTTCGAATTATAAAAGCTCAGGAGGAGGAACGCCAGCGGGTAGCCCGGGACATACATGATGGACCTGCACAATCCATGTCCAATGTAGTATTGAAAGCTGAAATATGCGAAAGGCTTATTGACGTGGATATGGACAAGGTGAAAGCAGAGCTTCAGCAGCTTAAACGGATTGTACGGGAAAGCCTTCAGGATGTCAGAAAAATAATATATAACCTTAGGCCTATGTCTTTAGATGACCTGGGACTGGTACCTACCCTACAAAGATTTATTATGACATTTCAGGAAGAGGCCGGTATAGCTGTTTCCTTTAAAACCCGAGGGGTTTATGAAGACACAAAGCCTGTAATCTCTTTGACGGTATTTAGAATTGTTCAGGAAGCCATCAGCAATATAAATAAACATGCTCACGCTCAAAACGTGATAATAAATCTCGAATTTTTGGATGAATACCTTAAGCTATACGTATACGATGATGGAAAGGGATTTAATATAGAAGATTTAAAGGTTAAGAGCGATGATATTAACAGTGGATTCGGGCTTTTCAGTATGAGAGAAAGGGTGGAACTCTTAAATGGAGAGTTTGAAATAAATTCGGAAAAGGGTAAAGGTACAAGGCTGAATATAACGATACCTTTAATACAGGAAGAGGGGGTCCAAAATGAGTAAAATAAGGGTGTTAATTGCAGATGACCATTCTATGGTAAGGCAAGGGTTGAAGCAGATCCTGGAATTAGAGGACGATATTGTTGTAATAGCTCAGGCAGCAAACGGAGATGAGGCAGTTAAACTCGCTAAAGAACATAAGCCTGATGTAATACTCATGGATATCAATATGCCCGGAACAAACGGGTTGCAAGCTATAAAAGAATTGAAGCAGGATTCACATCCGTTTAAAATTATAGTGCTCACAATTCATCAGGACAGGGAATATTTGTTCAAAACACTACAAATGGGATCGGAGGGCTATGTCTTAAAGGACGCTGAGCCACTGGTACTCATTGAAGCAATAAGGAGTGTTCATAGGGGACAGTCCTATATCCAGCCCAATATGACCAAGGAGCTTGTAAAAGAATTCAACAGGGTAACGCTCCATGAGAAAGACAAAAACGATGAAAATGCTCTTACCTCCAGAGAAGTTGAGGTTTTAGAGCTTATAGCAGAGGGTATGATAAATAAGGAAATAGCAAAGCACCTGTATATAAGTGAGAAAACGGTGAAAAACCATGTTTCCAATATATTCAAGAAACTGAATGTATCCGATAGGACCCAGGCGGCAATATACGCATTCAAGCACAATTTAAAGAGCTGATACAGTGAAACTGCAAACTACATATCTGGTAACATAAGCACAGGAATTAGTAATAAAGTCCCGGGAAGTAAGTACTTTAAAGTACTTACTTCCCGTTTTTTATGTGGGAACATCGTGCTATGTAAATGAGTGCCAATGGCGCATAGATTAATGCGTATAGATTTTTTATAATAAAATCAGAGAACAGGAACAAAACAAAAAATAAAAAACAAATCGGAAAAAAATTTAAGGAGGTAATTTATATGATGAAGGGATATAAAAACTTTTTAAGAGGAATGTTAAAAAACAAAAAGGGACAAGGTATGGTAGAATACGGACTCATTATCTCACTAATTGCAGTAGCAGTAATAGCAGCCTTGGTTGTATTAGGACCTAAGATCGCAACACTGTTTACAAACATATCAAACAATTTCTAAAAAGGCAGACTTCAGTATTAAAAAGAAAAAGTATAAAAAGTCAAACTTATGTTTCAGTTAAAACCCCTGCATTTGAGTTGTGAAATATATTTACTCCAAGAAAAAAACTATAGATAGACTTCAAATGACAAAATAAGTATATAACGAGCTTCAAGAACTAAATTTTTAAATGAATAAATTAATCACTCTTTTGTGAAAGGTGGAGAGCAATATGCTAAAAATACTAAAGGCAATAAAGGACAATAAGAAGGGACAAGGTATGGTAGAATATGGGCTGATAATATCTCTTATAGCAGTAGCAGTAATAGCAGCCCTGGTTGTATTAGGACCTAAGATTGCGACTCTATTTACAAACGTAGCCAATAACATACATTAATGACCGACTACTTGGGACAAAATTGCCCTATCTGGTTTCAGGTAGGGCAATTTTAGTATTATACAAATAGATCAATTCAGAGGAAGTGAGTATCATGCAAAAGGATAAATTTAATCCGGGAAAGAAAGGTCAAGCAGTAGTAGAAACAGCTCTGATACTCCCTATAATCGTTCTTATCTTAATGGGAATTATAGATTTCGGATTATTATTTAATAACTATATCGTTATAACCAATGCTTCGAGGGAAGGTGCCAGAAGTGCAGCTATAGGCAAAACAGATTCAAACATAGTTTCAAGTGTCATCAATGCTACTACCACTCTAGAGCAATCACAGATAAGGGTGACTATATATCCGGCAGAATCGGTGAGAAAAAAAGGTGATGAGGTCACAGTTACAGTTCAGTACGATAATAGCCTGCTTACCCCTGTAATCAGTGCAATTGTTCCAAACCCAGTACGATTGACATCCCGGACTGTAATGAGGGTTGAGTAGGGAACTGCGAGGTGATTAAGATGAAGGAAAACCTATCAACGCTTAGTTTATTAATAAGAAGTTCAAAAGGCAGCACTTCGGTAGTTATAGTTTGTACTACCCTAATAATAGCTTTACTAGCAGCCTTAATTACAGATATAGGATATGTAGCTATTGAACGATTTAAGCTGACAAAAACAGTTGAGGAGCTTGCATACATAGGTGCACAGGAACTTGTGAAAGGTGGCTCTAATGCAGCAGAGACGGTAAGAATACAAACGTTAAAAGAGGTAAATGATCTCAATGATTTTGATGTAAAAATCGCGGACAATAAGAAGGAAATTACGGTATACATAGGTAGACCGCTTGAGTATATATTTTTGAAGCTAATAGGAATCAATGAAAAGCAAATTACAACCAGGGTAACGGCGAAGCTTTCAAATGTAAGCGCATACAAAGGAATAGCTCCAATAGCAGTTCTGAAACAAAACTTTACTTATAACAAAAAATATATCCTATCAAATAATATTACTACAAGCAAAGATACAATTCAAATTGCTCCTTTAAACGTAGGAAGAGATAACTACAAGAGCAGCATAATATATGGCTATAGAAAAAAAGTTACGGTAGGTGACAGAGTATATGCACTGAGAGGAGACATATTATCCGATACCAGTGAAGGTATACAAAAGCTTATTAGTAAATGTAAAGAGGCTTCAGTTGTTGAAAAAGGCGCCACCCTCGAAAACTGTCCGAGAATAGTTATTATCCCGGTAGTAGACAGTATGGATTTGACAGGTAAAGAGCCTATGAAAGTTTTAGGATTTACAGCTTTTTATATAGAAGAAAGCAGCATTAATAAAGAAAGAGTTATTATAGAAGGAAAATTTATTAAGCACACTGTCAGCTCAGATATAAGTGACGGCATCCCAGACTTCGGATTATCAGGAGTCCGGTTATACCACTAATTTCAAAAGATAAAGAACCGCAGAGTTCAGGGAATAAGGGGGAAAATAAAATGGAATCGGTAAATAAAAAGGTTATATTAATGGCACTAATTATGGCTGTATTTACTACCTTCTTTATACATTACTTTATTAAAAAGCAAACAACACAGAGTGTATCAGTAGACTACATAAATACATATGTAGCATCCAAAACCCTGCCTCCAAAGCACAAAATTGAAGAAGATGATGTAAAAGAGCTTAAGGTGACAAGAGATTATCTAAACCCTAAGGCGGTTATGAATAAGGCAGACATAGTAGGAAAACGTATCAAGGAGCGTATCATAGAGGGGGAACAAATCCTAAGAGATAGGCTGGTGGAAGACAAAAATCTGGCGCTTGCCTATAATATTCCCGAAGGAAAAAGGGCAGTAAGTTTAAACGTAAACGAGCAAATTGAAGTGGCAAACCTTTTAAGGCCGGGTGATTTTGTTGATGTTATCGCTACATTTCAAAAGGAAGAGCTGGAAGACAAAACAAATAAGTACTTGTTTCCGGGAGTAACAAAAATCATACTGCAAAACGTTCAGGTACTGGCACTGGGGCAAGAACAGATAGTAGAGGAAGATAAGAAGGCTGAGGAGCTGCCCAAGACGGTGACACTGGCTGTCAATCCTTTTGAAGCGGAAAAGCTGGTTTTTTCAACTGAGTTTGCAGTAGTGCGTCTTGCCCTAAGACCAGTAGGGGACAACAAAACTGTAAATACTCCGGGCGTGATAAGGAACGATGTAGCACCAAACAGAGGCTATACAATATTGCCTAAATAATATAGAAAATTTACAAACATTTGAGTTAAACACAATTGTAGTTTTGCTGTGATCGATTTGAGGGGGAATTTATATGGAAAAAATAAAAGTTGTTGTAGTGGACGATAGTGAGGAAACCAGAAATAATTTAAAAACTCTACTGTCCTTTGAAAAAAGGATTGAAGTTATAGGGGAAGCCGAAAATGGTGAAGAGGCAATCTTCATCGTCAAGGAAGCAAAGCCGGATATAGTACTGATGGATATAAACATGCCGGTTATGGATGGCATAAGAGCTACAGAAGAGATTACTCTAAGCATACCCGAAACCACGGTAATTATTATGTCGGTACAGAGCGAACAGGAATACTTAAAAAAAGCAATGTCTGCCGGAGCGAGAGAATTTTTGAACAAGCCTTTTTCTACTGATGACCTTATAAGGACTATAATAAAAACCTATGACGTTGAATCAAAAAGGAAGGAAATTTCTTCAATACCTAAGATAAAGGAAGAGATAAAATCAAAGGTAATTACTGTATTCAGTACCAAAGGCGGTGTAGGTAAGACTACAATAGCTTCAAATCTAGCCGTAAGTATAGCAAGACTTACCAAGAAAAAAGTTGCTCTTATAGACTTGGATTTACAATTCGGCGACGTAGCGATAATGCTCAATGTATCGGTAAAGAATACCATAAGTGACCTTATAAAAGAAATCAATATGCTTGACTCAGACCTGATAGAAGATTACCTGGTTACACATTTTTCAGGTGTAAGGGTATTGCCGGCACCTATAAAGCCTGAGTATGCAGAATATATAACATCATCCCATGTAGAGAAGATAATAAAAACCCTTAAGGAAAACTATCATTATATAATCGTAGATTCATCTGCAAGCTTCCATGAAACGGTACTTGCATCCCTCGATATATCGGACAGAATACTTTTCCTGTCAACTCTTGACTTACCGACTATAAAAAATGTAAAGGCGGGAATTGATGTAATGGAGTCCCTACGCTACTCTAAGGAGAAAATCAGCGTTATCCTCAATAAAGCATCAGAACAATTTGGAATCAGGTACAAAGATTTTGAGAATACGCTAAAGCATAATATTTGGGCTTATGTTCCCGAGGATAGCCAGACTGTCATAACATCCGCCAATAAAGGATTTCCTTTTGTAATGACAAGGACAGAAACAAAAGTTGCCAAAGCGCTAATTACTATTGCAAGTGAGCTTACTAATGAAAAAGAAGTGGATGTTGTAAAGGAGAAAATGACATTCAAAAAAATATTCGGCTTAGGTTGAGTTTTAATGGCTTATAAGGGGGAATAATTATGTCACTGCTGGAAAGGCTGCAAAAAGAAAAAAATACCGATGTAGTAGATAGCAAAAGCCAAAAAGTCAAAAAGCCTCAGCAGATTCAGGAGGAAGATCCATTTTCAGCTATAAAGGCAAAAATATACAATAAAATATTCGACGAGATAAAAACCGAGGCCTTCAAAAACATCGATGAAGGTGACGGAGAGGAAGGTCTTGAAAAAGAGATTACAGCAATTGTTGAAAATTTTTTAAATGAAGAAAACTCCTATATACCTAAAAACGAAAGACAGAAAATAATATCGGAAATAATTGATGAAACAATCGGCTTTGGGCCGATAAACCCTCTTATACAGGATTCTGACGTATCGGAAATTATGGTAAATGGTCCTCACCAAGTGTACGTAGAAAAGAAAGGGAAGCTTGTACTAAGCAATGTTAGGTTCAAGGATGACCAGCACGTAATGCATGTAATTGAAAAAATAGTTGCCCCTCTGGGCAGGAGGATAGACGAAAGCTCGCCTATGGTTGACGCAAGGCTTCCAAATGGCTCCCGTGTGAATGCTGTGATTCCTCCATTGGCACTAAACGGGCCTACCATAACCATAAGAAAATTTTCAGAGAAGCCATATACCGTAAAGGACCTGATAAACTTTGGTACCTTCACTCCAAATGTAGCAATGTTTTTAAAGGCCTGTGTTGAAGCAAGGCTTAACATAGTAGTATCGGGAGGTACAGGAAGCGGTAAGACAACCACACTTAATGTTATCTCATCCTTCATACCCGATGACGAAAGAATAGTAACAATAGAAGACGCAGCAGAACTCCAATTAAGACAGGAACACGTTGTGAAGCTCGAAACAAGGCCGCCCAATATAGAGGGGAAGGGTGCAATAACCATAAGGGACCTGGTGAGGAATGCACTGAGGATGAGGCCGGACAGGGTAGTAGTAGGAGAGGTGCGAAGCGGAGAAGCTCTGGACATGCTCCAGGCTATGAATACAGGTCATGACGGTTCACTAACCACAGGCCATGCTAATACTCCAAGGGATATGCTGGCAAGGCTTGAAACAATGGTGCTTATGGCGGGAATGGAGCTTCCTGTAAGAGCTATAAGGGAGCAAATAGCCTCAGCAGTTGACCTTATAGTACAGCAGTCAAGATTGAAGGACGGGAGCAGAAGAGTTACCCATATCACCGAGGTGGTAGGGATGGAAGGAGATATAATTACTCTTCAGGATATTTTTATATTCAAACAGTATGGTAAGGACGAAAAGGGAAGAATAATGGGCGAGTTTGCTCCTACAGGCATTAAGCCTAAGTTTATGGAGAAGTTTGACCGTTCGGGAATAATTCTACCATCAGATATATTTACACCTTAACGGTAGGGGGGATATTAAATGCTGGAGTTAACTATGATACTTACTTTTATAACAGTCACCCTACTGTTATATCCTATACTAAAAGTATTAGTAGGTAATCAGAAGTCAATAAGCCGATTAAGAAGATACACAAATGTCGAAGAGATAAGGGAAGAAAAGAGAAGAGCACCACAAAGGGAGTATAAGGCCGGATTAAATTTAATTGCAAAAACAGTAGGGAATGCAAGGATTCTTGATGGTTATAAAAAATCCATACAGCAGCAATTGAATAGGGCACACGTACTTCTTAAAGCGGAAGAGTATATAACTATATGCATAATACTATTTATAGGGTTCGGGCTGCTCGTATTTTCATTAAGCAGTTCACAACCACTTGCAAACTGCTTGATGTACACCCTGGGGGCTGCAATTATAGGATGGCTTATCCCTGCAATTATACTAAAAACAAAGATAAAGAAGCGGATAAGATATTTAAATGAGCAGCTAGGAGATGCCATAATACTGATTTCCAACTCTCTAAAAGCCGGCTATAGCTTTTTCCAATCAGTTGATATAGTTGTAAAAGAAATGACAGGGCCTATATCAGAAGAGTTTGCGCTACTTCAAAAGGAGGTAAACCTGGGAGTAACCACCGAAAAAGCCCTGGAAAATCTGGTAAGCAGAGTTTCCAGCGATGACCTTGAACTGGTTGTTACTGCGGTTTTAATTCAAAGGCAGGTAGGAGGAAATCTAGCGGAGGTGCTTGATAATATATCATCTACTATAAGAGAAAGAGTCAGAATAAAGGGTGAAGTAAAGACCGTTACCGCTCAGGGAAGAATGTCGGGATTGATCATAGCCCTTTTACCCCCTATCCTTGGACTTATATTATTTGTCATTAATCCCGAGCATATAAAATTGCTGATTACAAACCCCTTGGGATTACTTATTCTTATATTCTCCGTTTTGATGGAGCTGATAGGTATCTATTTCATAAGTAAAATTGTAAAAATAGAAATTTAGGGGCGGTGGAAGCTATGCTTGGGTACTTAGTTATGGCTATGGTATTTTTAACAGCCTATTTTATATTTTACACATTGTTGGCAACGGTATTGAAAAAAAAGATGGTTGTAAATATAAGGCTCAGTTCTATTGCTAAGGATTCTGCTAAAGACAAGGATGATGAGTTGAATCAACCGTTATTTGTGAGGATTATACAACCCATACTAGACGATATAAGCAAGACTGTTCTAAAAATCACTCCTAAAGAACTCGTATCCAATCTTGAAAAAAAAGTTATTATGGCAGGTAAACCTTTTAATACTAGTGTGAAGGACTGGATAAACCTGCAGGTGTTGCTAATGCTGTGTCTGCCGTTGATTACAGCAGCACTTGGATACTACATTGGTATCAGTATCAGGACAATAGTATTTATTATTGTGATTGAAATGGGAGTAGGTATACTGATTCCAAACCTTATACTAAGCAAAAAGGTCGGGGACAGGCAGAGACAAATAATAAAGCAGCTTCCCGATGTTCTCGATCTTCTGACCGTTAGTGTTGAGGCGGGGCTGGGATTTGACGGTGCACTAGCTAAGGTAATAGACAAAATGCCCGGTCCCCTTGCCGATGAATTTGATAACGTGCTGCAGGAAATAAAAGTAGGAAGGCAAAAAAGAGATGCACTAAGAGATATGGCAGACAGGATTAGCGTACAAGATTTGACTACATTTATAGGTTCAGTAATACAGGCCGATCAGCTTGGGGTAAGCATAGGTAATGTTCTAAGGCTGCAATCGGAACAAATTCGTCAGAAAAGAAGACAACGGGCTCAGGAGAAAGCAATGAAAGCTCCTGTCAAAATGCTTGTTCCTATGGTGTTGTTTATTTTTCCAACTATCTTTTCAGTTTTGATAGGCCCGGTTATAATCCGGGTAGTAAACACATTAATAAAATAATTGACTATAATAATAGCACCAGGAAATATGAGGCAGGTATCAATACTGTAATAGATGGATTGATACCTGTATTTAATTTCTATATACTTTATATTACATTTAAAAAGCATTGGAATTTATACATTATACTTACCAACGGGTGGGAAATGATGTTGAATTTGGTTTTGATTGTGGTATAATAAATCACGCTGTTAAGAAAAGCAGATAATAAACTATATAGTGCCTAATCTAGTCATACTTCGCAGAACTATATACTCCTTAAGGGGTTTAAGTTATTTAGCTATGTAATTACGATATAAAGGTACTATTGTAGATAACAAACTCTAAAAGTGATTTGGTTATCTATTTATACAAATGAAAAATTAGTAAAAACGGAGGTTAAATATGTCAAGACAAGCTGAAGCATATGAAAGAGCATTATTTGAAGTTGTGAGGGAATACAACGGTAAATTTTATTATGATAACATTAGTAAGGTTATAGAAGAGGAAGGGTTTAAAGTAAAAGTCCATAAGGATAAAGAGGAGATGGTTGGTTTTGCAACCATTACGCTTTCAAACGGAGATACAAAGGAGTATGAGATAAGGTACAATAGGATAGTAAACGTAAGCGATAGCTATACCTTGCTCGTTATGGGTATAAAGGCTGGCTAATGACACAAGGTATTTGGCTCAAATTGCTGAGATAGGCTTAGAATAGCATGTAATAAGCAGCATATTTGACAAAGCTTGCACATTAATATAATATAAGCATATAAGTAAGTCTTAAAAGTGATAATAATTTGATTATTATCACTTTTTTTACACGAAAAAGCATATGGGAGTTGAATAAAAGTTGAGCAATTTCTTAAAAGATATTAAAGATAAAGTTCTTGTTTACGATGGGTCAAAAGGTTATCTGCTGCAGAATCTTGGGATGAAAGGCGGAGAGTGTCCCGAAGAGTGGAATATAAACCATACTGAGGAAGTAAAATCGGTTTATAGCTCATATAAAGAAGCCGGAGCTGATGTGATACAAACCAATACATTTCAAGGCAGCAGAATTAAGCTTGAAGAGTATGACCTTGGAGATAAAACCTATGAGCTCAATTACCGGGGTACAAAGTTGGCAAAAGAGGTCATGGGAGTGAAAGGATATGTAGCTGCGTCAATAGGACCTCTAGGTATTCTGTTTGAACCCTCAGGAGAGCTAACCTTCGAAACTGCATACCAAGCTTATAAAGAGCAAGTAAAAGCTGTTGCTGAAGGCGGTGCGGATGTAATCAATTTTGAAACCTTTACCGACCTTACAGAAATGAGAGCAGCTTTACTGGCTGCAAAAGAAACGGTAGATATCCCTGTTATATGTTCTATTGCTTTTGAGGCTAACGGTAAAACCCTAATGGGAACCGATCCTTATATAGCTGCTGTTGTATTAAAATCTCTTGGTGCCGATATGATAGGTACAAACTGTTCACTAGGGCCGGAACACTTACTGGATATAGTAAGAAAAATGTCTGAGGCAGGGGGAGTATATTTAAGTGTGAAGCCAAATGCAGGGCTGCCTGAACTGGTTAACGGACAGGTAATATACAAGGAATCGGCAGAAAAGTTTGCAGAATTAACAAAAGAGTTTGTTAAATACGGTGCAAGGCTTGTAGGGGGCTGCTGTGGTACTACTCCAGAATTTATCAAGGCTATAAAGCAAAATCTGGAAGGTGTTGAAGTTCCTGAGATACAGAAAAAGTATGAACAAGTAATTACTTCTGCAACAAAGCTGCTAAATATTGAAAAAAGTGATAAGCTAAACATCGGACAACTAAATGCTGAAAACGATGATGACCTATTTAATGAATTATCAAACGGAAACGTTGACTACGTAGTGGATAAGGTTATGGAACTTGGTTGTGAGGGCTATGACGCTATATATATTAACGTGGACAAGGTAGATGGTGACAAGGAATTGCTTGCACAGGTAGTTAACACTGCACAGGGATACATGAGGGAACCATTTATTATAGAAACAAAGGATCATGAAGCATTAAACATAGCGTTGAGGCTTTATAGAGGTAAAGCCGGGGTTATAGTAAATGGCTATTCTAATGAAGTAATGCAGGAGCTTCTCATAACTGCAAAAAAATACGGAAGCACAATTGTTGACAAAAGCTTAACTAAATAGAGTATAAGATTATATAAGACCGGCCAATGTTTAGGCTGGTTTTTTGTATTATGAAATTATTGCATATCAAAAAAGCGTTTAGTAATTTGCTTTTGGGACATTTTAAATAACAGGAATCTGATTGAACCGGGTGATTAACAGTGGACCGATATGAATTAACTCGAAGAATCGCTATATTGGGAATAATTACAAATGTTTTCCTGCTTGTATTGAAACTGATTGTAGGATTTATCAACAGAAGTCAGGCAATGATTGCTGATGGATTCAACAGTGCCGGAGATGTATTCGCATCAGCAATGACCTTGGCAGGAAATAAAATAGCCAGCCAGCCCAAAGATGAAAACCATCCCTACGGGCATGGAAAGGCAGAGTATATTTTTGCAATGATCATCAGCTTTTCTTTATTATTGGTTGCTTACAAGACTTTTAGGAGTTCACTTAATGCCATTTTAAACAGGGAAGCATTTAATTTTTCCTGGTGGTTGATTGTAGTAGCTGTCATTACAATTGTATTAAAGATAGGGCTATTCTTATACACAAGAAAGGCAGGCCGTAAGGAAGAAAACTTGCTTATAATTGCAAACTCGGAAGACCATAGAAATGATGTGTTTATAACATCCGGTACCTTATTAGGAATTTTGATGGGTACAATGGGAATTTTCTGGGTGGACGGTATTGTTGGCATCGGTATATCTATATGGATTGCCTTTACAGCTGTTAAAATTTTCACTGGTGCATTTTATGTATTAATGGATACCAACATAAGTAAGACTGTAAAGGAAGATGTAATAAAAACAATAGAAAGTATTAAGGGCGTAGACCATGTAGATGACGTCAAGGCTAAACCTATAGGCGTAGGGTATATTATTATAATCAAAGTATCGGTATTAGGAAGTATGACAGTTCTTGAGGGACACAATATTGCTGCACAGATCAAAGAAAGAATTAAAAAATGTAAGAATATCGAAGATGTAGTGGTTCATGTAAACCCAGCTTAACAATTCATACTGTTCCTAAATGTAGAATTTTTAAGTGTAAACACCCTAAGTTATAGATTGTTTCATTATATTACTGGAAATCTAACAAAGCAAAATAAAAAATATTACTGAGGTAATTAATATGCCGAGTACTATAGAAAATGCTTATGGCAAAGTGTTCAGGTATACCATGAGTATAATTAACCCATTTAAAAAGGCTGTAATACAAACTGAGTGCAAAATACATCAGCTAATAAATATTCAGGCTATCGAGATACTTAAAAATGATGCCTTCTTAGATGCGCATAATTTTTTCAGTGATTATCTTGTAGAGCTAAATGCAGGCGTAGTTTGGGCAGATCAGGATTTAAAAAGTGCAAATCATTTTTATAACCCTGTAAGGGAAAAGGGATTATACGGTAATAGGGATGCTTTGTCTCTGGCTTTGGAGTATTATGATAAGTCATTATCGTACTGGAAAGATAGAGATGTTGAGAATTCAATATTCTATCTTGGGGCAACTGTTCACCTTGTACAGGATATGACTGTCCCACAGCATGCAAACATTCGCCTCCTGGATGACCATAGGCAGTATGAAAATTTTATAAGGAAAACATACCTTCAGACACCGTTAATATCGGCTGAAAAAGGAGGATACTATATAGCCAGCATACGGGAAGCTATACGCTGTAATGCACGTAATGCAATAAGAATATATTCAAAGCTTAAAGATATCCGAGATGATAACAGACGTTTTCATACTATCAGTAAATTTACGCTGCCTCTTGCTCAAAAAACAACTGCAGGATGCCTGATGAGGTTTTACAAGGATGCGGTAAAGCTGAAGTAGCCTCTACAAGGACCACTTCAGCTTTTCTTATAAAAATATTTTATACAACCTGTAAAACAGCACATTTAATATACTCAGTTTCTTCCGCTGCCAGCAAGATAGGATGGTCTTTTGCCTGTGAGCGATATTCAATAAGCCTGATTTTTCTTTTTGCATCTGCAGCTGCATTGTATATAATATCCATAAATAGCTCAGAGTCTACATGATGGGAACATGAACAGGATACAAGGAAGCCGCCGTTATTTATTATCTTCATTGCCCTCAAATTTATCTCTTTATAGCCTCTGACAGCCCCTTCCACAGCTCCTCGGGTCTTTGTAAAGGCGGGAGGGTCAAGTATAATTACATCAAAGGTTTCATTATTATCATAAAATTCCCTAAGCTTGTCAAAAGTATTGGCGGCTTCAAAACGGCATGTATCCTGGAGGCCGTTTATTTTGGCATTATAACTTGCGCATTCAACCGCATGCTCCGAAATATCAATGCCAAGGACACTCTTAGCGCCATACTTACCGGCGTGAAGAGCAAAAGACCCTGTATGGGAAAAACAATCCAGAACCTTTGCACCCGGAACAAGAGGCTTAAGTGCAGCTCTATTTTCCTTCTGGTCCAAAAAGAAGCCGGTTTTTTGCCCATTTTCAACATCAACGATAAACTTGACTCCGTTTTCTATCATTTCTACTTTGGTATCAAAAGTCCCTTTCAAGAACCCCTTACGCTGATCAAGTCCTTCCAGCTCCCTTACCGGAACGTCATTTCTTTCATAAATACCGGCGGGTCTTATTATATCGTTCAATATATCTACAATCTGATCTTTATATCTGTCAATACCTAAAGCAAGGGTCTGGATAACCAGATAGTCTCCGAATTTATCAACTATAAGAGCAGGTAAAAAGTCCGATTCGGCAAATACAGCCCTACAACTGTTTATATCAGCAACCTTCTTTCGGTATTCCCATGCAGACTGAATACGCTTATATAAAAAATCATAGTTAATATCTTCCTGTTCATAGGTCAACATACGGATTGTAATTTGAGATTTGGGATTTATATATCCTCTTCCCAGAAACCTGTTTTTTGAACTGAAAACATCAACAACATCTCCAGGCGAGAAACTTCCGTCTATACTCTGTATGTCACTTTTAAATATCCACGGGTGACCGTATTCCACTCTTTTTTCCTTACCCTTAATTAGAAAAGCCTTTGCCATAAATCCTCCATATGTAATTGTTTTGAAATAGTAAGTGAATAGTTTACTATATAGCAATTTTTATCAATCACTAATACTGCTTTGTTATTTTGGAATTGCTATAATTAAGGTAAATAACAAAGTAGTACTAATAAATAAAGCCTAAAAGATTATAACATAAATATAAGCCGGATTGTAAATTATACCGGCTTACTTTTATATAAGTCACTACAAAAGTGTTTTCCAGCTAGGAAAATCGATAACCGTTTGAAAAGATATTCAGTTCTATCCTTATTAGATTATCCCTTTTTAATGCCGTTATTCGAAAATTAAATAGAGTACCCCAGAAAAAAATCAATAGAGACGAAAGTATATAGTGTAAGCAAACAAAACAAATTAAGTCAAAGGATAAGGCCTGTCTGAGAAGCTTAAAGGAGGAGATGTATATGAAAAAGTTTATTGAAATATTACTATGTGTCACAGTCGCAACAATTATCAGTTCTTCATACGCTTTTGCACAAACTCAGTCAACAGACATAACAACATCAGCAACTACTACAGCAAGCACTCCTACAACAAATGCGACAGCTAACACCGGTACAACAATGACCACTCAAAATGCAAACACTACAGTAACACCATCTGCTACCCCTGCAATCACAGAAGCTGCAAGTGTACCCGGCACTACAAATGCTCTTACAAATACTACGGAAGCAGGAAATACACAACCTCAGGTGAGTATAACTCCCGATAATTTATTATATCCTCTCAAACGTCTTGTTGAAAGCATTCAGGTTAGTATAACTTTCTCACCGGAAGGCAAAGCAGAATTATTGGTAAGCCTAGCTAATGAAAGGCTTGCGGAGGCCGCGATCATGACAGAAAAAAATAAACAGCAATTGGTTGAAAAGGTTATGAAAGCTTATATAGTGACAGTTGAAAAAGCCAATGAAAAAATCAAGGAGGCAGCGGAAGACGGTAAAGATGTAAACCCTATTCTTGATGATATAAGAATAGTGGAGTTAACTGCGGATAAACTGGTGATAAAAGCAACCGGAGTAGTTCCGCAGGAATCGGCTGAAGTCTTGAAAACCGCCGTAACCGAAACAGTAAAGAAAACCCTGGCTGTACAGACGTTTGTACAAGCAAAAAAAGAGTTTTCTCAGGCAAAAGCTGAATTCAGCCAGGCAAAAACCGAGTTAAAAGCAGCACAAGCAGTAGGTGATGAGGCTAAAATTAAGACCGCTCAGGAGCAGTTGCAGCAAGCTGAACAAGCCAAGGAAAATGCAGAGAAAATAAAGGATGAGGTAGAAGCGTATAAAGAACAAATAACTAAAGATATAGAAGATGGAGATAAAGAGGAAGATAAAAGTATAAGTGAAAAGGCAAAGGAAAAGCTTCAAAAAGAAGCTGACAAAGCTGAAAAGCGCAAAGAAAAATTAGAACAACAAAAGGCAAAAAAGGAAGCTAAGATAAATGAAAAGTATGAAAAAGCCAAAGAAAGACTTGAAAAGAAAGAAAGTAAAAAACATGGTAAATCAACTCAAAATTTAGAAGATTAAGAATGAAATCAAAGTAGGTATTGCTATAAATTCCCAACAAAAATTGCCCTCAAAGCCGGTAAGAGAGCCAAATCCATATTATTTGGCTCTCTTACCGGCCTCTTTTATTTTAAATGCTACTGGTATGGAAAATTTATATAAAACATACTAGCTCCATATCAAACCAATTAAACTAATTTACCTATAGAACCTCAGAAAATAGAAAAGCAGCTATATCAAGCTGCTTTAACTTACAAGCGGTAGTACTTAAGCTATATCAAGAGACCCAGCTGCTTTATCGGCATTTATGCCTTTTTCCTCTTGGTATTTTTTACCCTCAGTTGTTTTGGAGGATAATGCTGCCTTTTCAACTAATTGATTCATGATAGTTTCTCTGATTTCATTGTTTGAATTCTCCAGTGAGAAAAAGCTTCTTATCTCTTGTATTATAGAACTATTATCCATATCCGACAGTTCAATGCTCAATGCTTTATCTCCAGCAGAAAGGGTAAATATTCCCCTGTAGCTGTATTCATCCTCAGAGATGTGAAGATTAGAAACCAATAAATCATTAGCCTTCATAAAATCCCTCCTAGCATTTATGTATTATTTATATGTGATAATATTTGGCCTATATGCTTATCAGGTGAGACGTTCTCCCATATTTTTTCGAGAAGACCGTTCTCATCTATCAAAAAGGTACTTCTTTCAATCCCCATATACTTTCTTCCATAAAGCTTCTTTTCAACCCACACCCCATACTTTTCAACAGTAGTTCCATCAGTATCGGACAGTAGGGTAAAGGGAAGGCTATGCTTTACTGCAAACTTATCATGAGACTTTATACTATCTTTACTTATACCGATAACTTCGATACCCCTTTCAGTAAACTCGGAGAATATATCTCTAAAGGCACAAGCCTCTTTTGTACAACCCGGGGTATTATCTTTAGGATAGAAATATAAAATAATCTTTTTACCCTTAAGGGAATCAAGGGTAATATTATACCCCTTATTTGACGGTAAATCAAAGTCAGGAGCAGCTTTTCCGATTTCGGGTTTCATTGTGTTACCTCCTATTATAAATAAGTTCAATAATTAACTCTTACCATTCAAGGATATACAATTTATACCCAATAAAACGGGGACATAACAGCTAAAAAAACAGTTACTGGATAAATATTCTGAAGAATAAAGTCGAATAACATAAAAATGCCCAAATATATTGTTTTTATTGTAAAAACATGTTATTATAAATTTGTAAAATATCATTGAAAAATTTAAATTTTTACTTTAAAGATTTGTTCAAAATGTATAAATACTAAACAACAACTTTGGTCAATTCATTGTAATTCAAATATTATTAAGCTTGATATATAAGTAGATGTGTTATCTATAGTAATCGTTTTTGCTAGCCATAGTTGGAGGAGTTTGGAGGTCAAAATACGATGTTTCTTTCCGAGTTAGATATGAACACTATATTAAAAATAGTGGCTAATATATTTATTGTATCTGTTCCTGAACAAGTTTTTCTTGTTGCATTTACCCTTATACTTTTAAGACGTTTTGATTTGTTAAGATTTAACTTTAGAAATATTATAAAGCTTACTATTCCAGTTTTAGGAGGAGCTATACTATCTAATATTTTAATTACTTTCTATAAAGGATTAGATACCTATATGCTTCTAATTGGAGTTGTAACAGTGACTTTTTTGATGTCTATAGCATATAAGATAATTGCAGTTAAGGACATGCTGAAAATGTTAGTAAGTGTTATGCTGGGGTTTGTAGTTATGTCTATAATCCAGTTTTCCTATATACCTATAATTTTTTATGCTACAAATACCAACATGAACGAATTAGATGTACTTGGTCTACAAAGTTTTATTTTGAAAATCCCTGAAAGGGTTGTAGAATTTTCTTTAATTTTATATGTACTGATTAAAAAAGGTAACTATCTAAAGGTTAACTTTATTAAGACAATAGCAAAAAGTAAAACATTGACTTCAGCAACGGTTTTAACTATTATATTAAACCTAGTATTTATATGTATAATGTGCAAGTTTATAGCGTTTGATAAGATACTAGCCAACTTATCTTTTACAACCCAATTAATAATAATTGAAACAATTTTAACTTTTCCAATTCTTAATTTGGCACTGCTATGGGTAGCTGTATATCATATAACAAGCAAAGAATCATATGAGAGAGCTTTGACTAAAGAAAGATTAAAAACATTAACTAGCATATTGGAGGCTTATGCTAGTAACAGGAAGTTTGAAAAAATTGAGCTTGTACTAACGGACATAAATAAACACGTAAATAAATTATACGAAGAACCATAGAAGGAGTGATAGTATGAAAAAAGTCTATACTCTAATTGGTGCACTAGCGGCTTTTATAGCGCTCATTTCGGCCAGTACAGCTTGTTGGTTATTCTTATACCAGCCTAAAACGCCGAAATGCCTAAAAAAATGAAGAGACTTTCGAGTCTCTTCATTTTTTTATTTTATCTTTATTGATATTTCAGCCTTATTTAATAACTCCTTTGGTATACCTGCCTTATATGCATTATATATAAACTCAATATAAGGGTAGTTCTCGGAGTTCATAACCCAATCCTCTACTTCCTTACTCATAAAGGAATACTTAGTATCTGCCGGAGCTTCTTTAACCTTCATTATCTCCATAGTACTTTCATTATTTACTTGGTAAAAAAACTCCGCCTCCATATTTTCCGCAGTGGCTAGATATTCAATAATCGCTTCGTCGGGCTGTTCCAGTTCTTTTTCGTATCTTTCAAGCAGCCAGGGGCTAAGGCTTATACCTACTTTTCCTTTTATAAATTTAGAGAGTTCATCGTAAGTCCTTTTTCCGCGCAATAAAGCAAGGCTGCTCCCGACAAATTTCTTCTCTAGATAGCCTGCAGCCAACATCAACTCCTCAAAAGTTATGCCATTATGCGCATTTTCTGCTATTTTTCTAAGAGTATCAGGGTTGGGGGGATTTACCATTATTCCACGCATAATCCTGGATAGGTGTCCGGCATCAACCCCGCATTCCTCGGCAAATTTATTGAGGGAGCGATTACCTTTACATTTAGATAATAATTCAATAAGTTTGCTGTAGTCATTTGCCATTAATTATACCCCTTGATAAAATATTATATTTCTAAGTATTCTCCCGAGTAATCCATAGATAGATAGTTTACTGTGAAAGTGATTTTATCCAGTTAGAGAAAACGCACTTGCTGCAGCTCATTGCCTAAATAGAAGTTACTAGGTTTCCAGTAAACTATCTTTATCATAGTGACAGACTTTTTACATAGTAAAAATACATAAACTTACTATACATATACATTTTATAACTTTTATTGCGTACATGCAATGATTTAAAAAAATTTTGTAAAAATATTGCATGTGGACGCAATAAATGGTAAAATAATATTGCACACAAGCAATGGTTTGAAAAATGGCTAAGGAAACGCAGGGAGATGTTGGTTAACACAGAGAGATAAATTAGAGAATTAAAGAGAAATGTTACTTGAGATTTAGGGGAAGTAAACAAAGAGAATTAAAGAGAAATGTTACTTGAGATTTAGGGGAAGTAAATAGAGAGAATTAAAAAGAAATGTTACTTGAGATTTAGGGGAAGTAAACAGAGAGAATTAAAGAGAAATGTTACTTGAGATTTAGGGGAAGTAAACAGAGAGAATTAAAGAGAAATGTTACTTGAGATTTAGGGGAAGTAAACAGAGAGATTTAAAGAGAAATGTTACTTGAGATTTAGGGGAAGTAAACAGAGAGATTTAAAAAAGAAATGTAGTAATTTGTATTTTAGGGGGATTTATATTGTACATAGTATTACAAAATTATTGTTTAAATTTAGCCATTGCTTGTGTGCAATAGTATCAAGGAATAAACGGGGTGCGGGTATTGCTTGGGAACATAAGAAATACCTATTGTTGTAAGACCTTCGTGATTTAAGAACCAATTAAATATTCCGCTAGTAGTAATGCAAACGTTTGTGATGAACATTTGCTTAAATGATAAAGCCGGACAAGCAGCGGAGTAAAAACAATTTAAGCCAATATATAGATAGAGTTTAAATTGTTATGTTTAGAAAAGAGAGATAAAAAACAAATATTCTAGGGAGTGTGTATCAAGATGAGAGTAGATCGTTCAAAAGTAATGGATTTAATTAACACATATTGTGCAGGAAACTATAGCAGGTTTGGTAGAGAATTAGGGGTTGATACTTCCCATATACACCGTTTCGTTAATACCGGTGTTGGGGGAGGCAAGAAAATAGTTGGAGCACTTTTGAGGTTTTGTAAAGAAAAAGGTATCAACTTCGAAGAGTTCGTTGAATTATAAAATTTATTAAATAGTATAAATTTCATACAAAAAAACTCTTGCACAATAAAATCAGCTGTGCTATAATACATCATGTTGAAAGCGTTGCGGGATTGTGTAAGGGTAGCACTAATGACTCTGGCTCATTCTGTCTGGGTTCGAATCCTAGTCCCGCAGCCAAAAAACCTTGTAACTTTGTTACAAGGTTTTTTTACGTTCTGGGAGAGAACCAGGTGCTTTTCTAGTCCTTATAGTTGAACCCAAAGTGGCATTTCAGGCACATCAGGCTGCGGGTGTTATTATGCCAGTGTACCATATACATAGGTGCATTACAGATTGGGCATATTGATTCCGTCTTTCTGTGGAAAGCATGAATTACAGCATCCATTATAATCCTCCAAAACAATAATGTCCTCGAAGTATATTCTACATCGAGGACTTAAATTTTATGGAAAAAGCCTTACTGGCTGTATAAAGAGTCATAAGCTAAAGTATTCTTAGTCAAATTATATGAACTCTTTAATATTTATTTTTCCAATAAAACATATTATTAAACAAGAAATAAACGTGAAAACTGGTAGATTTATGCTTGTGGAGGATTATCTATAATTATTATATTGCTGCCTGTTGGCTCAAATCCGTCGTCTGTAGAAAGATAAAACGTTATTGTATGTTCCCCAAGCATGGAAAAATGAACATTATTCCAAATCATTACATTATAGAATGCGTTATCCTTTACTTCTACAGCATTTAGGCTTGTTTCATGGATAACCTCGTTTAAGGGGTTGGTCAGCTTAAACTTGAAGTTATTGACGCCATTAGGTACATTGGCGACCATAGTGTATGTTACAAAGGATAGCGTAGCGGGCGGAGCCTTGAAAAAAGGATTGAATACAAGGTCACGTCCTTGAAGCTTTGTTACCTCATCAAAAATAAGTAAATTAACTATTGCAGGAGATATGTTTTTGATAAAAATCTCCACCTTTCTTTAAAAAGTTTATGTGGTATAATGGCCATTTTCAAAACCCTAGGTAATCATATAAAGCTTTTCTCCAGTTTTGCAGGATACAGCTATTGATAAGTACTATATTCGCCCTGAACCATAAAATTCCTTCATAAGTTGAAAATAATATTTGAGATTGAATATACATCTAGTGCTTTTTAACATTACAAACTTTAGTCACTTAAGTATTAAAACGTACTTATTAATCGTTGCTGGAACATAGGGGTTGAGATTCGCTTTTTTAAAATATATAATTAGTTATACTGTGATTAGTACTACTTTGTTATTTACCTTAATTATGGCAAATTTCAAGCTTAATTTGCCGATGAAGAAATAATCGACAACGTTTTTGAGTTGTTATTTCTTCATCATAAATTCCAAAATAACAAAGTAGTATTAGTAGAAAAAGATATTTTTTATTATTTCTAAGGAGGCGGGATGATGATTAGAAGGGCCGATGAAATGGTTAAGGAAATAAGGGAACAGATGAGAGGTGGAAAAGGGACTGTAGAACTGACGCATGTATTTAAGCAGGAAGAGCTTAAGGGAAAGTCAAGACTATGTGCTAAAATAGTCCTCAATCCAGGCTGTTCTATAGGTATGCACGAACATGTCAACGAAGAGGAAATATACTACATAATTAAGGGAAAGGGTCTTGTCCAAGAAAGTGAAACAAGATATGAAGTAAGCACTGGAGACGCTATTCTGACAGGGGATGGGGCTTCTCATGCGATAGAGAATATAGGAGATGAGCCTTTAGAGATTATGGCTGTGATATTACTTTATTGATATAAAAATTATAGTAGTCTACGGAGAGTAATGGGGTAATATGATAAAAATACCTGCTGTTTAAACGGCAGGTATTTTTGAAAGTTGGGCAATTGTTTGATCAAGATTTGATAAGTCTAATTCAATAGGGCAAAGGTCTGGTACCGTTGGAATGAGATACTTTAATTCGGATATAAGCATGCTTTTTTTATTCAATAAACCTTCATACTGGTGAAAGCTGTTACCCTGCTTTATTTGCATTATAGCTTCTATCTCAAGCTGGTGCTCCCAGTTGATGATTTTTTCTTTAATAAACCTATTTTCTATAACTAGGTTTGAAATTGCTTCGTTCATACTCTTAATTGACTTCTTAAGTTCGCTTTTTTTAAAATGAAATCTTATAGGGTAAGTAATCCTTTGGGATTCCTCTGTGCTGCTTGAAAACTCGTACCAGTTATTTATTTTAGCTGTGATATCATAATTTAATTGTTTGATTTTTTCTATATTAGATTTATACCTATCAATTTCCGCTTGTATACTGTTTTTTGTTTCATAAAATGTTTTTTCATAGAACGCGCCTGAGCGCTTCTCTATATCAGAAGAGGTGTTAATTAGTTGACTTTGTACATCTTTCAAATCCGATAAAAGTTCTATTATAAAATTGGTCCTTTGTAGTAGACTATCTTCGTACATTCTCTTCACCTCCAGTTTCCTTGAGCCACTTGGTATATACCCATCCGGTATTACCGTCAGCTGTCTTTACGAAATACCACACACTACCGTTAGAGTCCCGTTGAGATTTTGATAGATATAAAACTGATGAATTATAGGGAAGGACTTTATCCTGTGCCTTTTCGGCAACGGTAGAAGGAGACTTCCTTAAGGTTAATCCTGTTTGTGCGGTTATTACATATGTTTTTGCCAAGGTAGGAGATGGTGGTTCATGAGCTACCCCAACATAATCACTAGATATATTACCGGTGCCAGTACTTATACCGGTAATATCCATAAATTCTGACCATGCATATGCCAATATTTCTTTACTTGAGGTATATATGTTGGATTGTGCATCTGTAAGTTCCATACCTATCTGCTTATAAGTAATAATTTTACCTGGAGTTGTAAATGCCAGAAAGCAATACAGAGCGATAATCATAGTAAAAGCAACTTTATTATGCCTTATGATTAATCTAAGTGGGGTAAATATTAAGTAAAAAATGTAGAGCACAAGGTTTTTTAAAAGTGAAAAAAAGCCTGTTTTCTCTTTGGTGTTGTTGTAGAAGTATTTGTATTGCTTTCTCCATGTAGTGTTGTTGTGGGGCTTTAATTTGCATTTGAACAATATAAATAGCTTTGAAATTATTGCTCCCAGCTTATGTGGAACTTTTTTTATAGAGTCCATTTTTAAGTAATTTTTTAGGCTGCTAAGGGCCTTTGAGGGAAGCGTGCACAACATGTTTTTTATAACTGGTATTAGTGATTCATACCAGTTTCTAAACCATTCGTTAAAGGAAAAACGCACATCGAAATTTATGTCTTCACTATGGCGTGTGCTGTCACCCTCGATATGCAGTTCTTTTTCAATTAATTGTGAGCTGAATTCGAACTTAATTGAGGGTAGATCATCAATTATTGATACACCATATATATCGGTGTATTTTTCACTGCCTGAATATTTGCTCAAAAGTTTACTGCTTATAAATAAGTCTACATCTCGTTTTAAGCTAACTGATTTAATTGTCCATGCAGCAAGCTCCTTATTCAAAGTGGTTTCAATGGGATCATCAAGTATTTCTTTTAGGTAATTAATGGATTCCTTCAGATTAAGCTCTCCGATTCTTAGGATGGCAATACGTCTGATGTATTCATCTGGGTTTTTAAGATAGAATACCAGATCTTTAATGCTTGATAGCTTTTTTATAGTCTTTTCGGTATCTTTTTCGATCTTGTACCACTCCGGGTACCTAAGAGTTATATAATTCTCCTGATTCATAGACATCGCATCCTTACTTTAAAAGGAATAGTAGTCAATACAAACACCTACCTGATAATATATTAACACGATGGAAGTTGAAATTATGTAGTCATTTACGACCAAAAAATGTAGTAAACAAGAAATGGTGCTTTATAGGTATGCAGTTCTATTGGAGTATAGGAATGAAAGCTTAATTTTTTATAGATTTACGAATGGAATAGTGCTATATTGAATAAAGAATTGGTGACAACAGATGACTTTGCTTATATAGCTTAGGGGGGATGGTTGTGATAAAACGTTTAGCTGACAAAATAGTGGGAGCTGATAAAGACTTCCTGCTTTTTCTTCTTGTAGGGGTATTTATTGGAATAGGGCAGAGTGTAGACGGAGCTACCCTTTCAAACTTTCTTAAAGAAAAATTTCATATAGCTATACTTCAGCGTTCCGCACTGGAAATACCGAGAGAGCTTCCTGGGTTCCTTGTGTTTTTAGTTATAGGTTTCTTATATGCTCTTGGAGATATCCGAATTGCAGCTATTGCGAATTTGTGTGCTGCATTCGGTATGTTTATGCTGGGGATAATACCCTCCAATTATGGTATAGCAGTAAGCTGCATTTTTATTTACAGCATGGGGCAGCATGTGTACATGCCGGTTTCAAACAGTATAGGAATGAGTTTTGCAAATGACGGTAAGCTGGGTAAAAAGCTAGGACAACTAAGTGCTGCAAACACTGCTGCCTTGGTTGTAGGTAGTGCTTTGCTATGGGTTTTGTTCAAATTCTTTAAAATTGATTTTACCATATCCTTTACTATGGGTGCGGTCTCTTTTCTTATTGCTTGTATTCTTTTAATATTTATGAATCCAAGGCAAACCATAAAGCTCAAAAGCAGGTTTGTATTCAGAAAGGAATACGGTTTGTTCTATTGGTTGTGTGTATTATTTGGTGCCAGAAAGCAAATATTTATTACTTTTGCACCGTGGGTTCTGATAGATGTTTTCAAACAAAAGGTTACGACAATGACAACACTATTTTTTATAATTTCCGTTCTCGGTATTTTTGTGAAGCCCTTTATCGGACATCTTATTGATAAAATAGGGGAGAAATACGTTTTAGCAGGAGAGGCTGCAATACTATTCTTTGTATGTCTTGGATATGCTTTTGCCAGTGATATTTTATCCGGGTGGTGGGCTTTGATTCTAGTTTGTGCTTGCTATGTGCTGGACCAATCGCTTAGTGCAGTAAATATGGCAAGAACAACGTATATAAAGAAAATTGCGGTAGAGCAAGAGGAGGTATCGCCTACTCTTTCTTTAGGAATAAGTATAGACCATATTGTATCAATGTTTTTACCTGTATTAGGGGGATATATATGGTATAGCAGTGGAGAAAACGGATATAAGTACGTTTTTATCGGAGGGGCTGTAATTGCTTTGATGAACTTTATTTCAGCGAGAAGGATTGATATAAAACAAAATTGATGTAGGACTCAGGAATAGAGTCCTACATCAATTTTGTTTGTCTCTTTAAATTTATTATCCGGGTAAACAAAAGAGAATCGTTTATTATTAAACGATATTTAGCTTTATTATAACTAGTTAGAAATATTATTGTCAATATAAATGGCACGCTATTTAATCCTCAAGTGCAGCTAAATAGGGGAGTTGGTTGGCTTTGAAGTATACCCTCATGGGGAATATGCTATGGAAATAGTTATTAAACCATTGGTTGGTTTTGGATTTTTTGTTTCACTTATATAACGAAAATATGGTATAATATGTTTAGAAAATTTTTCATATATTTTCATTACAAGTAATTGAGTATCTGTCTAGTACAATCTAAATAAAATATAGATAGGAGAGATATCTATTGAAAAAGACTTTTGTTCTTGATACCAATGTACTTCTCCAAACTCCTTTCGCAGTATATTCTTTCGGAGATAATATTATAGTAATACCTGAAGTTGTATTGGAAGAATTGGATAAGTTCAAAAAGGATAATTCTGAGCTTGGGGCTAATGCCAGACACGTAGCAAGAATAGTTGACGGGCTGAGAACAAAAGGCAATTTGAATGAAGGTGTTGAGCTGGACAATGGTGGTATTTTAAGAATAGAGATGAACTATAATAACGTAGCATTACCGAGTACTTGGGACACGGGTAATAACGACAATAGGATTCTACAGGTCTGCAAAGGCTTATTGGATAAAGGTGAAAGTGTTTTTTTAGTAACAAAAGATATTTTTGAGAGGATTAAAGCCGATATTATTGGGGTAATTGCTCAAGATTTTTTTGCTGAACAGGTTCCTGGCTTTGACGAACAATATAAGGGGAGACTGGATGTTTACACAACTGATGATAAGCTTAGTGAATTTTTTAGTAATGGGAAAATAGGGGTAGGGGATATATTTTCGTTTTCTTCTGATTACAGTAAGAAAGAAAGTCCTGTACTTACTGCAAATCAGTTTTTGATTATACATTCATGTAATAACGACAAGCAGACTGCTCTTGGAAGGTTTAACGGGAAGGATATAGTAAGCCTAAAGTTTTTACAGGAGCATCCCTTTGGGGTTACGCCTAGAAATGCCGGGCAGAAATTTATGCAGGAAGCTTTGATGATAGACGCAGATAAAGCTCCTCTTGTAATAGTGAAAGGACCTGCCGGAACTGCCAAAACATTCTATTCACTAGCGGTCGGACTACATAAGATTATGATTGAACAAAGCAGGCTGTATAGAAAAATACTGGTATGCAGACCAAATGTCAAGCTGGATGAAGATATAGGCTTTTTGCCGGGAAGTGAACAGGAGAAAATAGCGCCTTTTCTAAGGCCGGTAGTTGATAATCTTGAGGTGCTGATTGATAATGATGAGAATGAACGCTATAAAAGTGAAAAAGAGCTAAAGGATAAGGTTGATGAGCTTTTTGACAGAAAAATTATCAACACTGAAGCGATTGCTTTTATTAGAGGCCGCTCTATAGTCAAACAGTGGGTTATAATTGATGAAGCTCAAAACTTGACTCCTAAGCAGGTGAAAGGAATAATTACCCGGGCTGGTATTGGAACAAAGATTATATTAATCGGTGATCCTGAACAGATAGATCACCCATTTCTTGATATTAGGACTAATGGACTGTGTTATGCCTCAGAAAAGATGAAGGGAAGTCCACTGTGCTTTCAGATTACTTTGACAGATGAAGAGTGTGAACGCTCCGAGCTGGCCTATGAAAGTGCAAAAAGAATGTAGAAGTATTGGTTGGGGAAGCATTATATAAGGGTAACCAGTATACGCTTACCCGACCTTGTCTCATTATGAAAATCTACTAGTGTAGTATATATTTTTTATTTGATATTAATGGGTACTTAATATATCTTTTCTTTATATAAGGCTTCATAGCCTTGCCTTGTGATACATTTCTTAGCGTTGGCTATTGTCTGCAGTATAGTTTATTAGGCCTAATAAAACATCCTTTAATAGATAAAAGAAAGTAAGAACTTCAGCGTATATATTAATAATCTATACAAAGTAAGAAGGATTTTCTAAAAATATGCCGAAGATTATAGTAACATAATATTTCCATTACATATACGTGGATTTTAATAGTTTAAATTGATTTGGTGAAATGAAATCAAAAAGTTTATTGCGATACATAAAGAAAAGAAAAAATTGCAGAATATTAATATAGAAGTAAATGAGCTGACTCGATATAATTTAGACTGCCTGAATTTTTAACAGTATAGGAAAAAGACTTTAGGTAAGAGTGGGTAGTAAAGGTATAAATTGTTGTCTAAACGGTAAACATTTGTTAAGGAAATGCAAAGACAACATATAGTTTCGGTATTGAAAGGAGATTTTTATGCATATATTAATGCTTTCGTGGGAGTATCCGCCAAGGATAGTAGGGGGCATTTCCAGAGTTGTACACGACTTGGCTCAGACGCTGGGTGAACGGGGGAATGAAGTGCACGTAGTCACGTGCTGGGAGCCAGGTACTAAGGAAGTTGAAAAAGACAAAAATGTATTTGTTCATAGAGTTCATACTTGTGATGTGAATGCTAATAATTTTACCGATTGGGTGCTGCAGCTTAATTTTGCGTTAATAGAGCATTCAATAAAAATTATAAATGAAATAGGCAAATTTGATATAATACATGCTCATGACTGGATAGTAGCATTTGCTGCAAGGACATTGAAACACTCGTATTCCATACCTTTAGTTTCGACTATACATGCTACTGAATATGGAAGGAATTGGGGAATACACAACGATGTACAAGGGTATATCAGTAATGTTGAATGGTGGCTTACATATGAGTCGTGGAAAGTAATTGTAAACAGCTGGTATATGAACAATGAAGTAAGAAATGTGTTTAATCTGCCGGAAGATAAGCTTCGTGTTATACCTAACGGAGTGGATTTAAACAAATTCAACGGTTATGAGAGAGATTATGAATTCAGAAGAAGCTATGCACATGATAATGAAAAGATAGTTTTCTTTGTGGGAAGGCTTGTTAATGAGAAAGGTGTTCAAGTATTGATAGACTCTATTCCGAAGGTTTCAGACCACTATAATGATGTGAAATTTGTTATAGCAGGAAAGGGTCCTTCCCTGGATTTCTTAAGGTGGAAGGCTCACTCAATGGGAATAGCCCATAAAGTCTACTTTACAGGATATATAAGCGATGAAAACTTGTTAAAGCTGTATAAGTGTGCCGACATTGCAGTATTTCCAAGCCTTTATGAGCCTTTTGGTATTGTGGCATTAGAAGGAATTGTAGCTAATGTGCCTATAGTTGTGTCCGATACCGGAGGATTAGGGGAAATAGTTAATCACGGTGTGGATGGTATGAAATCTTATACAGGTAATGCGAATTCTCTTGCGGATTGTATACTTGAAATATTGTTTAATCCCGATAGAGCAGAGGAAATAAAAAGGAGAGCCCTTGATAAAGTACACAGAATATATAATTGGGATGTGATATCGCGTCAGACTATGGATGTATATGAAGAAATAGTTGAAGAATGCAAAAGGGTAAACTGGAGAACACCTAGTATTAAAGAAAGTCTTAATACTTAAAAGCTGGAAAATGTTGTAGATAGGATAGCCTCTATTAATAAAAGACCTAGTACCTGTATGCAACCTGTAGAGTTAGTACATATATAGATGCTTAGCTGAAAATTGCTAAGAGACAGCTAAATGTCTATAATGCATAAATTTCACAATGATATGTTTAAAGTATGCTGCCGCCGGGTGTTTTGATGATCCCTGGTCAACAGCAGAACAATAGAATAAACACAAAAGAAATTTTAGCAGGATATAATTTAATAAATCAAACTTATTGATTTATAAGTAAGGTTCATGGTCAAAATAAAAGCGAAAAGTATAACAATAACTGTTTTATAAGTACAGGTACTATTTTAGTACCTGTACTTATCTACTAAACTGATAAATTACTATTTATATTTGATGGAAATATGTTATAATATATAAGTTGTATTTGGAGCGGTTTAGAATTTAAACAGCTATAATAATAACAAGTTAAATTAGTTAACTGGTAAGGCAATGTTTCATATATTTGCGTTTGACCGGAAGGTAAATTAAACGCTAAATGCCGGAACTAAGTTATTCAGTTCATTGCGCTTAGGTATAATATTTAGGTACTTGTACTTCGTGGTGGGGGCGATGTGCAAGAGCTTATTAAAATATTTGCTTAACGTACGTTGTTATTTAGCTTTTTAAGATAAAACAGTTTTGAGTTGTTAAATTTAAACTGTATTTTTATTGTGTTTAAATTTATTGGGCCTATAACTTTAGATAATCAACGTTAAACTTAGTGATTTTCAAGTAGGGAAACGCCTGTGGTAGTGGTGATTTCTTAGCGGCAAAAATCTCTTTTAGAGTTGCTTATCTGTAAAAAATGGAAAAATCGAAGAAATAATTGTTACAACTGGTACGGAGGTTAAATAGTGTCTAAGAATAAGAAAAAACTAAGAGTTATACCGCTTGGCGGTTTGCAGGAAATCGGGAAAAATATTACAGTTTTTGAATACGGTGACGATATTATTATCGTCGATTGCGGTCTGGCTTTCCCGGAGGATGAAATGCTGGGTATAGATATGGTTATACCCGATGTATCATATTTAGTAAAAAATAAAGAAAAGGTTAGAGGGATTGTCCTTACCCATGGACATGAAGATCACATAGGGGCACTTCCTTATGTGCTGAAGGAAATAAATGTCCCTATCTACGGCACCAAACTAACTTTGGGGCTCCTTAGGAATAAGTTGGAAGAGCATGGGATGCTTTCAGAAGTTAGCATGGAAATTGTAAAGCAGGGTCAAATAGTTGATTTAGGTTTATTTAAAGTAGAATTTATACGTTCCTCACACAGTATAGCAGATTCGGTAGCATTGGCTATTCATACCCCTATCGGTGTGGTTGTCCATACAGGGGACTTTAAAATTGACTATACTCCCATAGAGGGAGAACCAATGGATCTTGCCCGTCTTGCCGAATTGGGTAAAAAGGGTGTTCTGATGCTCATGTGCGATAGTACAAATGTTGAGCGGGAAGGCTATACTATGTCTGAAAGGACAGTGGGGGACACCTTTGAAGAAATTTTTATGAACGCAAAGAACAGGATTCTGGTAGCTACTTTTGCTTCAAATGTTCATAGAGTCCAGCAGGTTATAAATGCTGCAGTCAAATTTGGGCGTAAGATATCTATATGCGGAAGAAGTATGATAAATGTAGTAAACGTTGCTATTGAACTTGGGTATATGCATGTTCCCGAAGGAGTAATAGTAGACATTGATCAAATTGATAAAATTGCTCCCGATAAGTTGGTTATAATTACAACCGGAAGTCAGGGAGAACCTATGTCAGCTTTGTCCAGGATGGCTGCTTCAGAGCATAAAAAGGTAGAAATCGTACCTGGTGATCTGGTGATTATTTCGGCTACCCCTATACCTGGAAATGAGAAATTTGTGTCCAGGGTGATTAATGAATTGTTTAAAAAGGGAGCCGATGTAATATATGAGGCTCTTGCAGATATCCATGTTTCGGGACATGCGTGCCAAGAGGAACTGAAGCTGATACACAGTCTGGTTAAGCCTAAATTTTTTATGCCTGTTCACGGTGAACACAGGCACTTGAAACAACATGCAAATTTGGCTCGTAAACTGGGAATGTCAAGCGAAAATATTTTTGTTATGGATATAGGAAAGGTGCTTGAGATTTCGGGAGAAACAGCAAAAATCAATGGTAGTGTTACTTCCGGTAAAGTGCTTGTAGATGGCCTTGGTGTAGGAGATGTCGGTAATATTGTTTTAAGAGACAGAAGACATTTATCCCAGGACGGTTTAATCGTTGTTGTGCTTACCATTGAAGGAGAGTCGGGTTGTGTTGTTGCTGGTCCCGATATTATCTCAAGAGGGTTCGTGTACGTGAGAGAGTCTGAGGACTTAATGGAGCAGGTAAGGGAAGTAACCAAAACTGCCCTAACTAAATGTGAAGAAAAGAAGAAAAATGATTGGGCTTCAAAGAAGAATGTTATTAAGGATACCCTCAGGGATTATCTGTATGAAAAGACTAAGAGAAAGCCTATGATACTGCCTATTATAATGGAAATATAAAAGGTATCCTATTGTTGGAGGGAATAAGATGATTATTGTTGGGGAAAAAATTAACAGCAGCTTAAAGTCAATAAGGGCGGCTATTGAAAATTCCGATTCGGTTTTTATCCAAGAACTGGCAAAGAAGCAGTATGAAGCCGGAGCGACCTTTATTGATGTAAACGCCGGAACTTTCTTAAATGACGAGCCTGAGAAGCTTGAGTGGCTTATAAATACTGTTCAGGAAGTGATAGACGCGCCGTTTTCCATAGATTCTCCAAAAGCGGAAGCTGTAGAAAGGGCACTGAAGGCTAATAAAAACGGTAAGCCTATTATCAATTCAATAACAGGGGAAAAGGAAAGATACGAGGCTATAATGCCATTAGCTGTTCAGTATAAAACAGGTATAATAGCTCTTTGTATGGATGATGAAGGAATGCCCGAAACAGTAGACGAAAGGGTTACCATTGCTGAAAGGCTCATCGAGAGCTTGACAAAGGAAGGCCTTCAACTTGATGATATATATATAGACCCAATGGTAAGGCCTGTTGGTACCGGTTCACACTATGGGGTAGTAGCTATTGAGACTATTCGCAAAGTAAAAAGTGAATTCCCCGATGTCCATATAGCTTGTGGGCTTAGTAATATTTCTTTCGGAGTTCCTGCCAGGAAACTGATGAATCAAGCTTTTCTGGTAGCAGCTATGTCTGCCGGAATGGACGGTGCTATATTAGACCCGCTGGACAATAAGCTTATGTCGATGATGTATGCGACTGAAGCCTTATTAGGTAGAGATGAATTCTGTATGAATTATATAATGAAGTTTAGAGAAGGATTGTTTGATTTATAAACAAAGCAAGCAAGTTCGGGTAGGGAAAGATAATTTGCCTACCTTGAAATAGAGGAATAGAATTTTTATGATGGGATGGCCTATAAAGGTCATCCCATTTAAATTCGTATGATATTCTGAGTGAATTCCTGACCTGCCTTTTTGAAGTGGGAATTTTGGTATCCAAGTACATATAAGTCGGTGGATATAGCTTCAATTTCCAACATCCTTTTAAGCAAGGGATTGCAGGAAGTTTTGAAATCTGCGGTTTTGACAATCACGGGAAGTGTTGCGTTTTTATTTATATGAGAGAGCAGCTTTCTGCCGTTTTTATTAAATCCCAGTATTCTTATATATTGTGGTCCTCCGTACTTATTAAATGTTTCAAATTCAGGAGTTGTTAGTCCTGTAAGAGTACTGAATAGTGTTCTTTGTATTCTTGTTCGAGTATATCGTTTGGTTACTATCCTTTCCAGCAGTTCACTTAAGCTGCCGGTACCAGCTGCAGCGTGCTTAATTCTGTTTTCAAGGCCTTCTGAGACATAAGGTAATACTTTAATCTGCTCAGTAGTTATTTGTCTTAAAACAGCCAAAATGATATCTTGAAAACGGTAAGCAAAAACAGGTCCCCTACCGCTTTCGAATTCCTCTTCCAATACTGAAAAACTTGTCTGCGGTAAAGTGTTTTTTAGAGTTTCAGCGTCAGTGTAGTCGCTATTATCCAATATGTACTTTCTTATGGAAGTAGCACTGGAAATATGGCCTGTAAGCTGCTCGGTGTTATATGAATTGTTAACTCGGCCTATGGTAAGAGGCTCAATTTTACTTTCAAGCTTTTTTAAAGCCTTAAGGTATTCTATACCAAGTATGTTGTTTGATGAGCTTATTATTTTGTCAATATCGGATACAAAGGATGCGGTATTACCTAAGTATTTTCGTAAGGCAGATTCCCTTGCCGCCGGGTAGGAAACACCGCTATCCAAAGCATTTTTCAGAAGTGATCTGTATTCATCCGGTTCCTTGTATAACACACCAGCAATCATATCCAGTTCATCAATTCTACCGTTTTCACTTCCAAAGCAAATGCTGTTTATTACACCAAGGCTATCCAATATTTTGACAGCACCATAGGCAAAAAACTCTGCACTGGACATTGCGTAGACTACCGGGAGTTCTATTACGAGGTCTGCCCCGGATAATAGTGCCATTTTAGTTCTTGCCCATTTGTTTACAATGGCAGGTTCACCACGTTGTATTAGGTTGCCGCTCATTACACAGACGGTATAGTCGGCACCGCTTAATTTTTTTGATTGCTCAAGGTGGTATAAATGTCCATTATGGAACGGATTATACTCTACAATTAGTCCGAGTACTTTCATAAAAATTTACTCCTATATAATTTGCAATAATGATATTAAAAGGAAAAATTTAATTATCGCAATATAACTTAAGGTAACAAATTGCAAAAAAGATTTAGGAAGAACTTTGTTGTAGATTCTTTTTTGCAATTTATATAGGTATATTTGATAGTAAGTTTTTTTAATATTGAAGTGCCTGCTCTTTACCCAGCAATACATTATATGCACCTTCGGCAAGGGCTGCCATCTCATCTTCTCCGGGATATATTCTGACAGGAGCAATGAATTTTACTCTTTCGGTTATCCAATCGGTAACCATACGGCTGTGGGAGACACCTCCGGTTATGACTATACTGTCTACATCTCCGAATAAAACAGCGCTACAGGAGGCTATTTCCTTTGAAATCTGGTAGGCCATAGCTTCAAGGACCTGTTTTGAATGACTGTCTCCGTCCAGTATTTTATGCTCTATCTGTACACAGTCTGAGGTACCAAGGTATGCTACCAGACCGCCTTTACCGACTAGCTTTTTCTCTATATCGGATTTAGAATACTCGCCTGAAAAACACATTTCTACCAATTGGAGAACAGGTACACCGCCTGCTCTTTCCGGTGAAAAAGGGCCTTCCTCAAGTCCATTATTTACATCGATAACTTTACCTTTTTTATGGGCTGCTACCGAGATACCTCCTCCAATGTGTGCAATTATCAGATTGATATCTTCATATTTTTTGTTTAAATCTCTTGCAGCCTTCAGAGCTACTGCTTTCTGGTTTAAAGCATGAAAAGCACTTTTTCGAGGTATTTCAGGAAATCCTGAATACCTAGCAAGGGGCTCCATTTCATCCACAACTACAGGGTTGACAATAAATGCCGGTTTTTTTATTGTAGCAGCTATTTCAAAGGCGATTATAGCTCCAAGGTTGCTGGCATGTTTGCCGTACCTGCAGGTTTTGAGATCATGCAGCATAGGATCATTTACAGTATAAGTACCACCTTTAAGAGGTCTAAGCAGTCCGCCTCTTCCTACAACTGCGCCAATTTCTTCAATGAGTATATTTTCACTGGATAAGTAATCCATAACAGCTTGTTTTCTTAAAGGATACTGGTCTATTATGGAACCGAACTTTCCCAACTCATCCGATGAGTGGGGGAGTGTTCGAGAAGAGACACAGTTAAGGTTCTCAAAATGAGCTACTTTTGTTGAGGTAGAACCGGGATTTATAATGATTAAGTTATGTTTAGTATCCATGAAATACCCTTCTCTCTATATACTTCCATCTGAACTGACAACTGCTGCCAGAGCAATCGAGTGGAGCTTTGCCATGTAATCATCAGCTCTGGAGGTTATTACAACCGGGGCTTTGGAGCCGACAATTATACCGCTGGATCTGGCTTTGCACAAAAATACCAATGTTTTATATAATATGTTTGCTGTTTCAATGTCCGGAGCCAGTAGAATATCAGCGTCACCCGCCACTTCACTTTGGATGCCCTTATGCTTTGCTGCACTTATATTTATAGCGTTATCCATAGCAAGAGGTCCATCAACTATACAGTTTTTAATTTGTTTTCTGTCAGCCATTTTACAAAGGGCCGCAGCATCCAGAGTGCACTGCATTGATGGGTTTACAACTTCCACTGCAGCGAGAATCGCGACTTTTGGCTTTTCTATTCCTAAGCTGCTGGCTACATTTACCGCATTCTGAATTATATCTGCCTTTTGCTTAAGATCTGGAGCTATGTTTAATGCTCCGTCAGTTATAAATAGAAGCTTATGATAATTTTCTATCTCGAGGACTCCCACATGGCTTAATACTCTATTAGTACGAAGGCCAATGTCTTTATCAAGAACTACCCTTAATAGGTCAGCGGTTTGTACCATCCCTTTCATAAGGATATCTGCTCTTCCACTGCTTACCATATCTACAGCGATTCGTATAGCTTTACTATAATCGTTCTCTTTTATTATTTCAAACTGGGATACATCAATTTTTAATTCAGAGGCTATATCAAAGATTTTTTTCTTGTCACCCACAAGACTAATATCTATTAGCCCTAGCTTAAAGGCTTCATATACTGAATGTAGCACTTCGCTGTCTTGAGCTACTGCAACTGCAACCCTTTTCTTTTTTGAACCTTTTACAGCTTGCACAATGTCATTCATAGACTTTAACATTTTAGTGTCCCTCCACTAATTAAGAATATTACAACAATTATCTATATTAAAAGCACTAGGTGAGTTTATTATTAATGCGGTATGTAGAGAAACTTTATTATGCAACACATAATATTATAACCCAAAATAATTTGATAAAGAACTATATTTTATTTATTTAGTGGAAATGATAAAAGTGAACAATGACACGATGATAATTGTATGAAAGGGCTGGTGCAAGATTATGGATAATTCGGTAATCAATGAGCTTAATGCAGTCTTTAAAGGAGAACAGATGGCCGTAGAGGCGTATGAGAGATTGATATATGATTTAAAGGATGAGACAGTTAAAAAAGAATTACAGGATATACAAAAAGATCATAGAAGGCATGCTTCAGAGCTTGCTGACCGAATACAAACCCTTGGCGGAAAGGCTGAATATGGGACAGGTGTCTCGGGCTTGATGGCGGATATGAAGATGGCTGTGCAAAATGCAAGTAATAACCACGACACGCTGCAAATTCTAAAACAGGCGTATGACGGGGAAGATAAAGGAATAGCAAAAGTTGAAGAAATTATTAAAGGTGACCTTGATGATGAAAGTTTGAGCATTGTAAAAAAGTTGCTGTCAGAGGATCATGAGCATTTAAAAAAGATGGCCCATATGATGGCAAACTTTGAGAGTTAATAATAATATATAGTATTACAAATTAACTACCTATAAGCCAGGGAGGGTCTCCCTGCTTATAGGTAGGGCTTTTTGCGGTATATAAAGTAAAAAAATTAACTCTATTCGTAAGGTTTAGCTGTGGTTGGCTGCTTGGGAGGTTTTAATATGTCGGTTAAATTGGTTGAGGTAACAAGGGGAAAAGTTGTTGAAAGTGTACATCGGGGAGACGTTGTTGTTATAAACACTGATGGTCAAATCTTGTTTTACGCAGGGGATCCGGAAAAGTTTACTTATATGCGTTCGGCTGCAAAACCGCTTCAGGCTATAACTGCCCTTGAAGTGGGTAGTGTAGAAAGGTACAACCTAGATTTAAGGGAAATAGCTTTGATGGTAGCATCTCATAGTGGTGAGAAAGAGCATATAAGCAATCTACGCAATGCCATGGAAAAGATAGGTATTGAAGAGAAAGTACTTGAATGCGGCATACATGAACCGACTAACAGAGAGGCTGCTAAGGAGTTGATAGCAGCCGGTAAAAATCCGACAAAGTTACACTGTAATTGCTCAGGTAAGCATATAGGTTTAATAGCTGCCTCTGAGGCCAAAGGTTTCCCGATAGAGGGCTACCAAACGGAGGAGCATTCTGTACAAAAGGAAGTGGAAAAGGTTATTGCGGAATTCTGTAGGGCGGATACCAATGATATCATGAAGGGTATAGATGGCTGCGGTGTTCCTGTCTATGCTTTGCCCATTAAGAATATGGCTGTAGCTTATGCAAATCTATGTAATAGCGAATTTTTACATGGTAAGTACAGGAAAGCACAGAACTATATTCTAAGTGCCATGACTATGTACCCGGAAATGGTAGCAGGGACTGGAAAACTGGATACTATACTAATGAAAAACTTTGGTGATAGGGTAATAGGAAAAACCGGAGCCGAAGGAGTATATTGTGCAGGTATAATAGGAAAAGCTATTGGGATTGCAATTAAGATAGAGGATGGAAATAGCAGAGCTGTAGGTCCTGTTATTTTTGCAACCCTTCTGCAGATGGGAATAATCGATCAGTCAGAGGTGGAAAAGGTGAAAGATTTCTGGAATCCCCCTATACTAAATCACCGCGGTGAAAAGGTGGGAGAAATCAAAGCTGTTTTTAGTCTGGAAAAGTAGAAATAAAGATCTACTTTTATTTTTTTTACAAAAGGGCCTATATGAGGTATAATATAAAATATTAGGAAATCAAATAAGGGTGAGGGGATAAAAAATGGATTGGAATTTTGTGGTTATAGCAATTATTCTTGCGGCATTCGCCATTCTACCAATTATTATTGATATAATTCTTGCCTACTGGTCTCAAAACAAAGCAAGAAGCCTTATAATCGAAAAAGCAGCCGCCAATAACCTTGAAAAGGAAGAATTGGCAGAACTTTTGCGAGGAATAGGAAAAGCCCCAAACGGTATATCGGGAATTGCAAGAGTGATGATGACTTTAACAGTTCTTGTAATTCTCGGGATTTCAGTGCTCTACATACTGTTTAAAAACGATAATAGCAATATGGAAACTGCAAAAACTATACTAAGTATGTTTGGCGGTATTTTAGCTACCATAACAGGCTTTTATTTCGGTGGTAGAGCTGTAGAAAAAAAGAGTGATCACGTAACGTTACCGAAAAGGAGTAATGAGCAGATTCCTGGATAACAGCATCAGTTTTCCAGTGTTAAGGTTTTGACAGAAAATATGTTTAATATGGGGCTAAAGTTTTGTATGATAGTACGCTTTAGCCCCATATTTATTACTTTAATACAAGTTTATGAGATTGGATAATTACTGCTATACTATTGTCCGCCACCGCCTTGAGTGCCTCCGCCCTGTCCTGTACCGGTTTGGGTGCCACCGCCACCGCCTTCGGTTGCTCCGCCAGCCTGTCCTTCGCCTTGTCCCTGTGCTTTTTTCATTGCTTTTTCCATATCTTGAATATTTGATATAGCTACTGTTCCTTTTATTTCAGTTAGTGCTTGGCCTCTGGCTTTAACAACTTTTTCAAGCTCACTAATGGAAAAGTCCAACTTGTTTGAGTTTTCCTGCTGGTCTTTCCCAAGAGTATTTTTATATAAGGACCAAGTTGATTTAAGGTTATTAATATCGCTCTCTGCTTGAGTCCAGTTAGCAGTCATAGCATTCAACATTGAATTCCTCGTATAGTATCTGATTCTTTTAATCTCAGGAGAGCTTTGGGTTCTATAAAGTGAGTATAAATCGGGTACAAAAGCGTAAAGGTAGCTTGCAGCAAGCAGTGTGTTATTTCTATGTTTGCCTAGAGCTGTTGTTGTAAGGCTGTTTAAAGCATTGCTGAAGTTATCGATTAAAGCCCCGTTTGCACCTGCTTTTACAGCAGTAGGCATATAACTGTTCCACTGGTAGTGCAAGTTCCTGATATTAAAATTTACATCAGACCAAGGGTCTTTAGGCTGTGGCTTTTGTGTGGTTTGCTGCTTGTCTTGATTTTTCTGTCCACCCTGATCTTCACCGCCTTGTCCACCTTGCTTCTCACCACCTTGTTCCTGGCCGCCTTCTTCGCCTCCTCCACCATTTTGTTCACCGCCACCTTGTTCCTGACTTTTACCGCCGCCCTGTCCTTCTTCCTGTTCTTTGTTTCTAGCGGTGTCTTCCTGTTTGCCCTGATCATCAGCCTTCTTTTCTTTAGTCTGTACATTAGGTCCATTAAGTGTTTTGAAAATGTTTTCAATATTATCCTCGATAGCTGACAATTGTTCCGGTACTTTATCCGATTGCTGCTCCGATTGCAGCGATTGTGTCTGCGGTTGTTGCTGTTGCTTGCTTCCTGAGCAGCCTGAAAGGGACAGCGCAAGTATTGTTGCAAATACTCCTATGTGTTTAAATAGAATTTTTGTCTTCATAGTTTTTTCAGCAGTAGAACTGCAATTCCCTCCATTTTACATAATATTGTGTAAAAAAGCGTTTCTTTTCACTAAGTAATAAGTAGTATTATTATTTCAAATAAATGAGTCAATAATACTTTTACATGAATTTAAAACTTATACATACTATGAATAAATTACATAAAGGGTTTTGAGGAGTTTTGTCTAATATTATTTATGTTAACTAAAGCTGTAGATAGAAATAGGTTTATACTGCCAGAGATATATAAAAGTTTGGGATTATAGTTATATACCCGGTAAGTTGATTTTAAGCTGTAGTTTATTATTACATATAAAAATGTAAACCTACTTATATGTTTAGTTACAAGTAATATGTAGTTAAACATAACTACAGCTCATTCCATTATTTCATAATAAAAGCAAGGGGGCAAAATTAAATGGCAATAACAGTAAATCTGTGGTCTAACGAGAATGGAGAAATCAAAAGGTTCCTGGAGAAGTACTATGAAAAAGAAGTCAGAATGGATGAGGATGTATGGAAGTGGATTTACATTTATAACAAGCCGCTGGATGCAATTGATATGATTAGTGTGGTTATGGACAATATAGACAAATACAAACTGTCAATGTGCATACAGGTAGATGACGGAGATTTGCACCCTGTAACAATGGAAAACCACAATGATATAATAAAAGGGATTCTGTATCTTTTCTATCAGGAGATACCGGAGACTGCATGCTAGAGGCTTTTATAAGAAAGCGTTTGTATTTTCTGTATTAATCGTTATCTATTGGGAGATACTTTTTATGTTATATGTTGGTATGCATTATAATTAAAAGGAGTTGTTTCTTAATGGAAGCGTATGATCTGAATGTTGAAAAGAGAGAAGTACTAGGTAAAGGTGCAGTTAGGAAGCTGAAAAATGAAGGATTTATCCCCGGAGTTTTATATAATGACGGGAGCAGTATTCCTATTGCAGTAGAAGAGGAGCAGATAAGGCATATAGTAGGAAGGTATGGGACAGAGGTGTTTTTGAATTTGGATTTTGACGGCACTCCAATAAAGGTCATGATAAAGGAACTACAGAGAGAGCCTGTAAATAAAGAAATTCAGCACATTGATTTAATGCCGGTGGAAAAAAACATTCTTCACTAGCGCCTTGTAATAGAATTAGTTTGTAGCAGCAAGGCACAGCAATCAAGGAAGTGCATTTTTAACATTAGAATCAATACAGATAGTTTAGGTTGAACTTAGTGATTTCCAGCCAGATAATGAGCTGTGATAAGTGCGATTTGCTTAGCTGGATAAAATCACTTTCTACCTAAACTATCTATAGAAATTGGTAATGTTAAAAAGCACTAGTATAGATGGCTTATAGCGAATCATCTATACTACATATTACATTATTCTGGGCATACTTCATACTATGGTTTCTGTTGAAGAAATAGTTAATTATGTTTTGAAGTTACTATTCCTTCAACAGAAATATAAAAATTTTTATACTTCCTGCATCCTACTGTAAACAATTGTGTTATAATGAAAAAGATTGTTTTAGGGATATAATTTGCGATAATGATATAGCAAGGAAAATTTTGATTATCGCAATATAACTTAAGGTAACAAATTGCAAAAAAGATTTAGGGAGAACTTAGTTGTAGATTCTTTCTTGCAATTTATATAGTTCTTAATAGAGATAAGTTACTGTAAAAGTATTATTATCTAGTCAGGGAAATCTCATCTTAGCAGAATGGATTGCCTAACTGAATAATATTAAGTTTACACTGATTTATCTATAGTGTAGGTGATGGAAGTGAAAAAAACACATTTGGCTTTACTTGTTATAGCTGGCATTATGGCATTATGCTCAGTTTATTCCTTGGCGGCAATAAACCAGATATATAGAATTAACTTTGAATGGTATTCGCATTACCAGCATAAGTTTACCGGAGAATATAGAGAGGCATTAAGGGATAAGTGGCAGCTACCCGATTATCCTGAGAAAATGAAGTTTGAAATTTTTGGGGATAAGAGCGAATTTGTTTTTAATAATGACACATCTATTTTAAGCACCTTGGGTATTACAAATGTAGACTTTAATAGATTTATTTTATTTTACGCAGACATGGGACAAGTCAACTCCCCTGAATATAGGATTAAATTCTTTGATATCGCCCAGAGGGGCAGCGTGGTTGAGATAAAAGTCGGTGTAAACAGCCCGGAAGATAAAAGTGAGAAAACCCCATTAGAGCAATCACATACGCGATATCATCCTATAGATGTGATTAGAATAGATAGGAAGGCGTTTCCTGTCAATGGTGAATTGCTTTTTATATTTAAAAATCAGGATGGAAAAGAGTTATTCCAAAAACATTATAAAATATGAAAAATCTGAACTGCAGACCTTGTAAAGAATTATATCTTTGCAGGGTCTGTCTTTTTTGTAGAAACCGTGCTCTACTATATTATTGAAGTTAAAAAGTATTCTACTTTTTTGGATAGCATGCTATTAGTAGGAATATAATAGTATAAATAGTCCCTTTAATATGTATAATTAATTGTATTAAAGGTAAAATTAAAAATATAAATAAAATTATTAAAAATATTAATTTGTATATTGAAAATATTAATATTGTGTTGTAAAATATAAATTGTAGAGAATATTTATTTGAGTAGTATAAAAGGAGAGGATTTTCATGACACTTTTTGAAAATTTGACAAAGAGAGTAACAGAAACAGCGAGGGCAGCAGCGAAAAAGTCCAGTGATATTGTAGAGGTAACTAAACTCACAATGGCTATAAATACTGAGGAAGATAAGATAGAAAAAGCTTATGCTGAAATCGGTAAAATTGTATATTTAAAATTTGCCGAAGGTGAAGCAGTTGCCGACGAAGTAAAGGGATTCTGTGAGGATATTAAGCTTTTTGAACAAAACATTGAAGAAATTAAACAAAAAATACTCGACTTAAGAAAAGTTAAAGTTTGCCCTGAGTGCACTGCAGAGCTTGAGCCCGAAATGGCTTTCTGCCATAAATGTGGTGCCAAACAGGTGATACCGGAGCCTCCTGTAGAGGAGCCGAGTGCAGATGAAGCACAGGCGGCCGGCAAGGTATGTACTTCATGTAATTCAGCAAACCAAGCAGCTGCGCTTTATTGCTCACAGTGTGGTACTAAGCTGGACGAAAAGGCTGAAGAAGTTACGGAGGAAAGAACAGAGGAGTAAGCATTACATACTCCGTTGAAACTAAAACATCGCAGAATAATGCGGTGTTTTTTTATTTTCAATAATTAAAGATTAAATTTCCGGTTTAAAGGTATATATATTGTTATACAAGTAAATTAACGATACATGATTTTGATGAAAGTTAACTACATATACTTTATATAACCTATATAATTATGATAGGATAGTAAGAAATTAAAGAAGTTTTTTACATACAATAATACATAAGTGTAGGGGGAATAGTAATGTACCGCGAGACTATTGATTCTATCAAAGGATTAAATACAGATTTAATGGACAGAGCACAGGCGAGATTGGACAGTCTTACAAAGCCACTAGGGAGTCTGGGAAAGCTTGAGGATATAGTAAAACAGTTGGTTGGAATTACCGGCGAGGCATTTCCAAGGGTTGACAAAAAAGCGGTTGTTATTATGTGTGCAGACAATGGTGTTGTAGAGGAAGGGGTCAGTTCATGTCCTAAAAGCGTTACTGCCACAGTTACAAGAAATTTTATGAAGGGCTTTACCGGCATTAATGTATTAACAAGACATTCCGGTGCTGAAATAGTGGTAGTTGATATTGGAGTGGATGATGAACTTAATTGTGAGGGAATCATAAATAGGAAGATAAGAAACGGCACATGGAACATTGCACTAGGCCCGGCAATGACCAGAGAAGAAGCTATAAGGGCTATAGAAATCGGTATTGAGATAGTAGGAGAATTGAAAAATAGAGGTATAAATCTTCTGGGTACAGGAGAAATGGGCGTTGCAAATACTACTACAAGTAGTGCGGTAGCTGCAGTTCTAACAGGAAATGGAGTAGAAGACATGGTAGGAAAGGGCGCAGGCTTATCAAAAGAAGGGCTGGATAAAAAGGTAAGTGTAGTAAAACAAGCAATTGATATAAACAAGCCCGATCCAAACGATCCGTTAGATGTTTTGTCAAAGCTGGGAGGCTTTGATATCGCCGGCCTTGCAGGCTGCTTTATCGGGGCAGCTGCCCACAGGATACCTATATTGATTGATGGCTTTATTTCTTCAGCAGCAGCTCTTGTGGCTATAAAAATAAAACCTGAGGTTAAAGATTTTATATTTCCTTCTCATGGTTCTGCTGAACCGGGAAGTAAATTAATAATGGAGGCCCTTGGCTTTGAACCTATGTTAAACCTCGAAATGCGCCTTGGAGAAGGTACAGGAGCAGCTCTTGCCTTTCATATAATAGACGCAGCGATGGCAACATATACACAGATGGGGACCTTTGGAGATGCGGAGATAGAACAGTATAAGCCTCTTGAGTAGCATAAGGTTGATTGAATTGGAAATGCATTTATTGTATGTGGGAGGAGGTTAATGGTGGAATATACAGTAAGGGTACACAAAAAAGGCAAGGTAACAGAAAAGAAGGTGGAATCGGGTACAAATCTCTTAAGTTTTTTTAGAAAAAACTCTATTGATGTTAGTGCTCCATGTGGTGGGAGAGGGACCTGCGGTAAATGTAAGGTCAGAGTAAACGGACTTGTAAAGGAACCTTCGAACAAGGAGAAAAGCTTACTGGGCAATAAGTCGTTAGACAAGGGGTACAGGCTGGCTTGCTACAATAAGATAGCCTCGGATATAGACGTCTACCTTGATAAATCCGAAGATAAAGCAAATATATTGACTGAAGTTAGTGAGAGAGAGATTCAATTTGAGCCTCTTATAGCCAAGCGTTTTGAGTCACTGGATGTTCCAGGGGCTGAGGACCAGCGTTCTGATGTTGAGCGTTTGGCACAGCTATTTAAAAAGCCAAAGGCAATAAACTCCTTAAATGTACTCAGGGCTTTACCGGAAAACTTACGTGAGGATAATTTTAAGGTTACTCTTGTATGTATGGAAAAGAAAGTTATCGGCATCGAAGCAGGAGACACCACGGGGAGTATATACGGGATTGCAATAGATATTGGAACTACCACTATCGCAGCTTACCTTTATGATATGGTAACCGGTAAGAAGGTAGATGTATATTCGGTGTTAAACCCCCAAAAGAAGTATGGTGCCGATGTAATTTCAAGAATAGCATACACATCCGACAACCAAGGTGGATTGGATGAAATGAATAATGAAATTATTCAAGGTATCAATGATATAATAAAACACTTTGAAACAAATAACGGTATATCAAAAGGGAGTATTTATTCAGTAGTGTTTGTAGGTAACACTACTATGCTTCACTTTTTGATGAAAGTTCCGGCGCAGAATATAGCGGTTTCTCCTTTTATTCCTGTAACCACTTCGCTGCATAAATTTAAAGCAGATGAGCTTGGTATAGAGATTAGCCCTTATGGGTATGCGCTAATCCTACCGTCAGTATCGGCTTATGTGGGAGCTGATACTGTAGCCGCAGTAATGTCATGCGGTATGTACAGAGATGATAGGATAACGCTTCTGATAGATATAGGAACCAACGGTGAGATTGTACTGGGTAATAGTAAATGGATGTATGCTTGCTCAACTGCTGCAGGGCCTGCTTTTGAGGGAGCAAATATCAGAAACGGAGTAGGTGGGGTGATCGGCGCTATTGATAGCGTACGGTTTAGTCCAGATTTTGGCTATAGCACCATTGGGAAGGAAAATGCTATCGGGATCTGCGGCTCAGGAATAGTAGATGCTATAGCAGGGATGATTTCCGAAGGAATAATTGATGAAACCGGGAGAATCGCTGGAAGAGAAGAGAGTGAGGTTTACCGATCGGAAGAAATGCGAAATCGGTTGATTGACCTGGATGGCAAAAATTCTTTTTTAATTGAGAAAAGTGAGCAGTGTAATGCTGATACTGATATAGCTATAACTCAAAAGGATGTAAGAGAACTCCAAAATGCCAAAGCAGCAATTGCAGCAGGTATAGCCGTACTTATAAAGCAGGCGGGTATAGATATTGAAGATATTGAAAATGTGTATCTTGCAGGTGGCTTCGGTAGCTATATAAATATAGAAAGTGCTTTAAAGATAGGTCTTATTCCCGACGGGCTTAGGGGAAAGATAAAGTCTGTAGGAAATGCAGCGGGGGCTGGCGCTATAGAAGCACTTCTTTCTTCAAAAGCATTGGAAAAGGCTGAAGAAATACGTAATAGCATAAAATATATAGAGTTGTCAGCTTTGGATGAATTTAATGAATTGTATATTGAGTGTATGCAGTTTGATTAGATGGATAATACCTGTATAAAGGATTTTACCAAAAAATATCGAATACTTATGGATAACCAAGTTTAAGCATAGTGATTTCGAGCCAGGCAATGAATTCTGATAAGGATGAGACTTGCCAGACTGGAATTCAACCTAAACTATCTATAGAGTAGATAAATATACTATAATATTTGGACCTGGGAGGAATGGATTTTGGATACGGATAACTTACTGAAGAAAAAGTGTAGTTTTTGCGGTGAGGATGTTGCGGCAAATTCTAGGCGCTGCCCTTACTGTGGAAGCTCCTTTGAGGCTAAGTTTAATACTCTAGAGCAAGAGGATTTTAAGGTTGACAAAGTACCATCTGAAGAAGCAGTTTTGCAGGACTCTTGCTCTAGTAATGAAAGCATTGGTGAAAGTGTAGAAGGTAAAGCTCCGGAGGTTAAAGACAGACCGGCAGAAAATACGGGTAATGTTGCCTATAGTCAACCACAAAAGCAAGAAGTATTTAAAAGTGTACGCACAGGGCAGTACACAAATAATAATTCATTTACAGGCAGTGAGAATAAAAAGTCGTTGAGCAATGGGATAAAGGTGCTTTTGACGGTTATAGCTACTGCTATTCCGGGGCTTGGGCAGCTTATTGGTGTAATTGCTGCAATCGTTTTTATGAATTCCGATGACAGGGATAAAAAATCCTTTGGGATAGCTTTGCTTGTAGCTTCCCTTGTTTTATTCGTTTTGTCCTGCATATTCTATTTTATTTTTGGAATCTTTCTAATATCCTATACATCTTACTAGTGCCTTTTTAACATTAGAATCAAGAGAATTTTATAATGTTAAAAGCACTAGGTCACAGCGGGTGTTTGGTATGATAGACAAGTATGTGAGATAGACTTTACAAGCAGTACAGTGAAAGGATTCTTTAATGTATAGCGATAAAAAAATGTTAAGAAAAGCTATCCTGGACGTGAGAAATACCCTGGAAAAGAATGAAGTGATACACAAAAGCTCACTCATTATGGAAAGGATAATTTCATCAGATAGCTATAAGCGCAGCAATACAGTAATGTGCTATGTAGATTTTAGGAATGAGGTTATTACCCGAGAGTACATAGCACAATGGATAAAGTCGGGTAAGAAGATTGTAGTGCCTGTAGTTTGCCAGGATGAAAAGGGCAATAAAGAACTTATTGCTTCGGAGATTTACTCGGTGGAGGATGACCTTGAAATAGGTACCTATGGTATTCTTGAACCTAGAAAGGATAAGATAAGACCGGTAGAACCGATAAATATTGATTTTGTAATTGTTCCGGGAGTCGCATTTGACATCGCAGGGAATAGAATTGGATATGGAGCCGGCTTTTATGACCGATTCCTGAGAAAGGTAAGAGGCGATTGCGTTAAAGTGGCAGTAGCATTTGATTTTCAGGTGGTAGACACTATTCCTGTAGAGGAGCACGATGTGCCGGTAGATATGGTGGTTACCGAAAAAAGAGTTATATTAAGGTGATAAATATAACTCTTTTTCTTCGTTTAAAATTGTGATCCTTGACTCGTTTTGCATACTTATAGTATAATTCCAGAGTTAGGGAGGAATAATATGCCAGAGTATGTATTGGGATATGTCCCTCTTAATTAATTTGCTGACAAGGAGTTTTTCTAATGATAGTAAAGAATGCAAAATTTGAATTGACCGCTGTAAAACCTGAACAGTATCCTGATATAGGTATACCTGAAGTTGCTTTCGTCGGAAGGTCTAATGTGGGCAAATCATCCATAATAAACACTTTATGCAATAGAAGAAACCTTGCAAGGGTAGGTTCCACCCCTGGAGTGACTAAAGAAATTAATTTTTATAATATTGATGATAAACTGCACATAGTTGACCTTCCCGGTTATGGATATGCCGGGGTTTCAAAGGGTAAAAAGTCCTCATGGAGTAGGGTTATAGAGACTTATTTAAATACACGGGAAGAGTTGAAGCTAATAATTATGCTGGTGGATATAAGGCATTCTCCTTCCAATGAGGATAAGATGATGTACGGATGGTTGATAGAAAATGAAGTGCCTCATATAGTAGTTGCTACCAAGGTGGACAAGATTAGCCGGTCTCAGGTACAAGGAAGGCTTGCGGATATTAAACAGACTTTGGAGTTGAGTGAGGGTATAAAGTTAATTCCCTATTCGTCCGAGACCAAGCAGGGAAGGGATGAAGTGTGGGGAGAGATAGATTCTATGGTAGTTGGAGAGGAAGGCTAAGTTATTATATTTTATACTTCCTATACAGCTTTTAAACATGGGCAGCATGTAAAATATAATTGTACAATGAACATTATAGACTGGTGATTTATCCAAGTATTCAAGGCTGGAAAGTTACCAGTCTTTTTATTTTGTCTTTATAATAGTTGTGTAAGGTAGACTAGCACTTCTAAAAATGTAAATAATGCCAATTTTTATATTTTTCCGTACAATTGTTGCGTAATTCCTAAAAAAGATATAAAATATGCAGCAAGGAAAATGTATGGTGTACTTGGACTTTTATGCAAAATGGTGAAGTAATAAACGAGATAAATAGTTCAATAACATTCAACTAAATTATTTTATATTACTGATGGTGATTATATGGGCAGATTTGAAAAGATAGTATCTATAATGTTAGTACCAGTAGATCTTGGTGTTGTTTTAAAAGTACAAGCTGATAATTGGAATAAAAGTTCTGCTGAGCAAAAGTGGATATTATCTCACTACATTCTTCCGCTTATGTTTCTTTTGGGAATTGGGTATTTACTGTATTACAAACTTAGAATTATTTATTATACAAGAAAAAATAAGAAGTAATATTATATGCCAGAGAATCTTGCTTGACACTCTAGTATTAGGTAGTGCTTGTAATTCTGGGCAGCTATATAGTTCTAATACAATAAGATAGGGACTTTAAAAAGCTGTAAACCAGCAATTCATATTATCTTCAAGGTAGGAGGAACCCTATGGAACCATATAGAATAGAGAGGTATGACAAAATAATTCTGCATACTCTAGGCTTAATGTTTTTAGTAGATATTATAGTACTTATTTTAGCAATGATAAAAGCTAATACTATAATCTACTTTTTGGGCGAGGTAGCTTTTATGACTGTTTGGCCTATGATAGTAATATACTCGTTTGTAATCATGGCAATAAATAGGTTTGACATTTCAAATAGGCCATTAGGTATAGCTGTAAGAGCAGTGGGTATTATAGTCTATTTCTGTTTTGTACTTCTTATGAGCTCATATTATTATAAAATGTATAGCGACATACCTAATATTGTTAAGTCAAATTATTGTACTATTAAAGGCAACCCCAATAAAGTTAGTATAGAAGGGGGGAGAATTCGTACTTGGAATTTTGAAATTAATGGAGTAGGCTTTGACATTGAAACGTTTCTATATAAGGATAAAATAATACGTTCTCAAAGCTATAAAGTTAGATACCTACCAAATAGCAAGTATATTATTGAAATTATTAAAGAATAGATTGATGGTTTTATGTAGGCATCCAAACTGATATGAATGAAATATCTTTGAGACTTTTATATATTTATTTAAGGCCTAAAAAATAGATTCGGTATAATTAATAGTGGAATATAGGAAAAATCACAGTTTAACCATATTCTGCTATTAATTATTTTATGTTGTTAAAGAGGGATTATATGGGCAGATTTGAAAAGATAATATCTTTAATGTTAGTACCATTAGTTATTATTATTGTTATGAAAGTACGAGCCGATAATTGGAATAAAAGTTATAGTGAGGAAAAATGGGTATTAGCTCATTATCTTCTTCCACTACTACTTATTTTAGGAATTGGGTATTCACTGTACTACAAACTCAGAGAAATCTATTATAGCAAGAAAAAAAGTAGGAGTGAGTTAATAATGCTCGTGATTATGACAGTTTAATATATTCATATTTCCAAGGTAGTTAGGCGTAGCTAAATGGAGGTAATATGAAAAAAGTTATTATTATTGCAATAGCTGGTTTATTTATTGGAATGATTATTTATGTAAAATTAGCAATGTATTTTATGGATAACAATGGTGGTAATGCAGTTGAGGCAAGACACCGTGCAGCTGATATAACATTTTTAATCGCAATCATTCTGGTATGTCTAGCACTGACACCTTATTATTGGCATAAATTTAAACAACATGGGATAAGGCGGTATAAGGATAATTCTGATGATAACAAGGATGGATAATTGGGGGGGGTTACCCAAATACTGGCATAGCTCAATTCTAAGGTTGACTCATATAATAACTTATATAATGCAGGTACTAAAAACAACTGGCAGTACTACCTGGTACCGCCAGTTGTTTAATTTTTTATATGATTTTCAATACGTATTATGCTTGTTGGATTGCTACTTTACATAAATCGCCCTAAAACGGCCACACAGGCTTCTTTTCCTCCACCGACAGCCCTAAAAACCCAAGAATGCCCTTACTGCCAAAGAAATCCCTCTCAATATCCTTGATTTTCTCCTCGGCATAATGATTTATCTCCCCAACCTTTTTTACACTATCTGTAAAATCCCTTATCTTATCAATCTCTTTACCACTAAGCACTACCTGGCACTCATCGGAATTAACTATCCTATTCAGCTCCGAGGCATACTCATAGCCATCATCTACATCCTTAACCCCATTTTTCAAAAAATATATTAACTTTTCCGGTATAGTACGAGCCATAATTAAACACCCTTCCTTCAAAAAATTCCTATAAATATTATACAACTTTTACCTCCCATATAAACTACCATTGGACAATATTTATTACAATCTGACACTGCATATATTTAAACTAGAAGCAATTTTTGTGAAGTGTTGTAATGAGTAAGAAAAAATCAAACAACAAATCCAAGGTAGTTGTAAAGAACTACAAAAATGAGGCTTCACGTGAAGAGGTGCTATACAGGATAACCCGGGCTGTTGTGGATAGCCGGGAATGAAAGTAGGTGGGAGGGTATATGTACGGTAGGGGATTTTCCGGTTCATATAATATAGGCATATATGTACGAGAAAGCCGGGACGATAATGAGGAAAATTACGATACCATTGAGACCCAAAGAGACCTGCTGATAGACTTTGTTAAAAAAAACAATATGGGAAAAGTATATAAAGTATATATGGATGACAATGTATCAGGCTCGGGCTTTGAGAGAAAAGGCATAGAAGAGCTTAAAGAAGACGTGGCAGCGGGAAATATAAACCTTGTAGCACTTAAGGACTTGTCAAGGCTAGGAAGGAATAACGCCAAAACCCTGCTGTTTCTTGACTACCTTGAAGAATTTGGCGTGAGAGTAATTACCTTTGACGGAAGGTACGACAGCATAAAGGATAATGAAACTGTAGGAATCGAAACATGGTTTAATGAACGCTATATAAAAGATATTTCAAAAAAAATACGGGCAAACCTGCGCTTTAAAATCGAAAAGGGCGAGTACATAGGCCATGCGCCTTATGGTTATACAAAGTCCACTGAAGAAAAAAACCGACTGATTATTGATGAAAATACTGCTCCTGTAGTAAAAGAAATATATGTTCTTTATAGAGAAGGCTACGGCTATGCAAGCATAGCAAAGCTGCTTAGTACAAAGGGTTACCCCCCTCCCTCCAACAGAAATGGCTGTAGTACAGCCGGGGAATGGAACCAGGTAGCTGTTCAAAGAATCCTGTGCAACAGGGTATACATAGGTGATACAGTGCAGGGAATCAGTGAAAAGGTAAGCTTCAAGAGTAAAAAAACCCGGCGACTTCCCCAGAGCAAATGGGTACTGACACGGAACACCCACGAAGCGATAATAACCGAGGAAGAATTTGAAGCCGTAAGGCGTATAAGGGAAAAGAAAAGGATACACTCAGGAACACACAAAGGTATACTCCATTTGCTAAGGGGCTTAATATACTGCGGAAGGTGCGGCAGCCCAATGTTTGCCAGAGTACGCAAAAACAGGCCGGTAGGCTATATATGCGGCAGCTACAGTAAAAAGGGTAAGCAGGCATGTTCCAGCCACTATGTAAGCGAAGAGCTGATTAACGGAATACTATCCGATGAAATACTAGAGTTGTTAAAGGATGAGGATGTAAAGGAAAAGACAGCTGCAATGCTTGAGAAGGAGCTGCTCGGCAGAAACGATTGTAAAAAGGAGCTGTTAAAGCTTGAGCAGCAGATAGTATCAAAGCAAAAGCAGCAGGATATTTTATACTCCGATAGGCTGGAGGGCAAGATATCCGAGCAGTTATTCACCAGGATGAACGCCAATATTGAAAATAGAATCTCCCAGTTAAGGCATGAAATTGAGAAAACAAAGAGTACAAAATGTAAAGACTTGAATGCTGAGGAAGCCATAGTCCAAGTAATTAAAAGAATAAATGAAAGAGGAATAACAAGGGAAATGGTAAGCTGGATGGTTGAACGGATTATAGTGTTTGACGCCGGCGATGGAATAGAAGGGGAGTATGATGAACTCTTTACCGCGGATATGAAAGACCACATTGTGAAGAATGGGGCGGTAGTTATCGACTTCAAGTTTAATAGCATATAAATAGAAAACGTACCGGAGTATATAGCCGGTACGTTTTTATGAAAAATAATTAACCTTTAATAAACCTATCCATCAGGGTATAGCCTTCCTCAATAAGCAGTCCCGTTTCCTTTGCCTGAAACTCGTCGTACCCTTTAACTCCTGAGGTTTTTTCAGAATTCTTTTCATATATTATATAAGGTACAGGCTCGGAAGTATGAGTTCTGAGAGCTAGGGGTGTCGGGTGATCGGGGAGGACTGCAACCCTGTAATTATCGAATTTCTCCAGCCCCTTAAGTATGACTCCTACCACTTGTTCATCCAAAAGCTCGATGGACCTAACCTTATTTTCAATCTCGTACCTGTGTCCGCACTCGTCAGGAGCTTCTATATGTACATAAACAAAATCCTTACCCGACTCCAGCTCTTTTAGTGCAGCTTCAGCTTTTCCTACAAAATTGGTATGTATATTGCCTGTAGCACCTTCAACATCTATAGAGTCAAGTCCGGCACACATACCGATACCTTTAATGAGGTCTACGGCAGAAATAACAGAACCGGTTATGTTATACTTCTCACCAAATTTAGGTATAGCAGGCCTTTTACCTTCGCCCCACAGCCAAATGGAATTTGCAGGTCTCAATCCTCTTGAAACCCTTGCCTGGTTTACAGGGTGGTCTTTAAGTATTTTAGCACTTTCCATCATCATGTCGAGGATTACCTTAGAGTTTTCACCCTGAGGGAGATACTGGTAAACCTTTTTGTCCAGTATATCGTGGGGAGGCGTAAACTTAAAGCCTCCAGGACCGTTCTTCCACACCATACAATGGCGGTAGCTTATTCCTGGGTAGTAATTTAATATATCTGTTTTAAAATGCCTGTTAATTTCCTCTATCAATTCTCTTGCTTCCTCAGAGGAGATTTCATCCGCACTATAGTCAATCATCGTCTTATCTGAGTAATTATCTTCATCCGAAAGGGTTACAAGATTGCACCTGAAGGCTACGTCATTATCCGATAGATTTATCCCCATACTTACAGCCTCCAATGGAGAACGTCCTGTGTAATAAAGCTTGGGGTTGTAGCCCATGACCGAGAGGTTGGCTGCGTCACTTCCTGGGGGTATACCTTCGGGAACAGTCTTAACCAGACCAGTTTCGCCATGCTTTGCAAGGAAGTCTATATTTGGTTTTTTTGCACATTGTAAAGGAGTTTTGTCATTTAGTTGAGGGACGGGGTAATCTGCCATTCCATCTCCAAGAATTACTACATATTTCATTGTATCGATTCCTTTTCATGAAAATTTTATCATTATTTATTATAACAGGCACCGTAAAATCTGGGAAGGGGCATTGAACTTAAAACTGATTCCATTAGTAGTACTTTGTTATTTTCGAATTTATCATAATTAAGGTAAATAACAAAGTAGTATTATTCACTAATTAACAGCAATTACAAGTTTGATTATCTATAAGTATACTTAAATAAAAATTAATATGGAATTATTTTTTTACACACGATATAATATAAAAGGCTGTAACAGTAAAAAGTATATAAATAAAAAATTTGTAGAAGTTTAGAATATTTTCATTTATGCTTAAGTCATAAATAAGTACTGTAGTAAGATATATAGGAAGCTGTAAATGCTCCTTTGCGCTATTAAAAATAATATAGCCTTTTTCGCTAATAAGTCATAAAATAATAGAGTATAGATGGTTAACTATAAACTTGCATTTGGCAGGCAGTTTTGGGGTATTTAGTAAGAAGCAATATTACTAACACAGGACTTAGGTATAAGTTCATTAATAATTTGCTTTAGCCATCCGACCAGGCCAACGGCAACTTAAATATTTAGGAGTGATGTAATTGGAAAGTAAATCCACAAGTTTTAAGGAGATATTGAAGGAGAAGGGGTATAAGCTTACGTCGCAGAGACAGGCAGTACTTGACGTAATTACCCAGCACGAAGGTGAACACCTGAGTACCGAGGAGATATATGAGCTGGTAAAGGTAAACTACCCTGACATAGGCCTGGCTACAGTATACAGAACGCTGCTGTTGTTTGATAGAATGGACTTGGTATATAAAATGGACCTCGATGATGGCTGCAATAGATACGAGCTAAACAATCATAAAGAGGACCACCGACATCATCACCTTATTTGCACCAATTGCGGTTCTATCCAGGAAGTTCAGGAAGACCTGCTGGATTCACTAGAGGAACAGATTGCCAAGAACAATAACTTTATTGTTAAGGACCATAAGGTTAAATTTTATGGTTATTGTGGGGCGTGTGCGGAGAAAATAGAGAACTGATAAAAAATGGGCTGAAAGAGCCTGTTTTTTTATTGCCCAAGTAGTACAACTTCTTAGACAATAAAAAATATAAATATAAGCATTTCTAGAAATCTTCGCTATGCTTGAAAAGAAATATATCACTTTTATTTAGGAAAATTTCACTGTTAAGCACTTGAAACTAAGGTGATGCGGTAGTATAGTATCTGTATACAAAGTACAAAAACGTATATGGAGAAGAAAGTAATATGATAGGTGAATTCAGTATAATAGATGGGCATGTACATACGTTTTCCACTGATGAGATTTCGTCTAAAATAATAACCTCATTTAATAAGGTATACAACATAGGGTTTAAAAATCCCGGAACAGGAACAATAAACGATGTACTTGAAAACATGAAGAGAATCGGGATAGACTATACGGTCATGACTAATTTTGCTCCTCCTAAAATACTTCATGACAATAATATGTGGGCAATAGGTGTTTCAAAGGAGTTTAACAACCTGATACCCCTTGTAAGCTTCCACCCTGACATGGGGGGAAGTAAGGGAACATTGCTTGAGCTTTATATAAAGGAAGGAGCAAGGGGAATAAAAATTCATCCTATGGCTCAGGGCTTTCGCCCGGATAATAGAAAGATGGACGAGGTATATAAAGTTTCTAATGAAGTCGCCTATCCTATAGTATTTCATTGTGGTAGGGTGGCAAATGCTCGATTAAATGAATATGCCGATCTGGATATGATATTACCCATAGTCGATAAATACCCGGGTATACCCTTTGTACTGACCCATATGGCTGACGGCTGCGTTGAAGATGTTATAAAAATTGCAGAAAACTTCCCTAATGTTTACTTTGATACATCAATTGTGATAACCGGATATCCGCCTATAAAAAATACAAATAAGCCTAGCTGGCTGGATGATTCTATGGTTTTGGACGTGGTAAAAGCGATAGGTGCCCAAAGGCTGGTTTTCGGTTCCGACTACCCATGGGGAAGTCCCGGACATGATATTGAAAGATTTCTGAAAATGCAGTTGGATAGTGAGCAGAAAAGATTGATACTTGGGGAAAACGCTAAAAAAATATATAAGCTGTAGGATAGTCATTAGGTTAAAAAGTCCATGAAAACTAAAATAGAACTATTCCGAGCAAGCCGAAAATTAATATAAATGCTATGGTATTCAACTTGGTGTATTTTAATAATAGTACTCCAATTGCAATGGCTAAAGCAGCCTTGATTAGAGTGGGGGATATATACCCCTGGGAATTTGCAAGTATAGGTTTAATACCTATAATATAGGCTGCACTTGCCAGAAGCGCCAAGATTACGGGCCTCACTCCGTTAAGAGCCAGCTTGACATAGTTGTTTGATTTGAACTGTACATAAAATTTAGTTATAAAAATTGATATGGTGAAAGATGGAAGTGAAAGGGCCACCGAGGCTGTTATGGCTCCCCAAAGGCCACTTGCAATGTAACCTATGTAAGCTGCTGAATCTATCGCAAACGGGCCGGGAAGCATTTGAGCGATAGCAATAAATTTTTCATATTCGCCTACCGGGAACCAGCCATGTAGTGATATCTCCTTTTCAAAGAGAGGTATCATAGCATAGCCTCCTCCAAAGCTAAAAGCTCCTATTTTAAAAAATATCAGAAAAAAGTCTATAAAATTCATTGTACTTTGCCCTCCGATTTAAATTTGTATAAGTTGCGCATAAAGCCTGCAAATGCAACACCAACTATGACCAATATGACGCTTGTTTTAAATACTATGAGAAGGCAGGATGAAATGATAACCAGGATAAGATCAAAATAACTTTTAACTACAGACTTCCACATCTTAAATATAGAATGGATAACCAATGCTGTTACACCAAGGAGAACTCCTGTAAATATTTTTTTTGCTATAGGATTGTTTGTATAGTCCCAAAGAAAGACCGTTATTACCAGCACTATCATAAAAGTAGGGATAATAGACGCAAAGGTAGCAGTTAGTGCTCCCAGCAAGCCGCAAACTCTATAGCCCACCATCGTAGACGAGTTAACATAGATTACGCCGGGAAGGGTTTGGGCTATAGCCATCATGTCGGTTAGTTCTTCGTTTGAAATCCACTTCCGGCCTTCCACAGCTTCCTTTTGTAATAAGGAAATTACTGCATAGCCTCCTCCGAAAGCCAGTAACCCGATTTTAAAAAACGTGATAAACAGTTGGAAGAGTGCCTTTATCATATATTTTTCACCATACCTGCAAGAGTTTTAAAATATTCAGAAACATACTGATTTTGCTATCCTCAATATAATACCAGATATTATAAATAGTATTCAACTAATACTAATTTGTTATATTAATTTGTGCTGAAAATTATTGCCTAAAATTATTAATTTTTGGTTATTTGGCTAAGTAGTATTAATCAATTTAATGTACTTATTTTGACTATATAAATTGCAAAAAAGAATCTACAACGAAGTTTTCCCTAAATCTTTTTTGCAATTTGTTACCTTAAGTTATATTGCGATAATCAAATTTTTCCTTGTAATATCATTATCGCAATTTATATAGTAACTATTGATATAATAATAAAAGTATCTATAAGAATATATTAAGTTGCTATATCAAGTGAGCATTATTATAATTCTGAATAAATATTTGATAGGTTTGGGAGGCTTTTATGTACAAAAGAAATATTGCAAGGGTTTCGATTCTTGCTATAGTATCGCTTATAATGGGTGGCTTGGTACTGTGGGGTATGCCATCACCTAAAATATCATATAAAAAGGTAGATGGTATAAAACAAGAATCGGCCACTGCAAAACAGGTTAATGGAGAGGCGCTTTTAAATACTGTAGGTACAGCTACAGCACCGGAGGTCCGTAAGACATGGGGGAAGGGCCATGAGTTACTGCGGGCTAAAAGTGATACAGCTAAAGTCTTAGTAGATTGCCATACATACGCAGCAACAGGCCAGTATGATAAGGTGCTGCTTGCTCTGGATGATACATTTGTGGTTAAGCTAAATATCCTTACGCAGTTTGGTATTAGCGAGCTGACAAAGAAGGATATAAGTATTGAGAAACTGTCCATTTATGGAGAGGCTTTTAAGACGGCGGAGATTGAGCGTATTGTTGAGGAAAAAACCATTGGGAACAACTCTACAATTTATTTCTATCATATAATATCCGCAGATAGTAAAAACTTATTTAAACAGCCTCTGATAGCTAAACTAAGGAAATCGGATAAAGTATGGAAGTTGACACACATAGGCAGCGGTAATGAAAATGAAAAACCGTTTAAGAAATAGGGCACACAATTTAAATCACATAAAAACCTCTGTAAGGCATAGTATGGGGTATAGATTTGCCTATAAGTAGAAATAAACTATCTATATAAATTGCAAAAAAGAATCTACAACGAAGTTCTCCCTAAATCTTTTTTGTAATTTGTTACCTTAAGTTATATTGCGATAATCAAATTTTTCCTTGTAATATCATTATCGCAACTTATATACGTTAAAAATTTTTGATTAGAGTAAATAAAAGAAGTGTAAAAATAAAAAAAATATACCGTAGAATCTAGTGCGGGGTGGTATTATGCAAATAGCAAAAACTAAAGGGAAAATAGTGATTATTGGAAGCGGCTTTGTTGGTTCTACTACTGCTTTTGCAATTTCAATGAGCGGAATTGCTTCAGAAATCATACTTGTAGATGCCAATAAAGAGAAGGCTATGGGTGAAGCTCTGGACATAAATCACGGTCTGTCATTTATCAGTCAGATGATTATTACTGATGGTGACTATAGTGACATAAAGGAGGCTGACGTAATAATTATTACTGCAGGATCGGGACGCAAGCCCGGTGAGAGCAGATTTGATTTAGCTAAAAAGAATGCAGATATTTTTAAAGATATGGCTGCCAAAATAATGGCTCATTATACAGGAGGAGTTATACTTGTCGTATCCAATCCTGTGGATGTACTAACTTATTTAATGCAAAAGCTTACCGGGCTTCCGGAGGGCAAGGTAATAGGAACGGGTACAGTGCTCGACAGTTCAAGATTCAGATATTTACTTAGCGAGCATTGCAAAATAGATGTTCGCAATGTACATGGATATATAATCGGAGAACATGGAGATAGCGAGGTACCTGTATGGAGCGCTACCAATATCGCCGGAAAGCTGCTTGATCAATACTGTTCGGTGTGTAAAAACCGATGTGGAAATGTTGAAAGGGAGAGGATTGCAAAGGACGTTAAGGACTCCGGAGCGAAGATTATAAAGTATAAAGGAGCTACATATTATGCTATTGCGCTTTCAATAAACAGGATAGTAGAAGCTATATTAAAAAGCCAAAACTCCATCCTTACAGTGTCTAGTGTAATAAACGGAGCATATGGTATAAGTGATGTAGCATTAAGCCTTCCTTCAGTGATTAATTCCAGCGGAATAGAAAAAATTTATGATATTGTTTTGAGGGAAGAAGAATTAAATGCTCTGCATGATTCTGCAAAGAAAATAAAAGAAACTATTGATAAGATAATGTAACTTTCTTATATATGTTGTTGTGAAGGGCTAATCTGAATACATTATTGAACTATCAAAAATCAGTTTAAATTGTGTAAAGGCAGCGGATGTAGTATACTAAATTATGAGGTGAGGATTTTGTTGTTATTAGGTTTAAACGGAAGCCCAAATAAGAATGGCAATACAAAGTTTTTATTGAATAAGGTAATGGAGAAAGCCCAAGAGTTAGGCGCAGACACTAAGGTGCTCGAAATAGGAGAGTTAATGGCCTCCACAAAGCAGCCTTTTTGTGTTGCTTGCAGTACGCCATGTACAGGAGTATGCTTCAAAGGTACTGAGTTTGAAGAAGCAGTTGAATTAATGAAAAAGGCTGATGGTATAGTATTCGGTAGTCCTGTGTATTTCGGTACTGTATCTGCTCAGTTAAAGGCGTTATTTGACAAGACCAGAAAAATGAGAACTGAGAAGGCATTTTACAATAAAGTTGGTGCCGGTATAACAGTAGGAGCTTCAAAGTATGGCGGTCAGGAAACTACTATGAAAGCCCTTCATGACATTATGTTTGTCCACGGCATGATAATAGTAGCCGACGGTTATTCTGAGGATGACTGCGGTCATCACGGAGTTTGCGCACATCGTCCTGCAGATAAGGATGAATTTGCTATAAAGCGTGCTGAAATTCTAGCCAAGAGGCTAGTGGAAGTTTGTGGGGAAACAACAGCACTTAGAAAGTAGGTTCATTCGGTATACTGTCTATGTTTTTAAGTACATAGGATGATAAAAGATAGGATTTTATTTTATATATAACTAAAGTAACTTTAATAATTCACAGATAGGGAAACACCTGCGCCAAGCGGTGTTTCTATATCTGAAAATAATTACTTATGTATGAATAGAGTAATGAATCACTGCTAAAATGAGATACTAAATAAATAAGGAAGCTTGTCACAGCAAGCTCTTATTTCATTATTTTAAATTACAAAGGGTGAATATATGTTACATGAATTTTCGAGAGCGGAGCTGTTGATAGGCTCTGAGGCATTAAATAAATTAGCTAAAAGTAAAGTTGCAGTATTTGGTATTGGTGGGGTTGGAACTTTTACAGTTGAGGGATTGGTACGTTGCGGGGTGGGGAAATTTGTACTGATTGATGACGATTGTATATGCCTTACCAATATCAACAGGCAACTGCATGCAACAAGAAAGACTGTTGGAAAACCAAAGGTAGAGGTTATGCGAGACCGTATACTTGAAATAAATCCAAAGGCAGAGGTGGTAACACATCAGAAATTCTATATGCCTGATACTGCCGAAGACCTTATAAATGATGATTATGACTACATCATTGACGCGATAGATACCGTAACCGGAAAGGTAGATTTGATAGTAAGAGCCTCTGAGAAGGGAATACCTATAATCAGTGCTATGGGAGCAGGGAACAAGCTTGATCCCACCAGATTTGAAGTGACAGACATTTTCAATACATCGGTTTGCCCTCTTGCAAAGGTAATGCGCAAGGAGTTGAGGAGCAGAGGAGTAACTTCATTGAAAGTGGTTTACTCAAAGGAAGAACCCATAAAGCCTGTAGAAACCGAAACATCCAGCTGTAGTGTAGGTTGTGTATGCCCCAAGGGTACTACAAGGAAGTGTACCGTACGTCATCAGATTCCGGGAAGTATATCCTTTGTTCCTTCGGTTGCGGGATTAATAATTGCAGGTGAGGTTATAAAAGATTTGGTAGGACACACTCGTTAATATCTGAAAGTTTATAACTAATAGGCGTGTCCATAGGTCGAAGGAAAACCAAATAAAAATTGTTGGTATAAATAGTTTGCTTTCGAGAGGTTAATTAAATGTTTGACAAAAGAATTAGTATATTTACCGGTCACTTCGGAAGTGGCAAAACTGAGGTTGCTGTAAATTATACGGTGAAGCTTGCTGAACTCGACTATAATACAGTAGTAGTAGACTTTGATATCGTAAATCCCTATTTTCGTACTGCCGATGTTAAACAGCAGCTTGAAGAAAAGGGCATAAAAGTAGTGACTCCGTTGTACGCAAACACAAATGTGGACGTTCCCGCACTTCCAGCGGAGATAAACGCTTTATTTGAAAAGAGAGACTACAGAATTGTGTTTGATGTAGGTGGCGATGATTTAGGGGCCAGGGTTCTTTCTCGTTACCATGACGAAATTTTAATCGATGATTATGAAATGTTTTTTGTAATTAATACAAAAAGGGGAATGACTGATACTGTAGATAAAATACTGGACATGGTTTACAGCATAGAATACACTTCACGGTTAAAGGTCACTAAACTTATAAACAATACTAATTTGCTGCATGCCACTACAGCTCAGGATATTTTAGGGGGACATACGTTAATACAAAGTGTATCGGAAAAATTGAATATTCCTATAGCCTTTATAAGTGGATTTCCTGAGCCAATTGAATCAATAGAGGAAAGGCCTGATGCAGAAATTTTTTATATGAAGAAAATGATTAAGCTGCCCTGGGAGTAAGTGAGGAATTGTTTCTATAACTTAGAGGGTGGCTTTTTATAGGACAAGCGTTTATAAGTTTTGTACTTATCTACAAAGGTTTGTACAAGCTTATAAGGCGGCACTTTTATTGAATACTCAAAATAAAAGTTATATAAGAAGTCAAACTATTATTTAAAGATTTTATATGTTTGGGAAAAGCTTTATAATTGAATCATGAGCTATTTTATTATATAGAGAAAACAAATAATTTCAGGGGGTATAGGAGTATGAGTGACGTAAGATTGAGGGAATTTCTTAAAGAAGGTAATATTATAAGAACTAAGCTGTGTGAGAATCCGAATTGGGTAACAAATATCGTTTACGCAATTGATGATGAATTTATAGAAATTGATATTGGTCTCGAAAAAGATTATATAGACAATATAATCATGATTGGGGACACAATGAAATGCAAGTATACGACGGATAATAATGAGTATACTGTAATAGGATGGGTTACAAGAATAAATAACGCACAGCAACCCCAAAGTCTTACCATCAGAGTGCATCAAATCGAGGTATTTGACAATAAGCGTGATAGCTACAGGTATGATGTTTACTTGAGTGCTGCTGTCAAAGCTAATCGCAGAGACAGTAAAGGCGTATTTGCTATCCTGACAAATGTAAGCAGGACAGGCGCTGCCTTTGTAGTAAGCAAAGATGTAGAGGATATGTTGAAGATTAATAATGACTCGGGACAGGATAAGCATATTTTCGTTGAAGTATATATAAATACCGATACTCTATTCTCTTTTGAGGGGGTAATTATGAGGAAATACAGCCGTGAAAGAGGTATAGAATATGGCGTAAAATTTGTAGATATGGAAATAGATAGTGAAAAAACCCTTAATGACCTACTCATAGAACTTGCAAATAAAGACAAAGAGTTTTATAATAAACGGAGTGGGTTCTGGTCAAAAAACAGTAAGTTTAATCAAACAAACAGTAGACTTTGATTGTGTCTGCTGCCATAAAAGTGGAGGTTAATATGGCTAAAGTTACTTTTAATGAGGAAAGATGTAAGGGTTGCAAGCTATGTACTGCAGTCTGTCCTAAAAAAATTGTTGTTATGAATAACAAAAAGTTAAATACCAGAGGCTTCCATCCGGCAGATGTAATAGAAATGGAGAAGTGCACAGGTTGTGCGTTCTGTGCAACTATTTGCCCGGATTGTGCAATCGAAGTAGAAAAATAAATCTTTAGTAATTCAACATACTCTTACTGGATAATATCTATGTTTAGGTTAGTTTTAACCAAAAGCATAATAGTTAAGATAAATAACGTTTTCCTAAACGTGTAAGGGGGACAGCAAATGGGAGAAAAATTGTTGATGAAAGGTAACGAGGTGATTGCTGAGGCTGCTATAAGAGCGGGCTGCAGACACTACTTCGGCTACCCGATAACTCCTCAGACTGAAATTGCCCACTATATGGCTAAAAAAATGCCTGAGGTGGACGGTACTTTCGTGCAGGCTGAAAGTGAAATTGCTGCCATTAATATGGTATATGGGGCAGCTAGTGCAGGAGCAAGGGTCCTGACCTCATCCTCAAGCCCCGGAATCAGCTTAAAGCAAGAAGGAATTTCGTATATAGCAGGAGCGGAATTACCGGCGGTTGTTGTTAATATTGTAAGATGCGGGCCTGGATTGGGAGGCATCTTGCCAGCTCAGTGCGATTACTTTCAGGCGGTAAAAGGTGGCGGACACGGAGACTATAAAATGGTTGTTCTCGCACCATGCAGTGTACAGGAATTATATGAAATGACCGTTGAAGCTTTTAATATCTCAGATAAATATAGAATTCTCACTATGATCATGGGCGACGGCATACTTGGCCAAATGATGGAGGCTGTAGAATTTAAAGATAAAGAAGATATTATTTCACCGGATAAAAATTGGGCTACAACAGGGACGCAAATGAAAAGGGAGCACAATGTTGTAACGTCTATATTTATAAACCCTGAGGTTCTTGAAAACCATAATCATAAGCTCCAAGAAAAATATGCTTTGATAACTGAAAATGAAATCAAGGTGGAGACTTATAACTGTGAAAATGCAGATATTATCGTTGCAGCTTTTGGAACGGTAGCGAGGATAATTAAAAATGTAATAAAGATGGCAGAAAAAGAGGGAATTAAGGTTGGATTGATAAGGCCGATAACTTTATGGCCATTCCCGGAGCGGGCTTTTCAAAAATATGCAGATGTGCCTAAAGCATTTCTTACAGTAGAACTTAATGCCGGTCAGATGCTTGAAGATGTTAAACTTGCTGTTAACGGTAAAAAACCAGTACATTTCTATGGAAGAATGGGTGGTATGCTGCCTACTCAACAAGAAATACTGGATAAGATTAAAGATATACTCAAGTAGTTATGCATATTATCTGTTGGGTATTAGGAGAGTAGCTTAAAAGTTTTCATTTTTAAGCTTTTATAAATCGATTTTATATATATTAGGTAGTGTATCGCTACTTAGGGGCTAAAATATTTGAGAAGGGGTATAAGGATGGCTACAGTATTTAAAAGACCACATGCTTTAATAGATGTCCCTCTTCATTACTGTCCAGGTTGCACACATGGTATAGTCCATAGACTTATCGCTGAAGTTATAGATGAATTAGGGATAGAAGGTAAAACTGTAGGTATTTCACCGGTTGGATGTACCTACAATAATTATGATTATTTTAACTGTGATATGGTTCAAGCTGCACATGGAAGAGCTCCAGCTGTTGGAACAGGGGTAAAAAGGGTAAATCCCGATAATATAGTATTTACCTATCAGGGTGACGGTGACCTTGCAGCTATTGGTACTGCAGAGATTGTTCATGCTGCCACCAGGGGGGAAAATATAACCACTATATTTGTTAACAATGCAATTTACGGTATGACATCAGGGCAGATGGCACCCACTACACTGATGAATCAGGTTACTACTACTTCACCTTACGGAAGAAAGCCTGAAATTCATGGATTTCCGATAAAAGTTTGTGAGATGCTTTCAACACTGGATGGTGCGGTTTTTGTTGAAAGAGTTTCAACTCATGATATCAAGAACATAATGAGTGCAAAGAAGGCTATTAAAAAGGCTTTTCAGGTTCAAATGGCTAATAAAGGCTTTGCAATAGTTGAAGTTTTATCTGCATGTCCTACAAACTGGGGATTAAACCCACTAGAAGCGCTTAAATGGATTCAGGATAATATGGTACCGTTCTATCCGCTGGGGAACTTTAAAGGTAAGGATTTGGAGGTGTAGGATGATGGCACAGCAGGAAATTATTATAGCAGGTTTTGGAGGGCAGGGGATACTCTCAGCTGGAAGGTTGCTTGCATATGCTGGTATGCTTGACAATAAGCATGTATCATGGCTTCCATCATATGGGCCTGAAATGCGGGGAGGAACTGCAAACTGTCATGTTACTATTTCCGATGAACCTGTAGGCTCACCTATATTAAACAGTTCAACAGCATTAGTGGTTATGAATGGTCCTTCCCTTGACAAGTTTGAAAGTATGGTTGTAAGCGGTGGAATGATAATCACAGATAGTTCTCTGGTTGAAAGGGATATCAAAAGAGCTGATATAGATTTATTTGAAATACCGGCAACCAAGATAGCTTCAGATATGGGAAATCTTACTTATGCAAATATTATTTTGCTGGGTAAGTTAATAGCTCGTACAAATGTGGTATCAAAAGAAAACTTTGAAGAGGCGTTAAAGAAGGTGCTGCCTGAGAAGAAGCACTACATGATACCAGAAGAGATGAAGGCTTTGGAGTTAGGCATGAACTATTAGACTAGAAAATGAATTAAGCATCTATATAAGAAAAGAAGCGGCGACATAAAAGTCAAATGCTTCTTTTTTATTACAAGAAGAAAAATATATAATAAAAGCACTGAGATTTTTAATCTCAGTGCTTTTTATCTGGACTACTATTACACGTTAAATAACATATCGCCGTAAGTTGGGATTGGCCAGTATTCAGCGTCTACAAGAGTTTCAAGTTTATCTGCATCAGCTCTTAATGCACCCATTTGAGCAAATACTTCATCTTTAAATGCACAAGCTTGTTTGAAAGTATCTCCATGCATGTCAGAAGCTTTATCAAGAATTTCTTCAAGTTTAGCGATGTTTTTCTTGAAGGAAGCTGCCAATGTTGAAATTTCGCTTAACAGTTCGGACTGTGCGGAAATATCAACATTTAATCCAGTAGCTTGAATGGAATTTATGGAGCTAGCTACCTCAGTTGTAAACTTAATTACTGCTGGGAGTATCTGGCGTTTTGCCATTTCCAACATTGTTAATGCTTCGATATTTATAGTTTTAATGTAATTTTCAAGGTTTATTTCGTAACGGGATTCCATTTCAACCCTACTCAATACACTATGCTTTTCCATAACTGCTTTATTTTTCTCAGCGATTATTGCAGGAATAGCTTCAACTGTTGAACGGAGGTTTGGAAGTCCTCTTTTTTCTGCTTCTACAACCCAGTCATTTGAATAACCGTTACCATTGAATATAATTCTCTTATGGTTCTTAACAATTTCTTGGAGAAGCTTCTGTACTTCACTGTCGAAATCTTCAGCTTTAACTGTTTCAAGTCTGTCAGCAATCTGGCTTAAGATTTCTGCTACTATAGTATTTGTTACAAAGTTAGCACCAGCTATAGAAGCTGAAGAACCAACCATTCTGAATTCAAATTTGTTGCCTGTGAATGCAAATGGTGAAGTTCTGTTTCTATCAGTTGAATCTTTAGGAAGCGCAGGGAGTGTAGATACTCCTATCTTTAATTCGCCACCCTGTTTTGAAGCGTTTGCTCCACCGTTTTCAATCTGTTCGAGTATATCTGTAAGCTGGTCTCCAAGGAATATAGAGATGATAGCCGGTGGCGCTTCGTTTGCACCGAGACGGTGATCGTTACCTGGAGTAGCAGCGGATACTCTTAAGAAATCAGCATATTCATCAACAGCCTTGACTACCGCACAGAGGAATACAAGGAACTGTGCATTTTCGTGTGGAGTATATCCTGGGTCTAACAGGTTTTGACCATCATTTGTGCTCATGGACCAGTTGTTGTGTTTACCTGAACCGTTTACACCTGCAAATGGTTTTTCGTGCAATAAGCATACAAGACCATGCCTTAAAGCAACCTTTTGCATAACTTCCATTGCAAGCTGATTGTGATCAGTTGCGATGTTTGTAGTGCTGAATATAGGAGCAAGCTCATGTTGAGCAGGAGCAACTTCATTATGTTTAGTTTTAGCTGACACACCGAGTTTCCAGAGTTCTTGATCCAACTCCTTCATGAAAGCGGATACTCTTTCTTTTATAGTACCAAAGTAATGATCTTCTAATTCCTGACCCTTTGGAGGTTTTGCACCAAATAAAGTACGACCGGTAAAGATCAAATCTTTACGAGCATCATACATTTCTTTATCTATTAAGAAATATTCCTGCTCAGGACCTACAGTTGTAACAACCCTAGTTGCAGTTGTATTTCCAAATAATTTTAATACACGCATAGCCTGTTTTGATAAAGCTTCCATGGAACGGAGAAGAGGAGTTTTCTTATCAAGAGCTTCTCCAGTATATGAACAGAATGCAGTAGGAATGCAAAGTGTATCATCTTTAATAAATGCAGGAGAAGTACAATCCCATGCAGTATAACCTCTTGCTTCAAAAGTAGCCCTTAATCCGCCGGATGGGAAGGATGAAGCGTCTGGCTCACCTTTTATTAATTCTTTACCGGAAAATTCAAGTATAACTTTTCCATCGGAAGTAGGAGATATAAATGCATCATGCTTTTCAGCAGTGATACCAGTCATAGGCTGGAACCAGTGAGTGAAGTGAGTAGCTCCTTTTTCTAAAGCCCAATCCTTCATTACGCTTGCTACTACTTCAGCAACTGCTGGATCAAGCTCGAGACCTTCATCTATAGTTTTCTTTAAAGCTTTATATGTCGCTTTTGGAAGGCGCTCTCTCATTACAGCATCATTGAAGACATTAGAACCGAATACAGTGTTTAAAGACATTTTTGACTCATTCTTACAACAGTGACTCATTTTGGAATCCCCTTTCAGTTATTAAATATATTGTTACTAAAAAATTTAAGTGCATAATAAAAAAGGCGCGTCAAATAAATTTGAAACACCTTTGTTCAACCAATAATTATTATATCCATTTCAAACCTCATTGCTCAAAATGAATACGGATATCGTTTAATTTTCACATTTATATACTAACGCTTTTTAATAGAAAATGCAAGTCGTAATTAATAGAATTTCATATTTTTTATTAATAAGTCTTAATATATTAGCCCATTTAGCGGGTATATAGTCAATATATTAAGGAAAGTTTAGGAAATGTAGGCTTAGCTCATTGAAAAAAGAAATAAAAGTAGTAAAATGGACTTTAGTCAAACATACTGCTTGTAAAGTTAAGCACAAGAGTTTCAAACAGCATATCATAGGCGGATAATGGAAGGGTGAGTGAGTTGTTGGATTTAAATTATATAACTATTGCTATAGTAATTATATTTATAATACCTGTTTTATCGGGTATATTTGACCCATTTTCAAGGGAAAGAGTTTTGTATACAGTAGAGTCTATATTAAATAATATTCAATTAATACTTGGTGTATTTCTTTCAATATATGTGACTAAGAAGATATTTTTCGAGCATGACGGAAGTATTTTTAATAGGATTTATGAATGGATACCCGAGAGTTTCAGAGTAATCCTTTACGGTAAGGATATATTGACATATTTGGCGGTTGTCCCCTTGATATTGATAGTTGTTTTAGCTATTTTACGCCTTCTTACGGTGCCATTGTACAGAGCGGTTTTAGAACCATTTGCAAGCAGACTTTATGTATTGTTAAGCTCAATGAATGGTGTAATGAGGAGGATTTTAGGGGTATTATGGCGACTACCTAAAGCAATTATTATTGTACTGTTATTTAGTTTAATGTTGAACTTCTATGCATATTATTTCTCTACGCCCTCACTATCAAAGTTACTAAATGAGTCGGGAACTTATCAATTTTTATATAAAAATGCTCTATATCCAGTACTAAATTCAAATATAGCAAAGGAAATCCCGGTCCTTGTCAGTGATTCTTTCAGACAATCTGCTGAAGATTTGTTTTCAAAGGTTCGTGGGCAGGAGAGTATACCTTTGCCGCCTCAACTTACCAAGCAGCTAAATAAGCGTAATATAAAGGTAATAGAGTATTTTAACGGTGTTACCCTGGATGAAGCAATTAAATCAACTCCTGAGATAGACAGGACTGCGCGTGAAATTGTTGGTAGCGAGAAGAATTCTAAAAAGAAGGCATACCTTCTATATAAATGGATAAGTCAGAATGTAAAGTATGACTATGATAAAGCAGCTAGTATAAGCAGCAATCCTAAGGGTATTTCTTCGGGGTCTGTGGTTGCTTATAAAACAAAAAAAGGAATTTGTTTTGACTATTCTTCCCTTTATGTTTCCATGTGCCGTGCTGTGGGACTGAAGGTAAGGCTGGTAACCGGGCTTGGCTACAGTGGTATGACTTGGGGGGACCACGCATGGAATCAGGTATACTCAAGTGAAGAAAACAGATGGATAAATGTTGACACCACATTTGGTAGCATCAGTAATTATTTTGATAAGTCAGACTTCAGCGTTGACCATAAATATGATGAAGTACAGGGAGAGTGGTAAAGATACCGAAGGGTAGAATTGTTGTTCCTGGAGCTGGAATAACAATTCTACCCTTTGGTTTACTGAGCGCACAACTTATTGCTGGATTTTTTAAAAGTATAGGCAACATCTTCAAAAGTATGGCTGGCAAACTTGTGTTCATGAAGGCAAGTTGATTCCAACGTTCCTTCAATTTTATGCACGTGACCATTTTCGGTTTTTATGGGGAGCCCTGTAATTCCGGAGTAATAGTGTGAATGACCATCATAAGATGATACTCCGAAAAAGTAATGAAAATGTATTGCGTTAATTCCAATCATGTTGTCGGTATATCCCATCAATCTATGTTTATGGTGATTTTCTGTTTCACAGTCAAATCTATACTTATGTATATGTGTTTTCATATTGCCTCCATTAGTTTTTGGTTCTATATAAATTGCGATAATGATATTACAAGGGAAAATTTGATTATCGCAATATAGCTTAAGGTAACAAATTGCAAAAAAGATTTAGGGAGAACTACGTTGCAGATTCTTTTTTGCAATTTATATAATTTGTGTATTAAACAAACCTTATATCGGAAGATTTCAGTAACAGTTAAAACATGGCACTTTCTAAAGGGAAGTAGCTATATATACTTTGCAGTAACTATCTATATCTGACTTATACTAAGCCCAAGACTAATTGGCTCAAACTTTGCATAAGTATATATGAGGCTGCACATTTTCTCATAGTATTAAATTGTACAAAATCAGATAAATTATTAAATTTAAATTTTGTAAAAAAGGAATAATTTTATATATAAGACTATGATTTTGGTGGTAAATAGTTTATGGAATTCAGGAGTGTAAGATAAATTACCACTTATAAATTGGTAAAGCAGTGGGAGTTTATTTGAGATTATACAAAAAAATTTTTATAGAAATATGAGCAAAATTAAACAATATTTTAAAATCAGACAATAAAATACTGTGGGGTGAAGTAATGGATTATAATATTCTGATAGGTGGGTCAGCGGGACAGGGGATGGATACTCTTGCGGCTATTCTGGAAAGGGTGCTGAAAAGAAAGGGTTTTGAGATTTTTACAATCAGGGATTATATGTCTAGAGTCAGAGGGGGACACAATTTTATACAAGTACGCTTTGGAAATGAAAAGCTATGGTCCCATCGTGATTGTCTTGATCTTATTATTGCACTTAATGACGAAACAATAGTAAATCATATAGGTAGGCTAGATGCTAAGGGTTATATAATATGTGATGATGGTTTGGACTATATTGAGGAAAGGGTTATTAAGCTTCCTCTCAAAAACACGGCAAAGAGCATGGGAAATACCAGGGTGTCAGGAATTTTAGCGCTTGCAGCCATGTTTAAGCTTTACGGGCTTGACTTGTCCTATGTGACGGAAGTTATCGAAAATGTTTTTGACAAACCGCAGGTTGCAATCCAGAATTTAAAGGCATTTAATGAAGGCTATAATTTAGTTGAATCAGTATATGAGGTTACTTCATTACAAAAGGATGGGAATATTTTGATAAACGGTAATGAAGCAATAGCGCTTGGTGCTTTAGCGGCAGGGTGTATGTTTTATTCAGCTTATCCAATGACCCCATCAACTAGTATAATGAATTATCTTGCAGCAAAGATGGAGAAAGCAGAGATAGTAGTTGAGCAAGCCGAAGACGAAATTGCAGCAATAAACATGGCTATAGGAGCCTCTTATGCAGGAGTCAGGGCTATGACAGGGACTTCCGGTGGTGGGTTCGCATTGATGGTAGAGGCATTGGGGTTAGCAGGTATGCTGGAAGTGCCCTTAGTTGTTGCGGAGATACAGAGGCCGGGTCCTACTACCGGTTTACCTACAAGGACAGAACAGTCGGATTTGAAGTTTGTGATTTCCGCGTCCCAGGGAGAATTCCCAAGAATGGTTATTGCTCTGAGAACACCGGAAGATGCTTTTTATCAGACTATAAGGGCTTTCAATATAGCCGATAAGTACCAAATTCCCGTTATACTGCTTGGGGACCAATATCTTGCAGATTATACTACTACTGTGAGGTCTTTTGATTTTGATAAAGTAGAAATTAACAGGTACATAAGTAATGATAAATATAAAGGGGATATTGAATATAGACGCTACGAGATTACCGAAAGCGGTATTTCACCCCGTATTATACCGGGAAAGGTACCCGGTAAGACAGTACTGGTGGATAGTGATGAACACGATGAATATGGGCACATAACCGAGTCTGCAGAAGTAAAGGTACAAATGACTGACAAGAGAATGAGGAAAATTGAGGCTCTTAAGGAAGAACTTCTAGAGCCTGAGTTTATCGGGACAGAAGATTTTGATGTATTACTGCTGGCTTGGGGATCATTATACGGGCCGGTAAAAGAAGCTGTGGGATTGTTAAACAGTGAAGGTTCAGTAAAGTATGCTGCATTGGTGTTCGGGGATATTTGGCCGCTGCCGGTAAAAAGTTTGTGCCAAAAGGCGCCAAAGGCTAAAACTATTATTAATATTGAGCAGAATGCTACAGGGCAATTGGGTGCCGTAATCATGGAAGTAACAGGCATAAGATGTACAGCAAGTATACTGAAGTACGACGGAAGGCCTATAAGCTCTCAGGATATTTGTGAGAAAATACAAGGAGGCGAATAGGAGATGGGCGAAGGAAAATTCTATACAACAGAAACTGCATGGTGTCCCGGCTGTGGAGACTATAGTATCCTTGAATCTTTAAAGGATGCCCTTAATAGGTTAGGAAAAGAGCCACACGAGGTTCTTGTGGTAGGAGGAATCGGGCAGGCAGCAAAGACCCCTCAGTATATAAATACCAATGGATTTTGCGGGCTACACGGTAGAGCGGTACCTCCTGCTGTTGCAGCCAAAATAGCAAACAAGGATTTAACGGTAATAATCAATACTGGTGATGGCGACTCCTACGGTGAAGGTGGTAACCATTTTATACATAATATAAGGCGAAATGTAGATATTACTCATTTTGTCCATGATAACCAGATATATGGCCTTACAAAGGGGCAGGCTTCCCCAACTACTGATTTAGGCCAAACTACGTCTGTACAGACAATGGGGACAATGAATAATCCCTTAAACCCTTTGCTGCTTGCATTAGCTCTAGGTGCAGGTTTTGTTGCAAGGGCTTTTAGTGGTGATAGGGAACACCTTACGTCAATAATGGTTGAGGCAATAAAATACAAGGGCTATGCACTAGTAGACATACTTCAGCCTTGTGTAAGTTTTAATAAGGTTAACACCTTCCAGTGGTACAGTAAAAGGATATACAAACTTGATGAAACATATCACCCCTCGAATAAAATGGCTGCTATGGAGAAGGCCATGGAGTGGGGAGATAAAATTCCTATAGGTATAATCTATAATCAAGAAAAGAGTACCTATCATGATAAAATAGGCTTTTTGAGAGATGGAAAACCATTGGTAGACAGAGTGCCGGATATTGAGAAAATTAAAGAATTTATGAAGGACTTTGAGTAAACTATCTATAGCTGATGAGCTTCCGGGGTGAACATTCCACACTTTATAATTTTTGCTTATCAATCATAAGTGCTCAATTGCCTCATAACTGAATTTGTTTCCAGCAGCAATGCATAACAATCACGGGAGTGCATTTTTAACATAAGTAAACATTAGTATGAATAGAAATTTGTAATGTTAAAAAGCACTAGCTGTTAAAATAATATTGGACTCCTGCAATAGTTTAATTGATTTTTTAATAAAATAATTTATAATATATTAATATAGATTACAATAAAATACAGAAGTTTCTAAATATCTAAAACAATACGTAAGTGTATTTATTAAGTATTAAAAAAGATAATTGAAGTTTTGAGAGTGTCTATTAATATAAAATCAGTTTTGATTTTGGGGGTATAATATTTGCATGGAGTTTACGTCGCTGACTCATTTTAAGCCTACTTTACAATTTATAGCATCGGTACTTTCATTGGGAATGATATGCTTATTTCTAATTAAGGGAAGAAGAACACCCTTATCTTTAAGCTATATATGGTGTCAAGCAAGTATATTTTTGTGGTCAACTAGCCAGATGCTCGAGCATTATGCAGCAAACCGGGAGACCCGATGGTTTTTTGTAGTCTTAAATTATACGGGTGTATGTTTTATTGGTTTAGCTTGGTTAACTTTTTGTTTGATTTATACAGGGCAGAGATGTGCGGACAAAAAAGTCAATTGTTTACCTCTAGTTTTCCCGCCGCTGGTATGTTATATAATGCTCTTGACAAATGATTTTCATCATCTCTTTTTTACCGATATTGGGGTAAAACATGAAGTTGAAGGCGTCTTTTTCTGGGTCAATATTTTAGTAGTATACTCCTATTGTTTAATAGGAACTATTATGCTTTTTAAACATGCTCCAAGGCTGTCAGGGTACACCAGGAAACAGACTATTCTACTTATTCTGGCAATGGCAATTCCCTTTACGACAAATGTTAATTATGTTTTCGATATTATTCAGTTTGAATTTGATCTGACTCCAAGTAGCTTTGCATTTTCACTATTCTTTTTTACACTTGCTACTTTTAAATATCAGTTTCTAAATGTAGTACCTGTAGCTATGCGGGAAATGACCGATAACATGAAGGAATCTATTATTATGGTAGATTGGATGAATAAGATAACCTACTACAATAGTTCATTCGTTAAGGATTTTGGGGGGTATATACAGATTGGGAAAGTTACCGATATCAGGATAGTTTTCGAAATGCTAAAGGAATATACAGGGAACATTAGTGTGATCAATAGAATTATTAGCTCAATAGAAAATCTTGAGCAGGAATACATTAGTGTAGAGCTGGAGTTATCAGGAGTTGAAAATAAACACTATGTAGTAAACGTCCGTGCTATTCTTTCAAAAGAGAAAACAATTTTAGGTAAGGTTATTTCTTTTAATGATGTAACGGAATATAAAAAGCTGCTTCGTGAAATAAACGAAAAAAACGAAGAACTGTCTATGATGAATGAGCAGCTTGCGGAGTATGCTGCCACAGCGGAGGAACTTGCTATAGTTAAGGAGAGAAATCGTTTTGCGAGAGATATACATGATACTATGGGGCATACTATGACTCTGCTAATATCCCTTTTGGAAGTTAGTGGTATGACATATAAAACTAATCCGACGAAGGCAGAAGAAATACTGGCTCAAGCGCTTAAGACGTCAAGGGATGGCTTAAAAGAAGTGAGACGGTCGATATCAGGTCTGGCACCTGAAAATCTAGAGGCAAACAGCCTCATAAAAGCCCTGGAAAATCTTATTTCAGATTTTAAGGCTTCAGGTTTAAAAATAGATTTTAAGGTTGATGGTGTGGAAAATTATAAAAATACCAGATATTCAGGGGTAATCTATAGGACATGTCAAGAGGCTATTACAAACTCGGTACGACACGGGAAAGCAAAATGTGTATTTATTAATCTTGTGTTCGGAGAGGGAAAGATAAGGCTTTTCATAAGTGATGACGGGTGTGGCTGTAAGAATATTAATAAGGGATTTGGCTTGCATGGGATGGAGCAAAGAATAAAGGGATTGGAAGGAAGTATTATATACGGTTCCAAAGTTGAAGGGGGATTTGAAATACGGGCAGAAATACCCTTGGAGTAGTAGAGTGCAATTCAAGTATATAAACTGATAAAGGGGAATAGCAATGTCTGAAAACTCAAAAGGTTTTGGGGGAAAGTTTCTAAAATATCTCAAGATGATAGGGCTAGTGGTGATTTACCTATTTACGTACCTTGCAGTAAGTGTTGTGGGGATGTTTATATTTACTATAATACTTACTATTAGGGCAATGATAGAGAGTAAAGGTAATGCAGACATGAATAATCTCATGGCCACCATTGAGCCTGAGCTTATGAAATATTCAAATGCAATTCTTATAGTAGCCTGTATTATTTCATTTGCAGCGTACTGGTTGATTTTTATTATAAGGAAAGAAAATCTGTTTAGGGTATGCAACTTTTCCAGGGTAGACCTAAAAAGTATAGGAATACTGGCTATTTTGGCAATTATGGCTAATATATTTATTTCCTATGCTATATCTTATATGGTTAAGATTCCTGTATTCGGAGATAGGCTGAAAGAGTATGAGGAACTTATAGAAATGATAACCGCGGGGAATCCGATAGTCAGCATACTGGCGGTAGGTATATTTGCCCCCATATTTGAAGAAATCCTTTTTAGGGGTCTGGTATTAAATGAACTCAGGAAGAATATACCTGTGTGGCCGGCTGTAATCATTCAGGGGGTACTTTTCGGTGCTTATCATGGCAATTTGATACAGGGTGTATATGCTGCTGTTTTAGGTGTGCTGTTGGGGATGGTATATATATGGGGGAAGTCAATTTGGGTACCAATATTTGTGCATATGGTCTTCAATAATTCGAGCATTTTCCTATCGAGCTACTTAGGTGGTGAGGCGGGAGGTTTTAAGGATATGGTGTTTTTAATAGCTAGTGCAGCTGTGCTTGTTTTTATAGTATTTTATTATAAGAAGTTTGCGTATTGCAATGGGAGGGGAAGAGTGTAAATTATAAACCTATTCAGTTGTGTTGATTATGTAAACTAAACCTAAAGGTAGAGTGTATTGTGATAAGTGATACCTTTAGGTTTAGTTTTAATAAAGCTAGTATTTTTTGTTAAGAAAGTTTAAAACGCTAGTTTCAATTTTATTTCTTTAACCTTACTGCTTAGGATATAAGCAAAATCTCTATATCCCTTAAATAGTACTTTATATGAGGTCTTATTGTTAATAACCATCTTTTCAACTTTATTTTTATTAATAATATAAGATTTGTGACTCCTGACAAAAACATGCCTGTTGAGCCTTAAACTAATGGCTTCCAGACTTTCGTATGAAAAATATTTGCTTTTATCAGTAAATATGACGCTAACTCCACTTTCTCGGGTAATAAAAACTATTTCCTCTTGGGGTATGATATGTATTTCGTCGTCAAAATTAAGGATTAGACTTGTAGAGAGTGTAGGTTTAGCCTTCTTTTTCTGCTTGATCTGTTTTAACAAAGCACTTATGGTCATATAAACTTTTTTACTGTCAAAGGGTTTCATTATATAGTCAAAGGGGCGCGCATTAAAGGATTCAAGTACATACTCACTGTAACTGGACATGAATACTATATATAAATCCGGGAATCTGTCCCTTAGTATTAAGGCGGTTTCAATTCCGTTAATAGAAGGTAGCTTTATCTCACAAAATAGAATATCAGGCGTTGTATGGTTGATAAGTTTTATGCAATCTTCACCTGTAAAAGCTTCGCCTACGATTTCAATTTCGTTAAAATTCTGTAGAATTTGTCTAAGGATATCTGTGTTTAGTCTTTCATTATCACATATTGCCACTCTTACTTTCATACTTTACTCCCCGACACTTTTAAATTTTATATAGTTTTAATAAGGTTCCTTTAATGAAGTTGGATAATCTTTTGATCTTACCCCGATTTGATGGACACACCGAATGGCTGGTATAATAAAACCAGTTGGAGGTGCCCATCATGAAACGTTATGATAGTAGTTTTAAAGAACAAGCGATCCGTCTTGTGCTGGAACAAGGACGTAGTGTAA
>JAOAEJ010000022.1 GCA_026416815.1 Clostridia bacterium | reverse complement strand
AGACCTGAATACAATTCCAAGATTTTATTACTTTTTCCATGATTAATTAGAGAGGGGTGATTATATGAAAATAGTAAGATTTATTGTAGATTCAATAAAAGAGATATGCAAGGGTGGTCTCCCCTATTATGCATGGGTAGGTTTTTTATTATTTTTAATAATCTTAGGGGCATGGGGGTATTATCACGAGTTTACAAGGGAGTTAGGTCCTGAAAGCTTGGAGCAACATATTGTATGGCCTATCTACATTGGAAATTTTGCGTTCTTTGTTGGTGTTGCTGCAGCTGCGGTCTTACTTGTTATCCCCGCCTATGTCTATCATTTTCAGGCTATAAAGGAGATTGCAATATACGGTGAAATAATGGCTTTCTCTGCTATTGTGATGGTATTAGGCTCTATTATGGTTGATGTTGGTAGAGCTGATAGATTCTGGCATCTTTTGCCATTTCTTGGCGGAATACTTAATCTGCCTGCTTCAATGCTTTCGTGGGATGTTGTTGTTTTAAATGGCTATATGATACTCAATATTGTAATTGCAATATATCTCATCTATAAAGGCTATACAGGAGAACATCCAAATAAGAAGTTTTATGTTCCTTTAATTCTTCTTTCTATCCCTTTTGCTATTAGTATTCACACTGTTACAGCATTCATATTTAACGGATTAGGGGCAAGGCCCTACTGGAACTCTGCCATACTTGCACCGAGGTTTTTGGCTTCCGCCTTTTGTTCAGGACCTTCATTGATGATTATAGCACTGCAAATAATCAGAAGATACGGCGGTATAAAGGTACAAGATGTTGCTTTGTTTAAGATAGCTGAGATAATGGCTTATGCTATGTTTTTTAATCTATTCCTTTTTGGTGCAGAAGTTTTCAAGGAATATTACACTGGTTCAGTCCATACCGCACCTATGGAATATCTGATGCAGGGTCTGCATGGACATAATAAAATGGTACCCTGGATATGGACTGCTATTACTCTTGATATAACCGCATTCCTGATATTTATATCTTTGAGAAATATCAGAAGTATCAAGCTACTCAATATAGGTTGTGTCTTAATTTTTATTGCGGTCTGGATAGAAAAAGGCCACGCATTTATCACCCCCGGTTTTATCCCCGGTGTTTTGGGAGAAATTCATGAATACACACCAAATCTTGTAGAAATGATTGTATCTTTAGGAGTTTTCGCCCTTGGATTACTACTTTTTACAATTTTCTCCAAGCTTGTAATTGGTATAGAGACGGGAAGGCTCAAATATAACAAAGAAGCTAACTAAAAAGTTAAGGGGCTTTAAGCCCCTTTTTTTTTGCCATCATTGTGTTAATATATATTTGTGCAAAAGATTCTTATAGTAGAAGATGATAATAAAATAGCCAATCTTTTAAAAGCCTATTTAGAAAACAGCGATTTTTCTGTAGCTGTAGCAAATTCCGGACATGAAACAAGAAAAATTTTAGAATCAGCAAGTTTAAAAGATTTTTCTGCGGTTATTCTTGATTTAATGTTACCTGACCTTGAGGGAGAGATACTGCTTCAGGAGATAAAGGAAGCTCAAAACATACCCGTTATAATACTTTCTGCTAAATCTCAGATTGAAGATAAACTTACAGGACTTTCCTTAGG
>JAOAEJ010000011.1 GCA_026416815.1 Clostridia bacterium | reverse complement strand
CCCCATCACTCCTCAACGGCAACGACCCTAAGTAATATGCCACCGTCTTTCTCCTCTACTACAACCTTCTTTCCAGATGCGAACCCCAAATCGCAAAGCCACATACCCGATAACTGCAACAATGGAGCCTCATCGTCAAGCCAGTCTGTACCTATCGTAACAAGCCTTATACCCATAACAAATCACCCCCCCTTAAAACTAGGTATGGAAAACAGAGCTAATATACTTAGTACATACGCCTATAGCGCGGGGCATAGCCTACCTTCCATGGATATATATGTCAAGTAGTATTTTTTATTTTTTTATATACCTTTCTAATAGCTTCATTCTTTCTTGCATTATTGGACTTTGAGTATTTAAGCGGAGATATACAGGACAAAGGGTGTTCCCAAAGGCACGTAGACCGGTTTTCTTTTTAATTAAAGAAGCAAGTATATTGCCATTGCCTATAATAGATTTGAAACGGTCAACACTCTACTCAAGCGAAGTGACCTTATCTATACTGGGATATACAGCCAAAACCATACTGTAAAATAATCTTCCAAAGCTAGTATATATTGAAATTTTACAGTATGGTTTTGGCTCGCCGTCCCAGTATAGATAAGGTCGTGCAATAAGGAGTTGACCGTTTCAAGCTAAAAGGAAAGGCAATGGCAATATACTTGCTTCTGCTCCTGTGAAGAAAACCTGTCTACGTGCCTTTGGGAATAGGTTTGTACTGTATATCGCCGCTTACTTCTTGCTTTTTGGCTACTTCCTGCCCACTTGCAAAGGGAATGAAGCCAACTCAAAAAGGATATAAAAAAATAAAAAATACTACTTGACATATATATCCATGGAAGGTACTAATCGAGCAAGCTATAGACGTATGCACTAAGTATATTAGTTCTGTTTGCCATACCTAGGTTTAAGGGAGGTTGATTTGTTATGGGTATAAGGCTTGTTACGGTAGGTACGGACTGGCTTGATGATGAGGCTCCACAGTTGCAGTTATCGGGTATGTGGCTTTCTGATTTGGGTTTTGCATCTGGAAAGAAGGTAGTAGTAGAGGAGAAAGACGGTGGTATACTGCTTAGGGCCGTTGCCGTTGAGGATTGATGGGGTGGCTTGGTTGGTTCACTCCTTGGCGTTGTGCTATTTGGTTGTCAGTAGAACTGCCCCTTGACATGTTGTATTATGTCATTCTTGCTATATAAATATAGCCGGGATTGCTCCCGGCTTGGTTAATTGGTTGTTATGCTATGGAATTGTACACTCCTTCAAACTTGGTATTTGGAAGGTTTACTGGGCTGTCGATAGAAACGTCACCTCGACACACTTTTATTTGCCGGAAACTGTCTATTTTAGTTTACCAGTAATATTTATTCACCTTTTAAAATGTATCCCTCTACAGATTGAATCAATCCTGCTTCAGCATGAAATTGAGCATTTATATTACCTGATATTACAATATCGACCAATTGATTTTCAGCCCTTTTTATTTGAATTTTACCTGTATAGTAATTAGTATTAGCGCTAATCTTTAATCCAGATATCGCAAAAAAATCCAGTTCCATTATTACCGCATTATAATCCCTTTCCTTCCACTTTTTCGGTGGAAAATCAGGGTAAATTGGCATCTTAAAAGCAATAGTAATTCTGTTTCCACTATCAGAAATAGCTAACTTAGTTATCTGTACATCTACCAATTCTGGAACTAATTCATATAGCGTTAATAAAAACTTGTTATTATCTAGGCAATTATACCACATAATTATTCTCCTTCTCTATTTTTTAAACGGGTAGTGTTCTTTTGTTCCTGGAAACACACCATTTCTAGTATCTGTAATTGGTCGAACATTGAAATGGGGACCGTCTGAACCTATATGTGGAGCACTATGCTCTTGAATTACAACTTCCTCGCCGAATCTATTAGTATAATGGTATTCCCTAGTTTCTATTATTTTACCATTAGCATCTTTAACTACATGTCCACCCCTAGATTCAGCCCCAGTCATTTTTACTTTATCAATATAATCCGGTTTTTGGTTACGTAAAATATTAGCGTCTCTTTTAGCCTGATTTAATGCACCATTTCGCCCTGGGAGTTCAGAGGTAACCTTAATTAAGCCTTTATCTTCCGCAAATAATTGAAGGTTGACTTTTAGCCTACTTCCGCTGGCCGCTTTGGCAGCCTCCAGCCTAGCAATTCCGGAATTAACCCGTGCTTCTGCCGAAAGCAGTCCCGCAGGAGCAGGTATATGCACGCCTGATACCATTATTGCCATTGTTGCTTCATCAATAAAGGAGTCAACTACATCCATCTTCTTACCTATGACATCCAGAACTTTACCAACTCCTGAATCGTAGCTTTTTCTTATATTATTTAATTTTGTAAGTGCTTTATCTCTTTCGGCCTTACTAGTGGAAGAGAGATACTTTTCCGACCCCATTATCAGCAGCTCTTGGGTAGAGTTAGAGTACTTACTATCCTTACTATAATTATATAACTCTTTTGGCAAGGCAACCTTATTATCTTTTACTGTATTAGTCTCTTTCTTTGCTAGGTTTTTATTAACCTGCTCCTTTATCTTCTTAGCCTGTCTTAATTCCTCATAAGTCGGTGCACCATTTTTCTTTTCCGCAGTTCTAGCTGCTGCCGGAAGCTGGGTAGATATCTTCTTGAGTGTTTCGGTACTCTTCCTTTGCTGTACCTGCTTCTGTATTTGTTTGGCTTGCTTTATCTCTTTTACACTAACTTCGTACTGGTTCCATGGTGCATGACCTGTAGGGTCCAGGTACATTATCGGCTCGTTGTTGCAGTAGGTGTACAGGTTGAGTGATAGAGGGTCATTTGGGTCACCTCTATAAGTATCTTCTTGCAGGAATCTAGCCGTCTTGGGGTCATACATCCTGGCATTGAGATAGTACAATCCTGTCTCACTGTCATAGAAGTATCCTGCATATCTGAATGGGTTACTTACCGTACCAGTAGTCTCAAGTGGGTTACCAAAGGCGTCATAATAGTATGTAGCCTTTATTTCCCCTGTAGAATCCATCAGCGCAGTTACATCCGCATGTCCATTGTAGAAGTAGTAGTACTTCTCGGTACCCATAGACCTTGAAATCAGGTTTACACCGTATACGTTCCTTGCTATCTCCTTACCGCTGCCGTCAAGTTCAAGGACTACCTTATCAGCGTCATACAAGTATCTTGTAGTCTTGCCGTCTACTGTTTTTGTTACCCTTCTGCCTTCGCCATTATAACCATAGGCTATTGTCTGTGTTCCCTTTGATTTCACGAGCTGATTCCATACATCGTATTCAAAGGCTGTAGCAAACAGTTTGGTATTCTTGCTTGAGGTCTGCCCTATTATAAATGCACCAAACTCCGGCAGTTCATTAGGTATGGCTGTCTTCCTTATTTCATTGGCCTTATAAACAAGGTTACCGTTGTTGTCGTAGGTGTACCTTACGGTTTCCTTTGAGCCATCGGTTTTTTCTTCGAGGGTAAAGGTTATCCTGTTTTGCTCGTTGTAGGCGTACTTTGTCACTGATGTGACAGCTCCTTGGGTAACTGTCTCGGTTTCCCTGTTGCCTGCCTTGTCGAAGGTGTAGGATGTCGTCTTTCCGGTAGGCTCTACTACATTTTTTAGCCTGTTTAGTTCATCGTAGCTATAGCTTGTAGTTCCCTTTTCTACACCGTTTATTTTCTCATACTTGGATACCTGGTTGTGTGCAGCGTCATATTCGTATGTATAGAAGTCCATTTCAGCTATGGTTCCTGTTGCTGCTATCTTTTTGGAGTTTTTAAGGGTTTTAAGGAGGTTATCCTTTGTATAGGTATACTCCTCTTTTGAACCGTCATGGTATACCACGCTCTGCCTGTTTCCGTTGGGGTCATAGGTATAGGTGGTGGTCTGTCCATCGGCTATTACTGCCGTAAGCCTTCCTACCTTGTCATATACCTCTGTTTTTACGTTACCCTTTACATCCCTTGATACCTCAGCGGTACATCCCGGATATCCTTCTAATATTTTATCATATTCAAAGGTCATTGTACCTATGTTTGGTACTGTCTTTATCAGTGCCCTTCCCATTTCGTCATAGGCACGGGCTGTTGTACCTGTGCTGTCGGTGACTGTGAGCTGGTTGTTATTATTGTCGTAGGTATAGCTTGTCTTTATATTATCTATGGCTTGGGACAGCATCCTTCCGTGGCTGTCGTAGGTGTATACTGTGGTCTTTCCGCTTCTGTCAGTCTTTGTTTTCATTGTAGCATTGGCGTTGTAGGTGTAGCTTTCTACCTTTTCGGGAGTATACACGTATTTGCCCGGTGTTCCTGTCCTGCCGCCGTGGTCAATCCTTCTTACAACCTTGTTTGCAGGGTTGTATTCAAGGGTTGTCGTATGACCGTTACCATTTGTCTGGGTAAGCATGTTGGCATTTAGGTCATAGGTGTAGGTTGTTTTTTCTCCCAACGCATTGGTTACGGATACCAGCCTATCGAAGTGGTCGTATTCATAGGTTGTTACATTTCCGTTGCCATCAGTCTTGCTTTCGATGTTGCCTGCATTGTCATAGGACTGCCTTGTTATATGACCTTCATAGTCCTTGGTGGATACAAGCCTGTTGTTTTTATCATAAATGAATTCTTTGCCATTCCCCAGAGCATCAAAGGATTTTGTCTGTACATGGTTTGAGTTGTACTCCAACCTTTGTATTGTTGTATAGGGGTCTTTCTTTTCTATAAGCCTGTTTAAAGGATCATATTTGTTTTCAAATCTATTCCCTCTCCAGTCTTCTTCCGCTGTCTGGTTTCCATTCAGGTCATACTCGTATTTAGTTGTATGTAAGGTTTTAACCCCTTTTATATCAGTTGCAGTTACCTTTGTCTCAATCAGTCTGTTTAACCCATCATAGATATTTTCTCGGGTTACACCGTTTCCGTCGGTTTCAAACCTCTTATTGCCGTTTTTGTCATAGCGGGTGGATGTAGTTATACTTTCGGAGCCGTCCTGCTTTTGCTGGGTACTTGACAGCAGCCTTCCCTGGTTGTCATAGGTGTAGAGGTCTACAGTACCCATAGTATCCTGCTTTTTCATAAGGCTTCCGGTCACATCGTACTGGAAGGTAACGGTATTCTCTGGTATTGTATCATCTCCAGGATATACTGCTTTCCTTACCTTGTTGAACGCATTGTACTCGAAGGTAGTTGTGTTGCCGTTTCCATCGGTTTGAGTCTTTACGTTGCCCACAAGGTCATAGGTAGTCTTCTTTATTACCTGCTCTATGTCCCCCAAGCTTTTTCTTACTGTTGTTGCAGTCACATTTCCTGCGTCATCGTAGTAGTAGCTTGTTATTGCACCCTTACCATCGGTTTCGGATATCTTTCTTCCTGCTCCGTCATAGTCGTATTTTTCTGTAAAGGCAAGCTTTCTATCCTTTGATACCGGGTCAAGCTTGCTGACTAACTGGTTTGCAAGGTTGTATCTGTATTCAGTACCATAGCCGGAACTTATTTTTCCATCCTCTGTTGTACCTGTACCGCTTTCATATCCAACCCCATCCAGTTCCTTTATCACATTGCCGTTAACATCATACTTGTAAGCTTTTGATACAATAGTAGTCCATTGTGCTAGTTGGTCAGGTTTATATATATCCTTTTTGGTTTTCACCCTATCCATCTTATCATAGCTGTATTCTACTCTATTCATCTCAGTAATGGATTTACTGCTGTCATAGTTCTTAGGTGATACCTCTAAGGTCTTTCTCCCTGCCCTATCGTAATCATAGGCGGTAATATACTCTATCGTTACCCCCTGGGAATTGGTTACCACCTTCTTTACTCTCTCAAGCAGCCCCTTCTGGTTATACGCATATACAGTCAGGTTACCATTGGGGTCCGATTCCGTCAGAGGCTTTCCTTCCCAGTTGTATGTGGCTGTAGTTCTTATGACTGACTCTGATCCGTTTTCATCCTGCCCCAGCTCACTTTCACTAGTCTTTCTGCCCATATTGTCATAGCTATAGCTAGTAGTCACTCCATCGGGGCTGGTAGCAGACAACAAGCTGCCGTTTTTATCATAGGAATAATCTGTAGTTAGTGCCACCCTTTCCGCATTATCCAATCCATTACCGGATAAATCACTTTTCTTTATATATACCTTTTTCTTGATAGGCTTGCCCAGGTGGTTGTTTATATATTCCGTGGTATTAACTGCATCCGACGCAGTATATACATCTTCCCTTGTAAGGTATCCATCCCTATCATACTGATATACAGTCTTCCTTCCAGCTGTATCCGACACCGTTTTCAGCTTTCCGTCACTGTAATATTCACTGTATTTTATAATCATCCTGTCGTGAAGCGGCATACTAAAAAGCTCTACTTTGTCCTTACCTGTCTTTTCTTCCTTCACTTTTCCTGTCCTATCATAGACAGTGGCGCTATAATTATATTTCCCCGGCTCGATTTGTGACCACTTCTCTGTCAGCCTGTTCAATCCATCGTAGCGATAGTAGGTAGTGGCTCCATTTGCAGCGGTAGTATAGTTTATCGTACTGTTTTTGTTGTATGCAGTACTTGTCTTTGTTCCGTCAGGGTTTGTTTGTTGTACAAGCCTGTCCTCATAGTCATAAACATAGGTGGTAACTGCAGTTTCAGAGTTATTTAGGTACTCAGTCTCAGTCTTCTGAGTCTTGCCGTCTGTAAGTACAGAGTATGAATACTCTTTAAGCAGTTCCGACTGTGAAGCTGAATCCTTCTTAAAGAATATTTTCTTAACTCTATTCATGACATCGTATTCATAAGTATATAGTGCCCCGTTTGGCTTTGTTTCGGAGGTCATATTGCCGCACAGGTCATAGGTGTAAGTTATAAGGTTACCTTCAGGGTCTTTTACTGTTTTTACCTTGCCACTGGCATAGTAGGTGTATCTATAGCCTACGTCTCCTACATAAGTAGATGTATCATCCTCCGCCCTGTAAAGGTTGGGTGCTACTTCTTTTACCTTCCTGCCATTACTATCATAAACTATCCTGGTAGTTTCTCCGCCGTTTAGCGTTGTCTTTTCCAGTAATCCGTTTTTATTATAATAATAGCTTGTGGAGTATCCCATAGGGGATACTGTCTTTGTCAATTGGCCTATAATGTCATACCCATTGGTAGTTATATTTCCTTCACTATCGGCCACAGTCTTAATATCACCGTAAGAGCTATATGTATAGCTAGTTTGATTACCTTCAGGGTCTACTACTGATTTCTGCAGCCCTTTTCCGCCATATCCAAGCTGCTGGCCCTCAGAGTCGGAATAGTAAGTATAGGTAGTAGTGGCAAACCGGGTTCTATCACTGGTCTGCTCTTCATAAACATCGGTACCGTTTAGGGGCTGTACCTTTTTTAGTAGGTTTTTCTTTTCTGAATCGTATACATAGTAGGTGCATTTACCCAATTCATCTTTTTCCATTATTAAATTGTTCTTTTCGTCATATGCGTACTCACAAAAGCTCTCATCAGGGTTGATAATTGCAGTTATATTTCCTTTTTCATCCCTGATATACCAAGTCTTATTACCGTTACGGTCGGTTATGGCTTTTTCTTCACCATACTTGTTAACGCCATTTTCATCTGTATAATACTCGACAGTTGTAACTCTTGTGTCGGGGTCCTGAGACTTCACTACGTAGAAAGCGGTATCATACCACTTGAATATCTGCCTTCCAAGGGTATCGGTTATTGTAGTTTTTCTTTCGGTATTGTTATAGCTATACGTGTAGGTATTTCCATATATGTCAGTATGCTTTATTACCTTATGCTGGTTCTCACCTACTGCATGGTCGTAGATTACTAAATCAATAGGGTATCTGTTACTATCCATTATCTTATTCAGATATCCCTGGGAGTCATATTCATAATATGCTGCATATCCCATAGAATCAGTTACACTTTGAAGGCGATTATTATTATCATAACTATAGTCTATAGTTCTATCAATTGCAGCGTCATTCAGCTGTGTGTTTATTGATGTGATATAACCTTGTGCAGTGTAGTTAACCTTAATAATTCTACCTACCGGATCGGTGATTTTTTGCACCTTTCCCGAGCTGTCAACATCTATGTTGACAGTATTCCCATTTCTGTCCTTCATCCAAATCAGATACCCGACACTATTGAAGGAGTAGGTGTACTGATCTTTTGTAGTTAGTATATGTGTACCGTCGCTCTGCTTTACAAGCTGGCTTCTAGAGTCATTTGCCCTATAAGTCCCATCGGTATTCTTTACAAATACCTGAGCTCCCCCATTAGGCAATTTTGCGACTTTTAGTGTAGCATCCGTTGCGTCATCCTTAAGGCTTCCTTCAAATCCAAAAGTCCAGCCCTTTCCCATTGTACTTGTAGCTCTATCATCCTTTGAATTATATGTACGGCTAATATTTATCTTAAATCCCGGTGCCGGTATGCTTATATCGGTAAAGCTCCTTGAAAAGTTACCCGTTGATACACTTACTCCACTTTCGCCGAAATGAATCTGTTCTTGAAGCTTTGGCGATATCTGCGCTGCCATAGTGCCTACAACAGAATCATTATCAATAGCCTTCACAGGATCGGTATCCTCACCCGTGTTTGTTGAGCTATTATCATTTTGATTCATAACAGTATTTAATGCCTTGTATGCATTTACTATTCCCGCTGATGTTACTTTGCCCTTAAGCGACTCTAAGGAAGTTATATTAGTCTTTATCCTATCTGCAATCTGTGATGTAGTCATATCAGGAAGATAGCTTTTAACCAAGGCTGCCGTTCCCGATACAAAAGATGCTGCCATTGATGTACCGCTTATATAGCTATAGCCATTTTCAGGGATTGTGCTCAATATCCCTACTCCTGGAGCCGCTACACTTACTCTGCCACCGTAATTTGAAAATGAAGCCAGAGTTCCTGTATTGTCTATAGCTGCTACGGATATAATATTGGGAAGGTCAAATCCTGCAGGATATACAGGGGTTACCGCGGTATCCTTACCGTCATTTCCTGCTGCACATATGAATAGTGCGTCGGTATTTCCCATTGCTTCCCTTAATGCAGAGTTGTTATCGGGACCTCCAAAGCTGCAGTTTATTACTTTTACTCCCATTTGCTTTGCGTATTCTATAGCTTCTACTGCGTCAGAGGTATAGCCTATACCATCGTTTATAAACTTTAGGGGTAGTATTTTCACACCGGGAGCAACACCCCTTACTCCTTTAGCATCGTCACTTGAAGCTATTATCCCTGTCACATGGGTTCCATGCTTGTCCGAAGTACTTGAATCATACACGCTGTTGTCACTATTTGCAAAGTCCCATCCATTTACATCGTCCACATAGCCGTTTCCGTCATCATCTACACCATTGCCCGGTACATCTCCTGGGTTTATAAATATATTATTTTTTAGATCGTCATGAGTTATATCCACTCCGGTATCCAATACACCTACAACGGTCCCAGAGCTTCCTTTGGTAATTTCCCATGCCTTTACCGCATTGACATCTACACCAGAAGTCCCTTCCTGCCAGTTAACTAACTGTCCTTTATTTGATAGCCCCCATTGCTCATCAAATTTTTCATCATACACCTCCTCTGAGGTATAGACCTTATAGTTTGGCTGTGCAAATAAAACATCGCTACTTGCCTTAAGCGCATTTATCGCTTTACTTATATCATCGCTGCTGTCTATCTCCAGAATTTCTATCTTTGAATGCTTGAACCTTTTCTTTGTATCAAGCTTATAGAGCTTGAGTTTGTTTTTTACAGCTGCTTTTAGGCTATCACTTTTACTATCGTTTTTATATTTAACCAGAATTTCGGTTTTTTCTCTTTCTACTGTCTTACTTCCACTCTGTGCTGCAAATGCCGTACCATACTGGGAAAATACACTTGTCACCATAAATGAGACTACAAGTGCCTTCGCCAGAAGCTTTTTAAATCTCCTCATTCAATAACCCCCCAATTTTAATTTACCCTGGATTTACTCCCGCCCCTCAGCCCAATATATGCGAAGGGCAGGGAGTGAACCGGCCTACTCTACGTTTTCAGGCTTACCTATAACAGTATAGGTTATAGTAGTACCTCCAGTGACTTTCGCCTTGAACTTAATTGCATTTATTACGCCTGTCCATGATTCACCCGGTGTAACCACCTTATCTACTACAAAGGTTATTTTACCCGGTGCAAATTCTACTATCGTTATATCAGTACCCTCAATCTTACCCTTAGTCAGTTCGTTCTTGGCACTTAGCGCACATAGGTCAACTACGTCCATTATTTCCGGATTATATGTGACAGTAAGGGTGTACTGGCTAAAGTCGGTTATGTTTCCTGCAGTCAGTCCCAGGTCTACGGTATTTTGTTTTGTACACTTAGCAATAATAGCATTGTTTACTACAAGTCCGCTCCATTCGCTAATCCCTTCTGCATTTCTTGATCTTACCCTATACTTATGGCCTACGTCGGAAGATACCCTTCTATGCACATAGCTTGTCTTGGTTCCGTTATTTACTACCACTCCGTCTACTTCTATATCGTAGCCTGTTGCTCCCGACTCCTTATCCCACTTTATTGTCACTATACTTCCAGAAGCTGCTACAGCTATATTTGCCGGAGCCTTAGGCTTGCCGGGTAGTGTTGAGATTATCAGAGTATTGCTCCAGTCACCTTCTATTGCCGCATTTCTTGATCTTACCCTGTATGTATGCTTTGTGTTAGACTCAAGGTCTAAATGCGTATAGACTGTGCTTATATCATTGTATATCACTATACCGTCAAGCTCTATGTCATACCCTTCTACATCCGCTACAGGGTTCCATGTCAGGGTTATTACGTTTTGAGCCGCAGTAGCTCCCAGATTCGAAGGCATTGGAGGTTTCACCGGTAAGGTGGAAGCTGTAAGTACCTCGCTCCATGTACTAAAGCCTTGATCATTTTTGGCTCGGATTCTAAACCTGTATGAAGTTTCCGGGTTAAGTCCGCTATGTACATATCTAGCTTCTGTGCTGCTACCTGCCACTGTTCCGTTTATTTCTATTTCATATCCTGTAGCTTGAGGTATGCTGTCCCACACTAATGTAATTGAATTGTCAGTTTCAACAGTTCTTAATTCCTGTGGCGTACCGAGTAAGAATGTAGACACACTTACCGGAACATTCCATCCAGTCTCTCCCGCAGCATTCTTTGCCTTAATAGAAAAGGTATGCTGTGTAGCTGGCTGTAAACCGCTCTGGGTTATAGAATTACCTCTGATGTTTTCTATGTATATACCGTCAAATTGTATATCATACAATTCAGCATTCGGGTCCTTACCCCATGTTATAGTAATTACCCTGTCCTCTGCTTGCGCACTAATATTTGCTACCATATTTGGTGCTACAAATGTAGTTACTACGGTTTTTGCAGGACTCCATGCACTCGTTCCTGCTGTATTCTTTGCTCTTACCCTGTATGTGTGGGTAGTCTTCGAAATAAGCCCTGTATGAGTATATGCGGTTTTTGTCCCTATGTATTTTACCAACCCATCTACCTCAATATCATAGCCTGTTGCACCAGACACAGCAGCCCATGATATTGCAACCGAAGTATTTGCTACAACTACAGATGTGTCTGAAATTACCGGAGCTGCTGGAATATCCGATATCCTAGTAGTACAAATTACTGGTGTACTTACAGTTGTTTCAATTCCTTCCCCGTTTCGGGCTTTTGCCTGCAAGGCATATGCAGTATTTGGCGATAATCCTTTTATAATTACTTTTTTATTGGTTAAGCTTATCCACATAGGTGTATTTACAAGCTCGCCCGATTCAGATACATATTGGATAGCTGTGGCACCTAATGCCGATACTATAGTGTATGTGCTCCTATCCACAGCGTCCCCCAATCCTAGTCCCCCAACGCCATTATATCCGGCTGCCTTAATTGTTCCATCACTCATTAACATGAGAGTATGGAAATATCCTGCCGCAAGCTGCTCTACCCCAGATATTCCAGGCAAAGCTGTTGGTATATATCTTGCAGTCTTGTCCCCAAAGCCCATCTGTCCGTGAGTATTTTCTCCCCAGGCTTTGACTGTACCGTCATTCATCAGAGCTATTGTATAGTTGCATGAGCCTGCAAGCTGTTTTACGCCCACTAGTCCGGGAATAGTTGACGGTAAATTAACATTGCTGCTAGTCACTACCCCAACAGCCTTGTTAGAGCCCCATGCCTTTACAGTACCATCGCTCATAATAGCCATTGAATGATAAAACCCTGCTGCGATTTGCTTTGCACCTACCAATCCCGGCACATCAGTCGGAACACTCAAATTCTCCGTATGCCCTAACCCTAACTGTCCAGAAGTATTACATCCCCATACTTTAACCGTTCCGTCTTCCATTAATGCAATTGTATGGTAAGCCCCTGCCGATATCTGTTTTACTCCGGTTAGTCCCGGTATTGTAGTTGGTATGTTCCTATCTACCGCATCACCCAACCCGAGTTGTCCATAGGTGTTGTATCCCCAGGCTTTGACAGTACCGTTTTCCATTAATGCCAGTGTATGTTGGAAACCAGCTACAATCTGCCTTACTCCTTTTAGGCCTTGTATAGTCGTGGGCACACTTCTGTTTTTACTATCGCCTAGACCTAGCTGACCGGTTGCATTAAGTCCCCACGCTTTAACCGTACCATCGTTCATTAAGGCAAAGGAGGTGTTATGTCCTGCTGCAATTTGTTTTACACCAACCAACCCCGGTATTACTGCCGGCAGATTCCTATCCATGTTATCCCCAAAGCCTAGCTGCCCTGCAGTATTATAACCCCATGCTTTGACTTTGCCGTCATCCATTACAATAAAAGAGTGATATGTTCCCGCTATTAATGGCAATGAGCCTGTATTGAAGTTTGGTATTTTACCCCTTATGATCTGGTACTGCGTTGCTAATGCATTATTATCTACAGTAGATATATCTACGGTTGCCGTAGTAGAATTTCCAGCCCCAAGTGCAGGTATTGCTGCCTTTGTATATATCTCTCTTGTTATGCTTATTATATTGCCGCTATTATCTCTTACCTCAAACTTTACTGTGTAGAACTTACCAGGAATTAAATTTGTTTGAGTAAAGTTTGCTTCTTTAATACTTCCACTATATTTCACCAATCCTTGTGCGGATTTATATATAACCAAAGGCTCCTCAAATCCTGAGTAGTTTGAACACACCGAAGGATGTTCCTCGCTACTGCTAGAGTTTGTTATTGTCTGTATAGGCGACCAGCTACTCCCATAGTTTGTTACTTTGCATATATCATATGATGCTACTGATACAGCAGAGCGCCTTTGGAAAACTACGTGTATCCTATTGTTGTCGTCTACTGTGACCGAAGCATTTTGATTGTCATAACCGTCATTCGTAAGCCTTTCTACGTTACTCCATGTCATACCTCCATCATTGGACTTGGAATAGTAGATGTTCGGCGTAGAGCTATATGCACTGTTAGCCCCATGCCATACAACATGGATAAATCCTTTTCCATCTACTGCTGCTGAAGGGCTTGATTGTACATATGCGCCGTATTCGCTTGAATTTCCATTTATAGCAATTCCAGAGTTGCAGGCGTTCCATGATGTACCGTTAAAATATGAACCATAAATACCCTTATTCGAGTTAGGCGTATTAAGCTGGTACAAAACTACAGGCCTATCATTATTTATTATGATGCATGGATTTGTTGCATCAATTCCGGCTGTATTATATGTAGTAACCTGTATAGGGCTACTCCAAATTCCACTTGTAGCTCTTTTGCTATAGCGTATATTAAAGCTATTTGGGTAAGTACTATTTTTGCTGGACCAAGCTGCATATATGTTTCCACTCGGGTCTACAGCTAACGATACACCCACTCCTGTACTGGTTTGTCCTGATTCAAAAGCTACAGCCGATGAGGTCATATCACCACTTGCTGTGGTCATATCTACTTCATTAAAAATATTCCAATCTACGCCCTCAGACCCTCTTAATATATATACCTTAGTTCCATAGCTGGCCATCGCCCACATACGCCAGTTATTTGCTACATAGCACTTTCTATACCACGATCTCCCATCATCTTCGCTTACATAGAAATTTACATACCCCGTAGTACTATCAAATACACCGGCAACCAGCCACCCATTACTGAGCCTTACCAGCTTTCTCCCCCCATTGCCCGATGTCTCCATTTGTTGATTTACAACAGTAGAATTCGCCGCCACTATCTCTGGAGCTTTCCATACTGTTGAGTTATTACCTATGGTAAAACCATAGGGTACAGAACTGAGTCCCGATTCATTATCTGTTGCAGAGCCTTTTATTGTTACGCTATTCTCGGTAGATGTAACGCTTACATAGCCCATATTGGGGGATATAGAGTCATATCCAAGTAATTTGTTAGTATTAGTTATCCTTGCCAGCTCATCCTCAGACTTATTTTCCAATCCTAGAGCAGTTAAGTCATACAGTGCCACTCCATCATAATTTATATCTAAAACTTCATCTGTTCTACCGTGTAGCCATCCTAAATAAATCATTGGTGAACTGTTAACAGCCTGGGAAGATGTTGTGAACTTATGAACTATTCTTTTCGCACCATCCGCCAGTGTTAGGTGCTTAACACCTGCATACCAAGAGCCATTTTCCGTATACCCAAATGCTAGATACGCACTTGTGCCAGTACCGGAAGTTTTTACAACCTTACAATCAGAAACCAACAAATACGTATTAGAGTTCTTTACAGGGATACTTCTCCCGAGATAGCTGGCATTACCTGTTACTCCGCTAATCCGTTGTGACTTCGATCCAAACTTATTCCAAGACAGGTCCAAGGAAGTTGTGCCATTGTAGTATGAGCTCCAACTATTTGCTAACCCGTCACTATTTGTATCAGCCTCAAAATCTCCTTCTCCCCCTAATAAACTGCTTGCAAGATTGCCTGAAGTAGTCCCATCGGTAAAATTAAACATATTAGCCAATTCTGATTCCGCTCTATTTTCCAGGCCTAGTGCAGTAAGGTCATATAGTGCTACACCATCCATATATATATCTAGGGTTTCATCCGTCCTACCATGCAGCCAACCTAAATATAGTGCAGGTGATTTGCTTGCTGCTGAGGACGATGTTGTAAATTTAAAGACTATTTTCTTCTCAGCTTCTGCAAGTGTCAAATTTTTTGTGGTCCCACCAGCCCATGAGCCAGCTTCTGTATACCCATAGGTTAAATACGCACCCGTTCCTAAGCCCGAAGTTTTCACAACTTTACTGTTTAAGACTACCAAATAGGTATTATAATTCTTTACAGCAAGACTCTTTGCCAAGTGCCCCGTATTATTTGTCACTCCACTTATCTTCTGAGATTTTGCGCCAAATATCTTCCATGTTGAATCTATTCCATTTGTACCGTTATAATTTGATGTCCACCCATCACCAACACCATTACTGTTTGAGTCAATTTCAAAGTTACCGTCACTGCCTAATAAGTTAGTAATTGACTCTCCTAGAGATTGATTTGTATCGAAATTAAATATGCTGGCTAGTTCATCCTCATTTTTATTCTGCAAACCTAACGCAGTTAAATCATACAGTGCAACACCATCCATATAAATGTCCAAAACTTCATCAGTTCTCGAACTTATAAAACCTAAATATATCATAGGTGATTTGTCAATTGCTGTAGTAGAGGTAGTAAACTTATGTACTATTTTCTTTTCACCTTCGGATATAGATAGGCTCTTTACGGACCCACCAGCCCATAAGCTATTTTCTACATACCCATACATTGCATAAGCACCGGAAGCATTACCGGAGGTTTTGGTCAGTTTGCTATGTAGGACTAATAAGTAAGTATTGGAGTTCTTTATACTAATACTCTTTTGTAAAGGTACCCCATTACTTATTACTCCCTCCACCTTCTGAGATTTGTATCCGGATTTTTTCCATGATGAATCCAACACATGCTTGTGGTTAGACCCCTTAATCCATCCGTCAGCCACTCCATCATTATCTGTATCAGCCTCAAAATCTCCATCACTTCCTAACAAGCTAGTAATGGAATCTCGTGGAGGTTGGCTGGCACCAAAATTAAATATGCTGGCTAGTTCATCCTCAGTCTTATTCTGCAAACCTAAAGCTGTCAAATCATACAGTGCAGCACTATCCATATAAATATCCAATACCTCATCAGTTACCGAACTTAAATAACCTAAATAAATCGTAGGATAACTGGCGGTGGCTGAAGCAGAAGTAGTAAACTTGTGGACTATTCTCTTTTCGCCTTCCGCTATAGATAGGCTCTTTACAGGCCCACCAGCCCATGTAGAATTTTCTACATATCCATATAATGAATAAGCTCCTGAAGCATTTCCCGCGGTTTTGGTCACTTTGCTATTAAGAACTAATAAGTAAGTATTGGAGTTCTTAATATTAGTAATGCTCCTTCTCAATGGGCTACCGTTATATGTCGCTCCAACTATCTTCTGAGACTTGTCCCCAGACCTTTTCCACCATGAATCTAAAGCATACCTACTGCCAGTACTTGGTGTCCATCCATCAGCTAATCCATCGCTATTTGAGTCAACTTCGAAATCTCCATCGCTGCCTAATAAATTCACAGCAGTTTCTGCTATGCCTGCATATGCATTGCTTCCAAGCTCAAGACCCAAACCATTTTGTGAAAAGTCTAAAGAAATGGTACTGAACAAAAAAGAAATCAGTACACAAAAGCTGAAAATTCTTAATAATTTTCCTCTACGCACGTTTTTACCCCCTAAAAAATTGATATTTGTTTTTGGTTTTTAATAATAAAATAGCTTTCAGACACACCTCCATAGATTAAAATTCGGGATATATTACTAATAAAATTTTGCCTTAGAATAGCTATTGCTTGGGATATCATAAAGATTTTTGTACTGTTTGTTATGATTGAAAACAATTGCAGAAATGATGCTTATTTGTTAATGACTTTCCTTCCATATTCATATCTCCCCTAAAATAAAATATCAGTAACTCTATCTATAATTGGTATAGTTTTTTCTGTATATAAATACTGTGATTTAAGAAATGTGTGAAATAATTTGGTATATGTTCCCTACGAACTATATTCTAGCAGCATTCTCCAACGTTTGCAATAACTTCGCGGATAAATCTAGAAATTCGACAAAATTTTCACTTTTCAAAATTGACTTCTTTCAATTTCCATATATACAATATAATTTTTTTAATCATATTAAAAGCAGCCATTAGTCATATTCATACAGCTTTTAGTCATATCTTATCAATCCAATAGTCACTTTTTCACATCACCCCATACATATGGTATAATTTAGCTTAATAACTTACTAAGGAGCTGTCTAACCGTGAAGCAAAAAATACTTATAGTGGACGATGAAGTACCCATATGCGATTTGTTAAAAATAAATCTTGAATCCGAAGGCTATGAAGTCACCTCTGCCCATGACGGCAGGGAAGCCCTAAAAAAAATCGAATCCTTCAGACCCGATTTACTTATACTTGACCTAATGCTGCCCGAAATAAACGGCTTTGACATATGCAGAAAAGTAACCTCCGAAAACCCTATACCCATTATAATGCTAACCGCCAAATCAGATATCGTGGACAAGGTATTGGGCCTGGAGCTCGGAGCAGACGACTACATAACCAAGCCTTTCCACACCCGGGAGCTAGTGGCCCGTGTGAAGGCTTTACTCAGAAGAGCTTCCCATGAGCCCAAAAGTAATCCCCTCAAATGCCTTACCAACGGCTGCCTTGAGGTATACCCCTACAACAGAAAAGCCGTGCTCTCGGGCTGCGAATTGGAGCTGTCAGTCAAAGAATACGACCTGCTCTGCTTCTTGATGAACAATATCGAACAGGTATTTTCAAGGGATCACCTGCTCGAAAGGGTCTGGGGCTACGATTTTGCCGGAGATACACGAACAGTGGATGTACATGTACAGCGGCTAAGGAAAAAAATGAAGGATGAACACCCGGGAAATGAATTTATTCAGACAGTCTTCGGCGTGGGATACCGTATGAAAAGGCAGATAAGCTGATATGAAAATAAGTCTAAGACACAAAATACTTGCTACAAACTTAATAGTCCTCATCCTCGCCTTTCTGGTCATCTATATAGCCGTGGTTGACAGGCTGAGCACAGTCAATGAGAACATGCTGGTGGAAAACCTCAAACACCAGGCAGAGGTGTCCATTATCTCCGTCAAGCAGAGCCTTCTTACGGGAGAACACCCCTCAGCCACCGAAAAGGACTTCAATGCCCATGCCGATGATTTTGCTTCAAAGCTTTCCAGAGAATCGGCAGGCACAAGAGTACTATTATTCTCTACATCCAAAGCACTCCTTGCCGACTCAGGCAGTGGGGAGGAATCCCTCCAAAAGGAATTCCCCGAGCTAAACGAAGTCATTAAAGGCAACAGAACCTACGTAGCAAGGCAGCATGAGGGGATAAGACACCTCTACTTTGCCTTCCCCGTCATGCCCTCCGGCAAGGTCATAGGTGAAGTAATGTTTGTATACCCCATGCGTGAAATGGACAACAGCACCAGGACAATTCAGGTGCTATTTCTCATATCCTTCGCCGCAGGTATAGCAATCGTCCTAATTGTAAGCATTCTACTGACCTACAGAATTACGAAACCTATCCTGAGCCTTAAGGAATCTGCTGTAGAAATCGCGAAAGGCAACTTTAAAAACAAAATCCGAATACCATCCTCCGACGAGGTAGGTGACCTCGCCAAAACCTTCAACACTATGTCGTCAGAAATCGAAAACCGCATAGACATAATAAACATCGAAAAAAGCAAGCTAAACTCCGTCCTGGAAAGCATGGGTGAAGGCGTCATAGCACTAGACGGCAGCAATCAGATAATAGCCATAAATAACACTGCCAAAAAAGCCGTAAACAACGAAATTGAATCGGAAATCAGAAAAATAGCAGAAAAAGTAAGGCAAAGTAAATCTAGAACCGTCGTAGAGGTTAACTCCAGCGAAAAAAACATCCTTATATGCGCTACTCCGTTAGTCCTTGACCACGACCAAGACGGCATAGTATTCATACTCAACGATATAACAGAGCTGCGCCTTTTGCAAGAAAAGCAGCGCCAGTTTTTCACCAACGTATCCCATGAACTCAAAACCCCCCTAACCACCATACTGGGATACATAGACCTTTTAAAAAACAAAGGAATCGATAAAGCTGTATTCCAAACCTCGGTCAATTACTTAGAAGATGCCGGTGACAGGCTCCTTCGCCTGGTCAATGATCTCATAGACTTGTCATGCCTAAACAAATACGAATTTGAAATAGAGCCAAAAAGCACCGACCTATCAGCCCTCATAAACGAAATAGCAGGCCAAATGTCACTAAAAGCCCAAAAATTCAATATAAAAATAACTACCAGCCTGCCCCAACTCCCCGAAGTACTAGTTGACCCCGCAAGAATAAAACAAGCGGTAGTCAACATACTGGACAACGCAATAAAATACTCCAGCGGCGGCAAAATACTGATATCCCTCACCCAAAGCCACACCCAAGCAACCCTCACAGTAGAAGACAACGGCTGCGGAATCCCTCCAGACACCCTGGACAAAATCTTCGAGCCCTTCTACCGCATAGACAAAGCCCGCTCAAGAAACCTCGGCGGCAACGGCCTAGGCCTTGCCATAACAAAAGAAATAGTAGAAAAACACGGCGGAACCATAACCATACAAAGCACCGAAGGCAAAGGGACAAAGGTGAGCATTATGCTGCCAATATAGATCAACACACTGTGCTATTTGGTAGCCACCCATCCTCTAACTCCTTCCCTCGAAGGGAAGGAGAATATTTGTGTTGCGGGGACACCCCGCTTCCCCGCCAATATTCCATTGGATTCCGCAGGGAGTGCCCTGCACCCCCTTTGGCGTAAATTTTAGAGGAACTAGTACACCAAGCTACATTTAAAGCAATTTTTATCAAGGGTGCTCCCTAAATGAGGGGAATAAGGAGGCATAGGGTTCTGTCCAACGCAGAAATATAGCTTCCAAACCCATACACCATATGTAACCCTCATTGGGCTACTTCGCAGCTGCACTAAAGAGACCCGCAAAGCCCCTAATAATTCAAGGGAAAAACGCATAGGACGTGCGTTTTAGGCTTCATAGGGCAGGATTCCCTTTGAAGCCGGTCCTCCCCGGGTAAGCGAGTGGAGGGGAGCGTCCGAGAGGGGAACCCAGCAAGATGGGTTCCCCTCTCGGAAACCGCTTTAGACGACTCCAAAGCCACTCAAAAACATTCTACCCGCATAAACGCAGAATTTACAACTTATTTACACCCTATTAACCACTTAGTCACACCCCAAGGGTACTATTAAAATAAACCAAATCCCAAACCAGAAAGGAAATGTAAACGTGAAAAAAGCCCTAACCCTGACACTAGTACTTCTACTTACCCTAACCACAAGCTGCAAATCCACCACCGAAAAAATAAACATAATCCCCGGAGGCGGCTCTGCAAACAACAGCCTCATGGTAAGCTTCAACGAACTCTGCCCCGGCACAGTAGAAAGCTTCATAGAAATCTCCGACAAACTCCTTATAACCCGCAAGGACGGACATAAAATTAACTTTTATAAAATCAATCCACAAACCAAAGAAGAAAAACTGGTATTTTCCACAATAACATCAGATAATCCACAAATAGAAATCTCCCCCGACAGGAAATACTTCCTATACGATAACTATCTGGTGGACATCGAAAAGGCCCAAAGAACCATCCTCCCCGAAGCACCATCACTCAGAAAGTCAATGCCCCGCACCTTTACCGATGTTCCTCTATACTCATTCCTGGGTGAAAACGAGGTTATATTCTCAAATCCTTATTTCTACCTAAAAAACTACTACAGCATTGCCCAAAACACCTTAGACAATTTTATTCCAAAGATACAACTGCTTTCTATGACCAAGCTTGGAGGTAAAAACCCCAGTCCTGTAATAAACAACTTCAAAGGCATTGACGTACCCGACATAAGCTACATAAGCAAACCAAAATTCCTAGATCACGACCTTAAATACATATTTATAGGCTTCAACAAAAACACTGATGAAAATAGCTTGTACATACTGGATTTATTCGCTAAAAAATTCATACTTATCGATTCAAACATTAAAGACTACGCCCTATCACCTGACTGTAAAAGCCTAGCCTATATAAAAAAGGTTAATGACGATAAGCCTGTAAATAAGCTATACTTAATAGACACCGAAGAGGAGAATAAAGAAGAGCTTGCAGAACTCCCGTCCATCTCAGGCCTAAGCTGGTCTTATGACAGCCAATGGGTTGCCTACTCAGGCGGCGAACAATCCAAAAGCGACATTTGGGTAACGAGCCGGGATAAAAAAGTAAATGAGCAGCTAACTTACGGAATGTATACTACTTCAAAACTTGCATGGTCCCAGTCGGGTAATAAGGTAGCCTTTACATCAAGCCCTGCAAGCACTAGTGGCAAGCCTAGCACTTATATCGTTTCCCTTAATATCCCTGCCTCGAACACAGCTTTACCGAAACACGCCCCTGACCAGGTTAAGCAACCTATAGTACTACAGCTTATAGATATAGTCAGGTATGAAACTGCTAGAATGCTGCAAAATCAAAAAAACTAAGATACGTGATTAACTATAAACGAGGGGATTAACCTATGAAACGTTTTATAAAAATAATCTTAATAGTTTCAATAATAGTACCTATAATAACTCTCATTATAATACACCTACAAATATCTTACTACGCTAATCATGCGAAGCCCAGTAAGGCAGATGTAATCATCGTACTTGGGTGCCAGGTATGGGGAAAATCCCCAAGCTGGAGTCTGGAATACAGACTCCAAAAAGCCCTTGAACTCTACCAAGGTAAATATGCAAATCATATTATAGTCAGCGGAGGGCAAGGTAAGGACGAAGCTGCCCCGGAAGCCAGCGTGATGAAAAACTGGCTTGTGTCCAGGGGAGTCCCAGGGAATTTCATAATAGAAGAAGGTAAATCCACAAATACCTTTGAAAACCTAAGTTTTTCAAAAAATATAATGGATAAAAATAGCCTTAAAACAGCGATAATAGTCTCAAATGACTTCCACATCTTCCGTTCGCTCCGTATAGCCGGTAATCTCGGCATTACTGCAACAGGGGCACCTGCCCCCACAGTAGATTATCTCAAGTCATACTATCATAGCAGAGAAATTCTATCGGTAATTAAAAGCATTGCATTAAATAGGTAAAAGGTGTTTCTGAGATTGAAACACCTTTTTAATTATTATGCATGTTGACGAAATCTCCTTCCATCTCTTATAGTCTTTAGTCAGTTTTAAACAAAAAACACTCATTTTCCATGATTACTTACGGTTTTTATAGAAATCCCCACACTTGCCCCTTAGAACCCACCACAATATACAGCATTCTTTTCTGTCCACACACCATATATCGTGGTTAACCACTTTACCACCAAATAATACTTTTACACAATGCATACGTTTGTTTGTTCATACTGTTAAAACTTACAAGCCGCATGTCAATTTTTTTTATACTTTTTACCAATTGAACACAATAAGGAATTTTTATACAATACACTTGTCAAAACGACAACTAAAACAAAAATATAAAAAATACTAAACTCTAAGGGGGAGTAACTCATGAAAAACAAAAAAATATTAAATCGTTTATTAACTTTAGTAGTAGCAGTTTGCCTTTCATTAACAGTATTAGGCGGCCTATTCGCCGGAACTGCACAGGCAGCTGACGAACCGGTAAAACTCTATAACGCAAAACTTGAAACCATCTATAGTAATGGAGTACTTGTCGGCTACTATTCTTCAGGTAAAATCGCTATACAAAACCTCGGCGCAACCAAAACAGTGACAGTTCGTTATGCCTACAGTGACGGCGTATGGAAAGATGTAGCAGCAAAATACGTAAAAACAACCTCTGACGGATACGAATTATGGTCCTTCGAAACACCAAAGGTTTACCCAAGCTTCCACTACTATAACTTCAACTGCACCTTTGCAGTAAAATATACAGTAAACGGTACAACCTACTGGGACAATAACAACAACAGCAACTACTACGTATCGGTATCAAACGTTCCCGGTACAGTAAATACACCTTACGCTCTTGCAAAAAGCATAGTACTCCAAGCAGCTGCTGGTAAAGCTCAAACTCCTGGAACTACAACTTATAGCGTTAATGGAAGCATAGTATTGAAAAATCTTGCTTACTCAAAGGTAGTAAAGGTCCGCTACAGCACTGACAACTGGGCTACATATAAAGAAGTAAATGCAACCTACGGATTTACATACTCAAACAACCTGGAATCATGGTCATTTGCTATAAACAACCTTTCTCCAACAGCAACAGTTAAGTACTGCATAAGCTACACTGTAAACGGAGTTACTTACTGGGACAACAACTTTGGCGCTAACTACACACTCTAAGTATATAGTGCTAATAAAAACTACCGCAATAAAGTAAATTAAGATTCAAGACAGTAATAAATCACTGCCTTGAATCTTTTTATATATTTTAACATCAAAAAGCCTTAAACCACCAGTGAAAGTGTGTTTAAGGCTTTAATATACTTTCTTATTACTATTATATCCTAGCTACTCCAGAATCCCTTGCAGCCTTGGCTACAGCCTCAGCAACAGCCTTTCCAACTCTTGGGTCAAACGGAGCAGGTATAACATACTCTTCAGTTAACTCTTCATCGGTAATAAGATCTGCTATAGCTTTAGCCGCAGCTATCTTCATTTCATCATTTATATCGCTGGCCCTAACATCCAGAGCACCTCTGAATATACCGGGGAATGCAAGAACGTTATTGATCTGGTTTGCAAAGTCCGAACGGCCTGTTCCTATAACTCTTGCTCCCGCAGCCTTTGCTTCCTCAGGCATTATTTCAGGTATTGGATTAGCCATGGCAAATATTATCGAGTCTTTTGCCATATTTTTAACCATTTCTTCTGTTACTGTACCTGGCGCTGATAAGCCTATGAATACATCTGCTCCTACCAATACATCCTTCAAAGTGCCGGCTTTCTTTTCAAGGTTTGATATTTTAGCCATTTCTTCCTTCTCTGTATTCAAATCTTCCCTGCCTTCGTAGATTGCACCTTTTCTGTCACAGAGTATAACCTTTTTCAAGCCCATGCTCATCAAAAGCTTTGTAACAGCTATACCTGCAGCTCCTGATCCGTTAACTACCACAGATATATCATTTATATCTTTCTTTACTATCTTTAATGCATTTATCATAGCTGCAACGGTTACAACAGCAGTTCCATGCTGATCATCATGGAATATAGGAATATCACACTCTTCCTTGAGCCTTCTCTCTATTTCAAAGCACCTTGGAGCGGATATATCCTCAAGGTTTACTCCTCCAAAGCTTCCAGCAAGAAGCTTTACTGTATTTACTATTTCATCTACATCCTTAGACCTTATGCAAAGCGGAAATGCATCAACATCCCCAAAGGTTTTAAACAATACGCACTTACCTTCCATAACCGGCATACCAGCTTCCGGGCCGATATCTCCCAACCCCAGTACAGCTGTACCATCGGTTACAACCGCAACAAGGTTCCATCTTCTTGTATATTCATAGGAAAGGTTTACATCCTTTTCTATCGCAAGGCATGGTTCTGCAACTCCAGGGGTATAGGCTATAGAGAGATCTTTCCTGTTGTTAACCGGCACCTTGCTTATGACTTCAATCTTTCCCTTCCATTCACCGTGCATTTTAAGAGCTTCTTCCTGTATAGACATAAAATAATCCTCCTGCTTTAATATGTTAAAAAAATTGCAATCTTAATTATAGCATATGCTCCAGCTATTTCAATCACTTGTTTCTTTCGTAAATAATTCTTAAACCCTCAAGGGTGAGTAACCCATTTATTTCATTTATAGTTTCGGACTCACTTGCAATCAATCTTGCAAGACCGCCCGTTGCAATCACCTTTACATTCTCTTCCTTCATCTCTTTCTTCATTCTTTTGACTATATAATCTACTTGTCCCACATATCCGTAAACTATACCCGACTGCATACTCACAACAGTATTGCGTCCTATTACACTTTCAGGCTTTGAAAGCTCTATTCTAGGTAACTTTGCAGCTCTTTGGAAAAGTGCTTCAGCAGAGATTTTAATACCGGGACAAATTACACCTCCAAGGTATTCTCCTTTTGAAGAGATTGCACAAAAAGTAGTTGCTGTACCAAGATCGACAATTATCAGAGGTCCTCCGTAAACTTCATAGGCTGATACGGCATTTACAATCCTATCTGCTCCTACTTCCCTGGGATTTTCATATTTGATATTTATGCCTGTTTTTACTCCCGGACCCACAATCATCGGTTCAAGGTTAAAGTACTTACGGATTGCATGTTCTAGTGAATACATAATAGGAGGCACTACCGATGCAATTATTACCGCCTCTACATCTTTGATATCCAGCTTCTCATGCTTAAACAGACCTGCTATAAACATACCGAATTCATCTGATGTCTTCTCTTTATCAGTTCCCATTCTCCAATTGGTAATAAGTTTTTTGCCCTCATAAACACCAAGAGCAATGTGAGTATTTCCTACATCCATTACAAGAATCATTAGATATCCTCCAGACTTTTTATAATCCCAACCTTAAACTTCTTATTTCCTTAAGTTCAAGCTCGATTTCTTTTTCTATTCTGGCGATATCTGCTTTTATATCATCTACAGTTTCTTCCGCCCTTATCCTACTGGAATTGCGTGAAGACTGCCTATGATAGTTTTCTCTCTGTGAATTTTCTCTTGAAAAATTCTCCCTTGGCGAATTTTCGCGTGGAGAATTCTCTCTAGGCTCTCTAGGCTCTTTTGGCTCCCTTTGGGAATTATCTCTTGCTGCATTTTCCCTTTGCGGGAATTCCCTTACGTTATTATTTTCTCTGGGCTGTCCTTCCCTATTATGGTGATTTCTATTGTAGTTGTTCTCGCGGCGCCCACCCTGCTCCTGCTGGTTCCTGTATCCTTGATTCGGAGCCCCGCCCTGTCCGTCATTTCTACGCGGAAAATCATTTTTCCTGACCATCCTGCTATTTCCCCCTCTATAAATTAATATTTATGCCTATGAAATTTAAAATTTATTTAAGATAGTTTACAGTAAACTATTTTTAAAGTCCCAATAATTCTTTCGCATTGTATCCCAAAATCGCTTTTTCAACGCTTTCAGCCAGATTAAGCTCCTTAAGCTTTGCGATTTGCTCTTCCTGGTCCGACCAAGGCGAATCGGTCCCAAAAAGTATCTTTTGGTACCCATGGTCACTAATAATCCTCTTTATTTGCTCATCGCTGGCAAAACCCATACTAGCTGAAGTATCCATATATAAATCCTCTCCTACCAGATAGCGCTCCACGTCATCCCAGTAGGAATAGCCTCCCATATGCGCTGCCACCACTTTCCCCTTAGGAAAGGCTTTAATAACATCCTTAAGCCTCTTGGGAGTACAATGACTCGGTAAAGGCAGCCCTGGGTCTTCTCCACAATGAAATATAATTATGAGCCCTTGTTGAAGCGCATACTCATATATCGGAAAAACTCGGATATCATCAACAAAAAAATTCTGGTAATCGGGATGAAACTTTAAGCCCCTTAGCCCAAATTCTTTAATCCTATCAATTTCGCTTTTCCAGTTTTCATAATCAGGGTGTATACTTCCAAATGCAAGGATTCCGCCATTTTGCACCCCGGCTGACCAGCTATTTACCTTTTCGGTCTGCAAAGGGTTTGTTGCTATGGAAAGAATCACTGAATAATCCACCCCACACTTATTCATGGACCTTTGGAGGCTTCCCAGAGTACCGTCAAGTCTGGCGGGTATATTAGCATTTTCCGATAGCTTGGGTATGGCTTTTTGTGCAAGCTCATCAGGAAAACAATGTACATGGAAATCTATAATCATATAAAATTCTCCTGCTATAGATAGTTTACTGTAAACTATCTTTATACATAGCCCAGTATTCCTCTTACCATTATTTCCCCGGATATAACCTCGCGGGTAATCCCGTCACTGCAGCTTACTATAAGCTTGCCATCCTCTGTAATATCCCTGGCAATACCGGTATACTGGTTATTCTTTATGGTGACTCGTACTTCATTTCCCAAAGTCACCGAATACTTCTTCCACTCTTCAACTATTTCTTCAGTGGAACCTTCATTAATCTTTATATATATTTTTTCTAACTCTTCAAGTAGTGTCCTAATTATATAAGCCCTGTTAAAAGGCGTTTTGCATACTGCACCATCTAGATTTTTATCGGCATAGCTTGCTAAGGAAACAGCAGTATCTCTTAAGCCCTCCGGAAAATCTTCCGTTTCATGGTTAACATTTATACCTATACCAAGTACTAGGAAATTAACACGCTCCATTTCAGAGCTCATTTCAGTCAAAATGCCGCAGACTTTTTTCCCGCCAAGTACAACATCGTTGGGCCATTTAATGCCTGTCTCAATTCCTGTAGCCTGTTTGACCGCCTTTACAACAGCGACCGAAGCAGCAAGAGTTATAAGGTGTATATCCTCCGGTGCAATAGAAGGACGCAGCACAACAGACAGCCAAATACCTTTCTTTCCTGCGGAATCCCAGGCTCTTCCCAGCCGTCCTCTCCCCGAAGTTTGGCTTTCGGCCACAATAACCGTACCGTCCCCACAGCCTTCCGCCGCAGCCTGTTTGGCATAATTATTGGTAGAATCAATAACGCCAAAGTATTCAATTTTTTTTGCCAGAATCCTTGTACCCAGATTATAGCCTATCTCAGTGGCATTAATGATGTCAGACGCAGAAATGAGCTTATAGCCTTTTTTGGATGAGGACTCTATTTCATAACCGTCTTTCTTTAATTCATTTATATACTTCCATATAGCAGTTCTCGATACTCCCAGCATTTCACTCAATACTTCACCGGAGATATATCTCGAGGTATCTTCCTTCAACCTTTGCAGTACAATATCCTTCACCATAAACCTCTTGAAAGCAAAATCCTTTAATTTTATGATAAAATTTAAATCTATGTAAAGTATGGATAGTGCCTTGTAACAGAATTCGTTTCCAGCAGCAAAGCACAACAATCAAGGAAGTGCATTTTTAACATTAAAATCAATAGAAATTTGTAATATTAAAAAGCATTAGTTAACACTAGTAGTCATATATATTTGGAGTTTTAATTGTAAATGCCCTACGTCTTGCCCTATCTATAAATACCGCTATTTTATTATCAGTATCTTCTATTTTATCAGCTTTCCCGATTTCTGCAAGCTTGCAGTAAAAATTATATAGAAGGCAATCATTGAAATCATCATGCTCTTCTTTATAGCTCTCGATTATATTATTTATATAAAGTTCTTCAGAGTTATTAAATAAGACCGGCGAATCCAGCCTCTTGCCTAGTATGCTTATCTGCCCGGCGATAACCGTCGTTATAACAAGACATTCAGGAAGTCTGTAGGAACCGAAGATATAGTTTTCGATGGGTATTATGGAACCTGTATACATGTCCATCACCGTAGGAGACTTTTTCCCGACTTCATAGAGGTGCCTGTCTGCCATAAAACAGTATTTATGGGGCAGTTCAAGCTTCACACATTTATAATCGGCAGATTTGTATTTTTCCATATCATCTTTTGGGTTTAATAAAGCAGATATACATTTTCTACTTTCCCCGTCAATAGTGACCTCTTTCTCAGCCCACTTGGAAAGCTTTAAACCACACTCTACAGCATTGTCAACTTCATTTACAGGTATGTAATAGTATACCTCTACCATTTGACCACCTCTCGCAAAACTTAAAACAAAGACCTCTAGTAATGTATATAAAATGCGATAATTATTGCTGCATATATAGTACGTATATCTGTTGTATTTATATATAGCCCCTATTATACCATAAAAACAATTTTTAAGATAAATTCTTTAAAAAATAAAATACTTGGCCCTACTTTTCATACCATACTTTCTAATGAAAAGCAGGGCAAGTTTCAATGTACATAAATTACCTTTGATTAATCCACTCACAGAATATTTCATAATCTTCATGTACTTGTTGTGTATAGGCCAATGTCCAGAATGTGATTTGGTCGCAAAAGCTATCCACATCATCACCCATCGCTTTCAATATTTCAACCTCACTATGATAATTCAAAATATGATGTTTAATATCCGCGTCAGCCCTGGAATGCGCTTTTGCTGTTACTTTGGCCATAATGTCTATTACCGATAAAAACTCACTGTAATACCCAATTTTTTCTAGCTTCAGACGTTTTTTGTAAGGAGACCTCTCACGTACATAAAACTCCTTATCGTCAATAGTCAGGTATCCTAAAAAAGAGTCTGCACTATGGTGCATTGCTTTTTGAGTTGTTATAACACGTTTTCCCTGGTGATTAAATTCCTTCCAGAATTCCTCATTATGGGGTAAAAAATAGGAAGGAACCGGTGCACGTACTTCTTTAATCTCTAATACTACGTCATATTTGTCATTTACATCAAACTGCATGCAATCCCAATCAATCAGCACATAGTATCTGTCCAGTCCTATGGATGCCGTACCCGAGCCATGCTTTACAGCAACATCCTTTATGGAATACATTTCATCAGCCAAACGATCTTCAGTGTCTAGTGAATTCAGATAATCATGCCAAACCTCAAGAAGTTTGTTTTTTTCCTCTTGGGTTACGGGCTCAATTTCTGAAGTACAATGAAATCTTCTGTTTATTTCATTTTCAGTGGTAATGCTTTTTAGAAATTCTACCTCTTCCTTTTTGCGAAGCTTCTTTAGTAGTTTTTTTACTGCTCCATCGGTATTATCTTCTGTAAAAGAGCATTCCAAAGAATCTTCTTTCTCTTTTGCAAACTTTTTGATTTGCTTATAATAGCTCTTTAAGTATTGCCCTGCCGCCTCTCTCTGCTCATCAATTGAGTAGCCTTGTATCTGGGCTACCAAAACAATACTTACCGTCATCCTTAAAACATCGTATAAGTAAGAGCCTATATAGCCCTCGTCAAAATCATTTATATCATATACCAGTTCGCCCTCTCCGTTTTTGAAGGCTCCAAAGTTTTCAAAGTGCAAATCTCCCTGTATCCATGTTGGCCTATCCTGCGGTGTGTGGAATGGGAAGGGCGTCTTATAGATATCGGAATAAAACAAATAAGCACTTCCCCTGTAAAAGAGAAACACACTTTCAGCCATTTTTTTATATTTGCTTTGCCTTTTATCCTCAGGTAATTTCATAATTTCACCGTCAAACTGGTCAAGAATTGTTTTTATGGCTTGCATACGTAGGAACTTACGGGTATTTTTTATATTTTCTATCTTTGAACTATTCATATTTTGGCCCCTTTTTGACAAAACTTTACTTAATATTTTATTACTTTTTTACTTTAAATACAAACTTTTCAATATATTTGGTCAGCGAAAACATTAAGAGTAACTTAAAAGGACTAAACCCTGTACAGTACAGGATTCAGTCCTTAAGCGCTGTTAATTAAATTTTTTCTAAATCTTTGGGCGGTAGTTCAAACACCCTGGCCCTTAATATTTTTGTCCCTATATCTCTATCAAATTATATTTAGTACTTCCGATACCTATTTCTTCGGCATAGTTTATCTGAATCAATCCGTCAATCTCTTCCCTGATACCTCTAAACTTATCTTCTCCCTGCTCGTGGTTGCAGGTCAGCAATGAATTCTTAAAGCCTAACTGTGCGTTAACCAAGTCATAGCTTGCTTTGTCTATAGCTACCGGGTCCTTTGATGCCAGAATACCTATATCCGGTACAATAGGGGCATCACTCCACGAAGCACAATCACAATCGGGGGTAATGTTCACCAGGAAGTTAATATATCCTACTCTATTCTCTTTGCCCTTGATAGCTGCATACGCGTATTCGGTCATTTTCTCAAGGAACTCGGGAATCTCGGTATACCAGTCTACTGTAATTGCCTTTGTAGGACATACGGTCATACACTCTCCACAACCAATGCACTTCTCAGTATCAATAAATGCCTTTTTATCCTTTACTACAGCTGCCGCTTCAGGACAGATTTCCACGCATTTGCCACAGCCGATACACTTTTGGACGTTTACCGTCTGTCTTGTGGAATGTTGGTCTTTCTTTCCCGCTGCTGGCGCACATCCCATAGCCAAATTTTTTATAGCTCCTCCAAAGCCCGCCATTTCATGCCCTTTAAAGTGGGACATGACTATCATGCTGTCCGCACCTGCAATGCTTCCTGCTATCTTTGCTTCTTTAAAGTGTTTTTGATTTATCGCCACTTTTTTAATATTTTCGCCCATAAGGCCATCGGCTATTATTACAGGGGCACCTACCACTGCATAGTCAAACCCATGCTCTATTGCCGTAACTGCATGGTCAACTGCATTGTGCCTGCTTCCCGAATAAAGAGTATTGGTATCGGTCACAAAAGGCTTGGCTCCTGCTGCCTTTATCTTATCTACTACCTGTCTGACAAATACCGGGTTGATATAGCCTTCATTACCTCTTTCACCGAAATGAAGCTTTATTGCCGTCAAATCATCTTTAGAAACCAATCCCTTAAATGCTGCATTTTCAAACAGTTTCTGAATCTTTGATACCTTATTCTCACGGTCACTTCTTGCTCTAAGGTTCACAAAATACACATCTGATGCCATATTTTCTACCTCCGCCATTCTTTATTATATATTATAAAAAGTATAACTTTAGTGCTTTATCCTAAAAACTGTGATATATACTCATTAGTACTACTTTGTTATTTTGGAATTTGCCATAATTAAGGTAAATAGCAAAGTAGTATTAATCTACAGTATAATTTTATGTGGAAGTATTTCTTATATCAAGTACATACTTTTTTGTGGTATAGTATCAATAAGGATACTATGTATAGATAACCAAACTTAAAAGTGATTTCCTAGGTGGGAAAAATCACTTTTAAGTTTGGTTATCTATAAAAAACAGTTTGGGGGTATTTAAAATGGCGGAACTTAAGAACGAATATTCATGCTCACTTGAGCTGGTATTGGATATTATAGGAGGAAGATGGAAAGTCTTGATTCTATGGCACTTAAATCAAGGTACTATGAGATTTGGAGAACTCAAAAAAGTGCTTTCTGGAATAACTCAAAAAATGCTGACACAGCAGCTTAGAGAACTGGAGCAAGCACAAATTATAGAGAGAAAGGTATATGCCCAGGTACCCCCTAAAGTAGAGTATTCCAGCACCCAATACGGTAAAAGCCTTCAACCTATTCTGCATATGATGTGCGACTGGGGAAATGAATATTCGGCAAATATCCTTAACCTTCAAACAAAAAAATGCACAAAAACCTCTACATCGGTTTAAGTGCATTATACTTACTCCATATAAACCTTCAATCCATCTCTATCACTGCAGTTACTTATAATCTCCTCAATGTCTTTACCGTTAATTGCTCGCTGGTGATATACATCCCTCAACGGAACCAATACAAACGCTCTTTCAAACATTCTTGGGTGGGGAATTGTAAGGTGTGGAAGTGATACCGTCTTTTCACCATATAAAAGTATATCTATATCTATGGTTCTCGGTCCCCAGTGTATTTCCCTTGTCCGTTTCATCGCTAGTTCTATTTCCTGAAGCTCTGCCAGTAACTCCTCCGGCTCTAAGGCGGTTTCAATGTATATAGCCATGTTTAGAAAGCTAGCCTGGTCGGTATATCCTACAGGCTCGGTTTCATATATGTCCGAAACTTTTATTACCCTGGTTTTACTTACATTTCCCACACTCTCTATAGCTTTTCTGAGGCTTTCTGCCCTGTCTCCCATGTTTGACCCCAGAGCCAAAAATACACTATGCACCATTTGCAGACCTCTTTATTTCTACCTCGGCCCAATCGAATTCGCCGTTGATTGGAGCTTCGGGTTTTCTTACGCGGACTATTATCTCATTTATTTTCCTATACCTCGACAATATTTCCCGGGAAATTTCGCCCGCCAGCTTCTCAATAAGTCGAAATTTATTTTTTTCTGTTATATCTTTTACAACCTCGTAGACTGCAGAATAGTCTACCGTTTCATCAAGGTTATCTGTGGCTCCGGCACTTGCTAAATCCACGTACATTTCCACGTCTATGTAGAAATTCTGTCCTTTTGCCTGCTCCTCAGGCAATACACCATGGTATGCATAAAACCTTAGATTTTTAAGAGTTATTTTATCCATCATCCTACCCTCACCATCGCATCGGTCATCCGGGCTACTCTTGCCATTTCTTTAACATCATGGACGCGTATTATGTCAACTCCACTGGCTATACCCAGAGTTACAGTAGCAGCTGTACCTTCAAGCCTTTCGGTGACAGGCAGGTCGAGGATATTTCCTATCATGGATTTTCTTGATGTACCCAGAAGTACGGGAAGATTCAGAGTATTTAGCTCCCTTAGCCTCCGCATAACCTCAAGGTTGTGTTCAAGCCCTTTTCCAAACCCTATTCCGGGGTCAATAGCCATGCTTTCCCTACCGATACCTGCCTTTTCGGCTATCTCTATGCTCTTTCTTAAAAACTTTATTATATCACCCATCAAATCACTATAATTTCTGTCATCCTGATTGTGCATCATTACGACCCCAGCTCCAAATCTGGAAACTACCTCTGCAATAGCAGGGTCTTTTTGCATTCCCCATACATCATTAACAATATGTGCCCCAGCCTGCAATGCTTTCTCTGCCACTACAGCCTTTGAAGTATCTACCGAGATAGGTACATCTATTTCCCTAACCAGCCTCTCTATTACCGGGGCTACCCTACCTATTTCCTCCAGGGCGTTTATGGGCTCATGCCCAGGCCTAGTAGATTCGCCGCCTACATCGATTATGTCCGCCCCTTCCTGTACCATTTCCTTAGCTTTCTTTACAGCGGATTCTATGCTGTTAAATCTTCCACCATCGGAAAATGAGTCAGGTGTTACATTTAGGATTCCCATTACGTAAGTTTTTTCACCTATTGCCAGCTTGAACTTTCCACACTCAAAAGCCTCAGGCTTTCCTTTGTCCAGGCCTTCCAATATTCTTTGTATTTCAATAGCTATTTCCTTTAAAATTCCCGGCTGCATTCCAAGCTTATATATAAGCTTATTAAGCTGGCTGTAAGTACCCATTACCAAAACGTCTGACTTTTCTACACGGCAATTTACAACACCCTTATTGACAGCAGCGTCCCCGCCCTTACCCAGCATTTCCTGCTTTATTATGTTTGCAGCATAGGTATTTACATTTTCCAGCTTTATTGCCACATGTACAGCCTTAGGCGCAAGCCACGGTATGGAAGCTGCATCTACCTCTATCTTTCGTATTTCTTCCCTTGCTATACTCATGTTATCGGTGTATATCAGCCTTGCATTTACCATACGTTACCCTCCTTGTCCGTTAGAAAATTTCACCCGTCCATAACCCCGATTAAGTCGGTTCACAACGGAATTTTGTCATTTTATCACCAAGTCTTGGTTTTTATAATAGAATTACCTATTTAAAGTATTTGATTTCTCCTTGGATATTCCCACCGTCGATTGTAAGGATTCCATAGGAGAAGTACTCTTGCTTTCTCTTATCGGTAGCGGAACCTGGATTGAAACAGAGCATGTCATCCATCACATTGTTTACAGGAATATGACTGTGTCCAAATACAACACAGCTTACATTTTCACCTTTAAAAGCCCTGACAGCCCTCTCCAGGGTAGTTCCCGACGTACCGTCACCATGTACAATGCCTATCCTGCACTCCCCAACTGTAACAATCTTCTTTTTACCCAGCATTTTCTCAATATATTCATCGTCAGTATTGCCTGCCACAGCGTGGACCGGTGCTATTTCTTCCAGCTCGTATAAAACGTAATCCCGGTTTATGTCCCCTGCGTGAATTATCATGTCTACCCCCTTTATTCCATCGAGTAATACCTGTGGAAGGGATTTAGACTTTTTAGGTATATGGGTATCGGATATTACAGCTATCTTAACCAAATCAAATCTACTCCTTTAGGAATACCTTAATTCCCTTATAAAACTCTCTTGCTCCTTCTTGAGGGTATTTATATATTGTTTCATCATGTCCTGGTTTTGCAGATTCTTATATATAATCTTCAAGCCGTACTCAAAGCCGTTAGCAATTTCTGCTTTTCTTATAATAGATACATCAAGAAAAAGCGTAGAATTGTCCATAACCACATCTACTTCCAGCATTTCGTCGGGGTGATAATCCTTTTTGGTACAAATCATGAGTCCCCCAAGGCTAATGTTTTTTACCGTAGCAGTACTCTTATTTCTCGAACCCTTGATTCTTACATCAGCATAGAAGGATACAGGAAATCTTTCATACACTCTTTTATTTGTAATAAACTCTATGTCTTCTATTTTCAAGCTGACTGTGCTATCTTTTGGACTTAAATGCTCTATCGTACAGCTGGCAACATATATTTCACTATGCTTCTCAAACCCAAGTACAATAGGATCTCCTTCAAAGTAATTAAGCGCTGCAAACTGCTTTGACAGTTTTACTGAGACTACACCTTCGCCCGCCTCAACTACAATACTTTTAAACGGGCTTATTCCTGAATAGTGGCGAACAGAAACAACATCTCCTACTTTAATCTGCATAAAAAATTACCCCCGTGTTTATAAACATTAACATCCTTCTGTTTAATATAGGTTTTACCTATAATATATATTTTATTGATGATTTAAGCTCTTCTTAAGAATATATATCATATCGTCTTCGCTAACACTTCTAATATTAAATGAAGTACTCCTTTGTTTCATTGCAAGCGAGGCAAACTTATATAACTCCTCGTCATTTACTTTTTCCGCTTTACCCAATAGCTTATCCATCAAAGCTCCGAATTCCTCTATATCTTTCATATTCAAAAGCTTTAGTATCTTATCAATCTTCTCTTTTGCAGCTTCATAATTGAAATTGAAGTACTCCTTCATGAGCAGCCCATTTGCTCTTCCATGGGGAATGTCTTTAAAGTAGGTGAGTGAATAGCCCAATCCGTGTACAATGGTAGTCCCGGTGTGCGCAATTACCATCCCTCCCAACATTGACATATAAAGAAGGTCTTCTCTTGTTTCATAGTCGATTTTATTGCTCACAAGATTGTCTATCCTCTTACCGAAAAGCTCTATAGCTTCCCTGGCAAACACATCACTCATAGGCGTACTTCTTTTGCTAATATAGCCCTCCACAGCATGAGATAAAGCGTCTATCGCAGTGTTTACCGTCACATCATAGCTCATACTCTCGGTATATCTTGCGTCCATAAATGCCAGCCTTGGAAAAGTATCCTCATTGCCAAAGCTCATTTTTGTTTGCATATCATTGCGTGTAAGTATAGAGTATGGAGTTACTTCGCTTCCGGTACCCGATGTTGTAGGTATTGCGATTATAGGGAGCGGTTTGCTGTTAAAACTATTTTTGTATAAGTCTATGGGATCTATATCATTCACAGCCAATACCGCAACAGCCTTGGATGCGTCAAGGGGTGATCCTCCTCCTATACCTATTATAAAATCAGCGCCGAAAGCAGCCGCTACTTTTCCGCCTTCCTTGACATTTTCCAGCGAGGGATTATTCTCTATTTCATTGTATATCGTGTACTCTATTCCTGACTCATTCAGCGCTGCACTGACATCATCCAATGCACCGCTTGTCTTTGCCGATGTCTTCCCGGTTACTATAACAGCCCTTTTACCATACTTTTTAAGTTCTTCTTTATTTTCAGTGATACAGCCTTTACCGAATACTACCTTAGTGGCTATTTGAAATCTATAATTCATTCAAAAACTACCTGCCTTTTGCAATTTATTACACACCATTTATTATAATATATATATCATTGCAATTCCACATCCAGCAACTAAAATTAGCTGGATAGCCTAATGCATAAGAGCGTTTTGCTTCTCCATATTGTGGTATAATATCTTTAGAATTTTAAACCTTACACCATTTTAACTAAGTCTTAACTTTTCTTTATTAATATTGGTTTTATGCGTTAACTTAAAATACAATTATGTCGAATAATTAATATAGATAGTCATATATTCCTTAATATAATACTATAATTTGGGTGGCTCACACCAGGAATCAATTACATTATATTCTATTAATTTATACCTGCTTAATTTGTACTTATTAATAATGGAGGAAGTTTGTTATGATGAAAAAAGTAAGAGGCCTTGGAATGGGTAAGTCCTATCCGGGGAAATTGTTTGTTGTCGAGGGTTGTGACGGGTCCGGCAAAAGCACACAGGTTTATCTTCTGAAAAAATGGCTGGAATCTAAAGGCTATATTGTATTCTTTACCGAATGGAATTCGTCGGAACTAATCAAGGAATCCACTAAAAAAGCTAAAAAGAAGAATCTTCTTACCCCTACTACTTTCAGCCTAATGCATGTAAGTGATTTTGCAGACAGGTATGAAAAGCTTATTCTGCCACATCTTCGTGCCGGATACATAGTATTATGCGACAGATATATATATACGGCCTTTGCAAGAGATATGGCTAGAGGCGTTGATGCCGATTGGGTAAGAAATGTTTACGACTTTGCTGTAAAACCCACTGGAGCATTCTATTTTCAGGCTCCTCTTGAAATTTCAGTCCAAAGGATACTTGCCGGAAGACCTCAGCTAAAGTACCATGAGGCCGGAATGGATATGGGCTGGAGTACAGACCCGGTTGAGAGCTTTAAAATTTTCCAGGGCATTATAAAGCAGAATTACGATAATATGATTGAAGAAGAAGGGTTTATGGTAATAGATGCAACACAACCTATCGAAAAGCAGCAAGCTATCGTAAGGGAACTTATAGAAGAAAAACTACAGGGATATAAATCTCCTTATAAGAGAAAATCATAGATTTCATTACCTGAAATATTAGCTAAAGTGAGGTAAATATAATGAAAGAAAAGCTATTTTACGAGAAAGGCCTACCATATTTAACGTTAAATGATTTTCCCGGCAAGCTCATAGTAATTGAAGGCCCTGACTGTTCAGGACGCTCTACACATATATCCATGCTTAAAAATTGGCTTGAAGCAAAAGGACATGCCGTTTTAGATACAGGACTCAAACGTTCTACGCTTGTGGGCAATGTTATAAGTGAAGCAAAAAAGGGAAACATATTGGGTAAAACTACCCTTAGCCTTCTATATTGCACCGATTTTGCAGACCAGTTGGAAAATAAGATTATACCGGCACTCTCTGCCGGATATATAGTCCTGGCTGACAGGTATATATTTACACTTATGGCCAGGGATATCGTAAGAGGTGCAAGCAAGGAGTGGCTAAAAAAGTTATTTGGATTTGCGCTTATACCGGATATGATTTTTTATCTGAATTTAGACCCTGAAATACTCCTTCATAGGTCCTTTGCCAAGTATGGGCGTCTTGATTACTGGGAATCAGGAATGGACACCCATCTTTCGGGAGATATGTTTGAAAGCTTTAAAAAGTATCACTCGCTGTTAAAGCTTGAGTATGAAGAAATGGCTAAGGAATATGACTTCGTGAATATAAACGGCAAGGATAATGTAGATAAGGTTCAAGCCCAGATAAGGAAGAGAATATCAGAATACCTGGGGGTATAATAATGGCTACAACAAAGGAAAAAGAGCTGAATCAAATGGTCCTCAGTCTGGCTGCCAAATATGCTTATGACGAGAAACATGCCAACTTTGTTCAAATAGCTTCACTGAAAATATTTGATTCACTAAGACATATTCACAGCTACGGAAATAGCGAAAGGCTTCTCCTGAGCCACGCAGCACTTTTACACGACATAGGCAGCTTTATAAATGACGAGAAGCACAACAAACATACCCTATATATTATTACGAGAGATGAAAATCTGGCTGAGTATCCTGAGGAGGAAAGACGTCTTGTATCGTTAATTGCCTATAATCATAGAAAAAGAGTTCACCGTGATACTCTTAGCCTCTCAAAAAAGGATAAGGATATGGTACTCAAGCTAAGTTCTATACTCAGGGTGGCTGATGCTCTTGATTATACGCGGGAAGATGCTGCTATAAAGGATATTAGTATAGTAAATTCCGATGTAAGGATAACTATAGACGAAGTGCTTCCCGAGAAATTGAATGAAAGGCTTAATAGAAAAAAGGAACTGTTTGTAGATGTGTTTGGACTTGATATATCTCTTCATATATAAAATAATTAGCTGTCGCCAAAGCGACAGCTAATTTATTATCTACCGTTTATAAGTGCCATAACCTCCGCCCTTGTCCTGGCATCGGTTTTAATAATACCTCTTAGAGCAGACGTGATAGTTCTTGAACCCGGCTTTTTTATTCCCCTCATGGTCATACATAAGTGTTCTGCCTCTACCACTACAGCTACACCAATAGGATCTACCGTCTCCATAATTACATTTGCAACCTCAGTGGTAAGACGCTCCTGAAGCTGTGGTTTTTTAGCAATTGTATCCACAATCCTTGCAAGTTTGCTAAGCCCCATGACCTTACCTTTTCTCGGTATATATACAACATGAGCCACACCTACAAAGGGAAGCAGATGGTGTTCACACACCGAATAGAGTGGTATGTCCTTTACCAGCACCATTTCTTCGTGGTTCTCCTCCTGAAACACCTTCACATGTTCTTTCGCGTCCTTATGAAGCCCGGCAAATATCTCGTCGTACATGTTTGCAACCCTATCGGGGGTTTCAATAAGTCCTTCTCTGTCGGGGTCGTCACCTATCGCAATGAGAATCTCTCTCACAGCAGCTTTTACACGTTCCTTATCTATCATAGTATTTCAAACCTCACCATCTATATAATTATAATTTATATTTAAGAATAGATATTGTCCGGCTTTAAACCTTTGAAACGGCAAGTTTAGCAATCAATCTAAATAACCCTGCCCTTTCTAATAATTAATCTATATTATACTGGATATTATTTAAAAGTACAAAGGCATTAATGACAAAAGAACCAGAAAGTTCTTTTTCCCTTCCGGTCCCTATTTTTTATCATTACCCTGCATTCTCCTGTACTATATCTTCTTCCTGGATAACATTCTGCTCCAGTTCCTGCCTGAATGTATTAACCAATTCAACTGCAGAATCAAAATCCTCATAAAACATCACTATCAAATCCCCGGGCTGAGCATCCAGCATTGCGCTTTCCAAAGCCTTCAATTCTGAGTAAATGATTTCAATGTTTTCTTTTCTAAACCCACCTTTTATAATAGCCTCAAAGAGAATTTGAGCTACTTCCCCCGGCTCTCTTCCTCTTAAGTCATTATCTTCCTTAACATAAATCTTCGAAAAGGTTTTTGCGCATACCTCTCCAACTTCTTTTATATTTCTGTCAAGCCTGTCCCCAGGCATTCCAATAACACCTACAAGTCTAGTTGCCTCCATCCTTTGTACCGAATTCATTACAGCATTATACCCTGCTGTGTTATGACTGTAGTCCAGCATAACTTTAAAATCTCCCATATCAAAGAGGTTGAACCTGCCGGGATTTGTCGTTATGTCCGGCTTAAAGGATTTCAGTCCTAACCTTACGGTTTCTACAGGTATATCCAGTGCAAACAATGCTGACGTAGCTGCAAGGGAATTTTCTATGTTGCAATCAACCACTCCGTCAAAAGTAATAGGTATATCCCTAATATCTATTACGGCTGTCCTTTCTTCTCCATCTTGCAGGAATATCGTTTCTCCATCTATATACACTGCTCTGCCCCCTGCCGCTAACTGTTCAAGTACTAGTGGATTGGAAGCTTCCCTTGAAAATACAATAACCTTACTTACTACCCTTTTTAGCAAATAATCTGTCATCTCATCATCTGCATTTAAAACTGCATAACCATCAGGCTTAACAGCTTCTATTACCAGCGCTTTAACAAAAGCTAAATCTTGGAGGCTGTTTACCCCATCCAGACCTAAGTGGTCATCGCTTATGTTTACGATTACTCCTACATCTGCAAGGTTATATCCAAGGCCTTTTCTAACAATACCGCCTCTTGCCGTTTCAAGCACTGCAGCCTCTACTTCCTTATTCGAGAGAACCATCTTTGCGCTCACCGGCCCGGTATTATCACCTTTTATTATACATTCATCACCTATATATACACCGCTTGTACTGGTCATACCAACCTTTAAGCCCGCCAGTGCAAGGGTGTGTCCGATGAGCCTGGTTGTAGTAGTTTTCCCATTAGTACCGGTGATAGATACAATTGGTATCGAATGGGGCTTTGATTCAGGAAACATCATATCCATTATATCCGCTGCAACATTATTGGCCTCACCTTCGGTAGGATACAAATGCATTCTCAATCCCGGTGCCGCATTGACTTCTACTATTGCACCATTGGTATCACCTAAAGGTATTGATATATCTCCTATAGTCATATCTATCCCTGCCACATCAAGGCCTATGGCTTTAGCTGCTTTAACTGCTACAACAGCATTATATGGATGTATCTCTGCAGTACAATCCCTCGCAGTGCCACCTGTACTTATATTACCGTTTTCTCTTAAATTTACAACCTCATCTGCTGCAGGAACATAATCTTCATCTATGTTGTTTCTCTCTAAAATCTGTTTAGCCACAGTATCCAGTTTGATTTTAGTAAGGGGTTTTTCGTGGTCGTCACCTCTGAGGCTCTTACTGTTTTCAATTTCTACGAGTTCTTTAATCGTATGGACTCCATCTCCGGTAACCGATGGCGGTCTCCTCTCCGAAACCGCAGATACTTTATTGCCTACAACTAAGATACGGTAGTCTTTGCCTTTAATATATCTTTCAATTACTACAGCCTTACTATATTTAATAGCTTCTTTATAAGCTGACCTTACCTGAGCCTCATCCCGGATATTAAGTGCTACTCCCTTACCTTGATTCCCATCAAACGGCTTTACCACCAAAGGGTACCCAATATCCTTTGCCAATAGTACCGCTGATTCCTCGGTGTACGCTATGTCACCGTAAGGTACAGGGATATTATTGTCCATCAGTATCTGCTTGGTAAGATGCTTGTTGCCTGCGATATCTGCAGAAATGCAGCTTGTAGCATCGGTCAGGGAAGATTCAATAAGCCTTGAATACTTACCGTAGCCAAGCTGGAGCAGACTTTCCGAACCTACACGTGTAATAGGTATCCCTCGTTTTACCGCCTCATCAAATATGGCCTTTGTACTGGGGCCTAGTTCGCTTTCAACTGTGACTTTTTTCAGGTTGTCAATTATAGCCTGTATGTCTATGCTTTTTCCTCTTGCAATACTTGAAATAATTTCTACTCCAGCTTTGCCGCACTCTATAGCACATCTTTCATTCTTAAACTCATAGATAAGGTAATACAATGACGGTTCGGTTATAATACGAGTTTTACCGTAGCAAACCTCATAGCCCATCATAGTCTGAAGCTCAAGAATAAGGTGTTCGGTAATATGTCCCATATAGGTTCCTTCTTTTAGCCGTTCTACGAATCCTCCCTCATACCCCAGCGAACAGTAATGCTTTTTTATTCCTGGAAAGTAGCTTATAAGTGTTTCGTTAAAACCCTCTATATCCTTTGATGTTTTATCGTGTAAATCTCCTATATTTAATACCATTTTTATTACCGACTTATGACTATATATGTTTTTGCCGGCAAGGCTCTGTATACTATAAATCTGCACTTCTTATAACCTCCTAGGCAGTGCTCCGACACTAAATTAAAATTAAGAGATTGCACTAATACTACTTTGTTATTTTGGCCTAATGCAGTCTCAGCACTTCTCTTTTTGACATATCAAATCCATAACCGGCAGGTAAGACATGAAGAGTAACATCGGTTATGGCCAATATTTCATCCGGTTTCAATTCCGATACATTGGAGCTTTTTATAGATTTTCCGTCAATTACAGTAATGGCATTTGTCCCGATCACTTCGAAATGTGCATCGGGATATACCCTTATAGCTGTATCCTCATCTATGCCAATTCCTAACATATAGGGATTTTCAGCTACTCCGCATAAAAGTCTTCCTATCCTTCCCCTCTGGTCAAAATGTTGGTCTATAATAGCTTCCTCCAACAAAGCCAGTCCAGGAGCCATCTTTAGTGTACATTTTCTGGCCGGGTCATTACTGTTGCCATCAACTATCATTGTGCTGCTCATTACCGAAGCGCCAGCACTTGTACCTATAATTGCTACTCCGTTTCTATAGCCCTCCTGCAGGGCTGTATAAGCTTTTGTTCCTCCAAGTATGCTTGTAATCCTGAGCTGGTCTCCGCCAGTGAAGAAAATCCCTGAGGAATTCTTTATCCTTTCGGCATATTCATCAACGTTTGCGTCATCCCTTGAATTTATATTTAATACGTCAATATTATTTACTCCAAGCCTGCTAAACACATTTCTATATTCATTTCCCACTTCTTCCGGCTGCTCGGTAGGTGTAGTCAATATCATAAGTTTTGCCTCACTACCGCCTATCATATCCACAACATACTTCAGGATTTTGCTTTCACCGTGCTTGTCCTCAGCCCCTCCAATTATCACTAAATTACCTTTTGCTTTCTCTTCCATTGCTGCCCTCCAATATATATGGTACTTGTTCATATTCGCTTAAGCGCATTAATAGTCTAGTGCCTTGTAACAGAATTCGTTTCTAGCAACAAGGCACAACAATCAAGGAAGTGTATTTTTAACATTAGAATCAATAGAAATTTGTTATGTTAAAAAGCACTAGCTCTCAAACTGCAAAAAGAGGTTACAATTTGCCGGACTGTATAAATCAAACACTCCGGGCAAATAACCTTGTTCCATTTACCGATTCATAACAGACGTAGGAATTCTAATATAATTTTTTCCCTAACCTTTTATATTATTCACCTACAATTACTTATTTAAAACCTTTTATACAAATTATATAGGTACGTTTACAGTAACTATCACCCACAGACGAAACAAAAGAAGCAAGTACATTGTCCCTTGCTTCTTTTGTTTAAACTTACATCCCTAAGTAGTGCCTGGTGTAGTTCATAATTACTCCACTGAAAATCAATCCTATTCCCATAAAAACTATACTTGTAACAATTAGTGCCAGTCCTGCTCTGTTATTATTTTTTGTTGCAAGTATTCCCATTATTACACCAACTACACCAAATATAAATGGGTACATAAATAAAGATAGTATAGCTGCAATCCAGCCTATTGCTAAAAATAGTCCACTACCCCTCGTTGCTGTCATTTGGCCGTTTCTAAAGTTCATTTCACCCATAAAATCACCCTTTTCTATAATTTAGTATTAGCATTTTTATAATGCTATATTCATGTTCTACTTTTCAAACTTGCCTTTCTGTACTAGATTACCATTGGAAATAATGGTTTTACCTCTGGTAATAAACCCGTTTATAGACAAGTCACCTTCATTCAATATCAATATATCTGCATCACTTCCGGGATTAATTGCACCCTTCTGGGGATAAAGCTTCAATACCTTTGCAACATTTGATGTAACCATTTTCAAAACCAGGTCTGTATTAATTTTTTTGTCCAATATACAGCCCCTTATATCGTCGTACAATTGCGTAACTTTACCTACTCCGCTGCTACCATCAGGCAAAGGCATACTTCCATTACCATCTGACGATATTGTAACTTTTTCAGTGCTAAGATTAGCCTTCAGGAGTATTTCTACTGCGTCGGGTACACTGTAGCCTTTACCTGTCTTTTCACCTGCAGTAAGGTCAATATTACCGCCGTTCCTTACATACTCCATGGCCTGCTCGAATAGCTTTTTATTCCTATTGATGTGAGTAGGCACAAACATATCTATCGGGAATTCCGATTCTGCCAGTAGTTTAAGTAAGGGTTCCAGCCCTTCCCTTCCATCACCGACATGTATATGCATAACCCCGGCTTTATCTCCGATCATACCCCCTACTTTTGCTTCCCATGCCAGTTCTCTTAACGCCTCAGTAGATGCATGAGAAGACCTATAATCGGAAATAGCAATCTCACCTATACCTATAACCTTATCAATCAGGGAAACATCGGTGATTGCTTTACCTGTCAAGGTAGCAGTCGGCACACCATAGCTTCCTGCATAAATATAGGTGCTTATCCCTTCTTTTTCTAATGCCCGTGCCTTGGCTAGCAAACCCGATATGTTTCTTGTTATACTATCCACACCCAAAACACCTACTACTGTACCCACACCCGCCATAGCTATATCCCCAAATGCTATTTCAGGTACCCTACTTATAGGTCCCTCTTCACCGCCGCCTCCGGTAATATGTACATGCTGATCAATAAGGGCAGGACAAACAATCCTTCCGGTACAATCCAGTATTTCGATATCCCATAATCCATTAGGTTGGATTTCATCTTCAACCTTGTATATAGTATTACCTACAACCAATATATCTTTCTTTCCTATATCATCCGGGCTAAAGCAATGTCCGCCTTTTAGTAACTTAAACACTTTTCCTCCTAAGGTTAAAATATTTTGCCCCTACCCCTACACCTCAATTGTCGTTTAGACTTCGTTATCCATAGATAACCAAACTTAAAAGTGATTTTTCCCAGTTAGGAAACCACCACTTATCACCGGGGTTTCCCTAGCGGTCAATCATTAAGTTTAACTTTGGGTATCCCCACATATTAAATTTCAAAATAATTGTTATTTACTTTATTTTTTTATTATTTAACATAAATACTAAGAATTATGCATACATTTGTAACTTTTTGCATGTATTCAATTTACATAATTGTTATTATATAATTTGAAATAATCTATAAACTCTGTTACACTATATGATGGTATTTGACCTTAATCTATAGAAGCAAACGTATGCTTATTTTATCGCAAGTCAGAGTTAATGCAGTAATTTTCTATTTTCTTTTTGGGATGGGTATTAGTTAATAAGCAGCTAATCACTGAGTAATGAAGCTCTATCTAATTTCAAATTTGCAAAGTTGCAAAAACATAATAAATATAATAGCTAAAGGGTGGTAGAAGTGTCTGCAGATTTTAATTCACTGACATCAAAACAAAAAAAGGTTTATTCTGCAATTGAAACCTTTATAAAACAACGGGGGATACCTCCTACTGTAAGGGAAATCGGCGAGATGGTGGGAGAAAAGACTCCCGGTGCAGTTCAGGGGATTCTTAACAGACTTGAACAGAAAGGTGTAATAAAGAGGGAGCTTGGTATGGCTCGATCCATTCAGCTTGTATCAAACAACTCTCAGTATTTAAGTCCTTTTTATTTGCCTGAGATAAAAAAAATATCCAAACGTAATATAAGCGACTTACTTAATATATATAATATTAAAAAATATCACCCTGTTTCTCCAGAGATAACAGGCTTAAACGAAGGATGCTTTATGGTACAATGCCCTGATAACAGCCTCCTTGAAAGTGGTATAAAGTATGAAGATATGTTGATTTTATCACAAGGTACCGATATCAAAGACGGGGATATAGTAGTCGTCGAATATGAGGGACACGTCCTTTTGAGACATTATTTCTCCGATAACGATATGAACCTGATAAAATTAAAAGCTGACAGCAATCTTGTAGGTAAAGAGGTATTTGCCAAGGATGAGATTATCATGATTGGTAAGCTAATTGGAAAGTACACAAAATACTAAAATAAATAATAAATGCTGTGCACCGTAATAGAATCCAATTCTAATAACGGTGCACAACATCGGGTAAGTACATTTTAAGCACAACACTATTGGAAACCTATAAGATCAAATAGATTAGGGTTTACTTGTTTTTATACATTGCTCAAGGTTTTTTTCCAACCTTTCAAGCAGCTTGTCTCTTATCTTCCCGTCGTCTGGGAAGGAAACTGCTGCGCTAATCAACTTATAACCCTTATTCTTCTGTTTAATCAATGAATGGGTGTTGAACAGGTTTTGTAGTTTTTTCTCTACAACCGCGACACCCTCTTTATTTGCAAAAGGAAGAAGTATTATCAAATTATCTGCTCCATAATGAAATGATGAATCGGTCTCTCTGAGCTTTGTCTTAACTACTTTATTAAATAGTTCTATTAATTCTTCTGCACTTCCATTTTCACGAGTTTGTTGATCGTGTACAATTACCGATACCATCATTATTGATAGAGCATACATCCCTCTACTTGCAGACTTAATCTCCTTTATAAACATTTCCATAAAGTTAAATGTTTTTATATCATCCTCATATCTGGGACCTTTATTTTTTTCAACCTGTATTCCAAGGATGCTGCCTAACTTCTTTAAAACAGTATTCTCATCATAGGGCTTGACTATGTATTCGGTTGCACCGGCTTCTATAGCCTTTATTACATATCTTTTATCAGTGAATTTTGAAATGATTATAACAGGAATGGCTTTATAGGCTTCCTTACTTTTTACTTGCTTAATAGCGCCAAACTCCTCAAAGTCAATTGAGTTTATCGTCCACACAATAGCATTAATTTTTGCCTTGTTATCATGTAAGGCATTTACAGCCTCTACTTCATTTCTTACTCCTATTACATTGACATTTAAGCCTTTTAACATCCCTAAGAGCTCTAGTCTTGTAACTCCAAATTCATCTACAGATAAAATATTATACTGCTGCATAGCTTCCCTCCAAATAGATTAAGTCTATTGGCATCCTTAATTGTAGATAATTTAGGTTGAAAGTGATTTTATCCAGCCAGGCAAATCGTACTTGTCACAACTTATTGCCTAGCTGGAAATCACTAAGTTCAACCTAAATTATCTATATTACAATGGTATTATGTATTTAACAAGCTTTAACAAAACCTATAATTCTATTATATAATATTTATTACTTTTATCAACATAAGCTGCAAAGTTTATAGGTACATATGAATAAGGGCACAAATTAATGTGTAATCAATTTGTGCCCTTATTTAAGTTTTTTAAATTTTAATTCAAAACTGGCATTCCAAACCCATAAAAATTATCAAGTCCTTCAGACCCTAAATCTCTACATTTTGATATTAAATAATCCCTAACTTCAGTAGTATTAGCACTAGGTTTATTTTCCAGATACAATGCAATTTCACCAGTTATATGAGGAGTAGCCATAGAAGTGCCACCTAAACTTGTGTAACCTGAAGCTAGATAAGTTGAATATATATCAACTCCAGGAGCACAAAAATCAATTTTCCCCGCCGACGAAAAAGTTGCTATATTATTGTTAGAGTCTATCGCTGATACCGAAATTACTTCAGGAGTTGTTCTTCCTGGAATTGACTGTGTTATACCATATGAGTACCCACTATACCAACTCTTCTCCTTTGAAACAGCAACACCTACGGTTACCTCTACTTTGCCAACAAAGCTTGTCCCAATAGTAGCTGATCCACTTACATTACCAGTTGCATTCCATGTTGTTGTTACAGTTGATTGTTGTGTATAGGTAATTTGATTTTTATTTAGTAATGATTTTGATAATTTCTTTCATAAATGCTTCAGTTACCCTTGTGTCAACTGCCTTTTCATCCACCTGTAGAACAGTAAATATTAGATTCTTGTAACTGAATATTGCTAAGTCTGATTTTTTTATAAGAGCCTCGTTTGTTCCTTTATAACCGCCTTCTGATGAATAATTTATAATATCATTATCTAAATCCGTTTTTGTATATGACATCTTTATAAGAAAATATCTATCATTTTTTTTATTCGCAAAAATAAGCGTTTCTTGTGTTGTAAGCGGATGAGAGGTATCGAACTTTCCATCTAAAGTGAGATTTGTCCTTTTTCCAAATGTTAGTATAGGATCTATAATAGTTACATTATCTCCCTCAGATCCGCTAAGATATTTATAACCATCTACTTTTATTTCATTCTTTAATCTATCAAAGATTATCTCAAATTGATTATAGCTTATGCTGCAAACAGTTGGTTGAGCTGATTGTGTTGGCTGGACCGTTTGAGATACTTTACTTGCTTGTTTTGAAGGCTCTTTGCTGGCCTTACCATTACCTGTACTGCATCCTACAATTAAAAATAATACTAATAGAACTTGTGCTGTAAAAATTAATTTTTTCATATCCTTCTCCTATTTACAAATAGTTTGATGTTATTTACTTTCTCCTCCTTATTTCATACACGGTTTTAACTGTTAATGTAATAATACTATACTAGTTCGACATATTAGCAGTCAGTAGCACCATATTTCTCAAAAACCTCTTACACTAAATACTATAAGCATCCTTTAGTCATATATAAATGTTCTAATGGTCATATGTGTACATCTTTTAGTCATATATAAATGTTCTAATGGTCATATGTGTGCATCTTTTAGTCATATAAAAATGTCCAAAATCATATGTGCCTTATTAGCCAATTAATCCCTTGCCATACAGTAAGCATTTATAGAATCTCACCAAAGCCTTTTAACTCCTTACACCTGCACAGCAAAAAAGCCATATATAGCTATGCCAATTACAGCATAGCTATATACGGCTCAATAAAATCAGACATGAACACCGGTAAAACATGCGGCATGCATTAGCCCTATAAGGGCATGATATTGGCGGTGTCTTAAGACACTCTGGAAAATTCACCAGCCTCATGATTTTTACAGGTAAAAATATACGTATTGGGACTTATTTTTCCCAGTAAGCATAGTGGAAAAATACCTGACCGAGCGGGTTCTGGTAAACCCCTTTGAGTTTAGGGTTGACAAGGCTGTTTTTGAGACGATAGCTGATTGGTATGACAGGCAGCTCTTCCATCAATATTTTCTCTGCTTTATGCAAAGCAGCCATTCTCTTAGCCTGGTCATTTGTGCTTTTAGCCTCTGCAATCAAACTGTCATATTCTTTATTGCTCCAACCTGAGTCGTTGTTACCATTACCGGTAAGCCATATATCCATGAATGTCATAGGGTCCATATAGTCCCCACTCCAAGAATATCTGGCAATAGTATGTTTCTTTTCCTGTCTGTAAGGAATGAACACACTCCACTCCATATTGCTTATTTTGGCTTTAACACCTATTTTGGCCCATTGTTCCTGCAGCGCTTCCGCCAGTTTGTTGTTAACAGCATTAGTGTTATTGGAGTATTCAATTTCAGGCAGTCCCTTACCTTCAGGATATCCTGCTTCTGCTAACAATTTTTTAGCGCCTTCAATATCCGCTGTTTCGGTGAAGTAACTTTCTGCACCTGCTTCAGTCCTGAAATCCTTAGCAGTATCAAGTCCGGGCATACCATAAGGAACAAACCCTACTGCTGTTTTTTGACCGCCACGTTGAACCTTTTCAACAATGAACTTTCTATCAATAGCTAATGACAATGCTTTTCTAACTTTAAGATCGTTTACAGGGGCTTTGTTAACATTTAACACTACAGCATTAACACCGAGCTCGTTTACAGGAGTAGTTTTACCATCTGCTATCAGCTTAGGAAACTCCTCTGTAGGAACCTGACCGTCATTAAAGTCATGTTCACCCGATTCAAAAGCGTTTAAGGCTGCTGCATGGTCGTCAGTCAGCTTCCAGTGTATTTCTTTAATTTTGATATCCTTCTTATCCCAGTAATTTTCATTAAGCGTCATAACAATTTCTGCATTGTGTTTCCACTCGGTCATCTTATAGGCACCATTGCTTATATAGCTTTCAGCAGACTGAGTCCACTTATCCTTGTACTTTTCGATAATATCCTTTCTTACAGGGAAGTAAGTCGGGAAGTTTGTAAGGTCAAGGAAGTATACAGTAGGCACTTTCAGATCAACCTCAAGAGTCTTCTCATCCTTAGCCTTTACACCAACGTCATCGGCTTTTGCTTTACCTTGGTTGAACTCTTCACCGTTTTTCAGATAATAGAGCTGAGTAGCATAGTCGGATGCTGTTGCAGGGTCAAGTGCCCTTTTCCATGCATACTCAAAATCCTGAGCTGTTACAGGCTTGCCGTCAGACCATTTGGCATCATCTCTGATTGTAAACGTATATTTAAGTCCATCATCAGAAATTTTCCATTCCTTAGCTGCACCTGCTATAGTCTTCCCGTCACTTCCAACCTTCGTAAGACCTTCAAAAGTGTGTACAAGATAAATAGATCCGTCAGCAGAAGTGTTCAAAGCCGGATCTATAGTCTCCGGTTCAGGACCGACAGTCGCACTAACAGTGCTTTTTTCTGAAGTATTGCCACTATCTTTATCATCACTTGAGCCACAGCCTACGAATGCTGAAGCAAATACAGAAGCGGCAACCACCATTGCCAATACCTTTCTTAGCATTTTGCGAATCCCCCTATCATTCTTTGTTTATATAAACGGGTCTCCCCATTTAACCAAGTTTACTCTGACACCAAATGGCATGCACAAAAGTGTCCTATTGATATTTCTTTAAACTCCGGCTCCAATTCTTCACATTTCTTCATAGAGTATCTGCACCTGGTCCTAAATCTGCAACCGGACGGAGGATTTATAGGGCTCGGCACATCGCCTTCAAGAATTATCCTTTTCTTTTTCCTGCTCTCCGATGGGTCTGCAATAGGAATGGAAGATAATAGAGCCTGAGTATACGGATGTGCAGGCTTTGAATAAATCTCTTCACTATCCGCAAGCTCTATCAGTTTGCCTAGGTACATTACACCAACCTTATCGCTTATATGCTTTACCATGGACAAATCATGGGCTATAAATAGATATGTCAATCCAAGAGAAGCCTGCAAATCCTCCAGCATGTTCACAATCTGCGCCTGTATAGATACATCCAGTGCAGATATAGGCTCGTCACAAACTATAAATTCAGGCTTTACTGCCAAGGCTCTTGCTATACCCACCCTCTGCCTCTGTCCTCCGCTGAATTCATGTGGATATCTGCTTGCATGCTCTCTATTCAACCCGACCATTTCAAGCAGTTGATATATTTTATCTTTTCTTTGACTACCCTTTTCCAAATCGTGTATTTCCATAGGCTCCCCTATGATATCTCCTACTGTCATCCTTGGATTAAGTGAGGCATAGGGATCCTGAAATATTATCTGCATTTTCTTACGTAGTGGTTTCATATCCGCTTCTGTTATATTATTGCCTTCAAAGATTATTTCGCCGGCTGTAGGCTCATGAAGTCTCAAGATAGTTCTACCGGTGGTGGTCTTACCACATCCGCTTTCCCCTACAAGCCCCAGGGTTTCACCTTTATTAATATAAAAGCTGACATTATCCACTGCTTTGACCATCGAATGAGATGTACCAAAGAAATCTTTTTTAACGGGAAAGAATTTTGTAAGGTTTTTTACTTCAAGTATTTTCTTATCCTTTGCAGCCATTACTCTCCCCCTCTGTTTTTGGTATATAAGAGCCAGCATGCAGCTCCATGCCCTTTGCCAACCTCTTTATACTCCGGTTTTTTAATATCGCATATCTGCATTGCTTTAGGGCATCTTGCCACAAAAGGACACCCGTAGGGAGCTCCAATCAAATCAGGCGGCTGCCCGTCGATAGGCTTCAGACGCTCCTTCCCCATGTTGAGCCTCGGAATACTTTTTAAAAGCCCCATAGTGTAAGGGTGCTGTGGGTTATAAAATATTTCATCCACCTTGCCCTGTTCTACGATAGTACCCCCGTACATCACTATAATTCTGTCGCATACATCAGCAACCAATCCAAGATCATGGGTGATAAGAATAATTGATGTATTAATCTTATTCTTGAGTTCCTTCATTAATTCCATTATCTGCGCTTGGATAGTTACATCCAGAGCGGTGGTAGGCTCATCGGCAATAAGCAGCTTAGGTTCACACGAAAGAGCCATAGCAATCATAGCTCGTTGCCTCATACCCCCGCTAAACTCATGGGGGTATTGGCTAAGACGCTTTTCCGGGCTGGGTATACCTACTAGCTTTAACATTTCAATCGCCTTTTGCTTTGCCTGGGCTTTTGAAATCCTGTTGTGTTTGAGTATAGCCTCCATTAGCTGATTACCTATAGTAAACAATGGGTTTAACGATGTCATGGGGTCCTGGAATATCATGCCTATATCATTTCCCCTGATGTTTTGCATTTCTTTTTCACCGGCATTTCTAATATCTTTACCGTTAAAGGTTATCTGCCCTTCTATAATCCTCCCGTTTTCCGATAAAAGCTTGATTATAGACAGCATAGTGACACTCTTGCCGCTTCCCGATTCTCCGACAATCCCTACCGCTTCTCCCTGTCCGATACTGAAAGAAATATTATTTAAAGCAGATATCTGTCCTGCATAGGTATGGAAGATGGTTTTCAAGTTCTTTACTTCCAGTATATTATTCATACTAATTTCCACCTTTTCTATTTTCTCATCCTTGGATCCAGAGCATTTCTCAAACCGTCACCAAATAGGTTGAACGTGAGCATGATTACACAAATTGCCAGCGACGGGAAAGCTAAAAGATAGAAGTAGGACCTTATACCCCCAAGTGCATCAGCTGCAAGGCTTCCAAGGCTTGCCATAGGGACATCGACCCCGAGACCTAAGAAACTTAAAAATGATTCTACAAATATAGCAGTAGGTATTTGCAGCATTGTTATTACAATAATTGTTCCTATGCAATTGGGTATCAAATGCTTGAAGAGGACACGCATATTGCTTGCACCCAGAGCTTTGGCGGCAGTAACATATTCCCTTTCTTTAAGGCTTAAAACCTCACCCCTTACAATCCTTGCCATAGTAATCCAGTAGGTGGTTCCCAATGCTACATATATACTGATGAGAGAAGCTCCCAACCCCTTAAACAAGGATAATACCGGCAGCTCAAAGATATTTACCTCAGGATTTTTGAATACAACCATCAGAAGTATCACATAAAGCGTCGTAGGTATACTGTCTATAATATCCACAAGTCTCATCATGAGATTATCCATCTTTCCGCCAAAATAACCTGATATACCCCCATAGACTACACCTATGGTAAGGTTTATAATGCTCGCCACAATACCTACGCTCAAGGAAATCCTCATACCGAATAAAACTCTTGCAAGCATATCCCGACCGAGACCGTCAGTGCCAAAGAGGTGTTCCCGGCAAGGAGCCAAATCTTCTTCACCTCTGATCTGCTCCGAATAAGAATACGGTATTAGATAAGGTCCGATTATTGCAGCCAAGAAAATCAATGTAATGGCCATAAGGCATATCATGGCAACCTTATTCTTCTTAAGGCGCTTCCAAGCGTCCTTCCAGTAAGTGAGGCTAGGCCGTACTGCTTCTTCTCTTGCCGGAGTCCTTTTATTCAGAGGTTTAAAAAGTTCAGTCGATATTTCCATACCTGCACCCCACTAATTCTTCAATTTTATTCTTGGATCTATAATGACGTAAATTATATCTACGATAAACACCATAAGGAGTAAGAAAGCTGCATAAAATACGGTCACGCCCATTATCACAGTATAATCCCTGTTGGATATACTGCTTATAAAATATCTGCCTAGCCCTGGTATACTAAAAACTCTCTCTATTACAAAAGTTCCTGTCAGTATACCTGCAGCCAAGGGACCTAAAAAGGCAATGACGGGGAGTACGGCATTTTTCAGAGCATGTTTGTATACTACTACAGCTTTGGAAAGGCCCTTAGCTCTCGCAGTCCTTATATAGTCCTGCTCTAGTACCTCTACCATACCGGAGCGTATAAGTCTGGCAATAAAGGCCATATAAAAGAATGAAAGAGCAACTCCCGGAAGAATCCAGTGCTTAGGTGTATCAAATCCCATTACCGGAAGCAGTTTCAGCTTAACCGATATAAAATACTGTGCCAATGCAGCAACAACAAACCCCGGTACCGTAACTCCCAGAGTAACAATAACCATAGAAACATTATCCTGCCACTTGCCTTTATTCATAGCCGAAACAATCCCGAGAGGAACCCCACCCAAAAGCACTAAAACAATGGAAAGGGTACCTAGGCTTGCAGACACTGGAAAATGCTCTTCAATGATGTCATTTACCCCTCTACCTTCATTGTGCATAGACATACCAAAATCTAATTTTGCAAGGTTGGTAAGCGTTAATAAGTACTGCTCATGCAGAGGTTTATCAAGACCGTATTTTGCTTTAATATTCTCCTCAATTGCCGGTGGGAGCTTCTTCTCAGCAGTGTATACACTGCCCGGCATTGCATGCATCATAAAGAATGAGGCAGTAATAATAATAAAAAGAGAAAGCAGCGAGTAGAAAAACCTCTTAAGAATGTAGTAACCCAAATGGAACGCACCCCTTTACATAACTAAATACATATACAGTTGTATGTGCCTTTATATATTTTGTATATTATGTCTACATTAAAAGCGGTTAATTCTGTTGATGGCATTACAATTTCACATAAAATTCAAGCAATATAAATTGCGATAATGATATACAAGAAAAATTTGATTATCGCAATATAACTTAAGATAACAAATTGCAAAAAAGATTTAGGGAAACTTCGTTGTAGATTCTTTTTGCAATTTGTATACATGTTTTTATATATTAATAAAATATATAGAAACATGTGATTTTATTCCACAATTGCACAAGCTTTTATTACACAATTTTGTATGTGAAATCTATCACTAATATTCAGTACTTATAATGCATTTCCCGCAAGTCCTGTTATTAACCTCATAAACTATTTAGACTTTATTTTGCACAAGGTTTAAATTGTGTTAAAATGTACCGAATGGTATAATAAAACGATATTTTATATTTTTGGGGGAAAAAGAATTGAAAATATTTAGAGATGGCAAAAAAGACTATTATTTATCCGTTGCACTTATTATGTTACCGGTAATATTTTGGGCATATTCCTTCATAAGTACCAAAATAGTGCTTACCGAGCTTTCCCCTGCCTCAATCGCCTTTTTCAGACAGATAATAGCAGCGGTTATCCTTCTACTATGGCTTTTATTTACTCGGTCATTTGTCCCGGTCAGACTTAAGGACTTAGGCTTTATAGCTGCTTCTGGCTTCTTTGGAATTGTCCTCTACTTTATCTTTGAAAACACAGGAATCAAGTATACAACAGCCTCCAATGCTTCTATGATTGTAGCCTCGGTTCCAATATTTACTCTTATCAGCGAAGCATTGTTATTTAAACAAAAGATTAATTTGAAAATGGTTTTATGTATAATACTATCCATCTTAGGAGTGTACCTTGTTATAACAGTTAACGGAACTTTGGATCTCTCCTCTTCCACTTTAGTAGGAAATCTTCTCGTGATTGCTGCCATGATTGCATGGGTTGTATATACAATCTTTAATAAAAGCCTGTCGGAGAAGTATCCAAGTATAGTAATTACCGCATATCAAACTGTTGCAAGTATATTTCTATTTATACCCTTTGTAATTCATGAGGTAGATAGTTGGAAGGTTCCATCTCCTGTATCGTTGGTAAACCTCATATACCTTGGAGTCCTTTGCTCGGCTGCTTCATACTTTTTTTATATTTATGCCTCCAAAAGGTTGGGGCCTACAGTTTCATCGGCTTTTCTAAATTTCATTCCCGTTTTTTCTGTCATATTCGGTTATTTTGTCCTCGGAGAAAAATTGACAGTAGTTCAAATTGCGGGTATGGTTCTGATTATGGCAAGTATAGTCAAGATAAACAAGTCTTAAATTTTTTATAAACTATTTGTTGGCAGCTGCCATAAACAGTCTTGATGTGTGATAATCTACTGCACTCATATACTTATTTACATATAAAAATAGTTCCGGTACCTATTGTACCGGAACTATTTTTATATGTATTGTATACTCAATTAATACTCTATATTACTCAAATTACTTTGCAGCTCCAGTGATTTCATCCTTTATGAGCTGACCCATTTCTTTTGTACCTACTACTTTAGTTCCTTCGGAAGCTATATCTCCTGTCCTGTAGCCTTTATTTAAAACATTAACTACAGCGTCCTCAATTTCTTTAGCAACATCATCAAGTCCGAAGGAGTACTTCATCATCATAGATACTGAAAGTATAGTAGCTATTGGGTTTGCCTTATTCTGTCCTGCTATGTCAGGCGCTGAACCGTGTATTGGCTCATACAGGCCAAGCGTTCCTTTTCCAAGGCTGGCTGAAGGCAGCATACCGATTGATCCGGTTATCATTGAAGCTTCGTCTGAAAGTATATCACCAAACATATTTGTTGTAACAATTACATCAAACTGCATTGGATTCCTTACAAGCTGCATTGCAGCATTGTCTACATACATATGGCTAAGCTCTACTTCAGGATATTCTGCGGACAATTTTATTACTACTTCTCTCCACAGCCTTGAGCTTTCAAGAACGTTTGCTTTGTCTACCGACATAAGCTTCTTATTTCTCTTCATTGCAGTTTCAAAGGCCAGTCTTGCAATTCTTTCAACCTCTAAAACGCTGTACTGCTCTGTATCATAGGCAGCTTCTCCCATGTTTTCAGTCTGGAGTCTGCCCCTATCTCCAAAGTACATTCCACCTGTTAACTCACGAACTACCATGATATCTATACCGTCTTTTACTATATCCGGTCTTAGCGGTGAAGCGTCCTTTAATGCACTGTATATGATAGCAGGCCTTAAGTTTGCATAAAGTCCCAAACCGGCACGTATGCCTAAAAGCCCAGCTTCCGGCCTTATGTGTCCCGGAAGGGTATCCCATTTGAATCCGCCAACAGCTCCAAGAAGTACCGCATCGGAATTTTTACACATTTCAAGAGTCTGTTCGGGAAGGGGTACACCATGGGCGTCAATAGCACATCCACCTATCAGAGCTTCCTGCATTTCAAATTCATGGTCATATTTTTCACCAACTAACTTTATTACATCAATAGCCTGTTCTATAACTTCCGGGCCTATACCGTCACCCGGAAGTACCGTTATTTTAAACTTCATAATACATCCTCCTTGTTCAAACTATTTGTTTAAATTCTTTTTATATATTCTATAAGTCCATCAGCAGATATTAATTCCTGCATGAACTCAGGGAATGCTACACCAGCATATTACTTATTTTTTATGTAAAATCCAGCATTCAGTAATCTGATATAGTATTTTATAATAGCTATTATACAGGGATGGTTCTTTTAGTTCTTCCTGTAATCTATTTAAATTATGTATCATTTTTTAATGTTTTTTGACCGCCAAATATATGAAAGTTTCTTCCCAACCCATCTGCATTTCCCCAAAGCAAATAAAAAACAGCACTACTTCTTCTAAAGTATTCCCTCCCCTTAGAGCAAGTGCCGCACGCTTCATACTTTATAACCTCATATTATTTCTTGCTGCAATTTTGTTTCCTGTACTGCAGCGGTGTGATATCCATATGCTTTTTAAATATTTCGTTAAACCTTTGCTGGTTTGAAAATCCCACACTTAGAGCAATATCACTAATCTTTATATAAGTGTCCGTCAATAGCTCTTTCGCTCTTTCAATTCTTACCTTTAAAAGATAATTGATTGGGCTGATACCCATATCCTCCTTAAATGCTCTAGTAAAATAGCTTGGGCTTAAGAACACATACCTTGCTATGTGGGCTATTGAAATATCTCTCTCAAAATTATTGTTAATATACTTTACCGAAGCACGGATTAACTCTTTGAGCTTTGGACTCTTATCTTCGATACTGTTTTCCCACTCCATTTTAAGGGCTCTGGAGATAAGTACAAAAAGTTCTAAAACCATTAGGTAGTTTAAAAACTCACTCCCAATCTCGGTACTTTCCCTTTCCTTCAGTATCCTGTTTAAAAGCACAATAATTTCGTTTTTCTGACTCACCTTAAGCCTGATAAAAGCACCTGCTTCTTTATTGCTTACAAAGTTTAAGAAATCCTCAAGAGACGCTTCCCAAAACCCACTGTTCACCTGATTTACAAATTTAAAGCTTAAAACTATAAACTCACAGCCAGTATCCGACTTTACTATAAACCGATGCAGTTGATTGGGCTTTATTATTATAATGTCATTGGGGCCAATTGCCGGCGATTGACCTGAAATTTCAAATATAGCATTACCTTTTTTTATATAGACCATTTCAAAGAACTCGTGGCTGCTAAGGTCACTGGACCAGCTTGCATCCTGAATTCTCTCAATGGTTTTTACTATTACGGGAACAAAGCTTGAAGAATTCAGCAAACTCTCCCATGCCTTAGGAAGTACGGTTTCTTCCATGTTTATATCATCCTTTACCATAGTGTAAAGTAGCTTATTTACTTAAATTATACCGTTTTAAAAGCTTATGTTCAATCCTCGATTATACATAATAAAATCCTATATCTTTAATTATTCTTTTACACCCTCCAGGTTGAAGTCCGGTATATATTCCTCTTTTGCCGATTCCCGCTCCTGTACATAGCCATTTTCCAATCCAAGCTTGTAGAGATGGTCTACCACCTTTCTGTATTCCATTGTAGTAATCCTTCTGTCTATTTCCTTGTGGCACCTGGCCTTGTAATATGGAGTATACTGGCTCATGAGACTTATATATATGTCATTGGGAAGGTTTGCCCTTATCCAATCCAAAATTTTAATGGACTCCTTATATTGTCCTGGGAGAATCAAGTGCCTTATTATCAACCCTCTGCGTATAACCCCATTACTGTCCAGCAATGGTGGCCCAACCTGGGCATACATCTCCAGTATCGCCCTTGTAGCAATATCAAAATAATCGCTTGCACCCGAATATCTTGCAGCTGTTTCAGGGCTAAAATACTTTAAATCGGGCAGATATACATCTACCACCCCCTTCATATACTCCAGCCCTTCAATACTGTCATAACCGTTTGAGTTATATACAACGGGAATCTCTAATTCGTCCAGCCCAATCAAACTATCCCTTATAGAACTTACAAAATGGGTAGGATTCACAAGGTTTATATTATGTGCACCTTTAGCTTGAAGGAAAATATATATATCCCTCAGCTTCCCAATGGATACTTCCCTACCGAAATTCTCCTGACTTATCTGGTAGTTTTGACAGTACACACACTTCAAATTGCACCCCGAAAAGAATACAGTACCCGATCCGTTGGTACCGCTGATACAAGGCTCTTCCCACTTATGTAAGAATGCCTTTGCTACTACAGGCAAATTACCCACTCCACAAAAACCAGCCACACTATCCCTATTAACCCTACAGCCTCTGGGGCAAATACCGCACATTTTCTAAGTCCCCCCTAATTTCTGTAATTCTACTTTACTTTACTAGTAAATAAAAATATAATAATCCTTGATAAATCTTCAGTCAATGAACAATTTTTAGACCAGCTATTGACATACCTCCAATAGTTCGGACGGCTACCGTTGTAAGTATCTATTTATTAAACTTGTGTCAAATAACCCCTATAAGATGAGGAGCATATTTATGAAGGTAATTACAGTAATAATGCTTATCACCATAGCTTTACTGGCATATTCCGCTTTTGTAGGATGGAAACTCATACATCCCAAGAGAAGGGCTATTCCGGTCTTTTCCCTTATCGATGTACCGTCCTATGAAGATGTCTCCTTTAAAGATATAAGCAAAACGCTGAATCTCAAAGGCTGGTATTTTAGTGCAGGTGGCAGTGACAAAACTGTAATTCTCTGTCACGGTTATAAAATGAATAGGCTTATTTTTAAAGAACGCACCTTTAACCTCATAAAAGATTTCAATAGCAGAGGCTACAACGTTCTTACATTTGATTTCAGAAACGCAGGTACTTCGGAAGGTACTTTCACATCAATTGGCCTTTATGAAAAAGATGACATACTCGGGGCTATAGATTATGTAAAATCCCGCGGTTCTAGAAATATAGTCCTTATGGGCTTCTCTATGGGTGCTTCCTCCAGCCTGCTAGCAGCCTCCGAAAGCAGTGATGTTGACGCTGTAATCGAGGACAGCGGCTTCTCAGACCTTAAAAACTACCTTGACAAGCAGCTTCCTGTATGGAGCCGACTTCCGTCATTTCCTTTTAGCAAACTGATTTTATTTTCTATAAAATCAGCTATGGGGCTAGACCCTGCCCATGTAAGTCCCAGAAAGGTTATGCATAAAATCGCTCCTAGGCCTGTTCTATTTATACACAGCAAGGATGACACGTATATCTCAGTAGAAAACGGTAGAAAACTGTACAATGTATATTCAAAGCTTGCAGCGGATAACGCTGTTTATTGGGAGACCCAAGGCGCTGACCACCTCTCTATTTACTGGAATTTCCCAGAGGAATATATCAAAAAAGTGTTTGATTTCTTAGAAAATAAGGTTTATGGAGAGCACCGGAACATATAGACAGTTTAGGTTGAAAGTGATTTTATCCAGCTAGGTAAATCGCACTTGTCACAGCTCATTACCTAGCTGGAAATCACTAATTTCAACCTAAATTATCTATAGATAGTTTAAATTAAGCAAACCATTTGGAAATATTATTTTCGACCATTGGTTTACAGTTGTTGTATTTACTTTCCACCCAAAAATTGCTATAATAGCATTATAAACACTTTCTGGCTCTATTTATGGAGGTGAATATAATGGCCAATACAATTTATGGTCTTACAAGCTATTATTATAATATATTTAAATCTCCTGTGGAAACACATAAGGTTAACAATGTAACTAACCTTATGTATAATTCTATCGCCAGCAGAGTATACTCCCAGACCTTCGGCAAAAAGGCTCAATCTACCATGTCATCATATCTGACTGCCCTAAGCAGTAATATAAATGAAATGAAAGAAGCTTCTAAGGCATTTAAATCAAAAGGTACCGATTCAAGCCTCAGCCAAAAGACAGTTTTATCCTCAGATCAAAATTCTGCTATCGGCGAAGCACTACCAAATGCAGATAAAGCTTCTTATACATTAAATGTATCCAAACTGGCTACCTCTCAGACAAATACCGGCAGCCTGCTGAATTCAAAAGACGATACATCTTTTACTCATGGTATAAATACTTTTACTTTAGATGTAGGTGGTAATAAAAAATCTGTATCCTTTATCGTAGATATATTTGATACAAATCAGACAAGCCTCTCCAATATGGCAAAAGCAATAAATTATGCAAAAGCCGGAGTTACAGCTAGTGTAGTTTCCGACTCCAAGACCGATACAAGCTTCCTTAAAGTTGTTTCGGATAAAACGGGTACTGGCTGTGCTTTTACCTTATCGGATACAAAAGGTAACGCCGTTTCAATATCTAGCATAGGAACAGTTTCAACACAGGCCCAAAATGCAGAATACACTATTAACGGCAAGCAGCATACTTCTCAGGAAAATGACCTTACGATTAATAATGGCAAGGTAAACGTCACCCTCCGTAAGGCAACGGGTAAAGATGTAAAATTAGATATTGATACTGACACAAATGCTATTAAATCGGATATCAAAGACCTTATTGAAAGATTTAATAGCATTACCAAGCTTACCAGCCTCTACTCTTCCGATTTCAAAGGAGCAGAAAAGTTAGGAGAAGAGTTTAGTTCAATTATAAGATATACAAAGTCTTCTCTTGAGGATATTGGCATTAATATAAATGCTGACAATACCCTTTCCATTGATGATAAAAAGCTTGATAAAGCCCTGAGCGAAAACCTTTCCCGCATTCAGGATGTTTTAGCCGGGCATAATGGATTAGCAGACAGGTTATACTCCAAGAGTAATGAAGTTTTGACTTCTCCACTGCAATATACAAAACCATTTAATATTAATAAAGGTCTTGATACCTTTTACAATTACCTTAATTCTTCTAACACGTTGATGTCTAAGCAAAATATTTACAGCGGATTGGTATTGGATTTGTTTTTATAAAATATTTTATATATATAAATTGCAAAAAAGAATCTACAACGAAGTTTTCTCTAAATCTTTTTTGCAATTTGTTACCTTGAGTTATATTGCGATAATCAAATTTTTCCTTGTAATATCATTATCGCAATTTATATAGAAATGTTTAATGGTGCAGATAATTTTATCTGCACCATTTATATTTACACTATTTCTTTCTGTCTATAAAATAAGAAGGAGTCGGAAAACCTGTGCCACCCTTGTATGCTGAGTTAGCTACTTTGGCATGGTTTATTTTTTTAATTTCATTACCCAGGCTATCTAGAAGTTCTTTCGCCTTACAATTGTTTTGGTTTTCAATCTCCGAAATCTCACCTATAAGCCTCATTATGTCAGATACAATGCTCTTAAGTTCTGCTGTACCTTTTATATTATGGGCTTGCATTTCATCTAAGTTCTTAACCTTCAGTTCCTGCTTAAGCCGCTGGAAATATACATCAAATTCTTCATCCAGCTTATTTATTCTTTCAATAATTTCCTGCTTCTGCACAATAAAGGCCTGTAATTTCTCAAGACTATCCTCGGTTATAACCAATGCCTGTTCCTTTGTCAGCAAAAGCATTTCCTTTAACAAGTCATACTTCTTATTTGATATCTCAGTCAGTCTGTCCATATACATCTCTGGTGTTTTAGTCATATAAAACTCCCTTATCTGGCTACCTGCTGGGGTCTTGGCTGCTGCTTTGCAATCTTCATTGCCTGTGCCCAGGTGTCACGCAGTTCCTTCGCAAGCCCCAACACTTCCTCCAGAATTTCCTTATCCTTTTTAAGGTTTGCATCTATCAGCTGCCTATGCATGTAATCATAAATAAGCTCTAAATTTTTAGATATTTCATATTTCATATCAAGGGTTGTCCTAAATTCTACAATAATATCCTGAGCTCTAATTATGCTATTGCTTACTTTTTCAAGATTCTTTTCATCTAGACCCTGCTGAGCCTTCATAATAAACTTTACAAGACCGTTATACAACATTAAGGTCAACTCCTCAGGGCTTGCGGTAAGAACGGAACTTTCCTTATATTGTTCGTATCCTTTATTTAACACCATCACAAACATCCTCCTGTTATTTCAAATCATCTTGTCTCTATCTACTTAACCTTGCCCCATTTGAGAACTGAGCCAACCACTCTGGGCGTTCATCTGGCTTAATAGCTTTTCCATATTTGCAAACCTCTGATAATACCAGTTTTCCTTCTGAAAAAGCTTATATTCAAGATCTGAAATTTGTACTTCCTTTTGTTGTATTTCAACAGCCATAAGGCTTTTGAGTTCTGTTATATCGCCCTCTATACCAGCCTTCTCAATTAATGCCCCCTTCTTACCGCTATCATCCCTAGTAAGCCTTATATTGTCCTGTAAAATATCATATAGTCTTTGACCAAGTCCCTCTTCACTATATCTATCGCTTCTATGAGCAGTATCACTATAGCTGTACTGTGACTCTTTTGTAAATAACTCTACTATTTTATCAGGATCATCAGTTATGGCTTTTTTCAGCTTTTCCTCATCTATAATCAGCTTACCGTTATCCTTGTAGTTTGATGAAGTAGTTATACCGATTTGGTGTAAACTTAGGCTTACACCATCCACCTCGTCATACAATGCTTTACGCATAGTACTTACCATTCTTTGCAGTGCAGAGTCATTTCTTAGCAAGCCGCTTTTAGCTTTAGATTCCCATAGTTCTATATCCTTCTCGCTCATTGCCTGCTTTTGCTCATCGGTTAGCGGTACATAACTCCTGTTCGACTTTTCTGAAATCTCGCCGTTTACCTTACCTATAACCTCATTATATTTATTTACAAAGTTTTTAATCTTGTCAACCAGTATATCGGGATTTGCACCGACAGTTAAAGTAGTTGTACCGGTACTCTTCAAGTCATAAGTAATTCCATTAACAGTAAAGTTATTGGTAGTACGCTCAATAGTAGTAGTCACACTAGTTGCATTATCCTCTACATCCATGGTAGCGTTGGTTCCTCTTGCTTCTGCTGCTATATTTATCTTCAAGGCAGTGAAAAAGTTACCTGCACCGTTTGTAACATTTATAGCTGCAGTAGAACCTATAGCTTTTGTTTCCATCGTAAACTTATCATTTAAAGAGTCATACTTTAAGGTCACACCGGCATCGCTGGAATTAATGCGGTTTATAAGAGTGCCTAGTGTTTCGGTTCTGCTTGCAGAAATGGGTTTTCCATTTATCTCAAAAGATAGGTTGCCGCCTCCATCAAAAGTAAGTGGAACTGCAAAGTTGGCATCTTCAAGCGTAGAGCTTAAGCTGACCCTACTGCTGCCAGTCTGTGCAGTGGTGAATCCCAACTCGTCTTTTAATCCGGCGTCTCCCTTTTCCACCTTGATTTGCTTCCCTACTGAATTCAAAAAGCTTATTTTGCCACCGGATATGGCTACAGAAACACTTCCGGCACCACCGCCAAGCTGCTCCTCTATCACCTGTCCCAGGGTTTTACCGTCAGGGTCTGTACTTATGTCACTTGCATAGTCATATTTAAGTTCAATATGTTTAGTTACTGTAGTACCATCAGCGTCTATAAGTGTTATATTAAAGTCCTTGCCTATATCGCTCACACCATAACCAATGGTACCGTTCATGGCATTTATGCTGCTTCCGCTCGCTATTCCCAGCTTAGGAAGGATATTATCGATTGTTTCGGATGTAAATGTAAATTTCTTGCTTGTGTCCAGACTAACAAATTTAATTTTTCCGGGGTTTGCAGTATCTTCTACAGCCTGTATATCAACTGACTCACCTGCGGCTGTAAGGGCAGTATTTAAGCCGTCATTTATATTTGATACCAATGTTGCAAGGTCTCCGGCCGCTGCAACATTAACTGAAATAGCTGATCCTGAATCTATGGTAATTTTAAAGTTGCCTCCCGAAAAGTCCACTACGTTTCCACTTGAAATACTGTTAGTCTGTCCGTTTGTAAAACCGAGAGTTCCTAAATAAGTATTTGTACTGTCGCCTAGACTTAAATTACTACTAAGAGTGGTAGGGGCAAACTTTAAAACTCCTCCGCTTTCGGTAACATTTATTTTTCCGGCTCCGAAAGCACTATTTACTAACCTCTGGAGTTCTGTTTTAAAGTTGGCTTCGGTAAAAGCAGTATAGTCTTGGTCCAAGGCTATGGTTTTAGTTACCCCATCCAGTGTAAGAGTAAATTCTTTTCCCTGCTTCATTTTGGTCATATCCACCGGAGCTGACCCTTCAATTCCTGAATACCCGCCACTCACCTGAGCGGTACTCACCTTGGACGCCGCTTTAGCAAGGGAATTCACTGTTATATCATAGCTTCCAGCCGTAGCTCCTACCCCCGCTTTTGCAGTAAGAACACTCTCGCTGGTAGACTTTGTATCATATGAAGCAAAAGCAGTTGGCGATCTAAAATTGTTTGTGGGTTTTAAAACTTCAAAGTATTCGTCTTTAAATCCCCTTAAGAGGTTGATTATTTCCCTGTATTCATCTCTCTTCCACTCAAGGGTCTGCTTATTCTGTTTGACTTTATCAACCTTTACCCTCTCAACCTTCATAAGCTGCTGGATTATGCTGTCGGTATCTAGTCCTGATGAAAGTCCCGACATTCTCAATTTATTATTTAACATATTCGAAATACCGTTACTCATAAATGTTACCTCCTTTCATCAACTATTATTCCTGCCATTTCCCACATTTTAGCGACCATATCAAGAATTTTTTCATGAGGTATCTCCCTTATAACCTCATTGGTCTCGGCATTAATAACCTTAACCATAATTTCCTTTGTTTTCTCATGTATACTAAATTCGAATTTCCTATTAGCGCCCGAAATAGCTTTATTGGCTTTCTCAATTGCATTAATAACCACTTTATCCGATATAGGAAGTTCACTTTTTTCATAATCAGTTAGATTTGAAATATTTTTATTATCTATGTTTGCAGTTACATGTTTTGATCCAGCTTGATTTACTTTTATATCATTCTGAGAATTTTGCTGGGTATTAACTACTACATTGGGAGCGTCCATGCCATCTATTCTCATAGGTATCCCTCCGTGAAATATTCTTATTATAATTATCGGATTATTTTTCACGTAGGTTTAGAGAAATATTTGCTTTCTTACCACCTCCTCATGAGGCTGCTTATAAACTTTCAATCCACTTTTGAGTTTTTGCAATCCCTTGCTCCAAAGAAGTTTTTGGGCTCCACCCCAGTAGCTTATTGGCTTTGGTAGAATTGCAAAGCAATTTAGGAATTTCACTTTGTGGATGTATATGTTCTACATGCTTTATCCTATTTTGGTCTTTAGAAATCAATAATGCCAGGTCATTAACACTTATATCCCTTCTTAGTCCGGCATTTACTATCTCGCCATTTACCTTTTCTGAGTACCCGGCTGAAACTACAAACTCTGCACAGTCCTCTACATATAAAAGGTCCCTTGTTTGAGTCCCGTCACCGTAAATATTCAGTGTCTCTCCTTGAAGGTTTCTTTTAATAAATATAGCTACAACCCCACCCTCTCCACTTGACTTCTGAAAAGGCCCATAGGTATTGAATGGTCTTATTACTACGGTAGGCAGCTTGTAAGCATGCCAGTAGGATAGAACCATACTCTCTCCTGCAATCTTACTTCCTGCGTAGGGTGAAGCAGGCTTGACCGGGTGCAGTTCACTTATCCCGTCTTCATTTGTTGCTCTGTCATACACCATACAAGTACTCATAAATACAACCTTTGTGTTATGCTTACGGCACTGTTCCAGTACATTGAAGGTGCCTACAGTATCATTTTCAAAGGTTGTCCTGGGGTCATCAATGCTATCCTGTACGTTAATACTCGCAGCAAGGTGATAGCAAATTTCAAACTTGTTTTCAAACAATTGTTCCAACGTGCTATTATTTTTAATATCCCCTTCTACAAACTCTATGAGATTTTCATTATTCATAAATTCTTCAATATTTTCTCTTCTTCCGTTGGACAGGTCATCTAAAACCCATACCTTATGGCCATCCTGTAAAAGTCTTTTTACTACCCATCTACCAATAAAACCTGCTCCGCCAGTTACTAAAATATTCAAACTACTCATCCTTTCTATATTTAAATTAAACAGTGAAATATCAAAAAAGAGTGGGTGTCAACCCACTCTATACATATCGACAATATCTATTACATTCTTTATCACATACTCTACATCTTCATTACCCATCTTAGGGAACAACGGAAGAGTTATAATTCTCTCATAAAGCCTTTCAGCTTCGGGACATATTCCCCTTTGATAGCCTAAATTCCGGTAGTATGGATGGAAATAAACAGGGATATAGTGAACGTTTACTCCTATATTTCTCCTTACCAGCTCTTCAAATATTTCCTTTCTTCCTACCTTTAATTTTTCTAGCTCCAACTGTATTATATACAGGTGCCACGCAGACTGTGCTTCACTAATTTGATATGGGGTTATAACCCCTTCTATATTTTTAAACGCCGCGTTATATTGTTCTATATACTCTATCCTCTTTTGCAGGAATTTATTCAATTTTGCCAACTGGCTTACTCCCAGGGAAGCCTGTATATCGGTGATTCTGTAATTATAACCCAAGTAATGCTGCTCATAGTACCATGGTCCCTCATTGTTAATCATAATATCTTTTTCTCTGGTTATACCATGGGTCCTAAATAGCATAAGTTTTTTATATAGGGCTTCGTCATTAGTGGTTATAGCTCCACCTTCACCGGTTGTTATGTGCTTTACAGGGTGAAAACTGAAAGTGGCCATATCACCCAAGGTACCTACTTTTTTACCCTTGTATTCTGCTCCTAGTGCATGTGCAGCATCTTCTATTACAACCAGCCCGTATTCTTCTGCTATTCTCGATATTTGTTCCATGTCACAGGACTGACCGGTGAAATGAACCGGGATTATTGCTTTTGTTTTGTTAGTTATTTTTCTCCGAATATCCTCGGGGTCTATATTATATGTTTTGGGGTCAATATCTGCAAATACAGGTTTTGCACCCATATATAACGCACAATTGGCAGATGCTGCAAAGGTAATGGGGCTAGTTATAACTTCATCACCTTCTGTGATTCCTGCTGCAAAACATGCTGCATGAAGCGCTGCAGTACCGTTTGATATAGCAACGGCATATTTTGCTTCTACATATGCAGCCAGCTTGTCCTCAAACTCTTTTATTTTTGGGCCTGTAGTTAGATGAGTGCTTCTTAGCGTTTCGACTACTGCTTGTATGTCGTCTTCATCTATCCACTGCTGCCCGTAAGGCAAAAATTTTTTTGAAATATTTGTCACAAGTATTGACCTCCTAAGCTTTAAAGTTATTCATTCTGCTTATACACTATCCTGCCGTCTCCGTTGGATACCCCGTAGACCCTGGAAATATTATTTATATCGTCCACAACAACGGTACCTTTTGTTCCAATAAATCCACCGCTGCAATAAGCTTTTCCATCTATATTTCTTATTCCATATTTATAATCAAACAAATTTCTATAGCTTATACTTTCCACAATTTCAGTAAAGATTTCTCTTTCAAAGTCTATCCTGATTAGCTGTATACTGCTATCTTCCGAAATACTACTGTCTAGCCTGCCAGGTACTGTCAATAAAATACACCTGAGGCTTTTGCACTTATCAATCGTATCCTTTGTAGTATGAGTCCTGCCAAGCACCGCTATATCTGCCGATTCAATATCTGCAACCGTTGTTAACCCAAGGTCACCGGGAATTACCTTTAGGGAATCCATAACTTCCTGATATACATCTATATATAGTGTTTTCAACTCAGGACTTTTTCTTTTTATATTTTTTAAATAGTTGCTTATTGATTTTGCAAACATTGCAGCGTCGTTATAGTATTGAACCTTACCTTCTATATGGGAGCCAGACAAAAAGGCTTCCCCATCTACTTTATCAAATATTCTTTTATCTACAAGGAATCCATCAACTACATCTTTAAGGTAGCTTATAACCTCCCTGCAATCATCTATTCTATCACCAAATTCAGCACTGCCAAAAACCAGATTATTAACGGTATGAATAACCGGCGAGCTTTTCATAGAATCCCTAGGCTCGTAGGCTTTACTTAGATTGAAGAATATTAAATGATTATACTTGCTTTTTAGTTCAATAAACTTGCTTTTTAATACTTTTAACTGCTCTTCTTGACTTTCTTTATACTTTATCTCGCTGGTTATCCCGAAATAGGAGTTATTTATTTTATCCGTCCTGATTGTCTTTGCTATTTCTTCGAGCTTGCCCTCATCCATGGTTACTATATCAACCTTTGAATACTCCACAATCAGCTTATTCGGGTCGATATTATACCGCTTTGACATCTTATAAATAGAATTCAAATAGCTCGAATGAAACTGCGAGTATCCTACTATATAATCGGTTGAAGTTTCAAATTTATTTACAAGATAGGGCAGGATGGTCTTCTCACTTAATTCAAGCAGCTTATCAAGATCGAACCCATGCTTGTATCCCATTCTGTCAAGTATCAGGAGCAGTTTTTCGGTAACTGCATTACCGGAACTTCTGCCCATTCCTCTTATTGTAGAATCGATAAATTCAGCCCCGTTTTCAATTGCAGTCAATGAGTTCCCCATTGCCAAAGCAAGATTATTGTGCCCATGGAATCCTAGTTTTAGGTCCGGTGATACATCCTTTGCATATTTGACATATGCCTCTACATCTTTAGGAAGCATCCCCCCCGCCGAATCAACCAGATACACTATACCGGCACCATTTTTATAAGCCTCATGAGCAACACGTGCAAACTCTTGTGCGCTAACAGCATAGGATTTCATGAAGTTTACAGTAGTTATAAATCCTAAACTCTTAGCATATTCCAAATACTTAAAAGCATTATTAAAGTCTGTAATGTTTATCCCTATTCTTATAAAATCCAGCCCTTCGTCTCGGGCCATTTTCATATCTTCTAGTCTACCGATACCGGGAATAAAAAACATCCCTATCTTTCCGTTTTTAACTGCATTTCTTGCTGCCCGTATATACTCTATATCCTCCGAGGCAGGCATAATCTCACTTTTTATTTTGGCGTTCAAACCTATTCCAGGACCAACTTCTATATACTCAAAGCCTATTTCATCTAAAGCTTTAGCTATAAAAGCCGTATCCTCGGCAGTAAACTGGTCACTTACAGTATAGCTTCCATCTCTTAAAGTACATTCCAGGATTTTTACATTATTCATAAAAATCACCCTTTGATACTATTATTTTTATAAAAGCATTCTATTAAACTAAGAGTTGCATTTATATAATCCTTGTCTATAGTATCATCAACCCACAGGTTAATAACCCCTTCAGCAAATTTTACCGCGTTTTCAAATCCTTTATTATTATAGAATCGGCTTACAGGTACATAGAGATTAGAACAATTAATATTATTTTTTCTTAAGTAGTCGCTCAGGGCCTTAGCTTCATGCTTGTCCTTCAGCATAAACGTATACCTATATATGCAACAATCTTCATTTATATCCGGTAAAGAAAACTTATGGGCATAAGGATTCTTGGTTAATCCCTCCTGATATGCATGTGCGTACACAATCCTGCTGATCTTTTCATTGTTTCTAACAAACTTGGTAAACTTGTCTCTGACGTTATCCCAATCTACTTTAATTGTCCTAAAATATAATTCCCTGTATTTGTCAGGGAATTTACTATATAGACTATACAAACCCGCATTGTCTATTCCTAGCTTCCTGATGTGATAAAATTCATCCCTATACTCGTTTTGCAGTTCGGCATCGGGTATATACCTATCTGTGTGTAAAATCTCATTTTGTATTTCATCCATAGTAAACTCTGATGAATTAATCATTAAGGCCCCTCCATCCCCTGCATTGATTTGCTTGGAGTAGCCAAAGCTAAATACCGACAAGTCGCCTATAGTACCTGCTTCATTTCCTGATATGCCGCAGCCAAAGGCCTGGGCAACATCCTCTATAAGGCATATATTTTTACTTTTTGCTAAGTCTCTTATTTCCAGTATGTCTGTACAAATGTGCCCAAAGGTGTATATATAAACTATTGCAGCAATATCTTTATCAGTATCAATAATATTTTTAACCTCATCCAAATCCATCAGATAATTACTCATATTTATATCTGTAAACACTGGCGTAAGCCCTGCAAACACTGCTGCAAACACCGGCGATGGGCATGTAGTGGATGTAAAAAGGATTTTTCTTTTTTCAGTCTTGCGTTTCAAAACTTGAAAAGCCGCGTATAAACCCAGAAATGCCCGGTCTAACAAAATTAAGTTATCGTTATTAAAATATTTACTTAATTCCGCTCTCATTCAGTATATCCCCTACTTTCCTAAATACCGGCCTTTTCCCTGCCTCAATAACCGTTTTTATCAGCAAATCCACATTTTGCTCAAAAATATCTATATTGTATCCGATTAAACCGTGGTTACCCTTATCTAAAATTTCAAAAGGATGTGTTATAGTTACCAAAAAACTGTTTTTTTCTATGTACTCTTTAAGGTTTTGAAACAGTACTTCGGTCCTGAATGCGAGGTTTACATACCTTCTATATTGCTCTGTATCATAGCTGGCCTTCATCGGAATAGTAGTCATAGGTACTTCCAGCAGCTTGTAGTGTGCGTTACCCTCAACCCTATAGTCCATTACTGATGGATTATATAAATCATTGGTAGTTACACTCCAATCCAGAAACTTTTCCTCATCTTCTCTGAACCGGCCCGGCAATGCGGTGCTGTCAATCCTTATCCCATGTTCATCCATAGCCTTCATAAGCAGATTATTCATTATACACTCTCCTACTCTAACTATATTAGAGTTAATTGAGTGTACCTTTTTAACTTCATGCAAATCTGCAATAAATCTTTTTACCGTTGCCTCCGGTTCTCTAACCTGAAACCATTTTGTTTCAGCTTCTTCGTAGATATGTATGTGCCAGTTTATTTCTCCATTGCTCCGAATAATGGTATCTACGATGTCAGGATACTCAGCTATCAGATAATCATATCTGCCGTATATCTTGCTTATCTGGTAGTCAGCCCTCAAAAACACAGAAAAAGGCAATCCTTTTAATTTATTAATAATTAAAGGAAGCCCCTTTATATAACCTTCAAATTCAGCATTATCTCTATTATAATAGTCCGTACTATCCAATGAAAAGTCCTGGTCAATATCAAAGGTCAAGTATATATAAAAATTTTCCACTCATATACCTCCGATGTCTACTCAATAGTAAACTTTATTGATGATGTTATTGTCTCCATTCTGTCCGTGACCTTATCCATTTCTGTTCCCCAGCATATTATATATGCCAGCCTGTCCCGCCCGCTGGACGGCCTGTCCACAACATCACCTACAGATTTGAGGAATCCCAGCATATAATCGCTATATACTCCTTCAAGGCTCGACCCGCCAATTTCCTGCAATATGCCTTTTTTATCCGCATATAGAAATCTCATAATCACAGGATCAAAAATCTCGGGCTGCTTAATTTGTATTTCTTCTCCCATGGCACCCCTAATGTATTCTTGTAGTGCATTTACTCCGCTGGTTTTTTCTATAATATCGGTAAAAAGTTTAAACCCTCCGCCGCGCAGAGCAAAATCAATAAGATAAAGCTCTTGTTGGTCATTTATTATAAGCTCCATATGAAAAGGCCCGAACTCAATACCTGCTGCCTTTGCTGATTTACTTGATATATCGGCAATTCTGTCATAAATCTCGGTATTTATCCACCTCGGTGGAAAGTCCAGCTCATAGGACACGCTGTTACTAATCTCAGGATCACATTTCTCGTGAGATATGGCCACTACAGATACGCTATCATTATATACAAACCCATCCACAGTGATTTCTTTGCCTTTTACATACTCTTGAATCAAAATACTTTCGTCGGCATTAAACTCATTTCTGTATATAGCTACATGAGCATCAATGTCCTCTTTCCGAACCTTGTGTACCAACCGGCTTCCTGAACCCTTACCAGGCTTAATAATTACGTATTCAGTTTTAATCTCCTCTACGTTATCGCCATAGCAAAAGGTTGAAGGGACATTAATACCATTCTTGGAAAAAGCCTTGTAGTATGCCTCTTTATTATGGCATAAAACAGCAACTTCAAACTTATTGCCTACTAAGTTCAGCTTTTCACTAACATATGCGACCGTTTCCACCGATACCTCAGAAGATACCGCTACTACACCACTTATTTCCTTCTCTTTTGCCAGCTTGTAGTTAGCTTCCAAGTCTCTTACATCCAAATGGTAGAATTCATCTGCATAATCTTTCCCTAGAGCATTAGGATTGCCGTCGGTAGCAATTACGTAATAACCTTGTTTCTTAGCTTCTATTATCCCGGGCAACTGAAACTCGCCCGCACCAATGATTAATAACTTTTTCATTGATACTACCCCTCTAATATAATCCTTTTAATTCTTTCCATTCCCCTGCCATCTACATAATTGGTGTAGCACCCTCTTATCCGCTCTCTAAATTCCCTGTCTTTATAGCATTTCATGAGCATTGGTATATCTTCAGCTTCAAACAAGGGTATTCTACTTTTTATATGGTTTATAAATCCGCTTTCATTCTTGTTTTGTGGCACTGCAATTATCGGGTTGCCAAGATATATGGACTCCAGAAGTGTTGTACCACCTCCACAAATTACAATATCATTTGTTGATATTAATTCTCCAATTTCGAAGGTGGGCTCCAATACCTTCGCTTTATCAGAATAGCTCTCTATAATTTTCTCCCTATCTTTATTCAAATGCCCTATAACAACTTTTACATACGCCGAATTAAAATCAATATAGCTTAAGACCTTTAAGGTGTTGGAGTTAGGGTCTTCCCCCCCAAATGTTATAACCACCTTTACTTTCTCGTTGCTGATATCGATTGGCTTTCTTGCTCCAGTTACCTCATCCTTTAGTATCGCATAATCAGCACCTTCAAATATCCTGCCTCTAAAGCTGCCTATTTCCTCCCGATTATGATTGAATAGGTTTATTATGTCATTTACATACTCATTGGTGTACTCAAAAAAGTCAAGGGCGATTAGTCGCCCCGTTTGTTTTTTCAAAATTGGTAAAAGCTTTGAATCCACCTCTGGAGAGTCATAGACTATTACATCGTAAGTACTATTTAAACTTCCAGAGTCAAGCTTAACCCTTCCACCGATTGAATATATAATCTTTTCAGCCAAATCAGCGTCATTACTTTTAAAAACAACCTCAGTGAATTCTTCGGACTGCTGCAAATATTTATACAGGTAATACATTCTTGCAATATTTCCTGTACCTTTTTGGCTGTATAACTGTGGATATAATAAAATTTTCATCTAAGAAAGATTACCCCTTTTTAACACCAGTAATTATGAAATAGTCAACTGACTCAGTCATCAAGAAATCGTTTGTCCTTCCTACAAGTACATCGGAAAACAAATCCCCGAAGTAATAACGGATATTGTCCTCTGAGCCGAAATAGAAATAGATCTCACCTTTTCTAAAATCCCCCTCTCTACCTATTAAGTACCTGTTATGTCCAAGGTATTGGGCACCCTTTAATATTCTATGCTTAGGGCCTGTAGTAGATATAAAAAACCTGCCACCAGGCTTCAATACCCTGTGATACTCCTTTATGGCCTCTCTAATGCTTTCTTCTGTACTCTCATAGTGTATAACATTCCAAGATACAAGATAGTCAAAGTAGTCGGAATCAAAAGGAATTTCTCTGTTGGTGCCTACCCTTAAATCTGCCTGATATCCAACACTATTTAGCCTTTCTCCAACAATGTCACATATATTTTTATGCACTTCGGCACCGTGCACATTTAAGCCAAGAGTTCCTAAGAACATAAGGTTATTACCGTTTCCGAACCCCATATCAAGTACATTTTTACCGTTATAATCCTTATTTGAGTCAGGTATATAGCTTCCCTTCATCATTCTAACCAATGTCTCGCAAGGCCAGAAATATCCGATTTGACCGTTCTGGTACCTTTTATATTCATCCGCCCAGGCATTAAATGCATTTGACATTTGTAAACCCTCACTTTATTTTTTATTTAAGATATTATAATATTTTTTCCTTAAATAACTTAAAACTACTTCAAACAGTTTTCTGAGTTATTCTGCAGTTCAGTTTAGAAATACATTCATTATTTTTGAGAAATTCATTTACCTGTCCAATTGTTATATAGTCGGCCTTTATATTCTCAAAAGCAGCTTTAATTACTTCATAGTCCTCTTTCGTATCCAAAGTAAGCCTGTAATGCCTTGAATCACTGTATTCCCCGCTTACATCCACTCTTGAACACTTAAACAAATCAGGATTGTTATACATAAAAGTTGTTACATGCTCTCTATGGGGAGGTACAGCAATGTTGTATGCCCGTTCTAAAGCACTAAAACTGCATACCTCCGTAGGAATTCCTAAAGCAGTACTCCCATGCTTGATACCTGCATAGTCCAAGTCGTTTTCCCTAAAAAATTGTATTAACTCATCGTTAAGCATGTAATCCACTAAGGGACAATCTGCAGTTATCCTCACCACAGTATCCGCTTCATACTGTTTTGCTGCATGATAAAACCTTCCAAGTACATCATCCAGGCTTCCTCTTGTAATAGAATACCCTTTTTTTTGGCCATACTCCTGGATTTCATTATCACTGTCGTCAACACTTGTAGCAATTACAACCTCATCTATCAGCTTGCTTTTACCAATCCTATTATAAACCGAGTCTATAACACGCTCGTTATTTCTAAGAGGGAGCATTACTTTACCTGGAAGCCTTGATGAACTCATTCTTGCTTGAATAATCGCAACCGTCCTCATAGCCTTTCCTCTCAAACCTTATCCCATGTAATAGGATCATATTTATTAAGTGGGGATTTTAACTCTCTGCCAACTATAGTATCCAGATATTTAGGTTCAATCCCTACCCCTGGCCTCAATATCTCAAGGTCCTCGGGCTTAAGCCTGTAACCCGCCTCAGCTTCCTTATTGATAAACAGAGACCGCCTTCCCCTTTCACGGTGAAGCAGTTCACTTTTAGTCGGCTTTTTTATTCCGTCTCCCATAGCTTGTTCTACAGTACGTATTGCCCCAACCATTTCTTTTAACTCCTTAGGACCAAGGGCAAATTCATGATCAGGTCCCGGCAGCGTTTTATCAATGGTGTAGTGTTTTTCTATTACTTTAGCGCCTCGTGAAACTGCCACTATTGGTACCACAATTCCTGCTGTGTGGTCAGAATACCCTACGTTTACATTAAATGCATTTTTTATTGTTTCCATAGCTTTTATATTAACTTCATCAAAAGGTGCGGGATAGCTTATTCCGCAGTGCAAAATTATAATTTCGCTGTCCCCTGCCTCTCTGATTGCTTTTATTGCATCTTCTATTTCCGTCAGATAAGACATACCCGTTGAAATTATTATAGGCTTACCGGTTTTTGCGATATACCTTAATAACGGTAAATGCACCAATTCAAAAGAAGCGATTTTGTAGGCAGCCATATTTACCTCTTCAAGGATATCTACCGCCTCATAATCAAAGGGAGTCGCTAAAAAGATTATACCCTTTTCATCGCAGTACTGCTTTAGTTGGGGTATCCATTGCCTAGGCATTTCCAGCCTCCTGTACAGCTCATGCAGGTCGCCTCCGTATTTGGAATCCAGCTTGGCAATTTGATGATTTGTCTTTGCAGCAATTTTCCCTGCAGTAAATATCTGAAATTTTACAGCGTCTGCTCCAGCTTCTACTGCCAAATCAATCAATTTAAGTGCCCGTTCGTAGCTCCCGTCATGGTTACTGCCTGCCTCTGCGATAATAAAGCAGGGGCTATCGTTTCCTACTATCTTATTCTCTATATTAATGTCGTTTGCCAACCTATTCACCTTCTCTATAGCTTTTTAATACTGTATTTAAATTAACATTGATTCCTTCAGTATCGCTTTTATCTCATCCTCTGATACCGATGTTTGCCCATGAGAGCTATATTCTCCAAACTCCGCAAGCTTCACACCATAATTATTGATTTCGCTCATCTTATGATGAGGCAAAATAGCAAACATATCGTCGTACTCAATTGCATTGAGTGATTCTTGAGCAGTCATCAGCTCCTCATACATCTTTTCACCTGGCCTGAGTCCTATATTTGTTACTTTAATTGACTCGGCAGGAACCCCTGATTTGGCACATTCATCTTCAATTATTACCTTGGCCAAGTCGCCGAGCTTTATAATGGGCATTTTTAATACAAATACTTCTCCGCCCCTTGCCAGCTTACAAGCCTCCAGCACAAGCTGTACAGCCTCTTTGATACTCATCATAAATCTTGTCATTTCCTGATCGGTTACGGTAATGTCTTTGCCCTGTCGTATCTGGCTTTGCCACAGAGGTATTACAGAACCTCTAGATCCTATCACGTTACCAAAACGCACCGATGCAAAAATAGGTGTCTTACCACCCTTTGCATAGTCAGCAGCAGAAATCAATCTTTCAGCCAGAAGCTTAGTAGCCCCCATAGTATTGGTAGGTGAAACAGCCTTATCACTACTGGTATAAATTACTCTCTCTACCCTATTCTCTATAGCGCATTCTATAATATTTTGAGTCCCCATTACATTAGTTTTTACTGCCTCAAAAGGGTTGTACTCACAGGCTGGTACATGCTTTAAAGCAGCAAGATCAAATACCATATCAATCTTATGCATTGCCCTTTCCAAGCGATCCTTATCTCTCACGTCACCTAGCAGAAACCTGATATTATCCAAGCCTCTAAATTCATCCTGCATTACAAATTGCTTATACTCATCCCTACTGAAAACTCTAATAACTTTGGGCTCATAATTAACTATTTGTTTTACAAGTGCCTGTCCTATACTTCCAGTTCCGCCTACTATTAAGATATTCTTATCTTTAAAGAATTTTTTACACTCCATGGATATCACCTTCCACTATATGATAGGATACACTTTGAGAACTCAAATCAAAATTCAGATTGATACATATATGTTTAAATACATTTAACACTTACAAAATATCTATTTGATTACACTAACTTCTAAATAAATATTAAACTGGGTAGCCCAGTGTTTTAATCACGCCTTATAGCCGTATTCCCCTTAACTGGAAGCCTAATATGCCTAAACTTCGGCACAGCTACTGCCGTTTCACACTCCAGTCTATACTCTTGTTTATAATATCGGCAAAATTATAATTATTGTTACTAAGATATATATCCAAAACTTCCTTAAGAGTCACATTTTTAGTTCCTTTTATAAATGCCCCGCCTTCTGTTGCATTTAAAAAGACTGTATTTTCCTCTTCTTGTATCTTTTTTTCTATCCACTTTAGATAAATATATAAATTTTTGCTTGTATAAACGGTGTTTCCATCTTGTCCCGCTATGCTCCGTAAGCTGCTTGTATCCCTAATCTCCTTACATAAATGAGCTCCGCTGGCATGAGTCTGCCCATCAGTATAAGCAAGGTCCTGTCCGACAAATATAATAGGGTTGCATTTCATATTCAGTGCAACATCCAAGGCCGTAGTAGCAACAGATCCCCCTGTCCTCACCATTACATTATTCATTCCCCTTGCATAATCCTCCGCTGGTCCAAATCCATGCTGAAGTGCCATCAGCTTAAAACCCTTATAATTTTTCATTACTTTATGGCTGCAAGTAGATAAAACAATAATGGGGATGTCTATATCTATGCCTTCAAGTTGATCATAAACAATTTCATGGGGGTCTGTAATTATTATAAGATCAGGACAAATGCCTGAACTTAATAAAGGCTTTACAGCAGTTCCAACTGCCAGTATAACAGCCTTGTTTTCCGCTTCTTTCAGTAAATGCTTATTTTTATCAAGGGATGGGCCTGCCGATATAATAATAATCGGCATATTTTCAAATTTTCCAAATAAAATATCTACATTCTTATTGTAATTATTTATATTTTGCTTAAAATTATAGTCCAATATGTCCTTATAATTGTTTACTGTATTATCTTCTATCCTATAATTTTCAAATAGACGTTTTATTTCTATGAAATTCTCCGGCATGGCCTTTAAAGAAGGTAGATGAATTACTAATTTACTATTCTCAATAGCAAGTATATCATGAAACTTGCGTGCAAATTTCTCAGGTTCTTCCTCCAAATATATCCTTATATTAGGATGGCTTAGTATTTCTACTAAGTTAACATTTTTAAGAGCTTCCTTAAATATAAAACCATTTGCCTCAAAAATATAAATATTTATTTTAGGGCCCTTTTTTAGTATCTCTTGTATGTGATAAGCAAAAGCAAACCCATAGATAATATACGAATTTACATCCGGTTCATAATATTCTTCTGCAAACCTCTGTGCTTCTTTGACCGGATCGTATTTACTATGGAGAAAGTATTGCTCTCCCCCCTTACTTACCTTCAAACTGGGTAAAGCCGCCCTTGAATATACGGTTTCGTATTCCCTCGGGGCGGCTTCCTCTATACTTCCCAGCTTTGCATATAGCTGTGTATGTTTTTTTTCTAACACTTGAATATTATTTTGCCATATACTGTTTGTCATACCTTATAAGTTTACGTCTCCTCTATTACCCATTTTCTCTTGGAATTCCTTTAAAAACGGAAGAATTTCATATTCAAACAAGTCTGCTATCAGTACATAGTCCTGGCTTTCTAATGCTCCTGTCATTTCGCTTAAAATGCCTAAAGTTTTTTCTTGATCTATGTTGATATCGGTTTCTTGCAGCACACCTTTTATCATGAAAATAACCTCAAACTCCCAGTTTAAGCCTTCTACAATTTGAACCAACAAGCTAAGTGCCTGATCCTCTCTCTGTGCTCTAAAGTGCTCCACAGTATTTTCAATAGCCGGTATGAGTTTAAGATTATACCTTAGTACTTCATGGATTGCTTCTAACATAACGCTGTTCATTAAAGTCCACCCTCTCTTTATAACCTACTAATCCCACTCAGGAAAGACTATATTGTCCAACTCCTCTTGGGAGAATACTTTTGCTGCCTGCTCTTTTATATCCTTAAAATTTGTTCTGAAAGTATCCACTGCCTTAGTGCTAAAGTGAACCAACGCACCTAGCAAGTCTCTATGAATATCCAAGTTTTTAGACAAGACATCTAGTGTAATTTCAGTACCCAACTGATTGACTGCTACAATGGTTGTCATAATCTTATACATAAAGAATGTATACAGTCTATTATTTCTGGTGATGTACCTAACTACTCTTTTTTCGGTATAATCCATAGCGTCGTAGACCTGATCCAATTCCTCGTCGGTAGTAATGCCTTCATCAAGTAGTTTTTTAGCCTCTTCATTCAACTTGAGGCTTTTTTCACTCCGCTTTTTAATCAAACAATACATCTTAGCTATTTTTATGGTAGACTTAAATACATTTTTATATGCCTTTTTTATAAAATCTTCACTTACATCCAGTGAATCTACCAAATATCTCAAATTTGGAACTTCATCAACACAATAGGTGTCAATTACCTCTCTTAGTGTCATAAGCTTGGTTCCCTTAATATATGCTCCACCCTCTGTAGCATCGATTATATTAAGATTCATTTGAGCTATAGCATTTTCGTAAATCTCAAGGAAGTATTTCCACGGACGTGTAGTCGGTACATCATTTCCGTATATATCCTTTACATAGAGTTTTACATTACTTAAATCTACTTTTTCCTTAACAGAAGCCTCACTGGTATGAGATACTCCATCAGACGAATATGCAAGGTCTTGTCCGATCAGTATTATAGGATCAGCTCCCAGAGCTTTTGCAAATCCTACTAATTGGTGCGCTACCGACGCTCCAGACCATACACTCCCCTTATTATAAACCATCTTGTTAAACCAGTCCGCCATTAGTTCTGTCTTAAACAAACTCAGTGTTTTGGTGCTAAAGGACTGGAATATCTCCGGACGTACAACCGCCGGAGCTACAAGTACCGATTCGTCGGGCATTACCTTATCCTTATAGAAGCATTCATAAGTCGCCATTATCCGCTCTACCGAGCTAACTGCATCAGGTATAATACCATGTTTTTTAAGAGAGTCCATGGAGCCGTCACAGGCTAATAGCAACGCTTTTCCCTTAGCCTCTTTGAGTAAATGTATATTTTTATCAAGTGATGGTCCGGAAGCAATGACAATCGCCGGTTTGCCCCTGTACGCATCCTTGTAATTCTCCAACAATTGATTCAGTCCGGGATTTCTTATAATATGCGGCAGATTCTTAAGCATATTGTCAAATCCCAACAATGTATCATCTATATCATTTCCCATACAAAATGCACATAAACTCCGTGCATCTCTTACCATTTTTAGTACCTCTTTGGAGTACCTGATATAGTTTATATCTGAAATATTTAATATCAGAGGTTGTATGGAAGCTATATTTAAAATAAGCGTCTGCATCCATGATATGATCTGTTTTGCTAAAGCCTCATCGTCAAAATCGCCTACTACGAAAAATATTTTCTTATCCAGTATGGCTTGTGAAAAGTCGGTATAATAAAACAGGTTTTTCAGTATACCCTTATTTTTTTCCACAGCAAGAATAATAGACTTTTCATTCAGCTTATCAACAGCTTCTTTCAAGTGATATCCGAGCCCAACACCTACACCCACTATTAAACATCTATTAACCTCAAAGTCAATGCTCTTTAATAGGTCGCTGGCCTCTCTATACGGGTCATATGCACTGTTATAATTTATATACTTGCCATCATCCTTTTTTACTTTCAAGACATTATGGCCTCTAGGCCCCTTTATTACTTCAAATTCATCATGCTTGTCGATCTCTACTTCTTTCAATATATTATAAAGCCCTAGCTGTGTAGCTCTCAATGCTTCAATATTTCTATTATATATAACTTCATCCATTTAAGATAAGCCCCCTTATCTTCATCTTTTGTTAATCGTTATCAATAAATATAGCCAGCTTTTAAGGCTGGCTATATTTATTCATTAAAAGTAAACTAATTACCTTAAGAGCTGCAATACTCCTTGTGGAGCCTGGTTAGCCTGTGCCAACATTGCAGTTGCTGCCTGGTTAAGGATGTTGTTCTTTGTAAAGCTCATCATTTCCTTAGCCATGTCTACGTCTCTAATTCTGGATTCGGAAGCCTGGAGGTTTTCAGCAGCTGTATCCAGGTTCTTGATGGTGTGCTCCAGACGATTCTGTACAGCACCAAGTTTTGATCTCATTGATGATACATTTGTGATGGATGTATTTACTACACCAATTAATGTATCTGCTACACTTGCACCTGCACTGATGTCTATATGTGCAGCTGAGATAGCTACCTGAACTCCTGTTGCACCCATATTCTCCAAGAAAGTAACTACAAGGTTTTGTCCGGTATTTGCACCGATATGGATTACTAGGCTGTTTGGTGCAGCTGTACCAATGAGCTTCTGAGTATTGAACTCTGTGTTATCAGCTATACGGTCGATTTCTGTACGCAACTGAGTTAACTCATCTTTGATAGCAACACGGTCTGCAGTTACGTTAGTTTCGTTTGCACCTTGAACAGCGAGTTCTCTCATCCTCTGAAGTATTGCATGAGTTTCGCCCAATGCACCTTCTACTGTCTGGATAAGGGATATACCGTCCTGTGCGTTTCTTGAAGCCTGTTGTAAGCCTCTGATCTGTGCTCTCATTTTTTCAGAGATTGCAAGACCTGCAGCGTCGTCCCCTGCTCTGTTGATTCTATATCCTGAGGACAGCTTTTCAAGTGATTTTCCCTGCGCATTTGCGTTAATTGTTAACTGCCTTTGCGCATTCATTGCCATAATGTTGTTATTAATTCTCATAACAAACTCCTCCTTG
>JAOAEJ010000081.1 GCA_026416815.1 Clostridia bacterium | reverse complement strand
CAATTGTACCTGCAAAGTATGGACTATAAAAACACGATGCATTACTATTGGAGGAATAGAACATATGTTGCGAAATAATGGTGCGGTTAGTAGTTGGAGAAGGTTTTTTGCTGGTGTTATGATGCTTGCGCTAGTCCTGACGGGTTGCAAAAAGCCAGGGAACGTAGGTTCTTACGAATCGGTTCGTAAGGGTAATGGTAACGCTTCGGCTGTCCAGACAAATAATAGGGAAGAAAATCAGCAAGAGCGTAGAGCAACAACAGAAACAACGGTGTCATCAAAGGCAGCGCGTTTTATTACTAATGAAAGAATATTAATTCCTGGGGGGAAATACAAATTAAACCCACAAATAATTGTAAATACTGATGGAAGTGCGTTGATACCTGTAGAAGAAGGCTTTCTGTATACTCGTAATATTTATGCAGATGAGGTGGTCTTCGAAACGTATGCTATTGAATATACTGTAACCGATGATATGAAAAAAAAATTTTGGTATCGTGCTGAATATGAATATTATTATAAAGGTGCACGAAATATTGCGGATTTTGAGAAATATTTACAACGAGATGAGTTGTATTGGAAAATCTATATAACACCAGCCGTGGTTTTTTCTTTTGCTAAGGCAGGAGTATATAAAGTTTTTTATAAAGCAATGTTTTTTACCCTTGATACTGCAAAATCGATTGACAGAAACGAAAAACATATCCAATTTTATCCTGATATTGTGATAAATAGCGATACCATAAAAAATTTGCAGGATCCTGATATATACAGATACACCTCATCGTTCAAAAATGAAAAAAATGAAATAATGCTTGTCTATTATAATGTTGCAAGAAACAGTAAGATTGCTATTTCTGAGAAGCAATGGGATCTATTTGATTTGACAATAGAGGATACGAACATAAGTTATTCTCGTTATGGTTTTGATGAGTTAAAACCAACCAAATATGGAAGACTCTTTATTATGGGGGCCCACACTATTGTTGATGATGAGCCTGAGAATGAGGAAGTATATGATTACAAACTAGCTGTTGGTAGGGTAGATCCTGATAACAACCTTGTTATTGATGTTACATGGAATAGTCCTAAACTGCTACATGAGGATAATGATGTGGTAAGAAGTGTTTCTCTTCCTATAGGTTTACTTGCACTTGGTACAGATGGTCCGGATATGGATTACATGGCAGATATTACTTTCCCACTCTGTTCCGGAGATTTTTACTATCCTTTTATTGAATTACAGGATGGGACGTTCCTCACATGCTATACCCCACAAAAAGACAGAGCATGGATGTACTTTAACGGAAAGACTTTTGAAGATATTGGTGGCCCCCGGCTTATTATAACGCAACTGCCATTAACTTTTTATATTAAAAATGAGGGAGAAAAGTTAATTATGTTTAGAGAACCTGACGGAGCTTTGTGTATGTATGATATCGAAGGGAGCTATGAAAAGCAGTAATAATTATATTGATATTAGGTGTATTCCTAACCTTCTAGACTTACATTAGAATGATAGTCAGGAGGTAGGGAATGGAAGCAGCAGTTAAGATTGCAAAACAAAGGTTGAGTGTGTTAGAACTTGCCGAACAGCTCGGTAATGTCTCTGAAGCATGCCGTCG
>JAOAEJ010000055.1 GCA_026416815.1 Clostridia bacterium | reverse complement strand
CAGAACAAAATGCGGCAGCCACACAGGAAATTCGCTCGACCATTGATGAACAAACCGATAGAATTATAAATATTCATGAATTTGTTCAGAAGATAACAACGCTTAGTAATGACCTTATTAAGGCTACAGAAGTAAATTCATTCGATAAAAGCAGCACAAGAACTGAAGAGTAAGTTGCCTACTCCATCTCCACACCACTCCCAATTTAGTAGGAATCAAGGGACATTTCTGCATAAGTATATCGGCATACTTATGCAGAAATGTCCCCCTACAAAGCGAAGCTCAGACACAGCTCACACGTGTCCAAACCTCTAGTTCACCACGCTAATTTGGCTATTGCTATTATACTCGTCACCCCGGCATGGCCCTAAGCTTCTAACTTTTATATTTTTCTTTTAAATACCCTACCCATTTCTCCCATAGCTCATTCTTTGTCACACCGAATGCTCCTTCATAATCTGTAGGATTTTGGATAAATGTTTTAATCTTATTATATCCATAGGTCTCAACCAGAAAATCTCCAATAGTAGCGGCAAAAACATACCCCATATCCCTAAGAAATGCGTCATAATAGGTTTCCATATCTTCGAAAGATGGAATTTCATTAGCCTTTAATTTGCTCTTTATACCTGAATCAACCAATTGTTGTGATAGAATTCTTCCATGATGCAGCGCTATTGCTTCATCAAACCAACGCGTTATATGGCTACGCTCGCTCCCACTCATGGATTGTACAAAGATATGAGTAAGTTCATGCTTTGGGATATCGTATAGTTGCGTTTCATACGAATAATTACCTGAGCCTCCAATAGGTGAAGACATCCAGATTGTATGATTAAACATTCGTCCCGTTAACCATTGATCCGTACCTGAACCGCCAATAACCCTATGTAATTCTTTTAATGAAGAGTAAATATTAATTTTAATTTGCTCTTTCACATCTATGTGATAGATGGAGTATAAGTCCTGATAGCTTTTCTCTACAGCTATTGCAAACTCATTTATATAAGGTTTTTCCTTTTCTCCATATTGAATTAAAAAATGCTTTGTTTCCTTGCTTAATGTAAGCTCCTTATAATTTTCTTCTTCCTTAACATCATTTTCTCCTGCAACGGCGGCTTTTTTACCCGTAGTCTCTATATCTGAAACTAAAATATTTCCTACATCTGAGAAAATATTTTCTTGACTACAGCCAGTAATCATAGATAAAGAAATTGAAACTGCCGCTATACTTAAAAATGCAGCGGATATATTCTTTTTGCCTTTCATTGTATCCCTCCCAGTAAACATATAATCACAAAACATTACTAAAATTCTCTTTTGGTATATTATACCATAAATGTAAAACGGAAACACAAGTGCCATTCACTTATTTCAAATCATACTCCACCAAAGCCTCGGGGTCTGTCATTATACTTTTGTTACCTTTATACCTTCCTTAAGGAAATTCTTATTGTAAAAAATGCTTATACCTAAGATAAGCAACAGTACCCCAGTAATTATCATCAGCTTCTCTATTTTGATAACATCAGATAACGGCCCGAATATGAGCATACCCAGCGGCATTATACCCGACGAGACAATCTGTATTAAGCTAAATACTCTACCCTGCATATCAGCCTCAACTTTTTCTTGCAGCAAAACCATACTTGGAGAATTAAACAAAGGCATTGTCATACCTGTCAGTACCATAAACCCTAGATAAATATAAAATATTTTTGTAACTCCGATTGCAACTGTCAAAACGCCAAAAGCACAGCAACCTACAGCAATGCTTATAATACGGTTTTTAAAGCCCCCCCAAGAGGCCATAATAATGCCGCCAACCATTGACCCGGCAAAGAAAGCCATTTCATTAGCAGTAAGCTTCCAATACTCATTCCCAAATACACGTGTCACCATCAGAACGTTCAGAAAAGCTGCCGGTACTATTAAAAACATAAAAACGCTATAGAATATGAGTAAGTTCTTTATAAATGTATTACCAAAAGAGTATTTCAGTCCCTCTTTCAAATCATATAGGTAGTGAGTTTCTTGCTTTTCAGCAGCTTTTTTATGAACACCGACTCTCAATAAAAGCAGTATTGTAATAGCTATTGCTGCTGTAGTGACATCAATGAATAGTATAGATTCAAACGCGCTATATGTAAGTATTGCACCGCTAACAGCAGGAGATACAAGAAACACCAAAGACTGAATGGTACCGTTGATACCATTTATCCTCATCAGCTTATCCTCTGGAACTATTTGAGGGATTAGTGCACCTACTGCAGGAGTTTGTATTCCTGTGCCAAATGAACGGATTGCCGACACTAAAAATATTATCCATATGCTGTCATAACCGGCATAGAATATTAGGGCTAAAATCAAAGTGGACGCTGCAATCAATCCATCTGCCAAAACTATTAAAAGCTTTCGATTGTACCTATCAGCCCACACTCCGGCAAATAGCGATATGAATAACTGCGGTAAGAATGAACATACTGTGGATATGGTCACCATTATACCTGAGTTGGTCATTCTAGCTATATACCAGATTATCGCAAACTGTACTAACGATGAGCCAAATAAAGAGACGGCTTGGCTGGATAAGAATATGGCTGCTTGTATCTTCCAGCCTGAGAGTTTTTCATTGTTTATGTTGTTTTCTTCGTTCATACATCCTCCTTAATTAGAAATATGCTAAAGCGAGTTGTCACGCTTCAACAAATACCCTATTACTTTTATATCTCTTTAAAAAAACAAGGGCTCTCTCTCTCGACTTGTGTCTTCTATAAACAAAGAGTAAGCTTTACCCGTTAAGAGGCATAAAAAATACACCTCCCTCATCCATAAAAGACAATAAAACGACATAGTTCATAAACCAGCCAAAATTATAATGACCGGATTGATTTTCTATGTACTACTACCTTAAACGCATAAACGCTGTGCACATATTCAAACCCTACCTTATTATTAGTAATTTAGCAAAATTATAGCACAAAAATCATACCGGGTCAAAGCTCAACTCTATTACCCGGTAGAACGCATGATTTCAATTTTAATACCCTAAGACTCCTATAGTTGTTGGTAACCTATCTTACACTACAAAAAACTATTCAAACCGACGAGTATATAAATCCTTATATATCAACGTCCGAGATTTTGTAAGAATATCATGTATACTAATACCTAACAAGGATATTTATGCTACAAGTCCCTTTTCGTCGACTATAATATTTGAAAAACCATTTCGCAACCATTCACCTTTATTGTACCCAGCCATTGATAGTTTTAATAACTGCTACCATAGGGCAGTTATATACCATTGTAATTTTGATATCATCGCTAATAACCTGAAACAAAATAATCGCTTCCTCGATTAATGAAAACAGATGAACTCCCCACTACTAAAATATAAAGGGAAGCAGAAATTTTTCTCAAATTCCCACTTCCCCTTATACGTGTATCTATAAAATTTCAGTTCTGATCACTTCAATGACCTTTTAACTTAATAATTCCCTGGTACTTAAGCATTTACTGATGATTTTTTATTACTTATCATGAACGAAACAAACAATATGACTTTAAACAACCCTAATAAAAGCAATGCTATAGGTATTGCCAATAAGAAATATGCAGTTGGTACATTCATTAAGATAAGTGGCCATGGCGTAAAAAATGCTATAGGTATACCCTTTAAAAGTACTATTGGTATTAGAACATTAAAAATACATAACCTCAGAGCAAAAAATATTATCTTCGTTGGCTTAAGCTTAAATCTACGTTTCCATGAAAGAAGTCTTAAAATACACACTATAAAGGCTATCGTAATCAGTATGAACACGATATTAAAATTTAAGTAAAACTTACCTATAGTAAGGCTCGATTGACTTCCCTCTGATGTTGTATTATTGTTCAAAACAATGTTTACTATGGAATTGTGAAGCTTGTTGTAAACGCCTTCATTTAATAAAGACGGAATCGCATGATCATTGAAATTAGTAAGTAAAGCGATTCCCCAATCTTTATTTTTTATGGTTTCCATATGTACGTGATAATTTTCCAAATCGCCGTCATGTGTATCCGAGCTTCCATAGACAAACCAACCCATACCATAAAAGTTTGCTACTTGAGTAGATGGGCTGTGTATTTGCTTCATACCGTCAGTAGATAGTATTGCTTTATTCTTAAACGTACCTCCGGTTATGTTCGCAATTAAATACTTTGCCATATCCTCTCCGCTGGAAATTAGAAAGCCTGATGGCAGTAAAGCTTTACGAAATGGAACATAAGTTGGACGGATAAACCCAAAAACTGATTGATAACCAGTTGCCAAACCATTTTTTTTGGCTTCAGACTCACTATAAAAACTATGATTCATTTCCAATGGCTCAAAAATATTCTTTTGAATATATGTTTCGTAAGGTACACCGGAAACCGACTGAATAATTTCACCCAAAATAACATAGTTTAATTCACTATACTCAAAGGCTGCTCCAACCGGTTTATTTAAGTTAGTGGTATTTAGCTTACGTACAGCCTCAGTTATTGATATTCCGCTCTTGTCAGCGAGCAATATTCTACCGTCGTATCCCGATAACCCACTAGTCTGACTAAGAAGATGTCTAACTGTTATTATCTTGGAGGCTTCCTTGTCGGCTAATTGAAACCAGGGCAAATATTGCTGTATCGGTAAATCAAGCTTAACCTTTCCCTGCTCAACCAACTGCATAATTGCAACTGCAGTAAAGGATTTCGATATAGAGCCAAGTAAAAATGGTGTCTGTGGAGTGACAGGCGTTCCATCAGGATTAGCCTTTCCATACCCCTTTAAATAAACAATTTGATCTTTGTTCACAATAGCAACCGAGGCTCCAGGAATGCCTAAACGCTGCATTTCAGAGTTGATTACTTCGTCTATCTTTTTTGTATCCAATGCTACAGTAGTCTCAGCCATTACACTAGTTGCCATACCTAAAAACATGGTAACTAATACCAGGCATAAGCATAATATTTTTGCAGATTTGATCATACTCCCCACATCCACCTTTCACATGTCGTAAACTGTATAATTATGTAATAATTCGACAATATTTTATCATACATAAAAAACAAAGTAAAGCGATGATTTTACTATGTACTATGGGGACATTTCAGCTTGTTAGGCCTTATTTTGCCCAATAAGCTGAAATGTCCCCCTTTACTTTACGAGTTACTACTATAGGGATAGGAAACATAAAATAGCTGCTACAGGTAAATATGATGATATAGAATATTATTATATAATACTTCATCTGGCTCTACTTTTTTTGTACTTTTGGCAACAATGTACCTATGTCCCTCCAACGTCCCGTTTTTCTACATCTAATGTCCCAAATCTCTTTTGTTGTACCGTACATATGCCAGAACTGTCAATCCTGCAATCATTGCAACTGTAAGTAAAACCAAAACCGGATTAAATCCTTCACCCACCAGCAGGGTTTTTGCATCGAAGTATTTGAACGGTGTAATGTACTTCAAGCCTTCCAAATTTTCGTTCATATCAATTACCATCGACATTATGAATGTAATCAAGAGTATGCCTGTAGAAACACCTCCGGTAGCTCTGAAATTTTTACTGGCTGCTGCAAATGCAACACCGATCGACATAAACAAAAGCTGTAATAAAAGCATACCCACCATCAATCTAGCTATATCACCGCCAACTGCTTCTCCTTTGCTATATTTTCCTACAATCGCTATAGAAGATATGAGTGTGGTGAGGTTGAATACGATAATATTTGTAACTGCAGCAAACAGCTTTGCAGTAATTATTCTGCTGCGTGAAACCGGCTTAACCATGAGAAATTCCGTTGTCTTATCACTTTCCTCTTTGGAAATGATGCCGGAACCCAGCATAACGGCATGAATGGTAGCCATAAATATCAAATAGAGGAATATAGATCCAAAATACTCCACTGCTTTACTAAGATCAAAGGCACCACCTCCCATCAACGCCTGCAAGGATTTTGGCATTGATGCTAAAAAATCAGTTGGTGAGTTCATACCGCTGTATATTGCTGTATATTTACCCATACCAGAAACAACGAAGAATATGATACAAACACACCATATAATCAACGATTTTCTGTAGGCTCTAAGTTCTCTCAAATAAACGTTCATTTCCGCACCTCCTTATACAGCATGAATGTTCTTTTTCTTGTAAACAAAATAGCTTATGGTAATTGCAGTTGCAACCACTAAGACACCTGTCACTACAAAAGGTGTCTCAAATTGACCGTTTTTCATGATATATGCGGTGTCAAAATACTTTAGTGGGGTTAAATATCGCATCGGTTCATCTCCCGAGGTAGCCCCGAATGCTGCTATTGCAAAAAAACCAAATACTACACCTAACGATATCGGCAATACTGATTTCATCTTAGGCAAAATTACCGAAAGCATGACACCCATAGCCAGAAACATTAATTGTACAAAGAACAAGGTAACGGTCATCATGAAAAACACTCCACCGTCAAACTCCGTGGTCTTTACCGTATTCGCCATGATACTTGCAGTAGTCAGGAAGATAACATTTGTGAAAACAATGGTACTTGCCGCAGCAAGTAACTTTTCAGTCATAATTCTTGTACGGGAAACCGGTTTGGTCATAAGAAAGTCTGCTGTTCTCTCACGCACTTCCTTCGATACAATACCGGTGCCGATAATCATCGCTTGAATTGCGCCAAATAAGGTAATCATAGTAAATGTAAATGAGTAAAATCCCAACAGAGAAGTTATGCTTTCCAAATGCATGCCTAGAGCTTCTCTTACTTCCTTAGGGTATCCTTCCAACACCTTGATAAAGCTCTCAGCATCTTTCCCTATTGCAGGATACATTGATAAATAAAGCAGCACAAGCCCAACTAAAGACACTGTCCAAATGATCGTAAATCTTCTATACGCACGTAATTCTTGCAGGTAGATATTCATGGTTATTCCTCCTTCGAATAGTAGTGCATGAATATTTCCTCCAGGTCAGGCTCATCCACCCATAGGTTCGAAATTTTAATACCCGCAAGCTTTTGAGTTATTTCGTTGATGTTTCCCTTAAATAAAAAGCTGTGGGTTTTTCCTTTTACCTGTAGGTCATTTACTCCATCAAACTGAAAATAGTTCTTTGGAATATCTGCTGCGACGTCAATTTTGAACCTCTTAAAATTTTCTTCATTTAAGGCATTCATCGCTTCAAGTTTAATAATTTTACCCTCTTTTATAATGGCAACACGATTGCACAATCTTTGAACCTCGCTAAGAACATGGGAGGACAGCAGTATAGTTGCACCCTTTTTGTTCTCGTGCTCAAGCAGTTCAAAAAACTTCTGCTGCATTAGCGGGTCAAGGCCGCTTGTAGGCTCGTCAAGAATAATCAGCTTTGGCTCGTGGAGCAGCCCCTGTACGATACCGACCTTTTTCTTGTTCCCAAAGGATAAATCATCGATCTTTTTAGTCAAGTCCAAATCCATTGCTTCCGAAAGTTCCTTTATGCGCTTGCTGCAGTCCTTTTTGTAAAAGCTTGCAGAATACCTGAGTAAATCAATAACCTTCATTCCATCATAGTAAAATACTTCCGACGGCAGGTATCCGACATCCTTCATAACTTCAGGTGCATACTTAATACTATCCTTACCGAAAATAGTGGCACTTCCGCTGGTAGGGTATATGAGGGCCAGTAAAATACGGATGGTGGTGGATTTTCCAGCTCCATTTGGCCCGATAAAGCCAAAAATCTCTCCCTGCTTTACATCAAAGCTCACGTCGATGATTCCCCTAGACTTACCGTAATACTTGGTCAGGTTTCTGATTTCAATTGCATTCATGGCTCATTTCCTCCCTTATACAAGCATTTTCTTATTATCTCAATATAACCGTTAATTTCGGATATCCATTTATCAAATAGCACCTCATCCATAGGATGATTCCGTAGAGCAGCCTGTTCCTTATTTGCATAGCCCTCAAATGTCCACCTAATGATGTTTAGTGCCATTTGATCATCCACATCCTCTCTAAGTTTTGAGGTATCAATATTATCCTGAAAGTTGGAATAACCCTTCGCAGTAATCTCTTTGTTTTTTTCCATGATGTTCCCTTTTATTTCATCATCCTCCTCAACGAATGCTTTAGCTGCAAAATTCATCATGTCAGGATGCTTCTTAAGTAATGAGAGCTTAAGCAGACACATTTGCTGCAAACGAAGCAAAATATCCCTTTCAGACAAATCAATGGAACCAAAATATTCATCGGTGAGGACCTTTGTTACATAGTCATAAAGGAAGAGGTACAAGTCTTTTTTACTGCGGAAGTAATGGAACAACGCTCCTTTAGAAATCCCCGCTGCATTTACTATTTCATCGGTAGAGGCTTGCTTGTAGCTCTCCCTTGAAAACACCTTCAGTGCTGCGTTGATAATTTGCTCCTGCTTTTCCGGCTTTAGTTTAAGAAATTTTGAAAACAAGTTGCCCCTCCTCTTTACTAATTGACTAAACCAGTCAATATTAGTATACGCTCATTGACTAGTTTAGTCAATTAACAAAAAATATTACTTATGTTGGACTGAGGGACAGGTTCATTGTCCCACTTTTTCTCTATCCATTTTATGAGTCTATTAGAGCGCAACAAAACCTAGACCGTCTGCAGGCCGCTTTAGAAGCAGCCTGCAGACGGTCTAGGTTTAACATGATGGAGGCAAGTAAGTCTAACCATGTAAATAAAGCTTCTCCATGTGTAGCCTTCACTTTAACAATCCCTCACTGCAACATCCAAAGACAGTCAAGCGTGGATTCCTTATGGAAAACTATCTCGACTACCTTGGCTTTAAAAACTGCTGAATATTGGTTTAGTTTATTTACAACTCCATTAGAAACTTTTATTTTTGGGTCTCAACTTAGGGAGAACTATACTTCCATAGGGTTGGCAAAAACATCACACTCTAACAAAGCATAGGTATTCTTTGAAATAATTTCGTCAGCTACATATCCTTCAGTTACTTTCCCTTCCTTTATAAGCGCCCCGATAGTATTAGCCCGCTTTTTCCGTACATTATCCATTATAGTTTGAATCATAGCATTGCCTAATCCCCTATGCTCTCGTTTAACTCCCATATAAAGAATCACATACCTGCTGCTTCGAATTCTCTTTAGGAATAATCTAAAATAAGTAGGAATACTAAGCTTTCCATACAGCATATTTCCGTAGTCAGGCGTGCCAATCATAAACCCTACGGCTTCGTCCTTATAATACGCTATTTTCACGAAAGAAAAGTCCAGTATATAGCGATAATAACTGAAAAGCTTTAAAAAGTCTTCCTCACTAAGTCCCTTGAAAACAGGAAAATCAGCGTATAATTCCATCAATAATTTGTATATCTCTTTAATAACAGTATCGAAATCCTTCCTACCGGGAGAAATAATTTTATATCCTTTAGAAAGAAATTTATCATACCTATCCTTGCATTTTTTATCGCTAAATCCCCAGAAAGGCAGCCTTTTATAGTAATTCGATACGTAGGTTTCAGATACTCTATACCCGCAGGCTAAAAACAAATTCAAATAGTAATCCTTATTGTTTGGCTCCCCTACAAATACTCTTTTACTGAAATTATTGGTTTTCAGCCTGTACTTTATCCAAAAGCTGGCGTCCACAGGTCCCTTTATTTTATTGCACTTATTTTCAATTGAAATTTTCCTCGCTTCTTCAAACAATAGCTTTGCACATTCAACATCATTTATACTTTCAAAAAACCCTACGTAGGCGGTATCATCACCCTGGTATATAGTAACCGCACATCTGGCGCAGGGCATATCCCCGTTATAGACCAGAAGCTTAGTTATTTGAAAGTATCCGCTTAGAATATGCTCTCCAAGGAGCAGCGATCTTTCTTCCTTCTCATTTTGGACTATCTCCCTTTTAGAGTATAAGTCTTTTGGAATCCTTAAAAAATCGTTTATATAATTTTCCTCATTATCAAATCTAACAAGTTTATACTGCATCCTGCATTCTCTTTTCTATTTGAATCTCTCCGGTATTACCATTCATTTTAACGATATCACCGGTTTTCAAAATACGGGTAATGTTTTTAACTCCTACGATGGAGGGTATATTTAATTCCCTCGAAATTATTGCTGTATGAGACAGTAACGAACCTTTCTCAGCAATGATTCCCTTAGCAAGGGTTATTAAAAACACCCATCCCGGATCGGTAGTTTTTGCTACCAGTATCTTGTTTTTATAATTTTCTACCTTTTTAGGGTCATCAACAACAATTACTTCACCAGTAACCAAGCCGTTGGAACACGGTATCCCAAGTATTTCGCTTTTGCTTTCAAACAAATCCTCAGAGTTTATGTTTATATGTTTCTTATCAAAAATCTTGTCCGCAAAAATCAACCTTGAGCTGCCTGGCAATCTGCTGAACATCTTGTAATTATTTTTGCGACTTTCAATAAGCTCTTTAAGGTTAAGCTTTTGACCAGAAATAAAATTAAACACTTCTGACGTTCTTAAATAAAATATATCTTCCCCATTATCTATTACCTTTGAATTGCAGAAATTCGTTCCAATGGTTAAAAATATAGTTCTCACCATGCCATAAATTCTACTTCTATTCAATCTTGATATTTCTCTGTTTTTTATACCCAGCATGGCTTTTGTACTTAGGAACTTTACCAGTATCCGGTCTATGACGCCATGTTTCTCAAGAAGTTTGTCAGGTAATTCTTCATCGTCCTCTTTTTGCAGGGACTCACTGATAACATTCAGTTTTTCCCTATCTTCAGTAAATTCTAAAATCCTTTTTACCAAAGTAATAGGTGACGCTCTAAATGTAAGACTTTCCAGCTTTAACTCCTCTAAGGAGCGGTCTCCATAAACATCAATGTAGCTTTTAAAACTTTCCGCAAACACCGAGTGATTATCCTTCAAATAATCTTCCAGCATTTTATCATCTTTAATCAATATTAAGTCGCTTAACACATTCTCTTCAACAGCAAGCTTTGACAGCTCCATCAACATTTTAATTGGCTTCATGCTATCAATATTTGTTATCCCTGAAATATATTTATTAATCTCAGCCTCGTAGTTGTCTACCTTCATCCTCTTAAAGCGAGATTTCAATAATCCCACAAAAATGAATGCGTACATATCATTAAGTAGAGTTATATCCCAGTTTTTCAATACCTTTTCAGCAATACTTTCGTATAGCTCTGCCAATTCCTTATTACTTAAACTATTACAATATTTCTCCTCGAAATGATTACTTACCTCAATAAATTGGTTATTTAATTCATCCATTTTTCGTGGAGTGACTAAAAACTGCTTGATGATACTTAAATTTGTTTTAACTTTCTGCCAAAGAGAAGTCTCAATTTTTTCGGTACGATAATCCTTGTTGGAAACTCCAAGCATGTCTTGCCATACGGGAATGATTTTCTTACTGAAGGGTAAAGTCTGAATAAGGGTATACCAGTTGTTAATATTGTAGTACATTCTCCCGTTTGCACTTGCGACCATTTCCTCAAGAACATGATTATACTTTTTAACTAGCGTTTCATTAGACAAGCATCTTCTTGAAAGGCCGCTAAATACGCCGTAGTAAGCCTCCTTAGCAAAGGAAGCAGTAAGGGGCAAAGTGATATTGGGGTAGCTCTCGACAATATTACTGTTATCCAGGATAATAATCTTGTCATTCTTAAGCGTCGTTATCGGTCTAACTTGTAATATATAAACTTCACTCTTGAATATAGCGTATTCAACATCGAGGTGTTCCCCATACATTTCATTTAATTTATTTATAGTATAGATTAATTTATTAAGGATATTTTTTTCTAAATTCGGAGAGTTGGTTTGCTTTTCAAAATAATAGTTTTTATCAGTTATATTATAGTAGTAAGTAGTCGTAGGAACTTTGTCTTCTACTATCAGATTACCCGTTCCTTCACCTGCGACAATAACCATTTCATTCAATAATCCTCTAGGATTAGCCGTAAAAGCGACCCCTGCAATTTCAGCCTGGATCATTTCCTGTATAATTACACTCATTTTCAACTCATTAATCTTGATATTTCTTTCATGACAATATTTCAGTACATTTGGTGAGTATAGTGAGCCTAAGCACCTTTTGATATATTCAAATATCTCTTCTTTTCCTACATTTAAATAAGTGTCAAACTGACCTGCAAAGGAATTGTTACTGCCATCTTCTACAGTCGATGAAGACCTTATGGAAAACAAGTCGGCTTTCCCAAAATTCCTGTTGATGTATTGCATTATTTCATCTTTAAATTGGCCGTCAAAGCTGAGGCTTCTGATAATATTTTTTAAATATTGGCTTGCTGATTCCAAGCTTTTTTCATCGCTATAATCTATTGTCTTAATTGTTTCCTCTGCTTTTATAAGATGGTCTTTGAGGTGCTCCCCCAGCAATGCCGAATCTATACAGAATAGCGCAGGAACATTGATATTACTTTTCCTCATACAAAACAAATTGTATGCTTTAGCTCCCACGTTGTAACTTTCAAAGCTTTCAATATCTACTATAAAACTATTCATATTATCCACCTGTTAAATATGTATATTACCTCTATGGCAACCACAGTAAGCTCGGTAATATATTCATATACTATAACTTTTTGTACAAGCTTAAATTTGGAGGGGTTTTTTATAAAATCTCTGCCCTGCTTTAGAAACCAAAGGTAGCTGACAATTACCGTAATCACTGCTAACGGGTAGAGCTGGTACACTAGCATGGAGCTTGTAATCATATCAAAAACCATGACAAGCATTATAAACTTCGTTGCTTTTTTGTACCCGAATATTTTTGAATATGTGGTGTATTCAGTTTCCTCTTCAGGAGCCCTGGTTTTTCTTGAAATCTCCCAAATCAGCCCTGGAAAATACAACGTAAGTAAGATAATAGCATTATTAATGCTGAAGATTCCAATACCATACTTTAAACATGTAAATGATATAACATAGAGATTTAATATAAGCTGAACAGGATTGTGCGTAACCAGTGCTAACGGCAAGCTCTTTTGGATTTTGTGTTTACTGAAAAACCAGAGAGACATGGCAACACCGTATACTGTCAATATAGCAAAGTATACTATGTTATTCATAAAAATCAGGTTTAACGCTACCGTGATTATGATTATTGTTGTTAGCAGTACTATTAAATCATTTCTTTTTACTCGCCCCGACGGATAGGGTCGCTCAGGAAACAGCTTTAAATCTACTTCATAATCCTTAAATTCGTCTGCGATTCTTAGCGACAACAAAAAAGTAAATATGGTTACTGCTCCCACGATTTCCTGCACACCAATACTGATATCCCTAACATTGCTTGTGAGTATCACCAGAAAGTATATCTCAAAAAATAATATAAACCCCAGCACTAATCTAGGAATAACAGGATACATCTCTTTTAAGTAAATATTCAATCTTTTTATCATTTTATTATATCTCCTATTTTTTCTCCCATCCTGACCTGCGTTTCAAACCCATTTTTTGAGGCTTCAAGTATATCGGCATCCACTTTAATTGCCCCTTCCTTAAACATCTGCACTATTGTTGAACCGCCAAAGGAAAAATAACCTTTCTCATCTCCCCTTTTAAATGAGGTGACATTGTGATTTATTATTTTACCAACCAAGATAGCACCTATTTCTACTTGAAGGAATTCGCCGATGTTTACAGTTTCCAATACTGATACTTCTCTATGGTTTTCTGTATAGACTTTATACCTTTCTGCAGATATAGGGCCGACAGTATGCAATATACCGTTTATTACATTACGATGTTTTACTCGTCCATCATCAATATAGTGATACCTGTGGTAATCATCAACGGTTAAACGAAAAACAAGACAAGTACCGTTTTGATATCCCTCTGCCAGCTTTTCATCTCTTATCAGCTCACCAACCGTATAGGTGCTGTTTTTAATATTTATTTTCAGATCGTTGCTGATTCTGTAAGCTGTCAGCTTTGAATCTGCGGTTGAAATAAGCTCGTTCTCACCCAAAGGATAGGGGCGTTTACTTGGAATTACCTTTCTGACAAAGAAATCATTGAAGCTGCTGTAATTTACAGACTCGAAATCATTCATATCAATATCGTATTTTTCTATGAACGGCTTTATCTTTTTTACAGACCACCTACTATCCATATAAGCCGTATACAAGTTCGAAAAGAATTTTGTGGTAAAGAAAAGCTTCAACAATATTCTTCCTACTATTGTCCTGTAGAAAAACTTTAAATAACCTTCTTTAAATTGTTTTTGAATGAACGTTTTTTTCCGGCTTCTGTCGTATACTTTAATCTCCATTTAAACACCCTTTAAAATAATCAATCCAGTTAAAACTATGGCTAAACATATAAAAAACAGGTAAGCAATGCCTTGAGGCTTTTTAATTTTGATATTACTGATAAAAAGTACAGCTACAATAAATAAAACCAGTGTGTAAAAGGCTTTGAAAACACTTGGCTGTAACCACCACCATGAAGACAGCCACGCAACGGGAAAAATAAGCGCTGCAAAGGTTACCGGAAGACCACTATAGTACCTTATGGGAGAATTCCCGTTAGTACCAGCCTGAATGTTGAAATACCCTAGCCTGGTTATCGCCGCTAATGCATAGAAGCTATAAATAATCAAATGATACCAGGCATTTAAACCTAAACAGTAAGCCAAAACAATTGGCGCTGCTACAAAGCTAATCATATCTGCAAGCGAGTCTATCTGAACTCCAAAGGCTTTTTCCTCTTCCGTTCTTTTAAATGAATTGGCGAACTTGCCATCGAAAAGGTCACAAACGCCTGCAAAAATCAAAAACACCATCCCGAATTTAATGTTATTATTTAGTGCATTAAAAATTGCTAGTAACGCAAATACCACTCCGGTATAAGTCACAATTACTGATTTGTTGTATTTACCTATAAACATCTGACCCCTCATTTCTATACGTCAATAATTATCTCTCCCGTTGTGCCGTTTATTGTTATCCTGCTTCCATCTTTAATTTTCTTTGTAACATCAGAGCAGCTTACTATACAGGGAATTCCATACTCTCTGGAAACGATAGCTGCATGGCATAAGATTCCTCCATACTCGGTAACTATCCCTTTTAAAATGGCAAACTTGCTTGTCCATCCCGTGTCGGTGAATTTAGTGATAAGGATATCTCCTACCTCTAATTTATCTATTTCTTCAAGGTTTTCTATTACCCTGGCGGTACCTGTTACAATGCCATTACTACAGCCAACGCCAAGTATTTTATTCGTACTGCTTTCACCCGTAACACAGCCATTATCAAAAACAGAACCTATTTCGTTTTCACTCATAAAATTTCTGAATGAATTATAATAATTCTTATTTTTTTCTATAGTTTTTTTCAAATCATTTGTGCTCTTTTTGTTATCAATAAATTCAAAGATATCATTTATCTTTAAATACCAAATATCTCCCACACAATCAATAATCCTTTTTTTATAATAAAACTCAGCTAACTTGATTGTATAAATTCTTACGATGTAATAAAATCTTGTTGATATATCCCTGAGTTCTTCCCTCCACCATAACATGCTTCGCATTTTCTCTATCTTTTTTAATATTTTTTCATACTTTTTGGGACTCATCTGCTTTTTTATATTTTCAAGCTGCATACTATAATTTTTGTATTGTCTTTCACTGTCTGAATATGGACTGAAACTATTGTCTAAGGCTACAGTGTCTTTTATCATTTTTATTACTTTTTCAACGTCTTCAAAATAACAAGGATAGGTAACATCCAATTCCCGTTCGGAATGGTAGCCGTATTTATTGATATGAGCTTTTAAGTCTTGAATGCAGTGTTCTTTTCTATCATCCAAATAGTATCCTTTTATCTCATCTGTACCGGAATTACGCCAGAAGTCAAGGCTTTGCTTGTCTTGATATATTTTTCTGCTAATCTCCCATATATCGTAGAATGGCAAAAGGTGGGATACATTTTCCAATCCACCTATAAGACTTAAATAATCACTGCTGTTGACATACTTTGTTAAGCTCCTTTTGAAAAGAGGCTGTTGTATCGTATTTATGAATATCTGCCAAAAATAAGTTCCTTCACTTTGAAGATAATCTGTTTTAATTAATTTGTACCAGATACTTTCAATATCGTCTGATACACCTTCATTTAAGCTCATATCAATGTACTCGGTATATTTTTCCAGCAGCTCATTTTTATAATTTTCAACATTGTCATTTTGCTTTGCAGTTAATTTACTTTGAGCCATAGCAACTTGAATTATTTTAATGATTGATTTAGGCGTTACTCTGGTTGTACGCCCATCCCCTTTATATGTGATTCTAACTCCTAATTCATTATCGAATTCTCTTTCTTTATACCCTGGAATCTTAGCCATAGCGCCTTTAGCAATGCTCAAATTCCAATAGGGCCTTCCATAAAACATATCCCCCAGCTTTCTAAGTTCTTTTTCTCTAAAAAGCTTGGTTTCAAGCAAAAATCTTTTTAAAGTTGTCTCCCATACGTATTCATAAAGACTCCACATATATTGCTTACAAACTGTCGCCGAAACTCCTCCGTCCTTAAAATCAGCCGTTGTCCACTGATCGGTAACTTTTGAGTACATAATTTTAGAAATGGGTCGTGCTTGTAAAATATATAGATTACCTGCTTCAAAGGCAAATTCAATATCGCATGGATATCCAAAAAACAATTGTATTTTTAGTGAAATGCTCATAAGTTGATGTAATTCCGATTGATTCAATAGCTTATTGTCCGAGTTGTACTCGTATTTGCTATCAAACCAATTATAGCTATACTTTTCAGGCTTTACTTTTCCACTAACAATATTTTCTCCTAATCCTTCAGCCACCTCAACAACTATTTCTTTATCATCCCCGGTTAATGGGTTTATTGTAAAAGCAATGCCGCTCTTCTCAGAATTCACCATTTCCTGAACAATAACCGCCATCTCAAGGTCTTCTGGATTTATCCTGTTGTTTGTGAGGTATGAAAGATTTGTATCGTTATACATTGATTTGTAACAGCCAATTATTGATTTTACTATTTCGTCAATCCCCGATATATTTAAAAAAGTACTATACTGACCTGCAAAAGAAAAGAGTTCCATGTCCTCTTTTGCGCCACTGCTACGAACGGCATACTTTTTACTATCTATCCTTTTGGCTATTTCAGCAATGATTTGCTCGGGTATTATAAGATCCGAAAAAACATTTGATATTTCTAAACTTGTTTCATGTATATTAGATTCGTTTAATTTCAGCAAACTATCTTTAATTATCTTGCTCTTTCCATTGTAGTTTACTATATCATTGTAAATCTGACTGCTTAAAACAAATCCCCCGGGCACATTGAATCCGTTATTTTTCATTTGTATTAAAAACTTTGCTTTGTTTCCAATATCCCTTGCAAAATCTGCATTTAAATCGTATATCATTATATTCTCCTAAAACATATTTCTTCTTAATTTCAAAAAGTATAAGAGCATATTAATTGCAATATGTGTGATTGCACCCAGAAGTACATATGCTATATAAAACTGTATACTCATTTTGTAAACAAAGAGTATCACTAAAACACATCCGAATATGGAATCGGCCTGATCAAAGAAAATGAAGAATATACTTTTCGCCCCACTGGTAGACTTTCCCGGCGTAATGTCTATTCTTCTTTTCAAGAAGCTGTTTGGGAGTTCAAATAGTGCATACGCCAAACCTAAGAAAAATCCTATATTTAAATTATAGAGTAGTGTATTATCATAATTACGATATAGATAGTTGTGTGCATTCAGGTATTGGGACTTTTCACAGATCAGCCCCCAGATAACAGTCGTAATAATTGCAAATACAATCATTCCGACAAAACCCTTCCATGTTTTGTTTTCCCCAAAAATTCTTTTGCCGTCAAAGAAATTTCTACTATTATCAATAGGTCTTTTCAAAAAGCTCATATACGGAGATTTGACCCACACCATATTTAAAACTCCTGCAAAAATTACAGGCAATAAACTAACATACATTTCAACAAGAACTGTCATATTTTTTGCCCCTGTTACATTTTTAGTGTATTTTTTTAATAATTATACTATACTTGAACGTTGCATGCAAAAAAAGTACCACCATTTTCTAGTCAATGTCAAGGGGACGGTTCTTGTGACATAATAAAATTACATGTCACAAGAACCGTCCCCTTGACATTGCTAAGTTCGACCTAGCTTACCTGTAGCTAACGCACCTGTACAAAAGTAATCCTTTAATTTTCTTGGCCCTGCAAGTACGTCTCTGCCGACCACTAATGTACCATCATCCTTTGTTTTGACACTCCATTTGACAAGCGTGATGTTTCCATCGGCAATTTCGATTCCTGTTATACAGCGAGGGTGGACGCAGCTTCCACCATTAAAATAAAGAGCCTCACCTACTTCCGGAAACATAGGTCTGTGTGTATGTCCTGCGATAAGCATTTGGCTCTCTCTTGTTGCCCATGCAGCCAGTTTTTTCTCTACTGCATCCTTTTTATTATAGTTTTTTGCTGCACTCGTCGGGTCATTCACCCCTAGTAACTCAAGTGTTCTCCAAACATATCTCACCAGGAACCTGCTTAACCTCCACAATCGATCATTCAGATAGTCCACTTGATGGCCGTGTACCAAAAAAATTTTACTCCCGTTATCTGTGTGCCTCAAGACCAGTCCCTCATGGAACTTCACATCCCCAAATGAAGAAAGATACTCTTTTTCACGTTCATCAAAATTTCTATAATCTTTGCTTTTGCTAAAACCCTTGTTTCTTTTTACGATATCATGATTTCCATAAAGCGAATAAAACCTATTTTCTCTTATAAATTTATTGATAAGCCAAAAAGCGTTGCTATGTTCCCTCATAATGTCTGAAAGTTTTGTGTTTTCCCATAGCTCGTCTCCATCCCCAAGCTCTATATAAGTATAATTCTCATTATAATAATGAGTCAGAGCTGCAAAATAAATATTCTGGTTTTTGGAAAAATCATCGGCCCAGCTTCCATCTCCCCTATGGCAGTCACTCATTAATATGATTCTCGAGAAATCGTCAAAAGGGATTTGTTCCGCTGATTTGAAAACCTGGGATAAGCGTTTGAACTCATACATCTTTGGCCCCTCCCCTGCTAGAAATGAACTTCATTTTCACCTTTTATCCAAATATTTTTGATTGTCTTATATGCGTTGTACAATTATTCCTGCTGTTGCAATACCTATACCAGTCAACACTGTGATTCCTTTCCAGCAAAGACTTAACATAAATCTCACTCCAATCAAGCCTTTATATACCATTATATTCCCGATTGTCTAATTATGTTAATTGCCTTAATATTTATTCGCGATTTATTGAGATTGTAAAGACTGGTTTTTATATAACCCTTAAAACGATTGAGATCTTAAACGTTTATACCTACTTATCATACCTTCCCATGGTGAAGCCAGTTTTTTCTCATATTCCTATATTACGACAAAAGCCGCACAATGTGCAGCTTTTGTCCACTTCGTGGGCTTTATGAGTTTTCTTTATCATTTATAACTATAACTCCTATAAACCTTGCAGATACTAATGATCTAAAATTTTTGTTCACAGGTTTAATGTTAGGGTTAGAAGTATCAATTTGAGTTAGCAAATTATTTACCAAGTAGTGTTATATTTCCGTATTAACAAACCTTTATTATACCAAGCCTTATGTTTACTGTTCCTTGAGCATTCGCTTGAGTATCTTGCCGGTACTGTTTTTGGGAAGATTTGAAACAAAGTCAATTTCACGGGGCAATTTATAAGCTGCAAGCCGTTCCTTCATATGCCTGAGGAGCTCCTTGGAACTACATTCTTCACCCTCTTTTAAAACAACAAAAGCTTTTACGTATTCTCCCCTCAGCTTATCATCAACTCCAATAACTGCTGCTTCCTTCACCTTGGAGTACTGATAGATTACTTCCTCAACTTCCCTTGGATATACATTCAATCCTCCAACGATGACCATGTCTTTTTTCCGGTCTACTATGTAAATATAACCATCGTCATCCTTCTTTGCGAGGTCTCCCGTATGAAGCCATCCATTTAGTAATGCCTTATTTGTATCTTCATCCTGTTTAAAGTATCCCTGCATAACATTTTCGCCCTTGACGATAAGTTCTCCGACTTCACCTACCGGTACTTCCACATCGTTTTCATCTACAATTTTGCATTCAACATTATGTAACGGTAACCCGATTGAGCCTTCTTTCTGCACTCCATCCAGCGGATTAAAACACACTGCAGGAGAAGCCTCTGTAAGCCCATATCCTTCTACAATAGGGAGCTTCAAAATTTCTTTAGATGCCCTGAATATTTCAACAGGAAGCGCAGCTCCTCCTGAGATAGCCAAGCGTAGTGTCGGGAAAGTAACATTTTTCTTACCGGCCTCCAATAAAACTACATACATAGAAGGAACACCCATAAATACGGTGATATTATCTCTTATCAAAGACTCAACAACCTCTTTGGGCTGGAAGCTTTCTAATATCGTAATTGTTGCACCCGACCACAACGGCATCAGGACACAAGCAGTAAACGCAAACACATGGAACATCGGAAGGACGCACATATAATTGTCATCTGAGGTGCTTTTAAGTGCTAATGCGCACTGCTCTGCATTTATGACAAGGTTTTTATGCGTAAGCATTGCAGCCTTCTGCTTTCCGGTAGTACCGGAAGTATAGAGAAATGTAGATAATGCATTCTCATCGCCAAAATCTTCAAGCCTTTCTGTAGGCATCGTGCAAACACTATTTTGAAACTCCTCATCCAATACCATAACATTTACACCGAGGGCATTTTGGATAGCTTCCTTCGATAGTTTTGCTTTTTGTAGGATTACAGGATGAATAATAAAATATTTAGCTTCAGAGTCTTTGACAATATAAGCAATCTCTTCCATAGTAAGCATTAAATTTATTGGGATAATAACCCCGCCGCTTTTTACAACCCCTAAATACGAGTAAATAAATTCAGGTGAATTGAGACAACTCAATACAACTCGTTCACCAGCTTTTACTCCCAACTCCTTGAAATAGTTTGCATAACTTGCTACTGTTTTATCAAGCTGCTCGTAAGTGACCTCACTTCCTTTAAAATTCAAGGCAATTGAATCAGCCTTATATACGTGTTTGTAAATGGAACCTACCATATTTGACCTCCCTATAAAATGTTTTTGCATTTTTCCAGAAATGTACAAGCTTTACATATAGAATTATACTATTAGACAGGTGTTTGAGTAAATGGGGAGCTGTATTTGCCGTCTCACTACTTTCTTTAGCAACTTTAATTCCAATATGATATTATAATAATGAGGAGGAGAACAAATGAAGAACACTCTTATTTATGTTGTAGATGACGAAAAAAAGATAAGGGATCTCATATCAACATATTTACAAAAGGAAGGTTATGAGGTACAAACTTTTGAAGATGGGGAAAGTGCTTTAAAACAATTTAAGTTTAATCCTTCAGATATGCTTATTTTAGATATAATGATGTCTGAGATGGATGGGTATTCATTATGCAGAGAGCTTAGGAAAATCAGCGATGTACCTATAATCATGGTTTCTGCAAAAGATGAGGAAATTGACAGAATATTAGGCCTGGAACTTGGAAGCGATGACTATATATCAAAGCCTTTTAGTCCACGTGAACTTGTAGTCAGAGTTAAGACGATACTCCGAAGAACTAATACCGGAAAGGAAAGTCTTATTAAAGCCCCGGAGAACAAATTAACATGCATGGACGTAACTATATATCCTGATGAAAGAAGGATAGTAAAAGATAAAGCCGAATTGGAATTAACTCCAAAAGAATATGATTTCCTTGCCTTTCTTATAAAGAATAAGAACAAGGTGTTTACCCGCGAACAATTAATCACCAGTATTTGGGGCTATGATTATATTGGGGATACCAGAGCTATTGACGACCTTGTAAAGAAGGTCAGAAAGAAACTGGTTGAAGTGGACTCGAGTCTTCAAATAACAACTGTATGGGGTTATGGATATAAAGTATGCGGTTAAGGGGGGAAAAGCAATTAAAACATCAATCACAAAAAAAATTGTGGGTTCCTATATTTTTATTATTTTTTCAACTTTAATCGTTGTTGGAGTTGTGTTTGGCCTTCTTGCAAGGTTTTATGCCGAGAGACAAGCTATGCAAGGGCTTACAAAAGATGCTAATGCCATATTTGACATTATAATAAATGAAGAAGCCTCAAATAAAGATATTTCAAGTGCTGCAGCAAAGCAAGCTATAAGAAAAAAGGTACTTAACCAGATTGGGAGAATGGAAAGTAATTTCACATTAATTTCAAAGGATTTAAAGATTTTGTATCCTAGAAATGAGGAAGCTGCAACTTTTAAGCAACAGATACTTCCAATGATACAAGACAAACTCAATCCAAAGATAAAGAAAACCGTTTCCATGAAAATTAAAATTGACAATCTTCAGTACATTCTAGTTGTCCTTCCTCCAAGAAATAATGTCACTCAAGCCCTAAAAGGCTGGATTGTTTTTTATAATCCTGTTGAGCCTATACAGAAGCCGGTAAGAAGTATGCTGCCCGTCTTGCTGGTATCATCGATAATTGCAGCTGTTATTGCTGTCGTTGCAGGTGTTTTCGTTGCAAGAACCATAGCAAAACCCATTATTATGCTTAAAAGCAGAGCGACTGCTCTTTCAAAGCTTGATTTTGACGGAAGTGTAGAAATTCAAACAGGAGATGAACTTGAAGAATTGGGTAAAACCATTAATAAGATGGCTGTAGAACTTAAGGAATACGATATCGCGCAGAAAAGGTTTTTCCAAAACGCTTCCCATGAATTGAAAACTCCCCTTATGTCCATTCAAGGATACGCCGAGGGTATAAAGGACGGAGTATTTGATAATAACGAAGAAGCCCTTGAAATTATTATAGATGAAAGCAACAGACTCAAGGGCATTGTTGAAGAATTAATCTACCTCTCAAAAATTGAATCTCAAGAAAATTTTTATAGGTTTTCCACCGAAAGCATGAACGAAGTAATTGAAAATAGTGTAGGGAAGCTGAAAGGGCTCTCTGCTAAATACAACATCCGCCTCAATCCTATATTATACAAAGATGCTAGACTAAACATTGACCATGACAAAATAACCCAAGCTTTAATTAATATAATGGGAAATTGCCTTCGATATGCCAAAAGCGAAATCAATATTATTACTTCTAATGATGGCAAATGGTTTGAGATAAAAATACAAGACAACGGAGAAGGCTTTGACAAAAATGAATCTGAAAAAGTATTTGAAAGATTCTACAAGGGTAAAAAAGGCAATTCCGGTCTTGGTCTTGCCATAACAAAAGTAATTATTGAAAAACATCATGGCTCAATTACTGCCTCCAATCATCCCGGGGGCGGGGCTGAGTTTCAGATCAGGCTTCCTATTGTCAAAGATTAAAACTAAAATTTACACAAAATCTCCACATTTTATACATTCTTATTATAAAATTAGCTCTTATAATAAGAATATAAGGTTAATACTTGATAAACGTTTATACATAGTAGATACCCATAAAGATAGTTTGCTGTAAACTTAGTGATTTCAAGTTAGGCAATGAGCTGTGGCAAGTGCGATTTGCCTAACTTGATAAAATCACTTTTACAGCAATCTATCTATAAAAAAAGAGGAGTTGATTTTATGAAAAAAATAATTGCAACCTTGGCTACTGTATTTATTACAGCAGCACTTTCTGTATCTGCCTTTGCAGCTGACGTATCTTCAGATACTCAGGTGGCAATTGAAACCAACATTATATCCGATGCTAATTTAGATCAATCGGCAGCAGAATCAAAAGATTTTTTAGTAACTAAATCCGACGTAAAAAGTTTTAAAGGAAAATTTACCGATTTATTTGCCAAGTTAAACACCCTCAGGGTAGAATGCAAAGGTTTATGGAATAACATAAAGGCAACCAATCAAAATATAAAAAGCGAATGGAAAGTCCTTAAAGAATCATTAAAAGGAAAGGATAAAGCAGAGGCGAAGAAAATACTAGCTGATCTTAAAGCTAAAATAGCCCCCCTACGTACCCAGGTAAAGACCCTGCATAGCGAGATAAAATCTTTAAGGGAGCAGAAAACAGCCGAATGGAAGAATTTCAGGGCGGCAGTAAAATCAAGAGATGAATTAAAAGCTTCATCGTCATTAAATAATATTATAAACCTCAAAAAGCAAATTATAGAAAAGCAGAAATCACTTTTACAAACTAAACAAGAAATTTTAAATTTAATCAAAACATAGTTTCCATATAAAGGGCTAGGTATCTAGCCCTTTACCCTTTTGAAGCCTGTGCCCGCAATATACGTATACGAAAAATTCCTTGTACCTTCCGGTACTGTACAGCTTTTTGGGGAATATTTTGCAACATTTATTTTAAAATTATCGTAAGGCTATTTAAACTTTAAATTAAGGTTCTTTTCATAATCATCTAAAATATCCTGTTCTCTAAACAAACTTGACACAGCATCTTCATAGTCATATAACCTAGTTGATTTATTAATTTTCTTTGCATACTTTTCATTTTCAGAAAACATTGAAATCATATAAAACCAGATTCCCTTCATTTTGTACAAGATATTTACATCCCCAAAAAGTATCTTCTTATAATCGCTGTATATTTTATCGTGGAATTCTTTTAACGTATTTCTGTCAACTTTAATATTACTTTTCATTTCTTTTATCAGCCCAGGGTTGGCCAATAATCCCCTGCCTAACATCATAGAACTGACCCCCGGAAACTCAGCTGAAAACTCCTGATACTGCTTAACAGTAAAAATGTTGCCGTTGTAGCAAAGCGGATTTTTGCTAAAACTCACAGCATGCTTAAAAATCTCTATGTTAGGCTTATTCTTATAAAAATCCTTCTGAATCCTAGGATGAACTGTCAGCTCTGCAATAGGGTATTCATTAAATATCTCTATTAGCTCATAGAATTCGTCCGGATGGTCTTTTCCTATTCTAGTCTTTATTGAAATTTTGGTTCCTCCCCAAGAGAAAATTTCATAAAGAAATTTATCAAGCTCCAATGTCTTCGCCAGAAAGCCTGACCCCTTATTTTTGGCAACTACAGTTCCGGAGGGGCATCCCAGATTCAGATTTATCTCATCATATCCCATAAGCTTTATTTCATTTGCCATAAGAATAAAGTCTTTTGCATTATTAGTCAGTATTTGCGGAATCAAAACCAACCCTTGGTTATTTTCAGGTGCCAGATCATCTAACTCCCGCTTTTTGAAGCTCCCGCTTTTATTCGCAGAAATAAAAGGAGAGAAATATTTATCTATATTATTAAAATAAGTATGATGAGCACTTCTATAGATGTACCCACTCAAGCCTTCCATAGGCGCGAAATAAAATTTCATAAGACAATAATAACTATGAAAAATTAATCATCAGCAAAAAACTACCTGATGCCAAAATTCATATTCCCTTTCTTTATTATTAAAATTAAATAAGCTTTTAGCTCCCATTTAGCTGCTATAAAGCCTTTTATAAGTGATTATAATGATACCACATTTTTGTACTTAAAGCCTCTAAGTAAACCTTGAGCAAATATCACGACTGATAATTAATAACAAATTAAAATAAATAATTAATAGCCTCTCCCTATATAATTAGCCTAATTATATAGATTACACAATTATTTGCTTAATAACTATAACCTTGATGGCAATTTTTAAATTCTGCTAAATCATGTTTTACACACCTCTAGCCATAACTCATTCAGTTATTTTGTCAGGCGCTTCATAACACCGTTTTGCATAAGATCATACATTAGTGCAATCAAGTCCTCTGCGGGCAACACCTTGTCCTGTCTAAACCAATAACTCATAATGCCAATCATCGCCGAAAGAACATACTCTAAAATGAAGTCAAGTTCTATAGGGTCTAAATCATGATTTTCGGAGAAAACCTGTTTAATTGCAGGCTTTGTTGAATTTTTGAGCTTGCTTGCAAAAGCCGGGTCACCATTATCCCCAAGCAAAACAGAGTAATATTTGCTGTTTTGTTCGTACAGCTTTAGAAACATATCAAGGGGCATACCCATGTTTTTATTGGGCATAGTAATTGGGGGTAATTCATCCAGTGTTGGTATCAGCGATTGCTCGATTTGCTCAAGCACATCATATACATCAATAAAATACTCATAAAATGTTCCTCTGTTGTATCCTGCTTTCTGCGTTATTTCTTTTACCGTTATCTTCTCAATTCTTTTTTCACAGTATAAGGACCAAAATGCGTCTATCAAATTTTGCTTTGTGTGTGCGGTTACCTCAGGTTGTTTGTTCATTTCTTCATCTCCTTAAAATCCGACACTCATCATAACATTGTTGGTTGATGGTTATTCTAAGCTTCACTATAATATCACTATACAACACGCTGTCGGATGATTCAAGAGAGGAGAATACCTAATATGATTACAATACTTTGTGCAGGTTCTCGTGGTGATTTTCAGCCCTACATTGCTCTTGCAATAGAACTAAAAAAATTAGGAAAAGATGTACGTATTACAGGAAGCAGAAGCTTCGAAAGCTTCATTCGCAGCTATGGTATAGATTTTTACCCGATACAGGCTGATTTGGAATCTCTTAATGTTGACCCAAAGATGCTTAAAGAAGCACAATCAGCCGACAACCCTTTAAAAATGCTATTGACCTTTAATAAGATGAAAAAGTACGGCATTTATATGGTGCATGAATTTTATTCTGCTTGCGAAGGCAGTGAGCTAATCATATACCACCCCGGCTGCACGATAGGTTATTACGCCGCACAAAAGTTTGGTATACCTTCTGTTTTGGCAACCCCATTTCCAATGCATAAGACAAAAGAACAGACCTCGGTTATTTTATATGGAAGGGCAAAGCCAAACCCGTTAATCAATGCTTTCAGTTACTCCATGCTTCAAGGTATGCTGTGGCTTGCCTCCAAGGACTCTGTCAAAGGCTTTTGGAAGGAGCAGTTCGGCAAAGCTCCGGATAACTTTGGCTGCCCCTTTGAGCGCCACACAGACAGGAATCACCCTGTTGTTGTTTCGTGCAGTAATTATGTGTTCAAAAGGCCCGGTGACTGGAATGAAAACATTCACCAAAGCGGGTATTGGTTTGTAGAAGAAGCAGCGGATTATACTCCTTCAAAAGAGTTGTCGGATTTCTTAAATTCCGGTGAAAAGCCTGTTTATATAGGTTTTGGCAGTGTTTTTCACGCTGATCAGAAGGATGAAATGTCAAAACTGGTAGTAGATGCTCTAGATAAAAGCGGTAAGCGGGGTATAATATGCGGTATGGGTGAAATTTCAAATCTTCCTGAAAATGTATTGTCCATTGACAGTATACCTCATTCATGGTTGTTTGAGAGAGTTTCCGCAGTATGTCATCACGGAGGTGCAGGTACGACGGCGGCTGGCTTCAAAGCAGGCGTGCCAAGTATTATCATTCCTTTTTCCAATGATCAATTTGCTTGGGCTCACAGGTCTTATGACTTAGGTGTTGGTTCAAAGCCTATTCCCAAAAAGAAGCTTACATCTGGTAACCTGGCTGAAGCGATTAAATTTGCACTTCAAGATAAAATTGTTTTCAATGCGAAGGCTCTTGCAAAAAATATAGCTACAGAAAACGGAGCAAGGAACTGTGCCAAAATAATCGTAGGCTGTCTTGGAAGGTAGGCTTATATGAATACTATAAAAAATTGGAAGAAGTCGTTTTTTACAATTTATATAGGTCAGGCATTTTCACTTTTAAGCTCAAGTGCCGTTCAGTTTGCAATTATTTGGTGGATTACCTTACAAACTGGTTCGGCAATTGCACTTACAATTGCAAGCGTTGTCGGCCTGCTGCCACAGGCTGTCATAGGTCCATTTGCAGGAGTTTGGATTGACAGATACAATCGCAAAAAGATCATGATTATTGCCGACAGTACAGTTGCAATTTCGAGCTTGATACTTGGTGTATCGTTCTTTTTCGGCAAACCTTCCATGATATTTATATATGCTATTCTATTTATCAGGGCCTTAGGAGAAACCTTTCATAAGCCTGCATTGCAGGCGGTAATACCGCAGCTTGTTCCCGAAAGTGAGCTTACCAAGGCAGGCGGATTGGGACAAATGGTCATATCTGCTTGTTCTATGGCAGGTCCAATGCTGGGAGCCTTTTTAATGAGCATAACAACACTGAAATATGTTATGTTTGTAGATATTGTTGGAGCGACTTTAGCGGTATTGACACTTTCTTTCATAAAAATTACAAAACGCACAATGAATACAATGGGTAAATTAAAAGTTATTGAAGATATGAAGCAGGGTATTAATGCCATTAAGGCAAATAGTGCATTGCTGAGAGTATCCATCCCCGTGCTTATTTCAACCATAGTATTTGTACCACTTGGAACACTTCTCCCCTTAATGGTTAAACAATATTTTAATGGTACTGCATGGCACAACGGAATTGTTCAAACTCTATTTTCAAGCGGAATGCTAATAGCTGCATTAATCATAGGTGTCACGGGAGGAGCTAAAAAGCAATTTTTGATGATTTCCCTCAGTGTTTTATCACTTGGTATTTGTTCATTAGTTGGTGGCCTGCTCCCTTCAAATGCATTTTGGCTGTTCTGTGTAGTTGTATTCATTATGGGTACAACCGGAATGTGCTTCAATATACCTTATACCGCCTACATTCAAAAAACAATACCACAGGAAAACTTAGGCAAAGTTATATCACTTGTAACCAGCGTTATGAGTTTCGCGGCCCCTATTGGCATGTTTATCGCAGGGCCTGTATCTGAAATAATCGGTGTTAGCAATTGGATGATTTGTGCCGGAATACTAATGCTTTTTGTGGGACTATTATGTTACTCAATAACAAGACCATTTGATGAAATAACTCCAAAAGAGGTGAAGGTGAGTGAATAATATATTCAAAAAGTTCTTACTTCTAATACTGATTACCCTATCCCCATTTGCGGTGATCGTTGTTTTAGGTGCAATTTATGTATTTATTCAAATGATAAATGGAGTAGAACCGGCGACAGGAGTTAATTCCTTTATAGCCTTAATCTACAGCTTAATGCCTTATTTCCCCTATTTAACTACAATACCGATTGTCTTAGTTTTACCCGTACTACTTTTGAAAAATTGGTCTAAAGTTAAAAGTCGGATTAATAAGAATTAATTCCTTTTAAAAAAGTCCGGAGCAACTCTGTTAGAGTAAATGCACACCCGCTGTTGAAAGTTAAAAGAGGGTGTGCATTTATTTAAATTTCAAGTATATTTTATGGTACCATACCAAAAGTGGCATGGCTTTCCTAACTTAAAACAACCAAAGCCCATAAAATCAGCCCAACTGCAGCTCTATATCAAAATCTATAACCTTACTGCAAAAACTCCGACTGTTCTCTGCTCTTGATTTCATAGCTCCAGTTTCTGCCGTTATTGGAGTCCCAATTGTTTGTATCATCTTTAAAACAGAAATCAAGTCTTGAAAGGCCCTTTACTTCAAAGGTTTTCTCCCATCCCTCACCAGTGGGGTTCATCTTTATGTCGGAGATATTATCCCACTTATTTTGGTTATCCCCATAGCCGGCATGCATATATACAGAGCCTGCACCATTGTTGGGCAACAAGCCGTTGTACCGTACTGTAACCTGTTGTCCGCTGGTAACCGGGATAGGACTCACGACTACACTATCTTGCGGGTGGTTCCCTTTTGCTTCGTTGTTCAACCTTTGTTCGAGCCTGTCAATGATGGACAGAAATTTTTCCGTCTCCCTGGTAATATGTGAGGCAAGGCGAGGATCAATGATACTGCGAATCTGGGACATTTGTACCAGCTTTGTTGCCCGCTCCTTAAAGGACCTCAGTTGCAGGGCCGAGCCTTTAGCTACTGTTAGTTGAGTACGTAGTATATCGCTCTATATTGGTTCAAAATGAAGATTCCTTGCCTGGCTTGACAGAACATCAAACTCCTGTCCGAAGGCACTCGCTTGCCTGATAAGTCCCTTCTCTGTAGGGTCGAGAAGGTGTGCAACAAACTTTGCGTGTTCGCCCATAATCTGTAAAAAGAATATGTTTTCTTCAACAATATCATCATCGATGGGCCGTTCACTTCCGTTGTTGATACGCTGTAAGGTTTTCAGGAAGTACATGGCCTCCCTTCTGACATGCTCCAGAAGCAAAGGGAAATTAAATCCCCGAACGTTGTCGGTCAATACATCATCCAGAACTTTTTGTTTAAACATAATGACCTTACCATTCGTACATGCCCCTAGTAAGGCACCTATGATTATGAACGATATTATTAGTAAAGTTTTTATCTTTCTCATAGAGCTCCTCCGAATATTTTTTATTGTTAGACTATAACTCCTAAAATTAGTTCCAAAAAATATCCCTCTTTGAAGATTTACTCTTCTACTTAGTCCTTTTTAACATTTTAAATTTCTATTCATTTTAATGTTAAAAGTGCACTTCCTTGATTATTGTGCCTTGCTGCTAGAAATATGATACCGCATCATTGCATTAAGACTAAAATATAAAGACCTGCAAAACCAATGGTTCTACAGGCCTTTAAGGTATAATATATAGACAATATGCTTACAAATTAATAGTTTTTATCAGCGTAACCAACCCAGCCGCCTTCTTTAACAAGTGTCTTGTCAAATTCACCGACTTTGAAATCGATTTCTTCAGATTTATCTGCTGAAGTTACAATAATCTTATCTTTGTCAACATCAATTGTTATTGTAGTTTCTTTACCTGCGTAGTTCTCGAAAAGATACTCAATCTTTTCTTTTGGTAATTCTATTGCGAACATACCGCAATTGTACATATTCTGTCTGAATATTCTTGCAAAGTTTTCTGCAATAACTACGTTAATTCCGTTTACTTCCAATGCCCATGGAGCATGCTCTCTGGAAGAACCGCAGCCGAAATTTGCTTTTGTTACAATCACAGCTTTGTCGTTAATATCTTCTTTGACATTGAAACCTGGAAGAGTCAAGTCCTCCAACAGGTAGGGCTTTAATGCCTCTTTAGTAATTTCAGTAAGATACCTTGCTGGAATGATTTCATCGGTATTGATATCACTTCTATCTAAAAATAAAACTTTTCCGCTAAAATTTTTCATGTTTTCCTCCACTACTTACGCTTTATATAATGGTGAGTTTGTTATTTTCCCTTCAATCGCTGAAGCTGCAGCAGTTGCAGGACTCATGAGATGAACTGTACCGCCCTTACCCATTCTGCCGTTAAAGTTACGGTTTGTTGTAGCAGCACAGGCTTCACCATCAGCAAGAACCCCGTTGCTCATACCGAGACAAGCTCCGCAGGTTGGGTTTGTAACACAGAAACCGGCATTCTGGAAAATCTCAATTAATCCTTCTTTTAAGGCCAATGAATAAATATCCGGAGTTGCAGGGCTTACAATTGCACGCACATCATCGCTTATTTTTTTACCCTTAAGGATACTTGCAGCAATCCTTAAATCTTCTATACGGCCATTTGTACAGCTACCTATATAAATCTGATCAACTTTTGTACCGGTCATTTCATTCACTGATTTTACTTGGTCAGGCTTGAAACCGAAAGTAACCATTGGTTCTAAATTGGAAACGTCATATTCATATACTTTTTCATAGGAAGCATCAGCATCGGAAACCCATTTTGAGTATTCTTTCAATGCTTCTTCTTTTGAGCTGAATTCGTCTTTAATGAATTCCCATAGGTATTCAACTGTTGTCATATCAGGGTAGCATACTCCGCAAGTACCACCGGCTTCTATTGCCATGTTGCACAGTGTCATACGTGATTCCATTGACATTGCGTCGATAACCGGTCCTGTAAACTCTATTACCATGTTTGTTGCACCGTTTACAGTGAGCTCTTTAATGATGAAGAGTATCAGGTCTTTTGCGTAAACGCCCGGTTTTAATGAACCGTTGAGTACGAATTTTATTGTTTTTGGGAAGTGGAATGCACATACACCCTTCAGTATACCTACTTCAAGGTCAGTAGTTCCTACACCTGCAGCAAAAGCTCCAAATGCTCCATGAGTACATGTGTGTGAGTCACCCATGATAACTGTGTAACCTGGTCTTACGAATCCTTTTTCAGGGAATATCGCGTGACAAACACCGTTTCTTCCGATGTCAAAAAAGTCTTTGATACCATGCCTTTTAGCCCAATCACGCAGTATCTTACCCTGCTCGGCAGTTTTTGAATCCTTTGCAGGTGTTACGTGGTCTATAACAGCCTTTATTTTTGTAGGGTCAAATACTCTGTCCATTCCCCTTGCCATAAGGTCTGTGATTGCAATCGGTGTGGTGATTTCATGACAGAAAACCCTATCCAATTTCAAAACATGCGTATCAGGAAACGGCATGTTTACTCTGTGTGCGTCAAATATTTTCTCAGCTATTGTTTTACCCATTTTCTTCTCCTTATATTTTTTTTATCGCAAATCGTATAATTTGCGGTGATTACGTAAAGAATAGTAATAAAAAACTTAAATTCCTTGATTAGATTATATATGCTTTACATTATATAATCTAATCAAGGAATTTTCAAATTCAATTATAGATAATTATATAATTAAGTATTAGATAACACAATTCTTTTCGGCTTTTTCTCCCTATAATTCTCAGATGTTCATGTTCTTTTATAAAACTCACTATATATTTGTCAATGGATTGCAAAAAAGCCCCTGGGCAATCCCAATAGGCTTTGATTACGCTTCCACTCTGTCATCCGACAGCCTATCCTCCAGCCCAAAGGTAAGAGCGAAGGCATCGGTGAAGCCGTGCTGGTAGTAGTAGTCTTCCTGTATGTTCAGTATGGTATATAGAAGGTCGCTGTAGTCGGATAATACAGTCTTCAGGTGGTCGGGAAGGGCTTCTTCCAGTTGGCAGTATAGGCTCTGCTCTCTGGCGGAAATCTCCTTGTACCTTTCGGTGCAGTACAGCTCCTTTTCCAGCTTGTTGAGCCGCCTTTCAACCAAGACCCCGGCTATGCCCGATAGCCCTTCCCACTTCTTTGAACGGTCGCTGCTGTTCATATATAATTTTCCCCCTCAACTTTTTTGAGAGGGAAAATTAAAAAGGTGCGCGCGCAGGTTTATGTAAATAAACATTCCTACACGCACACCCCAGTATGTTATCTTGAAAAAATAGACATGGTGAAGTATAATAACATAAGGTTCGCTGTGATAGCCTTGTGCTATTCGTGTAGGTACTCGCACTACCTGCATGAGCCTGTAAGTGTTGGTAGCACTTGCAGGACATGGCGGCCTTTTTAATTTTCCCAAGTAAATTATATCCATTGTGGGTGGAAATTGCAAGGTGTTTTTTGGCTAGGTTGTTTTGTATCCAAAGTAGAATAACACTACAAAATTTAGACACAGTAGATGGATGAAACTAAGGTTTCTAGGGTCTTATCTTCACACTAAATGTCCCCGTTATATACATCCTCAGATTAAAAACCCTCTGCGGAATTATCCAGTGTAGCCGAGAATTTGATTGGTAGAGGCGAAGCATATCCTCCCTCGTTTATCTAGTCAAATCAGCGGCAATATACTTATGCGCACTTGTTCTTGTAAAACGTATTGATTTACATAATATTTGCCATCTATATGAGAATAAATTACAAATACTGCTTTAGAGACTTCATAACTCACTCAAATTTTAGCAAATTCTCAACAAGCTTATAAACAGTAGTACAAGACTCCCAATTTGAACATCTACCTGCATTATCCCTTATATGCTTCTGATGACCTAACTTTGCATGCAATATTGCAGTATCAATCCTACTTTTTAGTAGTGCAAATATTTCGTTATATGGCTTATCTAAAATATTCCTATCTTTTCTTTTAAGTAAGGAATTTATTTCTTTTTTATACTTATCCCTATGTAATGCTCCTTCATACTTCTTAAAATGCAGTATAAACCATAGTTCAAAAGCCTGATTTGAAAATGCCACGCCTATTTTATTTTCATCGGCTAGCTGAATTGCCTTATCAAAGCATTTGAAATTGTCCTTATCAAAAACACACCATACTTGCAAGTAATTACTTGATTTCGCTTTCTCTATAGCGGCTAGGACCATATTCTTAGGTGAATCAGCGTCCAACATAGGTTCTACTACTATTTTTCCGATTCTACTTTTAAAATTATCAAAGTATACCTTTTCTGTGTGTCCCCCACATAAAATTAAAATAGTATCACGTGCTTGTCTTTTGGGTCTAGTTTTCTCCCCATTCCAACGCCTTCTATTCATACTGTCACACTTTCTCAATAAAGGGTATAGCTCCAAATGAACCCAGTAAGTACTTCTTAAGGAGCAAATCATTTTTTTTGATACCCTTAAAATCGATAAGAGAATATATCTCACTTTCCCCATACTCATTTTTTTGAACAAACCATATTTGGTCTCTTCTTATATCTTCCTCAAGTAGTAAGACATCATGAGTAGTTGCAATGAGTTGTGCATTATTTCCATTTGTGTCAATTGAATGGAAAAGTGAAATTATAAACCTTACAATCGCACAATGTAGTCTTGAATCAATCTCATCAATAATTAATACCTTTCTATTTACTAACGCATCAATAATTGGCCCGATTATCTCAAAAAATTTAATTGTACCATCTGATTGATATTCTAAGAATGAAAGATATTTGCTTCCTACTAATTCCTTGTTATCGTTATATATACCATGCTTAGATTTTATATCTACTTTTTTTTGTAAGTATCCAACCACTTCTTCGCTATCTATATGATTTTCCATAAACTCATATAATTTATCAAGCACAGGTTTTAATGGACTCTCTTCTTTAACCTTAAAATCCTTTATTTCTACTACCAAATCCGAAATTCCAAAGTCCGCCCTTTTTAAGTATTTAAGTATCCATGGCTTATAAACAGATTCATTTTCGCTTATTAGTTTAGCAGTATAACCAGGTAAAACATCAAAGTCTATAATAACTAACTTTTCAAACCATTGCCTAACTATTTCAGCTATTGGGATATTAAATTTATACGCCGTAGATATAAATAACGCATTTTCCCTAGTATATTGCTTAATAGATTCAGCTTTTTTCATAGTTTTGCCCAAGATTTTAATATCCTGAAAATTAGGGCTTGTTCTTTCAAATATTGGAATTATTCTTTGAGATTTTCTATAAAGCCACTCTTTACTTATCTTTTCATTTAGTATTTCAAATCCATATTTATAAATTGTTTGCGTTTTATCTCCATCAGCAACAAAAACTACTTCAAAATTTGAAGCGCTGTCTTTTGAATTGCTAGAAAAAAGAAACTTGCTACAGGACTTAGTGATATTTTCTCTTTCAAACGAAAGCATAACCATGTCCTTCATAAAACTAATAGCTTTTATGAAGTTGCTTTTTCCACTACCATTGGCTCCGTATACTAAGCAGCTTTTTAAGAATTCACCATGCTCATTTTCAAATGTGTTTAGGTATTTAAATTCCTTATTTGCTCCTGCTGCTTTCATACATAGGCTTGCGTTACTAAAATATGAAGCAAAATTACTAAAGTTAAACTCAGCTAACATAACATCAACCTCTTTCATCCTAAACAGACTTTTTATATAATTATGCCCATTTATAAAAAGATAGTATCATTATAATGTTTACTTATCAATGTATTTTGAAATTTTTTTTTATTTTTCCCACTTTAGTATTCATCCACCTATAAGTTACGGGCAATTTTTATAATTTCATACACGCAATATAAACCCATTTGGCAACTTATTACACTAATATTTTGAGGTATACCCCAACTATCCCATAAAATCAAAAAGCAGCACCATTTTCTGGTGATACTTTTCATTTCGATGGAGCTAAGGGGAGTCGACCCCTTGGCCGAAGCCATATTCACAAGAGCTTCTCCGGGTGCAGTCCCTACTTTAACACTCCCTCACTATATCGTTCCTAACTGAATATACTTATAAACCAGGAAGCAAGGCAGTTAATTCTTTCTCTATGGTTTCAAATAGCTCATCTTCTGTACAACACTCTGTATTCAGCTCCACTACATCATACTTTTCATCAATTAGTTCTTGGGCAACTTCAGCGAACCCCTGCTGCAATGCTTCTATGTATTCAATTGAATATTTCTTCTCTATTTGCCGCCCTCGACGTGCTATTCTGGATAGCACTACAAAAAGTGTATCACATTTCAGGTATAGCACTTTGGCAGGTTTATTCATGAACTTTAAATAATTTAAATAGTTTTGATAAAATGTGTGGTATTCATAATCTTTAATCCACTTTAGCTTCAATAAGGCTTTAGTATATGCTAAAGTGCTGAAAATCGTTTCGTCTACAAGGGAATAGTCAGGCGCATTTTCAGACTGCGAAAATCGCAGCGGAAGAACTTCCATCTGAAATCTGAAAAAAAACGAGTGGTCGTTTTCAATAAACAGCTTTTTGTGGTAGAAGTTTAGGATTGTTCCCTCAGTGATTATTTGATCATTGCCGGAATATGAATATTCAGGGAATGCTTCTACCAATCTCTTTAACAAAGTAGTTTTACCTGTTGCCGGACAACCAATTGCCGCTATCCAAATTTTCTTTTCTGCATTTGTTTTATACATTCCCCCATCCCTTTCCACCACTTATATATGTTGCAATAAATGTTTACATGTTGATTAAAGTAATTGCTTCCGTAAAGCTTCAATAGCATCGGAAAGTACATTTGACGGAAATGTCTCTAGGGTCTTCGCATAAATGTACTTTCCTCAGAGGTCGCTTCTTACGGGTCACTGAAGCTTCACTACAGCAATTACTTTATCCATGTAAAATATTTATTGCATTTTATATAGTAAATATTTTTCATCTAAATATTTTTAAAAAAATCCTCTGTAATATCATCTCTCTTAAGGTATTTGACAGCGTCTATAAACAAATTCAATTTCTTTCTTGTCCGCAGCCAATTAACTATATCGTTTATTTCTTTTCCTTTTTTAAACGCGTTATAGGATATTGGCGGGATTTCACAATATATAGCGATTTCCTCCCAGCTATCATTTAGCCTCTCATTTAATTCTAAAATAGCTTTACCGGAAAAAAGCTTGTCATAATCAATCACTACATCAGTACTTTCCTGGTAGTTATCACTACTTCTTCCCTGGCTGGCTTCAGCTGCTCTTTTTAACCTTAGATTTTTAATTAATGCTACTGTATATGCTGCTGCAATATCGGCCGCGTATAGCTGCCACTCATCATTTTTATCCGGACTTGCCCAATCACATATACTTTTTATTAATGCCATTTCGACATTGTTCAGAGACTGAAATGCAGCCAAGGCTGTGCCGTAGCCTTCCATTTCAAGCCCGATAGCTTGTACCCATGAGCTTTTTATCTCGTCAGCAAAGTTAGTATCCGAAACCACCTTATCCCCGGATAATATAACTCCAAAATGAACCTTTGGAATAATCCTGTCACCGTCGGGACGGTCTATCTTTGATTCCAGTACCCACTTATTCATAGGCAAATTTCTGGCAGCCATTAAGAGATGATAACCGCTCCTCAATACATCGAATCTTCTTTTTGTACCTTCCTGCGTTACTTTTGCCGGTTCATATCCAACAATTTGCTCTGCAAAAATTACATCACCAAGCAGCTTTTCATCTTTATCACTCTTTTTTAGACCTGCCAGAATGCCTGTAACAATTACTGCTTCAGGATTAAAAAATTCAATTGATTTTGCTGCTGTAATTGCCGCATTTTCATTCCCCATACCAGGCAGAGATACAACAGCTATTCGTACAGGTTCTTTGTGAAAATCACTTTCCAATTCACACTCATAATAAATCATTCCATTAGTTTCAGCTTGGCGATACTTATCTATATGTCTAAGTATCGCTTCTCTTTCCTTATCTAAAGCTGCTACTACTATAATATCAGTTTTACGTTGATTGTTTTCCACAATATCACATCTCCTTAAAAAAGTAGGGGGCAGTATGACCCCGTTATTTGTACGCCCATTATATTTTGATATATTAAGTACTGCGTCAGATATGAAACTTGAATCGGAATATGCTTTATTAATAATTTTATCATAAATATCCAATAATGCAGATAAAGGTTCTCTATATCTTGAATGCTGCTTATTTTGCTTGAAATACCAGCTTATAAATTTTTTCTTTTGTTGTGTACCAGTCTCGTATATATTAAGTGCATGACTTAACGCTGATAGATCATAGCTTATATTATTAAAGTTATAGTCAACGGATTTCAACAGGTTTGAATAAAACTTTTTAAACTCTTGAAAAACATCATCTTTTTTAAGCTTTTGTAATTCATTTGGCGTTATCTTATATAGCTGTTCACCAACGCCCAGCGAGCGCATACATTTGGTAAATAAATCAGTATCATATTCAAAAAGGCCGCCAAGATTACTATCTATATTGATGCCCAACAGTTTAACAGTCGCTATGGAATAAATCTCCGCTAATCTCTTACGGCTGTACCTAAAAAAGCCTTCAGGAATTTTCATATCCCAAGCTCTAATTGCGGGTTCTACATACTCCCATACAAAATCTGCCTGGCATTTTAATGCAATGTCTGCCAATTTTAATCTTAGCTCCGTTAAATAGCTTTTATCGGCATAATTGTACTCCAAAAACCTTCCAACCGATTCATCACTTGATGAGTATAAATCTCCTATCCACAAATCTTTCATTTTTGTGCTGATTGATTCCGGTTTTCTTCTCAATATGTAGCCTAAGCTATTAAGCTCACTCCCGTATAGCATTACTTGTTCCTTATCGCTATACGCTGTTAGCTTCTCAGGGCTTTTGCCGATTTTCAACAAACCGTGTTCTTTAAAGTTTTCAATATTTTCATCTATAAAGTACAGTGCTTCGCCGTTTACAAAAACATCTTTTAGTTCCGAAGTTATCAACCTTGAAATTTGAGATTCAAAATAAAAGGAAGCGGCAGCAACAATTTTATCAGAAAGCAGATACAAAGCTTTAAATCGCAGCAATGTAGTGTCGTAGTCCAGATTAAACATTTTTTGAGTTGGAGAATTCCCGCCAGACCAAAAAACGATATTCTCATTTTTTTTAGTAGTTTCGTTATATAGATAAATGTCGCTTATGTTCGGCATAGATTTACTCAACTTCCTTAAGTAATATATTCAACCTAAACCACTGTCTATAAAAGTAGGTTGCACTCCCCCAAAAGAGTTGCAGCACACACACTTCTCCTCCCTTACATTCTACAAACCCACTCTCAACTCCTTCAATGTGCAAACAAAATTTTACAACATACTTTGATTCTTTTCTTAAATAACTATTTAGTTTGCCCCATTTTTAATTTCTTTATACGTGTTTTTCCGTATTTAATGTCGTTAAATCTGCATGTCAGGCAAACATTATTACAAATGGAGAAAAAAACTATACTATAAGTCTATCAGCAAAACTTCTACACCATATTAATAAAGCTTGGAGGGAAAAAACTGTGACTTTTTTCAGAGAACATTTCAAACCTAAAAATGTAACTATCACTATCTTGATATTGGCTTGCCTGGTCACCATCTCTTTTTATGCCTGTACCCCCGGCATGTCAAATGAAGCATCTGCTAATAAGCAAGCTGTGACAACCACAGCTGACCCGCTGCCTTCATGGAACAATACAGCAATGAAAACAAAAATTCTGAACTTTATTACCTCTGTGACTGACAGTAGCAAAAAAAGCTTTGTCCCGGAAAAGGATAGAATTGCAACACTGGACATGGATGGAACTATTATTTGTGAAAAGCCTCTTTGGCTGGAAATGAATGTTGCACAGAACTATTTATATGAGCAATCATTAAAAAACCCTGCTCTCCTAAAGCAGAAAATATACGCTGAAGCTTATAACTATTATACTGCTCCTGATAATCAAAAAAACATACAGGCCCTTGAAAATGACGCAGTAGATATTATGACTCAGGCGTTTTATCCCAATTATACTCAGGATGATTACGTTAACTACGTAAAGAATTATATGGCTAACACAAAAAATACTAAATATAACATAACATTAAAACAGACCTTTTTTAAGCCTATGCTGGAATTGATAACGCTTCTGGAAAAAAACAAATTCCAGGTATATATCGTCTCCGGCTCTGAGGTGGGGCTTATCTGGGGAGCATGCGATGATACTCTTAACTTGCCTAGAGATCATGAAATCGGTACACTTCTAAAGCTTTCACCCAAATTTTACACCGTTTCCTCAGGCCTTTCGCCACAATTTATTCGTGAAACCAACTACATTGAACCAAGAAATTTGCAGGATGTAAAAGCTGTAAATATCTATTACCGTACGGGAAAGAAGCCTATATTTGCCTTCGGAAACACTGCTGATGACTATCAGATGCTCACCAGTGCATCCACTAATACCTATCCAAACATGTCCTGTTTATTGGTTCATGATGATGAAAAAAGAGAATATAACTACCCCGATTCAGCAACCAAGCTGGGAATAGAAAATACAGCAAAAGAAAACAAGTGGAATCTAGTCAGCATAAAAGAAAACTTCAAGACAGTTTTTAATAAGTAATAAAGATCGTTTAGGTTGAACTTAGTGATTGACCGCTAGGGAAACAACTGTGGCAAGTGGTGGTTTCCTAGCCGGATAAAATCACTTTCAACCTAAACTATCTACACTTACTCTTCGATATAGGAATACATATTTCATCAATCATACATCTAATAAATTAACAACAAAGGAGAGAATATTATGGCTATTAACAAAGGTTTTGTACCTAAAAATGTAATTATCGACACAGACATGGGGTGGGATGATATACTGTCAATCTTGCTGCTCATGAAAGATCCAAACGTCAATATTATTGGGATTACAGTGACAGGCTGCGGTGAAACACACCTTGCTGATGGAGTAAGCATTGCTCAATCCCTTCTCAAAATGGGCAATATTAATGCTCCCGTTTGTGCCGGTGCAGCAAGCCCTAGTGAATACAACCACTGTTTTCCACAATCATTCAGAGAAACTATGGACGATGTCTGCGGGCTAAGAAACATACTTCCGGTTGTAACAGAACCTGCTGATCCCCGCACTGCATGGGAATTTATAAAGGACGCTCTGGAAGATGAAGAAAATCAGACGACAATTCTCTCCCTCGGCGGTCTTACTAATATAGCTAAAGCATTGGACTTAAAGCCAAAGCTGGAAAACATTGAACGTATTGTAATTATGGGTGGAGCAATATACGTTGACGGAAATGTTGCAGCCCTCAATAATTCTCAGCCCGACTGGAATCAAGGGCCTGTCTATTCAACAAATATATATGCCGAATGGAATATATTCTTAGACGCAGCTGCTGCGAAGAAAGTATTAGCTATGCCCGTTCCCATTACTATGGTTCCTTTGGATGCTTGCGACTATGTACTTTTAGAAGAAAAATACAGTGATTTGATTACTGCAACTGACCCCGTTGCACAGCTTGCTAAAGAGCTCATCGTTCAAAAAGCCGTTGGACCAGCAAAAGAATCAATACCATTACCGATTTTTGATCCATTAGCTTCTTTAATCATGGCAGGCAATTTAAGACATACAAGAGAAGTATCCCTCAGGGTTGATGTTGTTACAACCGATTCTGCTGTAGACAACAACTGCGGCCAGACTATTTCTACACGTGACGAGAATATAAGGACAATAGACGTCGTTACAGGTGTTTCTAATATTGAATTCCAAAACGCTTTTACAAATATAATAAACCTGCCCCTTAATCCTGTCCCTGGCAGCATTATTCATAAAAACGTAGGTATACTGCTATTTGATCAGATAGAAATACAAGACTTTGCAGGAGCATTTGAGGTTTTGGGAGCAGCAAGAAATAGTGATAACACTGCCGTTTTCAATGTATTTACCGTAGGCCAGGATGACAGCCCAAAAAAATCAAATGCAGGGGTGCCTCCACAAAACGGCGTACAAAGCTATATAAACCTTACACCGGATTATACTTTTTCCAATCATCCTGCCATTGATATTCTGGTTGTTGTAGGTGGTCAGGGAATTGACTCCTTAGTTGCTCTGCAGGAAAAAGACCCTGCAATTACCAACTGGATTCAATCAGTAAGCAAAACAGCCGCCTATGTTGCAGGAATTTGCTCCGGAGTGCTTCTCTTGGCTAAAGCTAAAGTACTTAATAGTCTTAAGGTAACTACCCATCACACGCGTTTTCAGCAGCTGAAGAAAATGAGCGATGATGAAGGCCTTGATCTGACTGTATTAGATACCCGCAATGCCGACAATTATATACACCAGCCTATCTCCAAGTTTATGACTTCCGGCGGTGTTCACTGTGGAATAGCTCTTGCAGTACATATCGTAGAGCTTATAATGGGAGAAGATGCCTCCTGCACTCTCGCCTCTGATGTCCTTGAGTACACAATACCAACCGGTATTGCTCAGGTTCCCCAAGGCTTCCCTGCACCAACAGCAATGGACCCAACCAATTTTGTTTTAGGTTTTTCACACATCAACGTAATTGTTGCAGACATGGAAATGATGGAGCAAGCAACAGAGTTCTACAGCCGCGTTCTTGGTTTTCAGCAAGCATGGAGCTTATGGCTTCCAGAAGAGACTTGTAAGCATTTTGGACATGACGCGGGTTTCCCTGATGGTACCGAGTGCAAAGTTATGGTTCGTTTCCTGATCCACCCCAATGCACAACTCCATCTGGAATTGATGCTGTATGAAGAGCCAAAAGGAGATCAAACAATTCACTACCACAAGACTAATGACGTTGGGGGTATACGCCATGTAGCTCTTGAAGTAGCTGACGCAGAAGCCGCATATGAATGGCTAAAAAATCAAGAGGGCGTTCAGATTATTATGCCGCTTACAAAAGGCTACTGGAATCCGGAAAAGCTTTCTCCAGACCCACAAACATTTTTCTACTGGCTGGATCCATACGGAGTACAGTGGGAATTTGAACAAGGCAGACCAATGTCAAGAGTTATCAATGGAATTGTAGGTTAAAATATACAACCCACGAATCTATATAGAATGCAATAAATATTTTACATGGATAAAGTAATTACTGTAGTGAAGCTTCATTGACCCGTAAGAAGTGACCTCTGAGGAAAGTACATTTATGTGAAGACCCTAGAGACGTTTCCATCAAATGTACTTTCCGTTGCTATTGAAGCTTTACGAAAGCAATTACTTTAATCAACATGTAAAACATTTATTGCAACATATATAAATAGATTCGTGGGTTGGTTACACTTAGCCTATATACCAAAAATTCGTTTCATATCTTTAATATAATTCCTGCTAACGGGAATTTCACTGGCATAGCCTTCGATTGTTGTCATATAGCTGTCATTCCCGAGCCACGGGGCAAGCCTGCTTACATATTTCAAGTTGACCAGGTAACTTTTGTGGCACCTGAAAAAATTATTCTCATGCAGGCTTTCTTCAAGCTCTGAAATAGTTTTCCTGACTTTGTATTTACCGTTTTTCGTCACGACAATTATACTTCTGCCTTCACGGGAAAAGAATAAAATTTCATCGAGATTAAATAGCAAGATATCTTCATTGTCCCATGCAACAATCTTTTTCGGCTCTTTCTTTATTAGTTTTTCAATACCTTGAATCCTGTTTGTTAATTCATCTACGCTCTTAAATATCTCGGTTTTCACAGAAAATACTTTATCAAGCACTTCATTTGGCTCATCGGATACTGACTCAAAAGTTTGAGCCTGGGGTTTGGATTCAATACTGCCAATCAGATTTTCAATGGAGCTTGAAATATTCAAAAAGTATTCTTCAAAGGTTTGCAGATGGTTTTGAATTTCTCCAATCGCTTTATCCTCAAGGTTACCTTTTAATTTTTGAAGCATATCGATTCCATTTTTGACACATGACAACGATTCGCTTACATCCTGTGCTATCTTATATGTAAAGCTGTCAGAGCTTTTCCCCGAGTATTTGTCGTCCTCGGCAAACCCTTCATCCACATCTTCAAATTCCTTTACCTTATGCTTAATGGCACTCTTAAGCTCAATATTTTTTTCTTTCAGTTTTTTATTCTCGTCGGTACTAAATTTATTTTTGTAGTAAAAATCTAATGATTCTTCAATAACAGAACACAGTTTTTCATTTTCCCAGGGCTTTGCAACATATCTGAATACTTTTGCTTCATTGACAGCCTTTTTTATGCCCTGAAGCGAAGCTTGCCCAGTCAGCAAAATCTTTGAAGTCTCAAGACCATATTCATGAATACTTTTTAAAACCTCATCACCTTTGATATCGGGCATAATATAGTCGCAAATTACAACGGGAATTTCCCTATTATCCGAAACCAGTTCTTCGTAAATGGATAGAGCCTCGTGACCGCACTCTGCAACCTCAATATTATAACGACTCCCAAAATTCAGTTTAATCTGCTCCCGCAAGGAATTTAATACAACCTTCTCATCATCTACACAAATAATATAAGGTTTTTCTGTCATAGCGCTTCATCCTTACGATTTTTATTTTTTATCTGATTCAGGTTTTTGATTAAACTATCAATTTCATGGATGATCTTACTGTAAAGGTTTGCACTTTCCACGTTATTAAACCCTTTAGGGTGTCTTAATGACTTGTCTATTAATTCAATGCTGGCTTTAACCTCCAAGAGAGGAGTCTGAATCTGCTCTAAGATGTCTGCACTGTCGGTACACTCCTTTGCACGGGTTTCGATTTCAATTTGAATTTCTTCCAATTCATTTTCCAGTATGCTGTTCTTTTCGATAAGCTCCTTATTCTCTTTATCAGCCAGATATAAGGAAATTGCCTCAACGATGGTTGACTTTAATTCTTCCTTATCCCATGGCTTTTCCAGGTACTTAAAGAGCTGAGCCTCATTTACCGCATTCGCTATTCCTTCAATATCTGCTTGCCCGGATAAGATTACTTTACAGGTTTGGGGTAAAACTTTGTGTACTTCCCTTAACAGCTCAGCTCCGTTCATTTCAGGCATAATATAGTCTGCAATGACTAGTGGAATTTCTTGGCCTTCACCTTTAAGTTCCTGAATTATCTCAATTGCTTCAGAAGCGCTTTCTGCAACAACTACTTCGTATATATAACCAAAAATCCTTATAATTTCTTCCTTCAAGCTTTTAAGAAGCACTTTTTCATCATCAACGCAGATGATAACCATTTTATTCATTTGTAAAGTCCCCCTCGCTTATTTATCTTCTTATAGATAGCCAAATTTATAGTTAAAAATATTTAACCCCCACCCCTGCCCCTCCCCGAGGGAGGGAAGCTTTTATTTTGCGGCAGAGCCGCAAGCATGAGGACTCCGCCCCCTGCACCCCCAATTTTCAGTTTTACCTTTGGTTATCTATATAGGCAGTAAAACTTTAAATGATGTACACCCGGGCACACTCTCAAAGTGAATGTTTCCATTGTGTCTGTCAACGATTTTTTTCACTATATCAAGTCCCAGACCTGTCCCTTCTCCCTGGGGCTTTGTTGTGAAAAAGGGATTAAATATCTTGTGTTTAATCTCATCTGCAATACCTGTTCCGCTGTCGGTAAACTGAGCTGCAATAAAGCCTTCTTCTGCAAAGACTTTAATCTCAAGCCTGCCTTTGTAGTCCATTGCCTGGAGTGCATTATGTATTATGTTGGTCCAGACCTGGCTAAGCTCATCGGGATTGCATAATATTTCAGGAATATCTTCATATGTTCTTTCAAGAACTACGCCCTGCTTCAGTTTATTTTGATATAGCGTAAGTACTGTCTCAATTCCGGAGATTATATTTGCACTTACAAATTCCTTTTTGTCATCATAGTGGGTGTAAGACTTTAAAGCAAACACCATCTTTGATACTTTGTCAGTGCAAAGAGAGATGTTTTTACTGTTCCTTTGGATACCCGAAAGGGTATAGGCTGAATTCACGATAAAAAGGTTATCGTGAGCCTCCAAAAGGGAAATATATTTATCCACATTACTTGAAATCCCCATATCTATGAGCATATCAGCTATTTCACTTGAATTTTTTATCTGAAGTTCATTAAGCCTTTGAATAAGCGATTTTTTCAAGGCCCTCTCCTCTCTGGAAGAAAGGCTTTCCTTATTTTCAATGGCTTGTAAGACCAAATCATAAAACATACTCTGTTCTTCTTCAGAAAGAATTTTAAACAGCTTTTTAGAGTCATCCATCCAATTTATAAAGTACTGCGAGACATTATTTATAGAGGCCTTTATAGCACCCATTGGGGTATTGATTTCATGGGCAATACCTGCAACCAGATGCCCGAGGGCTGCCATTTTTTCAGCTTGTATCAGCTGTTCATGGGTTTCGTTTAGCTGTGCCAAGGTTGACACCAGCTCCTCATTTGTTGCATACATTTCTTCATTGGTATCCGAAAGTATCTGGTTGCTTTTTTCTAATTCTACTGTTCTTTCTAAAACACGCTGTTCAAGGGTTTGATTGAGGTTTACCAGTTCCTCGGAGTATTGAATAACCCGGGCGTGGTCAAGTGAAATTCTTTTTGCAAGTACAATTATTACTGAAATAATAAATCCAAGAAGTCCCCAATTACATAAAACCATTGAATGTCGTGGATTGAAGATGAAAAAGATTGCAAAGTCTATTAGTGTAAAAAGCACAAAGGACAGCAATCCATATAATATTGTTTTTGCTTCAGCATCCTTTTTTAAAGCATATGCAATTATAATTACTCCATAAATTATAAATGATATAAGGTAAATAACCCCAAGGATATCGTAAGAAAGAATCCGGTAAAGCAGCATATACTTATACCCTGAAGCAAGGTTTAGAATGAGTAGTATGAAGCAGACTAATGCATATACATTTTGTGTGACTAATATCTTTCTTAAAATACTCATCCTGTATTTTTCACCTAATATCTTAATAAGCATATTAGACAAGATGCTCAGAAACACGAATTTTATTATATCGTAGAAGATAAGTGCATAAAGCTCCTTATCGCCCAAAATCAAGTATAATTTATCAGAATTCAATGCCGCAAAGAAACCAAAAGTTAGTGACAATAAGCCGATACTTTTCCAGCTTTTTCTCTGGGATTTTTCAAAGAAAAGCGAAAAAAACAGTATCATAACCCCTAGAAAGATAAGTATGCTGCCCATGATTATGCTGAAAATCAATTCGTTAAACTTAGCGTCGGCATAAATCGGCAGAAGCTTCGAGGATTCGCCTATATAAACATTGGGGCGCGGTCCAACGCTGTTTAACATTTCACCGGGAATCACCCTGATAAAAAGCGGTTTACCCTGATAATCACGGGGCAATGGTACAATCTCAATGTTTGCTACATTAGTGCAGGGCCACAGGGGACGTACCCGTTCAATTATTTTATTGGAGTCCAGATATACCTCCAAGGATTGACCATATATAAGCTCAAAATAAATACATGGATTTTCTAAATTTTTATGGGGAAGAATTACTTTAAGCCAAGAAGGTGTAGTGTCTTTTGCGACATTGTCCAAGTTATTGAGGTTATCAATACTTACCCAATTCACAGGCCCGGTTTTATCTGATGCCTGAAAAGGGAACGTTCTGCCGTCTTTGGGTGACTCCCCCGTGTAGAGCATCCATCCTTCATTTAATGTTACCTTTTCCTGACCTTCCACAATACTTGCTGTTGCAGAATACGGAAAAGCATACACCAATATATATGAAATAAGTAAAACAAACATGCTTTTAATCAGTAGGCTCTTCATGATTTTACACTCCTGTAGTTGACCGCTATACTCAAACATATTATACTAAAAATGGTTATGATTCAACAATCAATTACATTTCAGAATCATCCCTTCAAGGAGGTGGTCAGGATAGATTTTTTGCATGACTTTGATAAAGACTTTGAAATAATTATGAGTTCAGTCCACAAAAAAGTATCTGCTTATCCGGTAATCTTCCAGGATGATGCTCTAAGCTATCTGGAAAAGTACAACATACTTAATGAAAGTTTTAATCGCAATCCTATGTTTCTACTATTGCCCTTTTGGCTTCAGAAGCCATTCGGCCTTGAAGATGAAACCTGTCGATCCATGTCTGAAGGATTTATGTATCTATGGCTGCATATTCTTATTCAGGATGCGGTTATGGACATATCTCCCGGAGAATATAAAGCAAACCTTCTTCCCCTTAGCAATCTTTTTTTTACTGAATTCATTGAGCAGTTTCGTTTAATATTTAAGGAAGATTCAGTATTTTGGGCCTACTTCAAAGAATATCTTGTTGAATGGGCTGAAAGCGTGATATGGGAGCAAAAAGACAGCGGGCAAAAGAAAGTATATTCAAAACATGACTTAATACTTGTAGCTCGAAAAGCTGCCCCGCTTAAAGTATTATCTGCCGGAGCATGTCTTTTGGGAGGTAAGAGCGCTTCAATAGATACTCTTTCTGAAATTATTGACCGCATTGTTCTCACATTCCAGATGATGGACGATATAAGCGATTGGAAAGAGGATCATGCTGTGGGGAATTGCACATATTTTATTTCTCAGGTTATGGATAACCGTGGAATAGCTGATTTTTGGAGCTTAAACGAAACACATGTCAATGCTGCAAAGCATTTTGGCGGTGTTTTGTACAAACTATTCGAAATTGCAGAAGATAATCGTATTTTTATACAAAGTGAAGCACAGGATTATCCATATCTGCTTGCATACCATGAAAGCTTATATGAGGATTTTAGGAAAATTGTAGTGCGCTCAAAAAAAAGTAATTATATGAGAGGAGGTCTTGTGTATTTACTTAAAGATAAGCAAAGTTAAGTTTAGTGATTTCCAGCTAGGGAAACACCTGTGATAAGTGGTGGTTTCCTAGCTGGGAAAAATCACTTTTAAGTTTGGTTATCTATAAGTAAAACCTGTTAGGTAGTATGCTGCAGTATTTACGATGTACATTTTAAGTATTGAAAAGGAGACGATTTCAAATGCACGATAAAATTTATGAAGATATACTAAGTAAAATAAGCCAAGATGAAGAACTTAAGGAAAGGTTTAAAAAAGAGCCATTAGTTGTTCTTGACGAGCTTGGTTACAGCCTTCCTCCCAATATCCAGATAGAAGTTGTAGAAGAAACCGCAGATAAAGTATATTTTGTAATCCCTTACCACCGCGATGAAGAAGATCCGGTAACTGTTTGGTAATTTGGAATATAGTTTTATAGGATTAATTGAATTGGAAATACTGGACAAGTCATACACTGTTTAACTTGTCCAGTATTTTTAGTTTTATTAATCCTTTAGAACCGAATTTTTTTGAATATAATAAAATTCTATAGCCATAAAATCTGTAGTTGTATTTACTCATTATTTCCAGAGACTTTTTGCGGAAACGCAATGCCTCCTGCTGAGTAAGCCCTGATTCTACCTCATAATCAAAGGATATGGAAAGATCATAGTTTTGTCTTTGAGAAACCCCTGTTATATTAAATTCATCCAAATGGCTGTAAACGTAGGAATTGTTTTGCAGCACAAAGACAGATGAAGCCATTGACTGAATATAGTTAACATTTTCAATGATAAAATCAATGGTTTCCATGGCCTCCTCAAAGGTTTCAGTGGGGAAGCCTGAAAAAAAGTATATGTGGTTAGCTATGCCGGCATTGCTGCTGTTCTTAAGAGTTTCTCTTATTAATTTCTTATTTGTTCCTTTTTCCATCTTTCCCAATACTCTGTCGCAGGCAGATTCAAGGCCAAATGCCAGAAAGCTGCACCCGGATTTTGCAATCTTATTACATAGCTCTTGGTCTAGCTTTTCCTCAAATTTAGATTGGCTAAACCAATTAACTTTAAGGCCCGATTGTATTAATTCATCTGATAGCTCGTTCAAAAATTTTGGGGTCAGAGCTTCGTCAATAAAAAGAAAATTAGCTGCGTTCAGCTCCATTGAAAGCTTTTTTATATCCTCTACAATTCGCTCTGCACAATGACTTCTATACTGCATTCCCGTCGCTTTTGTAAAATTACAAAAGGTACATTTTTTCCAATAACACCCCCTGGAAGAATAAATAGGTATAACTGTTTCCGGTGAAAAGTAGAGTTCAAGTGGAAGTCCTTTGAAGTCAGGGGTAAGAAGCTTGTGTATGTCTTCAACTTTGCATCCATTTGCTTTTATTTTCCCATTTTCATCTTTATAGATAAGGTTTGGGACACAATCCAAGGGGCTCCCTTTATCTATGCTTTCAACCAGTTTTAATATGGCTGTTTCCCCTTCGTGAACTATTGCACTATCAAATAATGAGAACAATTTATAGTTATCAGCAAGCTTATCCTTTAAACTTGTTATGTGATTCCCGCCAACAACAACGTGTACATTTTCTATTTCTTTTTTAATCATACTCGCCAGTGTCAGTGCAGGGATCATCTGGCTTGAAGCAGTTATAGAAATCCCTACTACCCTTGGTGAATGCTTTATGATATCAGGGATTGTATAGTGTTTGAAATAATCTATATAAAGGTTAGTGGTATTAGCTTCTTCTTTTACAGCCTCCATTATTTGTCCAGTAGATTCATGGCTATAATTTGTCCTATACTGATTCTGCGAGAGTTCTGTCCTATAATAGGCTAAGGATAAGAACTTAAATGAATCTGTGATTAATTCAAAGGCTTCTTTATATTTCTCAGTGTTGTAAAAAGCCTCTTTATCCCTAAAAACCCCTTTTGCCCACTCTATATTTTCAAACAGCACATTTCTTTTGTTTACCAGACGTTCGAATTCATGGGGAGAAGTACCCGAGAAGATAAAGTGTTTTCGTCTTTCACATATTAACTCAAACGCTCGTTTTAGCGCTGTCTCAGTTAGGAGGTGTTCGTATGATTCAACATTCACGTCCTTAAGAACTACTTCATGCCCTGCACTTCTTAATACTGAAGCTAAGCATGGCAGAGCTAAATTGGGCATGGTAGCATCAAATTGTGGTGGAAATATGAGCATTACTCGCATTTTATATACTCCTAGTGCTTTTTAACATTGCAAATTTCTAAGGATTCAACTGTTAAAATGCACTTCCTTAATTGTTGTGACTTGCTTCCCAGATGTTAATTTGTCAACGCATTACAAAAACCCCTTAGATAATCCAAGTAGGCTTTGTTATACATCCATCCTGTCATCGGACAGCCTATCCTCCAACCCAAGGGTGAGGGCGAAGGCATCTGTGAAGCCGTGCTGGTAGTAGTAGTCTTCCTGTATGTTCAGAATGGTATATAGAAGGTCGCTGTAGTCGGATAATACAGGCTTCAGGTGGTCGGGAAGGGCTTCTTCCAGTTGGCAGTATAGGCTTTGCTCTCTGGCAGAAAGCTCCTTGTACCTGTCGGTGCAGTACAGCTCCTTTTCCAGCTTGTTGAGGCGCCTTTCAACCAGGACCCCGGCTATGCCTGATAGCCCCTCCCACTTCTTTGAACGGTCGCTGCTATTCATATATAATTTTCCCCCTCAAGTTTTATTGAGAGGGAAAATTAAAAAGGTGCGCGCGCAGGTTTATGTAAATAAACATTCCTACACGCACACCCCTGTATGTTATCTTGAAAAAAATAGCATGGTAAAGTATAATAACATAAGGTTCGCTGTGATAGCCTTGTGCTATTCGTGTAGGTGCTAGTCCCACCTGCATGAGCCTGTAAGTGTTGGCGCACTTACAGGACATGGCGGCCTTTTTAATTTTCCCAAGTAAATTATATCCATTGTGGTTGGAAATTGCAAGGTGTTTTTGTGGTTGAGGTTTCTACCAAGTATAAATAAGCTTGGTCTATTCCCGCTTTTTTAGCCTTCTTAGCTTTGCAATTTAAAGCTACTTTTAGAAGCTACAACACTTTGCCTTCTAAGGTAGCTTTCGTCGACTGACGCAAACCATATTTAGAGAAATCTACGATGTTATATCTCTATATAAGGGATAATTACTAGCACTTTTTTCCCTATTATAGGCACCACAAATATTTAAGAGTTAATGTTTATACTGCTAAAAGGAGAAATTCTGAATATCCAACCAACAATTTTTATTTCCAAATTGCAGTACATACGATAAATTTATACTTTATTTAAATCTATCCTAAATCCAGCTTCTTTGAGTTCTTTTGCTAAGTTAAATTTCCACGCATCAGTTTTATCAAGCTCAATGTATGTAACGCCACTAATATCAGATGGCAGTTCTACATCATCAAGGTATAGCGAGCACACCCTATCTCTCCCAAGCTTTCCTATAAAGTAACCAAGCTCAAAAATAACATTTTGTCGAGCCCTTCCTTTTAGGTCTGAACTTGTTTTGGTTAACTTTCCCTCATCATCTGGTGTTAATAAAACTATGGCATATTTGACATCTGAGTATGATTCGAACTTTTCAATTATTGTCCTACTTTTATTAGTTTGCTCATGCAAAATTATTGGCTCAAGGTCTAGTTTTTCCAATAATCTTGCTGCTTTTTCTTTATATACCTCGTTTCTACCATGGACTATAAAAATACGATTATTATCAATAGAATCCACTTTCATTCTTTTATCCTCCTCTATTTCAATAGAATTATTTGTTTTATATCTACTTCCTTCTGCTTTATTTGATAAATGATTATCTGAAATTCCTTCCAAATAATTTTTGTAATCATTTATTGTCTGCCTATATATATCTAACATCCCAGCTAGTTCTTCTCGCATCTTGTAGTCTGAAGGGAGGAAAAATTTCTCGTAACTTTTTCCAAGGATATGCCTATTTTCATATCCTCTTGTTAATTGCGTGGTTGCTCCAAGGTTAATTATTTCTGTAGAAAAATCTTTACACATATACTTTTTTTTGACTTCTGAAATCTGCTCTTTAGTTAAACTACCACTTTCTCCTTGATTTAAAGATAAATATACTCTATCCATATTACTCTCAAACAAATATACTACATAAAACCCTTTTTTCGTACTAGTAGTGATGCGCTTATCCATAATAGCTATATATGGTACATTGGTCCATCTACCTGCACCCAGTCCAATCTCTACTTGGTAATTTTTCGTAATGTCTTCTGTACATGATTTAAACCTATTTAGTAAGTCACCCTCATATTTAGCTCGTATTTTGGCTTGTTCAAGTTTTGATATCTCCAACTTATTCTCCTGTAAATGCTTAATTCTTTCATAATCATGTTTATATGAATATAAAATATCCTCAAATACCCGCCACATCATGCTACTTACCCCCAGATAACGTTTTTCATTCAAATTATACCACTTATTCCTATATTGATACAACAATTGAATCAAGTCGACACTAAGAACTAGACAGCTTTTTTGCTAGTATTCAGATTATTATCGTAGGTGGTACACTTGTTATCAAAAACTACTTCCCCTGTCAACATAGCACGTTTTTAAGTGACCTATCATTTACTGAGTCTTAAAAATTACTGAATCAAAAACTCCCCAGACACAACCAGCCACCTTCGTAGCCAAATAATATAAGTTAGAAATCATTTTATGAAACATGGCAAAATAAATTCAATTATATTATAATATTACCATAATTATGGATAAGTTAATCAGTTAGTGTTAGTATGGAGGATATGGAATGGGGTATATAATTGAACCACTACCTTTGACAACTTTTTTGGATGATCAAAAATAAAATTGCCATATTCCCAGAGAAAGGCTACTTAGGAAAATATCCAAAACCTCAAGTTGTGTATAAGTGTGTTCAAAGAATATCCAGTAGAAGTTATAATTATAAAAAAGGAACAAAAACATCTTAGCTATTAGACGGTACGCAAAGACGAAATGCTTTAAAATTAATGAGAGACACTCCAAATGTTTACCGTATATAAATAATAGTGTAAAATAATATAAGCATTACCTCTATCAAGAAAACACTAATTTTCAAAAAGTTATATCTATTGATTAATATATAATATGCTCCGAGGAGGTCATTATGTTAAATTCTTTTCCAACACTTAATGGGTGGACATGGGCTATTCTTATTTATATAGTTTTAGCCATTGTAACTTTAATACCAACTTTGAAGGCATTATTTAAGAAAGTAGATTTAAACCCAGGTGGTGCATCTTTTAATGAATCAAAAAGCTTTTCCGAGGATAATAAAATAAAATTAGAGCACCACTACTCACGTATTCATGGAACATTAATATTTTGGAAGAACAAAGCAGAATTGTTCAAGTATTTTCATTACTATTGTATTATGTGGACAATGCCAATTTCAATATTGATTCCAACTATAACACAATTCATTGACGGGAGTACCTTAGCAAAGAGCTTTTTAACAATGATGTCCTTACATGCAGCTCTATTACTGGGTCTACATAAAATTTTAAAAGTTGAAAATAATTATAAATCATTCAGGCATGGAGAATCAGAGTTTTATGATTTATATAGGGAATTTTTAGATATGCCATATAAGTTTGGTAAAGACGAAAAAGAGCAAATTGAAAATTATTTTATGAAAGTTCAACAAATCAGAAAAAATGTTAGAAATATGGAGACTGATAATTTTCCTAGTGTATCAGAGTTTAAGAATGACGAGAAAAAGACATAAAACAATATTGAGTATACTCAATATTGTTTTATGGTATAATTCCATTGAAATGTTATGGAGCATTACAAACTACATACAAATATTACAGTAATTAAATTCAAAATAAAAACGAGCGATCAAGGAGGTACACCAAGCCTAACCGCGCATTTTATTTTGTACTACAGTAACACGGTAACTGCAAAGCCACCTTTGAAGTAGTAAGTGTTCGTGGAAAGCGTAGGGACGATTCTTCCGTTTCATTAAGCCCTGCAAACTAGGCTAATCTCTCAATCACCCACATCTTCTTTTTAATACACTATACTATAGCTCGCAGAAACAAAAGAACCTTCCCTTAGTTTTCTATTGCATTTATCCCAATAACTATATAGTATGGATGATGAATTAATTCCTAAACTTGACTAGGAGAGAGCGAATATGAATCTTTTTTTGGCCCCAATCCAAGGTATGACTATGGCATGTTACAGGAACGCTTTTGCAAGGATTTTCGGTGGTATCGATGCGTATTATACACCGTTTATTGCCACTGCCGATATGAAAAAAGCAAGTCATTTACTATTGAAGGATCTTCTTCCTGAACGTAATGACCCTGCGGTTAAGATTGTTCCTCAGCTTCTCAGCAATAATGGAACTGATTTCAGGCTTTTTTCTTCTGCCATCGTTGACATGGGATACAACGAGATAAACTGGAACATAGGGTGTCCCTTTCCCATGGTAACAAATAAGAAAAAAGGTTCCGGTATCCTGCCGTATGCAGATATGATAAAGAAATTTCTCGACATTGCTTGTGCTGATAGCTCTTATACTCTAACGGTAAAGATGAGGCTGGGATTGGATGATCCTGAAGATGGAATGCGTGTGATTAAGGTGCTTAACGAATATCCCTTGGGTGGTGTGATTATCCATGCCCGCACCGGTATACAGATGTACACCGGTAACGTTGATCTGGATTCATTTGAAACTCTTGCTTCCGCTTGCAAACACGAAGTAACCTATAATGGCGATATATTCACATATGCTGACTTCATGCGTATCAGCTTGCGTTTTCCTTCTATAAAAAACTTCATGCTTGGCAGAGGGGCACTTAGAGATCCATTCTTGCCATCCGTCATCAAAGGGCAAATGATTCCGTCTGCCAATAAAATAAGCATGGTCAGACATTTTCACGATGAGATTTTTAATTATTACAAAAATATACTTTCTGGGGAAAAGCATTTGTGTGACAAAATGAAGGAGTTCTGGGTGTACATGTCGGTCCACACTGATAAGGACGGCAGGCTCATGAAAAAAATAAAGAAATGTCATACCACTGCTGATTATTTGGAAGTGGTAAACCAGATCCTTCATTCTTCTTCGGTATGGAGTGATTCCCCTCTCACATAACAGTACTTACCAGCCTTGAGTCATTCCTTGCAAACCCTTATTATAAGCTTAAATCAACATTTTACTCCTTGCAGCACCTGTTTTTTCCCACCACACCCAGGGAATTTCTTAAGTGTAAAGCCAGCTTCCATGAGGGCACTTTTTACAGCACCTGCTACAGTAAAAGTGGAACAGGTGCCTCCAGTTTTTGTCTTTTTTCCAATTTCCATAAGCAACTCCGGCCGCCATATTGAAGGATTTTTTTTGGGACTGTGCCCATCAAGAAACCAGACATCGCAGGATTTTTCCAAAGCTTCCACCATTTCAAGCGCTTCTCCTATCCAAAGGTTAAGCTCAAGCGTTCCAAATGATTGCTGTATTTTCATTGAATGCCAGCCAGCCACAGTGATGTCAATACTCCGATATGCTTCCACAAGTGTATCGATACCCTCACCAACCCGATCTCTAAATCCATCTAGGATATTGAGCATTCTCTCAGGGCTCAAGGGATACAGTTCCACTGAATTATATTCTATAGAAATATTTTTCAAACCACTTTTCTCCATAAATTCCATAAGTGAAATTACCAAGCGCCCAGCACCAAAGCCTGTTTCGCCAATTACAAAAGTTGTTTTTGATTCTATCCCCATAGTAATCCGCTCAATAAGATTATTATTCTTAAAATAAATCTGTTGCGCTTCGTCCAACGCATTAACTACATCAAAATAACGATCATCAAATTTTTCATTTACAAGATTCGATGGTATCAACATATATCTCATTTTCCTTTTCAGCATATAGTTCGTATAGTAATTTCACAGCCATAACTTGCGTAGGATTTACTTCAATATTGTTGGCAGAATTTCGGTTATATACAAAAGCTATCCACTTTTGAATTCTTTCAGCCCTCAGTTCATCCTTCAACATTTCTAAGCTGCGATTCTATACTTATCATGATTATTTCACATTCCGCTAAAAAAAGAAAGGACAGACTGTTTGAAAAACCAGTTAAATAAGGCTATTCATAAAGTGCAAGCTAGCTAAATGGTATAATAGAGTTATAAAATATAGATTTCGATGTATATCGCGACATACATAAAGGGTCAAATTGAGAGCAAATCAAAAAAGTACCACTATTTTCTGGTGATACTTTTCGCTTTGGTGGAGGCAATCCGCGGCTATACAAGTCCTCGACTACTGTAAAACTGCGCTGTATATTGTGGTTTATGTTTAATTTGTTTAAATCTTCACTAGATATCCTATTATTGCAACTCCTAATAAGGTGTACCCACGCAAAGAGGTCTCATATTATGTCTCTGTTTTATGTTACATGCATTTATAGCCATAATATTCAATAGTTTATTCAACTTTTTTATACATTAATTCCTATTTTATGTTATCTAATAAGTGCCAGAAGTAATATTCGCTTCTTCGCAATATAGTAGAACATTGACCTTTTACTAAGCATATATTGAACTATAAATTAACTAAAAGGAGTGAACATAATGTTCAATCAATTCTATAATTATGGGCAAAACCCACCCTGTCAATGCAATAATCCTTATGACCAACGCGATGCTTACGAAGATCAACCTATTCGCTACCCTGGATGGGACATGATAGGCTATGAAGAGAGACAGGAAATAGCCAGAGATTTGTGGGAAGAAGGCCTTATCGTGGACCAGAACGGCTATGTTTATGAAGAGCAGGGCTTTTACTCGGATGAGCAGCGCGTCACCAACAGACGTTGCATTCAAAGGTGCAGAGAAAGATACTCCGACGACATCAAATCATGTTTAAAGATAAAAAATCGCAGATTGCAATCAATTTGTATAAAAGAGGCCGAGAGGGCTTTTAGAAGATGCCGAAGAAGATGCAGGAGATAGTATATAAATGACAAAAGCCGCACTTTGTGCGGCTTTTACCCACTAAAATTTGATTATTTAGTTTCATTTATCTTCCCTTAACTTAACTCGTTGTGCTAGTTTATATTAAGACTACTAATAACTTTGCGGGCAATACGTTCGCTATACCGGGTTTCATAATGTCCCGGAGCCCAGCCTTTAAGAAAACGGTAAAAGTCTGTCCATGCTACAGGGTATAAATCACGCCACTCTTTTTCCAACTCATCAAAGTCAATACTCTTTTGTTTCGCATACAACGCTTTTTTTAGTTCTCTAAAATAAAAAGTTAAAACATCGGACTCCCAGCTTTCACACTCATCATCATATAAGCAGCTGTCTATAAAATATGCAACATCCTTCATACCGCAGCCACCGCCAACATATTGGAAGTCCACTGCCGCTACACTATTTCCATCTTCGGAAAAGCAGAAATTCGCCAGTTTAGCATCCCCATGAACAAAAGTTTTGAATCGGCAGTTATTGAGTTTTCTGTCTATTGCTTTAGCTGCCGACTTTAATGCTATATCATTTAAAGCTTTTAATTCATCCGGACGGGTTTCTAAATGCCAGTAAGTACCTTGTGACCATAAATTTTCCGGCTTTTCCCTCATAAATGTTGCATGAAAATTGGCCAGCCATTTCAAACACGCCTGCATTTCATTCCAACTTACATCTCGTCTTCTCTTTTCAAAACCCGCTGTATCAATATCTTCAAAAACCATTAAAAATTCATCATTCTGCCACTGAAAGGCATACCACTCAGGGACTCTGCAATCACTCCCACACTTTCTGCTCCAATTTTCATAAAAAGCCATTTCTACTTTATAAGATTTTAGCTTTCTCTGATACGATATATCCCCGCCACGAAGTTGCCTGTCACGTTTGGGCAAACACACATTTTTAACCACCACGCTTTTTAAATCTGAACCAATCAGCCCATAACGCAGTATCTTACCATATCCTCCCCATAGTTCCTGCACTTCTTCAGTTTCATATAGTTCTCTTGAATTAGTTGCCTTGAGAATTACTCTTTCAAAATTTTTATTCATGCTATAAAAGTTCTCCGTTTATTAAAATCAAAATATTCTAATTATTAAATCTGTCAAAACAATTCTATCAGATTTTTTGTATCCATTGTATATCTTATACGATTGGTTTAAAATCATTTGTATAAAGATAGGTTACTGTAGGATTTGCGGAAGGAGCGGTTGAAATTTATATGGACCAGGATCGTATTTACCAGCTTACGTTAGACAATTTGCTAAACGAGCATTTATTGTACTCCAGCATTTATCCGGACACATACCATCATTTTTACTGGAGCGACGATTGGAATGAAGATTTCTACATTGAAAGTGCTTATGCCGGATTCATTAGCACCTATCTGAATATCAATGGCTCCGATGTCCTAATGCCTGAAATTCAGACGCATTATGCAGTACTTGACTGGAATGATTTAATCATATCAAAAAAAATAAAAAAGGTTATGGAGAGCCAAGCTTTCTTGGATAATAGCTATTATGTCAGGGTGAATGGAGGCCTTGACAATACCATCAATAAAATAACCAACTATCATAAAAACAGTTGGTTAAGTGACAAATATGTGGATTTACTGCACAAGTTAACAGCTTATAGTGATAAAAAAAGAGATTTTGATATTGTAACAGTTGAACTTTGCAGTACATTCGATAACGAAACTATTGCCGGTGAAATAGGATATGTGATTGGAGCTACCTATACAAGTCTGACCGGATTTTGTGATAAAAACAATAAAAAACATAATAATTTTGGTAAGCTTCAATTGGTACTACTTGCTAAGACCTTGCAGTATCACGGCTATCATTTCTGGAACTTAGGACACCCCTACATGGATTACAAAGTGGAATTAGGCGCCCGAATCACTTGCAGAAATGACTTTCTAAAAAGATGGTTGCAATCAAGGGATCAGAAGCCTTCAAAAAAACTTATTTCTGAATGCCGATTTGATTGTAATTTTTATAGGGAGCTATAGGTAGTTTAACTCCTGTACAATGCTGAAATATTCTTCGATATAAACATGGGAGTCTATATGTTGTTATATTTATCTCATATAAACTGCCACCATGTCTATACCTCTTAGTTAATCATTTTAATTTTGAAGTTACATAGTAAATACCATTTGGATGGAAACCATGATACATGAAAATTGTATCTCCAATTCTAATTAGGGCTGGATCAGCCGGCACCGGAAGAGGATAGGGAAATACCTTATTCAAGTCACGCTCAGTAACACTTGTATATTCAAGCACAGGTGCCGAAAATTTACCGTTATTATAGGTACTTGAATAAATCCCCATATAACTCCAAAAAAATAGGCGTATCGATCCATCATTCCATTTAAAAAATTCCGGTCCGTCCATAAGTCCCAGAAACTCTTCATTGCGGCTATCAAGGGCAATTCCTTTTTTCTCAAAGTCTATACCATTCTTTGAAGTAGCCCACATTAAGAGCGAAGTATGCTTATTAGGTATATCCTTTTTATATTGTTTGTTTATACTAACACTATACACCATAAGGTAAGTTCCATCATTAAGAAGCGTTGTAGCTGGAGCCGATATAGATTCAAATTCCAAGCCCAGGTTGTTTCCAGTATCTATTCTGATTCCAGGCTCATCCTTCCACTCCAATCCGTCATCGGATACACAACTTCCTATTCCCGTTGCATTCGCATAATACATACGCCACCTTCCATCCGACAGCTTAACAATATCGGGGAATACGCTATATGTTCTCCTTACACCATTTTCCTGAGTCCACTTTTTCCCATCCTTTGATATTGCAGAATATATCTCGCTGTGGTTTCCCGGAACATGGGACTCAACACAGTAATACATACGATATGCTCCATTCCCTAAATCAATGACCTCCGCATCAGCAAAACTACCTGGGATTGACGCGCCTCCGACATTCCATTTCTTTACTGAAAAGCGGGTTATAGTGTAAACTTTAAATGTTTTTTTATCTTGAGCAAAAACCTTAACTTTCATACCCGGCACAATACTGCCTTTGGTAAGACTCGTCTTCCCGTCTGCTTTTAAAATAGTACTGGTAGCACCTTTGGCAATCTTAATATTTGCTTTGAAAGAGTTGATATCAACCGGCTTTAGTGGTAATTCAATGGTCGCCTTAATATTGTCAATCTTATAGGCACTGCTGGAAATGCTTGTATCCTTTGTGTTTGTTGTGCTTACTCCTACTGCACTTACCATACCTCCGGACATAAGTAGCATTAAAGTCAAACATATTGATATTACTTTCAGCATAATTTTTTTCATTTGGAAAGCTCCTTTCAGTTTTAAATTTAGTAAAAATGAGTATTTTAGACTAGGACATACTATAGTTAGAATGAATGCATAAATTCTTTTTCATATTTAGCGTTCATATTTTGAGCTTTGGATATAGATAGTTTAGGTTGAACTTAGTGATTTCCAGCTAGGGAAACACCTGTGATAAGTGGTGATTCCCTAGCTGGAAAAATCACTTTCAACCTAAACTATCGGTATTATAGTCGATTAATAACCCTTTATACAAATCAAGGTATACATAAAAAATTTATATATTATATATTCGCTTCAAAATTGTTTTTTCCTCCAATATCATTTAGTTTTAATCAAAATCCAGTGTTTAATCAGAAAGCTTCAAAAGAGAAGGTTCCCTTCGTAATAATACATTATTTTGAGAGCACATCATCCCTTATTATTTTTAATAATGGATAAGGGGATAGGCTCATCGTCCCCTCTTAATTCAAGGTCTGCCGGTGGTGCACTACCAAACCCTGCTAAAAAATGACCGCCTGTAGGTCGCTTTTAAAGCAACCTACAGACGGTCATATCCTTCATTTTGTCTAATGTGTAAGGTTTTGATACATTTTAGCGCATTTCCATACACAACGTGTGTTTTGATAGAATGATGATACTAATACGCATTAATATTGTTTTTGCGTAAAGGTGAACCCCCTAAAAATACGGGGACTAAATCATTTCGATTTATACTTTTACGTATTAATTATTATATTAACTAAATGGCATTTCTGTTGCACCAAAATAGCTGAAGTGTTAAATAAATTTTTAAGGATTTTCTGTTAAAAGTGTTATCATAATATGATTAAAATATTCTATTAAATATAATTTTTCATTTAGATTTTAACCTTACTAATTTGAATTATTTCTCCTTATATAAGATTTCTATTATAATAATTTAAACAAACATATCCATAGCATTTCATGATTTTTTTTTATGTTTTTGTCTTAACTCAACTAAATAGGTAACTAAAATTGATATAAAAAAATATATTAGTAAATTAAATTTATAACCTGGGGTTTGCATAAACTTAACAAAATCAGTTTTGTTTTTTAAGAGATTTACAGCGGTATAAATACTACACCAAATCAATCCAGTAAAAATATATTTTAATATCCTCATGGTTATTTTGCCTCCCTCCTTATTAATGAACTGCGCTATATTATTAGTCTATTTCTATACACTATGTTCTAATAATTTTAATGCCATATTAAGTTGATTATCTGTACCCATAAAAATATTCAAACCATTTTCAACAAAAATATCCGGTTCAATACCATCAGGCTTTAATAAATTTCTGTTAACATCAAAGTATTTACTTGTAGTTACCTGTAATTGTGAATTATCTTTTAGAGTAAATACTGTTGCTTGGTGAACCAATCCCATAGTTTCGGTGCCTAGAATCCTAATTTTATCACTACTGTTTTTTAAAGCTCTTATAAAAATATTCTCAGCAGAACTACCAGTATTTCTATCAACTAAAATAATAATTTTCTCAAATTTGTCTAAATATTTTTCAGTTGGATTTATAGTTATTGGCCTTAATTCCGCCTCATTTCTCGAGGCTATAAATCCTATGTTTTTTATATCCTTCAATAACATTGAAGAAACATTTATGGCCTTCTCTATAAGCCCTCCCATATTACTTCTCACATCTATTATTAAATTCTTACTTTTTGATTCATTTAAAAACTGCTCAAAATCATTATCAATTTTAGGGTGATTAAATGTAGGCAATTTAACATATTCTGTTTTATCATCTATTCTGTTCTCGTAGATACTTTTAAACTTAATAGGAATAGACTCACTGCACAGCCTGTTCAAATCTAATTTATTATCCTTTGGTATTCTCTCACGTAAAGATTTTCCATCGTTTTCACACTCTATTATATAATCTTCTTTTACGTACTGTGTAACAAGCTCCTCTAGTATACATACATCTTTTATATTTTTTGATTGGAATTTGTATCTTGCACCTATCTCTTTTTCGATTTCTTTTATATCAACATCATTTATTTTTAATAATTGAGCACCTTTTTTAATAGATGAATTATTATAAAGCACGTCAATTATGTAGTATTTTCCTTTATATTTTGTCATTAAGACTTTAGCATTCCCTTTAGCAACAATATTTCTGAATCTTGTATGCGGGTCATTTAATTCCAGTAACATTCTGTCAATATTGCAATAGATATCCTTTAAGTTGTCGCAGTCTTCTATAAGTTGAACGTATTGGTTAACTTTATCGCACCAGTAGCTAGACACTTCATCCCAAAACACATATTTTTCTTCAATAATTTTAGCTATTTTTCTTACATACTCTTCTTTGTTACTCAGTATCCAATCTTCAAAACTCATAAAGATCACCCTTTATTAACACATTCACAATAATTTGTTTCATTTATAGTATTTGAATATTCCATCTCTATAGCTCTGCAATCAATACATCCAAACCTATATATGCATTCTTTGCAACCTTGTATTTTATCCTTTGTTAATGTCTGCAATGCTTCATATTTTCCATCTGTTAAAATCTCATGTAGTTGTTGTTCAATTATAGACCCCAACTTTAATTTTCTTGTCATTATACATGGAAGTATGTCACCATCTAGTGTTAATGCAATCTGATTCCCAAAGCAATTATTGTATTTAGTGTAGAAAGAATACATAGGAAGATTAACTCTAAACAGCTTTGACTTCTTGTTGTATATATAATTAAGGTACTTTGGCGAATGATGAATTTTGTTGTGAGGATATATAAAATCTAATTGAATCTTATTATTACTAATTATCCTGCTCAATTCACTTATCATATTTTCTATATTATCTTCGTTATATCTGCACACTAAAATCTTTATACTAAAGGCAACATTATTATTTTTTAATAGTCTAATATTTTTTATAATATCTACTTCAAGTGGCTTATTAGAGATACACTCAAATTCTTCTTTATTATTGGAAATCACTTGAACTACAAGACTTACCTTGAACTCCTTTATTATCTTAAGAATCTCTTCATTAAGCAGAGTTAAATTAGTATACACAGCAACCTTTTCTACACCTAAAAATTTAGTATACTGTATTAATTCCTTCATTTTTTCATATTCTAAAAAAGGTTCTCCACCCATAAAAACTATTTCTTTAACTCCCATAGGAACCGCTTGTCTAATAACTTCCTTATACTGCTCTGTGCTCAAATTTCTTCCACTTGAATACCATCTTTTACAGCCTGTCTTTCTATAGGCCTTTTCATCTAAGTAATTACAAAATAAACAATCTAAATTGCATTCGTTAGTAATTTCAATAAATAATCTTGAGAAAGTTATATTCTTTTTCATTGTACTTTCAAAATCTGCTTCTTGCCCTAAAAACATTTTCTCAACATATACTTTCCTATCATAATACCTGCCTATACCCATATCTTCAAGTTTATTAAGGAAAGCAAGTTCATCATTGTTGAGATTACTTATAGCTTCATTTCTTTCGCATTTCTCGATTATATTCGCTTTTTTCTCATCTAAAAAAATAATATCTCCATTAAATAAATTATAAATACAAGCTTCAGTACTTTTTTTCTCAAATCTTATATATGAATTCAACCTGAAATAACTTCCCATTTTATCACATCCTTTACTTCATTACTTGATAGAATTCTATGATACTTTCTTCTTTAATATCATTATTAAATGCTATTTCAAACATTTTAGGATTATGTTCTAACAATGAATATAATATTGACAGTGTCTTTGGCAAAATACTCTTTTTTTCTTTGCAAAACTCACTATCAAACTCAATATTATTTTCATCTTTTACAAAATGTATATAGCAAGAATCGCATAATCTGCTTAAATTACAATCTTCGCAATTTTCACTTAAAACCTTCATATATTTGTTTAAAAGTTCTGAACATCTTTCCCAGTTTATACCTGAATTTATATCTCCAATCTTGAACTTTTGATTTATACGTTCACATACATAATAATCTCCATCCGGACTAACAGCTATTTTGTTTGAAGGCATGCAGGCGTTAGAATGTAAATGTATCAATCCCTTCGGTCTTTTTTTTATAAGAAAAAGAGAAGCAAAAAAGGAATTTAATATTTTTGTTTCATCATTATTATTTCCAGCTGTTTCTATTAATTTATTTAGAAGATGTTTGTAGGATTCACCCGCTGTATTGCTGGATTCTTTAATGATTCCTTTATTATTCATTTCTTTACAATAGTCGTAATAAGTAGTACCAAGTTTATTAACAGGACCAAACATAACATTAAAAGGATCAAATTTCTCATAATTCTTTACAAAAAAATCAATAATTTTACTTAAATCACTATAATGGTCATAGGTACAATTAAATGTTATTAATTGTTCAATACCTCTTTTTCTTTTGTAATTCTGTAGCCTTTCTATATTATCAAACACTGAATCAAACGTGCCCTTGTTTCCGGCAAAAACTCTATTTCTATCATGTTGTTCCTTATATCCGTCTACACTAAATGTAACTATGAAATCATTACTTACTATATATTCAATAATTTCTTCATTCATTATTGTTCCATTTGTTGTTACATAGTATCTAACTTCGTATCCTTTTTCCCTACAGTATTTAATTACCTGCTTAATTACATCAAATTTTAAAAAAGGCTCTCCGCCATAAAAACTAATTATAGCCTTTTTCCTATATCCATACTTTTGCTTTTCATTATATAACTGCATATATTGATCAATTGCCCGCTTTGCGGTTTCAAAATCCATACTTTTATTTGAATATCCTATAACATTTGGATAATGTTCTGAATAAATACAATACTTACATCTTAAATTACATTGCTCAGTTAATACTAAAATTAACTGTGACATTGGTGTTTTTAGAGACTCCTCTCTACAGTCCACCTCAGTAACCGCCATTTCATTATAAAAGCATCCATTATTTATAAGATTTTCTATATATAAATATAAATTGCTACACTTTCTTTTTTCCAACCCAAATTTATTGACTAACTCTTCTATAATATCATCCTTTAATAATCTAAAAAAATTATTTATTATAAACATGATTTCATCTGAATAATGAAATACATTACCACTTACATTATCAAATATATATTTATTGTTATCAGTACTAAATACTAATACTTTAGGCTTTTTATTCATATTCATAAACTTATATCTCCTCATTAATAACTTATAAAATATGTACTTCTATAATTATTAGTGTTATAATATAAAATATACATGAGTCCCTTGATGCAAACAGTGAACTCATGTATATTTATACTCTCTATATATAAGGCTTTGACATAAGACCTTTCGTTAAAGCCTTATATATTTTAAAATGCTTCTAATGCTGTAGCAAATGCACCCACTACAACTCCACCAACAAGTATACAACTCATTCCGCATGCAACTACGCATGCCCATGATAAGCCTACTTCATTAGTAATTATTTCATTGTTGATTACTTCCATTATATATCCCCCCCTTATTCAATATGATATAAGATTTCTTACATTGCTACTAATGCCAATGCCATAGCTGTAACAACACCTGATGACACCCAACAAAGACTTCCACATGCAACAAAGCATGCAACTGGTCCTCCAACTTCTGGGTTATTAACTTCTTGATTTAATATCTCCATTTTATATTCACCCCCTTTCAAATCCATGTTAAATAATTCACAATAAACTTAATACTAGTTGTTTTTTATGAATTATTCATCCTTTCGATAATATGAATGTCTGGATAATATAAAAGTAAAAGTATAACAACTAAATGCAAAGACAAGTAAGAAAATATTAAAGTATTTGTAATTCATAAATTTTAATATATCCAAATTCAATAATTCCAATAGTTTATAACCCATAAGACAAAAAATATAGAAAACTACTAAAGTCTGATTTGCAACCTGATAATTAAATCTAAAATATAATAAGAAAAATATTCCAACATAAATTAACATTATACTGAAAATTAATAATGCGTATTGAAGATCTAAGTTGAAGTAATTTTTATTTAATATCTTTAAAACAAAATTCTCAATAAATATAAATACAAAGGATACAACCAGAATTACAAAACCTTCGAAATATTTGGCGATTACAAAATGAGATTTCTTTATAGGTAAAGCTTGTATATATTTAAATACTTTATCCCTATCTTCAATAAAACATAACTTACCTATAATAAAATTAAACAATAATAGTGGAATTAAAGTACAAGCTAGAATTTTATATCTTTCTCCATCTTGACTGATTAAATAAAATCCTACTAAGCACACTAAAAAAGATATGTATATATTTTTCTTATTGAAATTAAAATCTTTAAGAATTAATTGTATCATTTTTTTCTCCTTTCTATCACAAATTCCGTGGTAAATCAAATTTAAGGATTTAGCTTCTTTTCATTATTAACCAAAAATCCTAAAACTTCATCCAATGTAATATCACTTACACAATATTCTTCCTGATTAAAATTCATGTCTACTATATCGTTATCATCACATTTCATAATCACATTGTTACATACAAATTTACTACTTTCTCTAATATTATTAGGTATTTCATTTTTAAACACTACTTTTTTATATTTCTTTAAAATTGTTTCTTTACTTTCAGATAGTAATATCTTTCCATTGTGTAAAAAACTTACAGTATCTGCTAACTTATTAATATCTTCAGTTATGTGAGAAGAAAATAAAATTGAACATTTTTCCTTTTCAACAACTTTTTTTAAATAATCCAGAACTTGATTTCTTATTAATGGATCCAATCCTGATGTAGGCTCGTCCAATACAAGGAGTCTTGGATGATGGCTAATTGCAATTATTATTAATAGTTTCACTAGATTACCTTTAGATAATTCTTTTATTCTCTTATCTAAATTTAAATCAAACTCTTTTGATAACTCAAAAAATAAATCATCGTCCCAATTCTTATAGCAGCTCTTAACAAATTTATAAAATTCCCTACACTTAACATCTTGATACAAGAAAACATTTTCTGGTACATATCCTATATCCTGTTTTAAATTTATATTATCAGGTGTCATAACTTGATTATTGATTAAAATACTTCCGCTGTCATATGAAATTAACCCTAACAGTGACTTTATGGTAGTACTTTTCCCTGCGCCATTTTGCCCTATTAATCCTAAAACCTTACCTTCTTCTAAAGTTAGATTAATATTACTTAGTGAAAATTTGCTATAATTCTTGCATAGATTATTAATTTCTAAAATTCTTTTACTCAATATATTCTCCTCCCCTAACAATCTTTAAAATTCTTTTAGTTTCGTATTATTTCTTAGATTTTTACATTAAATATAACTTTGAAATTTGTTTGTTATTATAAATTTATTGTATATTATTGTAGAATAGATACCGTTATACAGATCATTTCCCCTTATTCTCAACAAGTACATTAAACACATCATCAAAAATTTGATATAAAACTCTATTATCTATATTTTTGTTCGCACAACTCTTTTTTTCCTTTACTTCATGTTTATTACTACATCTCCATATTATCCATCTCAACATTTCATTGTTGGAATTTAAAAAGCCTTCTTTCACAAAGTACTCCTGAGGTCTCCGCAAATAACCTTTCTTATTAAAATTTATCATTCATTTATTCCTTCTCTATTTTATTTTGTTTCTAAAAATCCTATAAATTATAAAAGTAAATATACCCTAGTTTGATAAATTTGTAACATTTTTATCTATATTTCAATTATATATATATATATATAGTCAACATTCTTTTGAGACATTTTTCCACATAATTCATTATTATTATTTTAAGATAAATTTTAACATAACATTCTATTAATTTTTTATATTATTCAACCACAACCTCAATCTCCGTCCCATCAAGCAAACTCACTATTATCTTCTCCCCATCAAACACTGTCATTTTCTCTATTATCCTAAAATACATATCCATATCAAAATCCTCTACCAGTTGTGCATCAGCTAAAATTCCCATAAACTGTTTTGCCTTATATCTTACCAATACATTCTCACTTTTAAGTTCTTTCTTCCACTTTTCTATAAAATATTCCTTATTCTCCACCATCACATTAAACGTATTTACAAAGGCTTGATACAAAACCTTATCATCTATATGCCTGTTTTCACAGCTC